>DATMAX010000016.1:0-58668 GCA_035559395.1 Methylococcus sp. | reverse complement strand
CGGGGCAGATCGTCCTTGCGGGCTGTGGTTTCCCGCCAAGCCGCAAGCTCGACCAGCAGGGCGAACTGCTCGGGCTGGAGCCGGTGGGCGCCGCTGATCCGTTGCCAAGCCGTTTCCGGAGCGGTGGCATACCGTGCCGGGTCGAGGAGGGCCGCGAAGTCCGCGACCAGCCAGTCGGTGCGGCCGAGAGCATCGAGCCGTTCGCGGATTTCCTGGTAAGCCGCCGCGAGATAGATGACATCGTTGGCGGCATAAGCGATCTGCCCTGATGACAGTGGTCGGCGCGCCCAGTCGGTGCGCGTGTGATCCTTGTTCAAGGGGACGCCGAGCAACGCTGAAATCAAATTCGCGTAACTCGTTTGTTCGGGAAGCCCAATCAGTGGGGCAGCAATCTGGGTGTCGAAGATGGGACCCGGAATGGCTCCGAATCGGTGGAGGAAAATTTCCAGGTCCTGCCGCGCGGCATGGAAGACCTTCGTGATTTCGGGGGCGAACAACAACTCCATGACCGGACCGAGATCATCGACTTCGAAGGGATCGATGCAGGCGGCTTGCTCCAGATTGGCGATCTGCAGCAGGCAAAACCGGGGAAAGTAGGTTTTGTCACGGACGAACTCGGTATCGACAGCGATCCAGCGCGAGCCCCGCAGGGACCGGCAGAATTCGGCGAGGTCCTCACGGGAGTCGATGTAGATCGCTGGGACGGCTTGCATTGGGCTTGTCCGGAAAGGTCAAGTCGAAGAAAAAAGATAAGATATTGTAACTCCGGATCGATCCTTCCGAGCTTGGAATCCGAAGTACAATGTCGCCGCCTCTGGCCTCCGGTGTCAGAGGATCTCCAATAGATAGATAGAAGGACCCGAAACAAGATCCCGCTTTTCGGGATCGAACGGAACCTCATGGCATTCCCTCGGCAGAGTGATGGTGGATGCGGACGTTCGGGATGAGAGGTGCTACTTCATTCATCGCTCCCGTTGCGATACGGATCCATGGCGGGTCATTGGGATGATGAAACTGGGATTGTTCTTCCGTCATCCTGCAGTTCCCTCTTGCGGATGCTTCGAAAGCTGGCTAAGCCTGTCGATCCGGCTGCCTGCCCGGCCCGTGACCGAGGTGGCCATTCGGGCAGGTGCCCCAAGAAAACGAATACCCTTATGCAAGGTAAATGGAATCAAATCCGGGTTTCTGCTGAAGCCAGTGTCCTTCCGAACCGGATCGCGGACCGTCACCGATGGCTGGTGCAGCTGGCCTTTCTCTTCGCGGCGTTCATGTTGTTCGTCCACTTGGGAGATGTGCCTCTCATCAGCCCCGACGAAGGTCGTAACGCCGAAGTGGCGCGGGAAATGCGAGAGAGCAGGGCATGGTTGGTGCCGACTTACGACGGTCTGCCTTATCTCGACAAACCTGCCTTCTTTTTCAAGGCAGTCGCGTTCTCGTTTTCGCTGTTCGGCGAGTCCGAGACCAGTGCCCGGCTGCCCTCTGCACTGGCCGGATTTGCGCTGCTTGCCGTGGTGTTTTTCTTTTGCCGCCGCGTTTACGAGGAGCGGACCGCGAGCCTTGCCGTCATGGTGCTGGCCGCGACGCCTTTGTACTGGGCGTTCGCGCGGATTGTCATCTTCGACATGACTCTTGCATTTTTCGTTTGTTCTTCCATCTTCGCCTGTCATCTGGCCGAAGAGACGGAAGGGCGATGGCGGAGCCTCTGGTATCGGCTCGGCGCGCTGCTGGCGGGTCTTGCCACCCTGGTCAAGGGACCGGTGGGCTTCTTGATCCCGACCTTGGTCGTGGGACTCCACCATCGTATCGAGAAGCGAGAGGGTGCTTTGAGGCGATTTTTTGCTTTACCCAATTGGGTCGTTTTTCTGACGGTCGTACTTCCCTGGTTCGTGGGGCTCTCCATCCTTTGCCCCGACTTTCCCTATTACGGGATCGTCAAAGAGTCGATCGCCCGCTTCACCACGCCCGAATTCCACCGCACGCAACCGTTCTATTTTTACGCGATGGTGGTCGCCGTCGGCTTTTTCGCCTGGAGTCTTCTCCTGCCGGAGTCGGCACTGGCGGCCTGGCGTGCCCGCCAGCACTGGTCACGGGCCGATCGCCTGCTCGTCGTCTGGGTGATCGTCGTAGTGGTGTTCTTCTCCCTCTCGCAATCGAAGCTTCCGGGTTACATCCTGAGCGCCGCGGTCGCCTTGGGGATTCTCACGGCCCGCCTGTTTTCCCTGGCTATGCTGAACCCGCAAGGAGGAGCCGCCCGGATCGTATTACGGGGAACGATGGGTCTGTTCCTATCGACGGGTCTCGTGGCGCTGGTAATCGTATTGGCCGCCGCGAATCGTGGCATGCTTGAGGGGCTCTTTCACATCGGAAGTGGTACCTCCGCATGGCTCGGCGCGATGCTTCCGAAAGTGGCCCTATCGTTCACCGGTGTCGCCCTGCTCGCGCTCGCCGCCCATCGGGCACGGGACGTGCGCTGGGGTTTCGTGGCGTTTCTGGCATTGCCGGTACTTTTGGTTACCGCAAACTTCGATCTGCTGTCGGCCTATGGGGAGAGGCGATCAGCGCGCGCACTGGCGCTGCGCGTATCCAACCTCTTGCCGCCGAATGCCGAAATCGCTTGCCTGAATTGCTTTCCGAACGGTTTGCCGTTCTATCTCCGCCGTCCCATTACCGTGCTGAGTGACAGTGGTAAGGAACTCACCAGCAATTACATTTTATTTTCCTTGCATACCGCTCGGACCTGGCCGGACCGGATCATTCCCCGGGCGCGATGGGAGGAATGGCTCGCCAGCCGCGATCACCCCGTCTACCTTCTCACGAAAGGCGGAGGCCCGTCTTTGTTGGACGCATGGGCCGCGCGCTACGGGGTAACCCCGACCGAGATCGGCTCCGGTTATCGGGCGGTGCTACTCCCTGTCCCCAGGAGGCCTTGAAGTGTGCGGCATCAGCGGTGTGGTCTCGTATGCGGAAGGTATGGATCCGTCGCGTCAGATGTCCTGGGTCACCACGATGGTCGCAGCGCTGGCGCACCGCGGCCCGGATGATTCAGGTATCGCCCAGTCCGGTTCCGCCGTGTTCGGCATGGCCCGGCTGTCGATCCGGGGATGCCAGGATGGAAAGCAGCCGATCGTGGATTCCGAGACGGGCGTGATGGTCGTCTGCAACGGCGAAATCGACAATCATGAGGAATTGCGCGACTGGCTCGCCGGGCGAGGTCGCCAAGTCGAGCAGGCGACCGACGTCGCCGTGATTCCCGGGCTCTACCTGGAACTCGGCGAAGCATTCGTGGAGCGCCTGGTCGGTGCCTTTGCCATCGCGATTTGGGATCCGCGGATCGGGCAGTTGCTTTTGGTTCGCGACCGGGTGGGCGAGCGTCCGTTGTTTTTCGCCGTCCGTGACGGCGTCACGGTTTTCGCTTCCCAGGTCGCGGCGCTCTGTGCCGGGAATCCCATCGCGTTGCATCCGAGTTCCGAGTCTCTCGCCGGTTATCTGCAATTGGGTTACTTCCGGGCTCCGCATAGCCCGTTCGCTGAGGTGCAGAAAGTGATGCCGGGAGAACTCGTGGCCATCGATCGGAACGGTACGCGGCGGACTCGGTACTGGCGTCTCCGCTTCGCGGCGCACACTCGGAATTCCTCCGAGGACTTCGATGCGGTTTTCCGGAGTGCCGTCCGGCGCCAAAGCGATGTCGACGTGGAGTTTGGGCTGTTCCTGAGCGGTGGGCTCGATTCCTCGCTGGTCGCGGCCGTGGCACGCAGCCTGCATCCGGAGAAGCGTCTTCGTGCTTACGGGCTTCGGTTCCACGAAGATTCCTACGATGAAGGTCCGTACGCCGTACGTGTGGCGGAATCCTTGGGGGTCGACTACACCTCGATCTGGGTACGGCCGGAGAATTTCCCGGTCACCCTCGCCGATCTCATCCAGAAATCCGGTGAGCCTCTCGCCGATCCCGCTTGGGTACCGACCGCACTGCTGGCGCGACGCGCCGCGGAAGACGTGCGCGTGGCTTTGGTGGGTGAGGGCGCGGACGAATTGTTCGGAGGCTACCCTACCTATTTCGGAGCGAAACTCGCCGAGTATTACAACCGCCTTCCGGATGCAGTCCGGAGTTCCATCCGCCGCTTCGTGGAAGGGTGGCCGGCCAGCGACAAGAAGGTAGCGTTGTCCTTCCTACTCAAGCGCTTCGTCCAGGGAGAGGGACTCGATTTTCTCGCCCGCCACTTGCTCTGGACCGCCGCGATCTCGCCTGCGATTCTGCGGAGATTGGGCGTGGAGCCGCCGGCATTCCCCAGCCCCGATGGTTTCCCGGCTCCGATGCTGGATCGATTGCAACAGCACGATCTGGAAACCTCTCTGGCGGAAGGACTGTTGACCAAGGCCGACCGCGCCAGCATGCGCTCCGCCTTGGAACTCCGCGCACCGTTCCTGGATTTGGGGGTGCTGGAATTCGTATTCGGTCTCCCGGAACGGGAGCGGGTGCGAGGGATCCAGACCAAGGTATTCCTGAAGAGGTATGCACTTCGTTACCTACCCCAAGACATCGTCTACCGCAAAAAGCGCGGTCTTTCCGTGCCGCTCAGCGTATGGCTGCGTGACCCCTTGTACGAATGGGCCGAATCGCGTCTCTCCTCCGCGGCAATGGATGCCGCTGGAATCGATCGCCGCACCGCCGTGTGCTTGCTCGAAGAACACCGAGCCAGAAAAGCCGACCATGCCCGGGCGATCTGGACGCTGGTGGTGTTGGGAGAATGGCTGTTGTGGTGGGATTCTCTCCGGTGTGGAACACGTACATGAAAGGGTAGCCATCGTGGCGTTGGTGAGGCGGTGGATCGAGGAGGGCGGGGAACTCGATCAGATCCAAGGATTCATCCCCGCTCCGGAAACTCCGGAATATTTCCGACGCTTGCGTGAAGAGGTGGAGTGGCACGGCGAGGAAATCCGCATCCGGGGTCGCCCGGTTCCGGTGCCGCGCCTCGTTGCCTGGTATGGCGATCCCGGTGCCGTGTACCGGTATTCCGGAGTCGTACATGAACCGAGGCCCTGGATCCCGGTCCTTGCCGAATTGCGGCAACGGATCGAGGCGTTCACTGGGCGCCGGTTCAACTCCGTGTTATGCAATCTTTACCGGGACGGCAAGGATTCCATGGGCTGGCATGCCGACGATGAGCCTGAATTGGGGGACCAGCCTTTCATCGCTTCGCTGAGTTTCGGTGCCGAACGGCGGTTTCGCATCCGTCACCGCAAGCACTACCATACTCTGGACATCCCGCTGCAGGATGGAGACCTGCTGCTCATGGAGGGTGAATTGCAGCACCGCTGGTGGCACTGTGTGCCCAAGACGGTTCGGCCCTGTGGGGAACGCATCAATCTGACTTTCCGCTACGTCGTCATCCCCTCCGCATCCATGTCCTGAGCAAAGGTGGCTCGGGGTATCTTGGGGGACGACTGCGCCGAGCTGCTACTAACCTGCCAAGAGTCATCCTGCAACAGCTATGTATGATAGGTGTTTTCGGCTCGGTGCACCCGCCAGAATCTGCCTGTGTAGCAGCATAGGAGAGAGGCGGCGGGAGGTAGAGTCCACGGACGTGGTGTAAATCCGGGCTGATGGTAGTAGCCATCGAAATCTCCGGTAAGGTTGAGTTTGCGAAGACTGAACCCCACCAAGGAGAAGACGATGGCTGACGGCAGCATGGCATTTGCGGAGTGGGTAAAGCAAGCGGGCGGCGAGGTTTTTTTGCGCTCGCTGGTGGAGGAGGTCATGGCCCGGCTCATGGATTACGAGGTTTCCGGCATTGCGGCGGCCGGCGGTTGGAGCGCAGCAGCGAGCGGCAGACCGGGCGCAACGGCGATCGGGAGCGCACGCTCGACACCCGGCTGGGCCGACTGGACTTGCGCATCCCCAAGCTTCGTAGCGGCAGCTACTTCCCGTCCTTCCTGGAGCCGCGAAGGCTCTCGGAGAAGGCCCTTGCGGCGGTGGTGCAGGAAGCTTGGATCGGCGGCGTGTCCACGCGCAAGGTGGACGCTCGGGTGCAGGCCATGGGAAGGACCGGCAAAAGCCAAGAGCCAGGTGTCGGCGTTGTGCCAGGAGATGGACGAGCGGGTGAACTCCTTGCCTCCGCCGCCCCATCGAGGGCGAGTGGCCTTCCCTGTGGCTGGATGCGACCTACCTGAAGGTGCGACAGGCCGGGCGGGGGGTGTCGGTGGCAGCCATCATCGCCTGCGCGGTCAACACCGACGGGCGCAGGGAAATCCTGGGGCTGGGGGTGGGCGAATCGGAAGCCCGTGCGTTCTGGGTCAAGTTTCTGCGTGGCCTGAAACCGCGGGGGCTGACCGGCGTGAATCGGGTCCTCTCGGACGCCCACGAAGGGTTGAAGGCCGCGATTGCCCAGTGGTGCTGTGCCGGCCTGGCAGCGCTGCCGGGTGCACTTCATGAGGAACCTCCTGGCGTGCGTGCCCAAGGTTAGCCAGGCCCTGGTCAGCGCCCTGATCCGCCAGGTCTTCGTCCAGCCGGACGAGGAAGCCGCACACCGCGCCTGGCGTCAGGGGGCCGACCAGCGCAGGAGCCGGTTTCCGAAAGCGGCGGCGCTCATGGATGAGGCGGAGCACGACGTGCTGGCGTATTTCGCCTTCCCGGCCTCGCACCGGGTGAAGCTGCACTCGACCCACCCGCTGGAGCGGCTCAACCAGGAAGGGAAACGCCGGGTCAACGTGGTGGGCATCTTCCCGAACGAGGCCAGCATCCTGCGCCTGATCGGGGCCGTGCTCATGGAACCGAACGAGGAATGGCAGTTGCAGCATCGCTACTTGCCGCAGCATTCGATGACGGACATCCCGGATGCGAGTGCGGAGGCAGCGAGCTTGCCAGCGGCAGCGTAGAAATCCTCCTCAACCTGCCGGAGACGAATTTACACCAGCTTGACGGACGCTACCCGGCGGGATGCAAGATCGGGATTTTGGCGGATTCTTGACTTTCTGTGATGCTTGACTACAGTTACAGGTGGCGTCTTTTTTACTTCAAAGGGAGAACTGATATGAAGAAGAAGTTCGTTCGCTTGGGGGCGGTCGTCGGGGTATCTTTGGCGATTGCGGCGATAACTCCGTCGATATCGGCGGCTCAGATTACTCAGGATCAGTTGCGTAACTTGCAGCAGTCCCTCAAGAGTGAGGCTAAGAATCAGCTGGAAGAGTTAAAGCAATTGCTTGCCAGGGGTGCGATCAGTAAGGAAGAGTTCAAGGAAAGGCGCACCCAAATCCTGGAAATGCAGAATGTCCTCAACAGCGCCTTCGGTAGGGATCCCGACAGACTGATCGCCATACTGCAAAGACTTATCGATAGCGACCGCACGGGACCCACCGCAGACGCCATACTGCAAAGATTGATCGACAGGTTGAGCGAAGCTTGAATGGCTGACGCTTCGGCATAGCGGCCGGTGGGTTGGGGAAAGGCAAGCCGCGCCGGCCGTCGTTTGTCTGTTTCGACAGCCACGAATCTGAATACGGGTGCTTGCAGACCGAGTAATATTTTTTGCCTTGTTGGGGTTGATTGTCTGGCTGCCGTTACCGATGGGCAGCAACCGCGACTGGGCCGTCGGTATCTTGTGCGCATCGGTGTTCGTACTGGGTGCTGCGTGGTTTTTGCTATACGCCCATGGCAAGGTGGAGCTTACCCTTCCGTTCCGAAAGGCGCGCGTGTCCTTCATTCTGATGGGGCTGTCTGTGGCATGGGCATTCGGCCAAACGATACCAATCCCAGTGGATTGGCTTGTCGGATTGTCGTCTCGCGTAGGTCGGATCTATGCCGAGGCCCGCGCCATCGATCCGGATCTCGTCGGTGCATTGAGCATCAATTCGTATCGGACCCGGCTCGCAGCGTATACGGGACTCGCGTATCTATTGCTGTTCGCTCTGGTCCTATTGCTTGCGCGAACCCGGCAGAGGGTGCGGTGGCTCGCCTACGCGGTTGTAGCCAGTGGCGTCTTCCAAGCGTGCTATGGTTCTTTCATGACCTTGACCGGTCTGGAGTACGGCTTTTTGGTCGAAAAGGATGTCAACCGCGGAGTCGCCACCGGAACCTTCGTCAATCGCAATCATCTGGCGGGTTATTTGGAGATGAGTTTGGCGATCGGGATCGGCCTTCTCTTGGGGGGACGCACAGGATCTCCTGGCGCGAACTGGCGCGACTGGCTTCGGTTAGTGGGGGATTTTCTCTTGAGCGAGAAGGCTGTCCTCCGAGTCGGTGTGGTGATCATGGCGATCGGGTTGGTGTTGACTCGATCCCGAATGGGCAATGTGGGATTCGCCGTTTCGTTGACCGTGGCCGGGGCCGTTTACTTGCTTGTAAGCCGTTCTTCCACGATGGCGCGAGGCATGGCTCTGGCCATCTGGGGTAGCATCCTGGTCGTGGACATGGTGATCGTGGGAAGCTATTTCGGGATCGAAAAAGTGGCGCAGCGGCTCGAAGGGACGACCGTCGAGGAAGCCGCGAACCGGGTCGATTTATTTGATTACGCAAAGCCGTATACGCGTGATTTCTTGCTCTTGGGATCCGGTGCGGGCACATTCTTCGCCGCATTCCAGCCTTACAGTGGTCCCGAGGTATCGAAGCTTGCCGACCATGCGCACAACGATTACCTCGAATTCTTGGGAGAGTGGGGTATATTCGGTTTCCTACCGATGGCGGTAGTCGTGATCTGGAGTTTGACGATTTCGGTATTGGGGCTTCGTGAGCGTCACGACCCGTTCCTTCGAGGCATCGCTTTTGCCGCCTTGATGGGGTTGACGGCTTTGCTCGTTCACTCCTTCGTGGATTTCAATCTCCAGATTCCTGCCAATGCGAGTCTGTTCGTGATCCTGCTGGCGCTGGCGTGGGTTTCGCGTCATCTCACCGAACCAAAGCGGATGTCCCGAAGACGAAAAGCTGGCCACTCCGTTGCCGCATCGCCGGTCGGGGAAGAACCGGTATGACCCCAACCCGCCGCTTTATGGCCGAAATGCAGGGATTGAAGGCAAAGGGCGGCGATAGCTTGGTCTCCTTGCTGTGTCGAACGGTCATGATGTTATTGCCTCTCGGCGTGGTTCCGGCGATGGCGGACACGCCGTCCGGCCCGTTTTCGAGCGGCTTTGGATCCTATGGAGGATCTCTGGGTCCTACGGGCGCCCCGAATCCTTACGACCGTATTCGCCCGATCCTCGATACCGGCGAGGCGCCGGTGGAAAGCTCGCGATTCCTGGAAGGGTTTCGTCTGCCCCTCTTGACCCGTATCAAAGTCGCGGAGTATTTCGACGATAACGTGTTCTACAATGATCTGAATCGCAGGTCCTCGTTCGTTACGGTAGTGAATCCTACGTTCCTGGTTCCCATGCGGTTCGGCAAGCACAGTCTGGGGGCATCTTATTCCTTTCGGGGCAGCGTGTACGAGAATGCATCCCAAAACAACTTCGTCGACAACTACCTCAATGCATTTGCGGATCTCGAATTCAGCCATCGCGCCCATTTACTGCTGACCGGTGGCGCCAGCTTCGCACACAACCCCATCGGTACGCTGTTCAGCCAGGGAAACATCGTCACCCTCCTCAGGGATCCCGATCAGTACGAAGAGCAAAACGCCGGTGCCATGTTTCGTTATGGTGCCAACAAGGCAAAGGGACGCATCGATCTATATTTCAATTTCATCAGCCGGAATTACACCAATCATCTCGAACGGACTCGGCAGCGCGATGTCGATGGCTACACCATGGGCGGGATCTTCTATTACCGCTTTATGCCCAAGACATCCGCCCTATTTGAACTCCGGGAGATCGTTTCGGATTACCAGTTTACCCCCCCGGGGGTTCCATCCCTGTCCAGCTTGCAGAGCCACTATCTCACTGGGCTCACTTGGGAGCCGACCGCCAAGACCACGGGGTCCATCAAGGTAGGCTATCTGACCAAGGATTTCGACGACCCGGCCCGAGAATCACAGGGAATGCCGACGTATGAGGTGGCGCTTTCCTGGGCGCCGAAGAGTTACTCGATCTTCCGTCTCGCCGCCGAGCGAACCGCGAATGAGCCGGTCTATTCCGGAGCGAGCTTTGCGCGCAGCCAATACTATGCGCTGTCCTGGAATCACGGCTGGCTCGAGCGCCTGAGCAGCCGACTGGAAGTCAACCGGACGGAGTTCAACTATGTCGATTCCGATATCAGGAATGAGGGCTATGGCGTTTTCGTAGGGCTTTTTTACAAGCCGCGCTACTGGTTGACTACCGGCCTGAACTATTTTTACAACGACCGCACTTCCACGCAGCAGCAATTCGACTATAGTCGTAATATGGTCGAGCTGAGTCTGCAAATGAACATGTGATGTTTGAAATGGCGATGTTCCGTGCGACCGGCCCGGAGTCTGACCGGCTTTTCCATCAACCGACAAACAATGTTCAACATCCGATTCGAATATGCGATGGAAATTTCTTAGTCTGATCATCTTTTTCGGCATGTCTTCGTTTCTTCCCGGTCGCGCCGAAGAGCCGTCTTCACTCTCGGATTACCGGCTAGGTTCCGGTGATTTGATCAAGATTTACGTCCTCAACGAAGAGAACCTGACTACGGAGGTCCGTCTGAGCGATGCCGGTACGATTTCCTATCCCTTTTTGGGAGAAATCCAGGCGAAGGGAAAGACCGTGGGCGAACTTGAGGCATTGATTACACAAGGGTTGAAAGGGCCGTATCTGGTCGATCCGAAAGTCAACATCAGTGTGCTCGAGTATCGCAAATTCTTCATTGGGGGCGAGGTCAAGGCGCCTGGGGGATACCCGTTCCAACCGGGACTGACGGTGCAAAAAGCGGTCGCTCTGGCTGGTGGTTTCACCGAGCGAGCATCGAGCGATATCGTGGTGATCCACGAAGACGACCCAACGCATACGCCGCGCAAACTCGGCTTGACCTCTCCGGTTCGTCCTGGGGATGTGATCACGGTCGAAGAGAGCTTTTTCTAAGGCGCGCACCTCCCATTCCATCCCTCCCTTACATGAGCGAAAAACACGATTACCCCGCTGTCTTTTCCGGTCAGTTCCCACAGATTCCGGGTACCCAGCCTGGCTGGGTCGATCTTCCCGACGAGGAGGAAGAGATCGACCTGTTGCAATACTGGAGAGTGATTCGCAAACACTTGTGGGGAATCTTGGGGTTGGCCCTTTCGGTGTCGGTGCTGGCCTATCTGATCTTGTTGTCGATGACCCCGATCTATCGTGCCACCGCGACGCTCATCATCGAACCCAAGCAACAGCGCGTGGTGAACGTACAGGATCTGTATGAAACCGAACTGAGGAGCCATCAGGCCGACTATTACCAGACACAGTTCGAAATCCTCAAGTCGCGATCGCTCGCGCGCAAGGTCATCGAGACCCTGAAACTCGCGGAACACCCCGAGTTCAAGCCGGAAGTAGAACCCGAGGATACGGAGTCAGCCGAGAATGATCAGGGTTTCCACCTGAACTGGCGGGACTGGTTGCCGATTGATACACCCGAGCCGCCGGCTCCAAGCACGGTGGAGCCCGACCCCACCGAAGAGCTGGTCGATGAGTTCCAGAAACGATTGACGGTCGCCCCGGTCCGGAATACCCAACTGGTGAAGATCAGTTTCGATGCTGCCAGTCCAGAGCTTGCGATGCAAGTCACCAATGCCCTGGGCCAGGCCTATATCGATAGCAATCTGGATGCGCGATCGGAGAGCACGAAACTTGCTTCGAGTTGGCTATCCAGCCGTCTTGAAGGCCTGCGCAGGAAACTCGCTGATTCCGAACGTCGTTTGCACCAGTATCTCGAAAAGGAAGGTCTAGTCAATGTCGGTACCGGAAAGCCCGGGACCGATCAGGTCGCCGGGGTATTGTCGCTCAGCGCCAGCCAGTTGAGTGATCTGACCGCCAAGCACATCGAAGCCCGCCGCCAACGGTTGGAAGCGGAAACCCAATATGCCCAAGTCTCGGGACTGGGGGCCAGCTTATCGGAGAGGGTCGAGGCCGTGCCGGCGGTATTCAACGATCCCATGGTGCAGAAGCTCAAGCAGCAGGAACACGAGGCTCAAGCCAAGGTCACCGAGCTTTCACAACGCTATGGTGCCCAACATCCGGAACGGGTCGCTGCGGAGAGCCACCTGCAGTCGGTGCGATCCTCCCTGCGGAAACAGATCGCGAGCGTGGTGAGCGGCATCAAGAACCAGCTCGACGCCGCCCGTGCCAACGAGGCGGCGCTCAGTCGCCAAATCGAGGCGGTAAAAAACGAAATTCAGGGCATCGCACGGAAGGAGGGTCAGCTCAAGGAACTGGAACGAGAGGTGGAATCCAACCGCAACCTCTATGAAATGTTCTTCAACCGCTTGCGGGAGACCTCCGAGGCGGGCGATTTGCAGCCTTCGAACGCAAGAATCGTCGATCCCGCTCCTCTCCCCGTGATCCCCTTCAAGCCCAACAAAAAATTGGGGAGCCTCATCGCATTCGTTCTATCCCTATTCGCCGGAGTGGGATTCGCTTTCCTGATCGAATACCTCGACAAATCGTTCAAAGGGGCGGAAGACGTCGAACAGAAACTGGGTGTACCAGTGCTTGGGTTGCTCCCGTTGTTGAAAAACCGTGTCAAGGAGGGGGAGTCGGTTTCGAAGATCTATCTGGAAGAGCCGCAGTCGAATTTCGCCGAGTCGGTGCGGACCGTGCGGACGAGTCTCATGCTTTCTGCGCTGGACGATCCGCGCATGAACATCCTCGTGACGTCTTCCGTCCCGGGGGAAGGCAAGAGTTCCTTGTGCTTGAGTCTGGCGTATTCGATCGCACAGTTGCATTCGCGGGTGCTATTGGTCGAGGCCGATCTTCGGCGTCCCAATCTCGCCAAGCACTTGGGACTGCCGCGGAATCTACCGGGCTTGTCGAATCTGGTAGCGCATACCGCGAATCTGGAAGAGTGTGTTCACTCGGTCGCGGACGGTAAGTTTGACGTCCTGCCGGCGGGACTGATTCCCCCCAACCCGCTCGAACTGATTTCTTCGCAGCGTTTCGCCGAAGTCTTGCGTCAGCTGGAGAACGACTACGACGCGATTATCTTGGATGCCCCGCCCATGCAGCCGGTGAGCGATGCGCTCGCCTTGTCGCGTTTCGCCCGTTCGGTGATCTATGTGGTGCAAGCCGAGAAGACCCCGGTCCACATCGTACGGACAGGGATCGAACGTCTGCGGAAAGCCAAGGCGCCGCTCACTGGGGTGGTGCTGAATCGCTTGGACGTGGAGAAGGGCCAGCGTTACTATGGCGACTATTACTACGCGGGCTATTATTATGGGGGCGGGTCCTACGCTACCCCTTCGAAGGAGGCGTGAGATCCTTGGGTGGAATATGATTGATCTGCATTGTCATTTGCTGCCGGGGATCGACGATGGCCCAGAGACTCTCGATCAGGCCCTCGAACTCGCGCGTCTGGCGGTCACCAATGGCATTCGCCGAGTCGTGGTTACGCCTCATATTCAGCCCGGATGCTGGGATAACGATCGGCAGGGAATCGAGCGAGTCTGGAACACTTTCCGCGAGGCCTTGGCCCGACACGGCATTCCCTTGGAACTCGGGATGGCGGCGGAAGTGCGGGTATGCGCCGAGATGATGGGCTTGTTGGCGGAGAACCGCATCCCGTTCCTCGGGGAGTACCAAGGAAAACGGGTATTGTTGCTTGAATTCCCGCATGACCAGATCCCGGTCGGGACGGACAAGCTCGTGCGCTGGTTGCTGCGACGGGAGATCCTGCCGATGATCGCCCATCCGGAGCGTAACAAGGCGGTGATCCGCGA
Organism: Methylococcus sp.; assembly: GCA_035559395.1. GTDB lineage: Bacteria > Pseudomonadota > Gammaproteobacteria > Methylococcales > Methylococcaceae > Methylococcus. The sequence continues at coordinate 44,872 of DATMAX010000016.1, read as the reverse complement.
TTTCAGTCGGATTTTTCCGTATGTCGACATGGGCTGTCTGTTTCAGGTGACCGCCGGGTCACTCGTGGGACGTTTCGGTCCATTCGCCGAGGAACGCGCTTTGCAGTTCCTGGAGGAAGGCTGGATCACGATCTTGGCTTCCGATGCCCACAACGTGAAGTACCGGCCGCCGAATCTTCTCGACGGGAGGGACGTCGTAGCTCGACTTGTGGGCATAGAGGCAGCCAGGCGTCTGGTAGAGGAGACGCCCGCCACGATCGTTGGCCTCACGCCGGCTTGTCCGGCGGAAGCCGCGTGAATCTGCCTCGTCTGTTTCGGTTTCTCCTTGGTTACGCCTTGGCGGCCGGTCTGCTCGTGCTGGCGGCTGGCGCTTTGGTGCGGGCCAAGGCGGCCGGTTATACCGCCCGGGCGGGTGCATTGCTGGACTTTTGGGTCACGCATGATTCGAAAACGCCTTCCGAAGCGGAGCGCAAACGAGTCGAATGGGCGTTGCGGAAAGCCGTATTTCTCGATCCGGCCAATCCGGACATCCACGACCGACTCTCGCAGTTCTACATGTGGCAGGCGACCCAGGAGCCCGAAAACCTCGGGGCCCTCCTCTGGCGGATCGAGGAGGGACTGCGGGAGGCGCGTATGACCGTCGCGGCCCAACCCGGTTGGCCCCTGGCTTGGGCTTATCTTGCAGCATGGAAAGCCCGCTTCGATCTGCTGGACGAGGAGTTCCATCTTGCTCTGCAACGAGCCACGGTTTTGGGCCCTTGGTTTTATCTCGTCAACCGGGTTTTGGTGAGTGCATCGTTTCCGGTCTGGAAGGACATTCCGCTCGAGGATCGTCCCCTCGTGATCCAAGCCGCCATTCGTGGTTTGCAGCAGAAGGACCGGGAAACACTCCGCGCCATACGGGAATCCGGCCACTTGGGCGAGGTCTGCGCGGCTCTGCCCAAGGACGGGGATCTATACGGGCGTTACTGCCGTGAAGAATCCCGCCCTTCCAGCCCGGTCAGCACGAAAGAACAGCGGCGCTGAAAAGTTCCAGGGGACAGCGAAAAGACGTGCCGCTGCGTTTCCGAAAATCCCCGGTAGCGATCTGACGGAGTTAGGTGGCGTAAAGGTTTCGTTCAAGGGTGAAAGACCCGAAAGTGACGAAACCGCAATACCACCTCATCGCCGATCGCGAGGGCGTTCCCGCTCCAGGTGTCACGGCTCACATCGGCTTCCACCGTGCCTTCGCCGTTCTTGCACGCCAATTCCAGTCGCACCGCATTGCCGAAGCGGCGGACCTGGCGTACGGTAGCGCCGATACCTTCGGTACTCTCCCGGTGCGGGAGAATCTCGATCTCGTGCGGTCGGACGTAGAATACGGCCCGCTCGGTGTCTACATGCTCGCTTGCGTTCAGCTCGATCGCGGTATCGCCGATATGAGCCCGGCCGTCGTGCAAGCGACCATGGAACCAGTTGACATCGCCGATGAACTGGCAGACAAACGGCGTGGCAGGGTGCTCGTACACTTCGTCCGGGGTCCCCACTTGTTCGATCCGTCCCCCGTTCAGTACCACCACCCGGTCGGCGACCTCCAAGGCCTCTTCTTGATCGTGGGTGACGAACACCGTGGTGACATGGAGTTCGTCATGCAAGCGTCGCAGCCAGCGCCGGAGATCCTTGCGCACCTTGGCATCGAGTGCCCCGAAAGGTTCGTCGAGGAGGAGGACGCGCGGCTCGACCGCGAGAGCGCGGGCCAAGGCGATGCGCTGACGCTGACCACCGGAGAGTTGGTTTGGGTAGCGATCGGCCAGCCAGTCGAGCTGCACCAGTTCCAAGAGCGCATGGACGCGCCGCCGGATCTCGTCTTCCGGGGGCCGCTGGCTGCGGGGACGTACCCGGAGGCCGAAGGCGATGTTCTCGAATACCGTCATGTGGCGGAACAGTGCGTAGTGTTGGAATACGAAGCCGACGCGACGCTCACGGACATGGCTACCGGTGGCATCCTCGCCGTCGAATACGATCTGACCTTGGTCGGGCGCCTCCAGACCTGCGATGATGCGGAGCAGAGTGGTCTTGCCGCAACCGGAAGGTCCGAGCAGGGCCACTAATTCCCCCGAATCGATTTGCAGGTCGATTCCCTGAAGGGCCCGGAAGTTGCCGAACGTCTTGACGATGTTGCGGATCTCGATGCTCATGGTTGGATTCCCGACATAGACTCAGGGTTTTTGGCGAACTGCTGGGTCAGCCGCCATTGCAAGGCGCTTTTCGCGGCTAAGGTCACCAACGCCAAAAGGGTCAGCAAGGAAGCGACGGCAAAGGCCGCTTGGCTGTTGTATTCGTTGTACAGAATCTCGACGTGGAGCGGGATGGTGTTGGTCAGCCCGCGGATATGGCCGGAGACCACGGACACCGCGCCGAATTCGCCCATCGCACGGGCGTTGCAGAGGATCACGCCATAAAACAGGCCCCAACGGATGTTGGGGAAGGTGACGTGCCAGAAAGCCTGCCAGCCCGAGGCGCCAAGGACCAGAGCGGCTTCCTCTTCCTCCGTGCCCTGCGCCTGCATGAGCGGGATGAGTTCGCGCGCCACGAACGGAACGGTGACGAAAATCGTCGCCAGAATGATGCCGGGCACGGCGAAGATCAGCTTGATGTTGTGGAGGGCCAGCCACGGTCCCAGCCAGCCTTGCATGCCGAACCACAGTACGTAGATCAAGCCCGAGATGACCGGAGAAACGGAAAACGGCAGGTCGATCAAGGTGACCAGAAGCTGCTTGCCGCGGAATTCGAACTTGGCGACGGCCCAGGCGGCGGCCAGGCCGAACAACGAGTTCAAAGGCACCGCGATCACCGCCACCAGGAGGGTCAGCTTGATGGCGGCCGCCGCCATCGGGTCGGTGAGGGCGGCGAGATAAGCGTGCCAGCCCTTGCTAAAAGCTTGGGCGAATATGTGTGCCAACGGTAGCAACAAGAACAGCGCGAGAAACCCGAGAGCCACAGCGATCAGTAGCCGAGACACCCAGGGCGCTTCCTCGCGGGAAACGTGACGGACGCAGTGTGACTGAGCGGCGAGCGTGAATTGTTGTGCGGACATATCGACTCGCTGGTTTTGAATCAGATGCTGGTCCCATGCCGATGCTGACTCCACCATTGCAGCAAGTTGATGGCCAGCAGCAGGAGAAAAGAGATCACCAGCAGGGAAACGGCCAGGGCGGTGGCGCCCGCGTAATCGTATTGTTCCAACTTGGTGACGATGAGAAGCGGCGTGATTTCGGAAACCATGGGAAGGTTGCCCGCAATGAAGATGACCGAGCCGTATTCCCCGATGGCCCGCGCGAACGCGAGTGCGAACCCAGTGAGGAGCGCCGGGGAAACCGTCGGCAGGATCACCCGAAGGAAAGTCTGCCAGCGCGTCGCCCCCAAGCTGGCAGCGGCTTCCTCAAGCTCCGATTCGAGGTCCTCGAGGATCGGCTGGACCGTCCGGACCACGAACGGCAGGCCGATGAAAATCAACGCGATCACGACACCGAGCGGGGTAAAGGCGATCTTGATCCCCCACTGCGCGGCCCATTGGCCGATCCAGCCTTTCGTCGAATACAAGGTCGCCAAAGCGATCCCGGCCACCGCCGTGGGCAAGGCGAATGGGAGGTCGATCAAGGCATCGGCCAGCTTTCGACCGGGAAACTCGTAACGCACCAGTACCCAGGCCAGCAACAACCCCATGAATGTATTGATCACCGCGGCAGCGAGCGAGGCTCCAAAAGTCAGCCGATAAGACGCCAGCACGCGTGGTGTCGTCACGGCTTCGAGAAAGCCGAGCCATCCCAACGCGGCACTCTTGAGGAAAAGGGCGGACAGCGGGATCAGCACGATCAGGCTGAAGTAGAGCAGGGTGAAGCCCAGGGTGAAAGAGAAACCGGGCAAGATGCTGCGCTGAGGTCGTTTCTGCATGTCGTTTTTGGAGTCAGTAGCAGCCTACCAAAGAAAGCGAAAACCCATTCCGTGGGTGGCAAGTCTATCCGGGTATCTTTATGCAATAAAAGAAAAAATAATTTTATGGTTATTCCATTTTTTCATTTTCCCGAGAAATGTGGGGGCCAGCGCCGCTGCGCCGCGGGTCCCCGCGCACAGGGACTATTCCGACTCGGAGACGGAACCAGATTGCCTATGGAGCGAGGATGGGGGCGAGGATTCGGCGCCGGTGGATTCCGGACCGCGGGCGAAGCGCCGCGTTTTCCCCGTTTTTAAGGCGCGGCGCATTCGCAGGGTCGCCAGTTCGTTCTAGCCTACTGCTTCTTGTTTCGCAGGGGCGTGACGGTTCTCGTAATACCGGCCTTTCACCAAATCGGCGTTCACGATTCGGGCGAGCGTGGCTTCGGCTTCGCTATCGATGCCTTCGAGCAGGAACTGGGTATCCAGCCCGCGCATGACGGAGGGCAGACTCTGGATTCGTCTTCCCCATTCCGGATGCGACCGGAGCCGGGTGAAGAACGCAGTATCGAGGCGCACGAAATCCGGCGTGAAGCGGTAGAGGAATTCGATGCAATACCGCTCCAGGAAAGCGTGGTCGGAGTTCTCGTCGAACTGGAGGGCGGTGCCGTAACCATGATCGCGATAATTTCGCAAGCCCTCGAGCAGGCGCACGAGTTGGCGATCGTATACTGGCGTGATCCGCACGGTGATGACCACACGCCTCGGGGACAGTCCGCAGCGGAAGATCACGTCCTCGAAGTAGGCGCCGTGATCACGTCTTACGCCGAGGATGTGGCGCGGATGCACGTGCAGGAAAAGGCTTCCATTGTCGTGGGCGAGCGGCAGGAAATTGAGCATGTGGAGGGTGCGGCAGAACCGATCCAGGTTCACGATCGGGGCGCCGTCCGCTGTACCGGCGAACACTTGTTCGGTCGGGGTCTCCAGTGTATTGGCCCGGATCGCCTTGAGAATGGCGTCCTGGCCGATGATGACGGAGAGTGCTCCGGCGAGGCGAATCGGCTGAAACTCACTGGTCAGGCTCACCTCGCCGAAACGCCCTGCGACGCGACCGTCTCGAAACTCCAGCGGTTCCTCCGCCAGTCCCTGTTCTTCCTTGAGCCGTTGATTGAAGTAATGGACGAGTTCGAAGAGAGGCATTTCTTGCTTCCTCCATAGGACGAATGGGTTGCCGCTTTATGTTGGGTGGTTTTTGCTTTCCGGTTCGGGAAATGCGCATTCGTCGTTGGGACGAAGGCGTCCTGGTCCAGGGACATCGCATTGCACGGTTCATGATTGCTTCTCTCCTATTGGTGATGGGTATATGCGAGGGTTTTCAAAAAGGCTCCCCCATTGCGAGGGAGCAACACGAGGGACATCAACCATCGCATTTCCTGCGATGGGGAGGAGGCGGACATCGCCCGATTCGCGGCGGGGGCGGGGCAATACCGGGATGCTCCTCGTAAAAGCCGAACCATGTGTTCCCCTGGTCATTTTCCGCCATAAATCTGGTCGAACACCCCGCCGTCGGCAAAGTGGATCTTCTGTGCCTGTTCCCAGCCGCCGAAGACTTCGGTGATGGTGAAAAGCTCGATCTTGGCGAAATCATTAACATGCTTGGCGAGGACCGCTGGATCCCGCGGGCGGTAATGATGCTTGGCGGCGATCTCCTGGCCTTCCGGACTATATAGGTATCGGAGATATGCTTCCGCGACCTCCCGCGTGCCGCGCCTTCCGGCGATTCTGTCAACCACCGTGACGGGTGGCTCGGCCACGATGCTGATCGAAGGTGTGACGATCTCGAATTGATCGGCCCCGTATTCCTTCAGGATCAGGTAGGCCTCGTTCTCCCAGGTGATCAGCACATCGCCGATTTCCCTTTCGGCGAAGGTGATGGTGGACCCGCGCGCGCCGGTGTCGAGTACCGCGGCGTTCTTGTAGATCTTGGTGACGAAGTCGCGCGCGGCCTGCTCGCTGCCGTATTTCTTCAAGGCATAGCCCCAGGCCGCCAGATAATTCCAGCGCGCACCGCCCGATGTCTTCGGATTCGGGGTGACTACCGAGACGCCGGGCTTGGCGAGATCGTCCCAGTCCCGGATGCCGAGGGGATTGCCCTTGCGCACCAGGAAGATCATGGTAGAAGTGTAAGGGGCACTGTTGTGCGGGAGTCGGGATTGCCAGGTTTCCGGGATCAGCTTGCCTTTCTGGTAAAGCTGATCGATGTCGTAAGCCAGCGCCAGTGTCACCACATCGGCGTCCAGCCCGTCGATCACCGCGCGGGCCTGCTTGCCCGAACCGCCGTGGGATTGCTGGATTTCGACGGTCCGGCCGGTCTTTTCCTTCCAGTGTTTCGCGAAGGCGGCGTTGTATTCCTGGTAAAACTCGCGTGTCGGATCATAGGAAACGTTGAGCAGGGTCACGTCCGCCGCGTGCGCAAACGGTCCGAAAGCGAGCATCGCGCTTACCGAGACCATGCTTAGAAAGACTCTCGGAAGAAATAGGGATCTCATTGATCAACTCCGCTTTTGATGTAGCGAAAATTTCAGAATCCGAGCTGAATGCGGGTCTGCCAGACTTTCTCGGTTTCCCGGCTAGCCACGACCGGTGTCAGAGCGCCCTTCTTGTCAAATACTCCCGCACCGTCATCGAAACTCGTCTGTGAGTAATCGACCATCAACTTGACATTGGGGTTGAGCCACCAGTTGAGGCCGAGCGCCCAGGTCGTCGCGGCGGAGACTGAGTTGCGCGGATCGGCGAAGGGATAGTTCGGTTTGGATGCTGTCCCCACGTTTTCGAAGATGCCGTCATCGAAGTCTATATAAGTCCAGCGGGCGGCTACCTGGAAGGCGCCCCAGTGACCTTCGGTGGGATTGAACGGACGGTCGGGCCGGATCCCGTACATCGGATCGAACGGATGACGCGGTCGGATGCCTTGGCGTAGGAAAACGTTCTCTTCTCCTGTCAGCATGTACGACACGGTCACGTTCCAGGCCTGGTCGTTCTGGTTCGTTTCGTACTTGTTCACCGTGTGACCCCCGATGATCGACTGATTGGCAACGTCCAGATTGGACAATGCATATTCCCCTACCAACTGGAAAGGACCCCAGATCCAGTAGCCCTGCGGGTAGATGCGGTATTGTGTGCCATCCGCTCGCGCCGCATTGTTGTAAACAAAGATGTTGTTCAACCCTGGGCTTTGATAGTTGGAGAGCCGGTCGTCATTCGGTTGGCCCCAGGTGCCGGCGATGCCCAGTCCCAATCCTTCCAGTGACTCGATTCCGCTGTGCAGGAACGGGTGGGCAAAAATCCGTGCCTGGTATTCCTTGGAGTCATTGGTATCGCTGTCGATGTTTCCGTTGTTGCGCGATCCGTCGAAAATGCCGACTTGGTAACTGAAAAAATCGGGGTACATGTACATGGGGAAATTCCCCCCGTAGGTCTGGTTCCTATCCAGTTTGCTGAAGTCGGTCGGATAGCCTGGTTTGTCGAATTCACCGTGCAGCATGAAGCCGACGTCGCGGTTCGGTGCGAGCTGTGTGGGATAAGCGCGCTCGATGAAAGGCAGCGCCGTGGCGCTCTGCAATCGCTCCAGGCTGACCGGCGCCTTGAACTTGCCCGCGGCCATACTGGCTTGGCGGAAATAGCGGAAGTCCGCGTAGGCATCGAACAGCCGGGTCTGACCACTGCCAAAGTCGGGCATGATCCGGTAGTCGAACCATTTCCATACCGTGCCTTCCAGGATGGGGCGGACCCGGCGCATGTAGAACTTGTCGGCAAGGGAATCACCGCCGGGATTGGTTGCATCGCCGGCTTGGCTGTCGTCCATGAAATAGCTGCCGTCCGCCTGGATCAGCGCGCGCATGTACAGGATGAAGTTCTCGTCTTGGGATACGACCTTCAGTCCCTGGGTGCCGAGTTCCACGTTTTTGGGTAGTTTCGCCCACTTGGCGTCCGAGGCTTCTTTTTCCACTTCGAGCTTGCGCTCGATGAGTTTGACTTTCTGGTCGATTTTCTTGAGGTCGGGTGCAGGCGCGGCAGCTTGTTTCTCGGCGCTGGCCGCCAGAGCCTTTTCCAGCTTGGCTTCGAGTTCCCGGATGCGTGCCTCGAGAAGATCGACGCGCTCGTCGTGCGTCTTCGCCCCGGCTGCAAGCGGCGCCAAGCTGCCGAGCCCGCCCAGGGTCGTCACGGCGAGGACTAAGATTTTTCTCTTGAACATGGCAAAGTTCTCCTTGGGGTCGATACGGAGAACTTCCGGTGGTCCGGTCAGCTCCTTTCCCGGTTCGTGCTTTATACTGTTCGGCTTCCGGAGGTCCGGTCGGCATGGGTCCAGCCGCAAGCACTCCGCGCCCGCGGAGTGCTTGGATTCAGTTCGATAGCGAGGGGCGGATTTTCTCCCGGCGTTCGATCTGTACGACGCGTCCGTCGTGGACGGTGATTTCGATCGAACCATAGCGGAGTTCCGCCAGTGCGTTGAGAACCTGTTGCACGAGACCGTGCGCTTGGGCCAGGGCTGATGCCGGTTGCGCGATGTCTTGTCGGGCGTGTGTCATGGTGGGATCCCCATTGGGTTCGTTGGTGGAAACGTCGTTCGAGCTACCTGTCTTTTGGTAGGCAGTTTATCCAGTGCGGGCAGGTAGTTGAAAGAATAAATATTGATACATTTATACCTTTTTGGAATAAATGACCGGACGGACAGAACGGGTCGACCTAGCCGCTGAAGGGATGCAGAATGCCGATCTGATCGGGCTCATCGCGGTATTTCTGCTGGCCTTGGTTTTCACGGGGATCGTCCGTCGCTATGCGGAACGGCGGCTGCTAGATGTTCCGAATGCCCGCAGTTCTCACCGAACGCCCACGCCTCGGGGGGGCGGAGCCGGGATCGCGGCAGCGTTCTTGCTCGGCTGTGCCTATGCAACGGTCGCGGGCGTGGATTCCGGGTGTGCTCTGCCAATTGTGGGCGGGGCCCTGTTGATCGCCGCCGTGGGATTCTGGGACGATCACGGTCACGTTTCGCCGCATTGGCGGTTGCTCGTACACGTGACTGCAGCGGTCCTCGCAGTGATGAGCCTGCCGGGTGGAGAACCGCTTCGCCTCGGTCCGCTTGCCATCAGTCCGGGAGGGTGGGCCGATTTCCTGGCCGTGCTCGGAATCGTCTGGTTTCTGAACCTGTTCAACTTCATGGATGGCATCGACGGTTTGGCGGGGATCGAGGTCGTCTGCGTCGCGGGCGGCGCTGCGGTGTTGTTATCATGGACGGCGGTTGCGCCGGGAGCGTTCTGGGCTCCGGCTTCCCTGGCGATGGCAGGGCTGGGGTTCCTGGTGTGGAATTGGCCGCCGGCACGGATTTTCATGGGAGACGTAGGCAGCGGTTTCGTGGGCTATCTGTTGGGATGTCAGGCAATCGCGACGGCACGGACCGGGACCTTGAGCCTTGCCGTGTGGTTGATCCTTGCCGGGGTTTTCTGCGTGGACGCGACCTTCACCCTGGTCCGGCGTGTCCTCACCGGCCGGCGCTGGTACCAGGCGCACCGCTCCCACGCCTACCAGCATGCGGCTCAGGCTTTAGGCAGTCATGCCGCCGTGGATTTCGTAGTGATCGCGATCAACGGGTTGTGGTTATGGCCGTTGGCGGGGCTTGCGGCTTGGCGACAGGAGTGGGAGCTTCCGGCGCTACTCCTGGCCTACGGGCCTCTCATCGCGCTGGCCGTTCATTGGCGGGCGGGTCATTCCGGATGAACCTTTGATTGGCAAGAATCTGCATAAGCTCCGGTCGCGCAAGGTCATCTTCCTGCACGATCTGCTGATGGTGCCTTTGGCTTGGTTCGGTGCTTATTGGCTCCGCTTCAACCTGGCCGAGGTGCCGGAGCCCCACCTCACTACCGCCATCCGCTGGCTGCCTCTGGTAGTCGTGGTCCAAGGCGTGGTGCTCAGGCTGTTCGGCCTGTATCGGGGGATCTGGCGCTTCGCCTCGCTGCCGGATCTCCTCCGCATCGCCAAGGCGGCGGGCAGCGGAATCCTGGTGATCGCCGTCCTCCTATTCTTCCTCGACCGGCTCGATGCCGTGCCGCGCTCGGTCATTCCACTGTACGCATTGCTGCTCGCGCTGTTTCTCGCCGCGCCGCGGGCACTCTACCGGATGTGGAAAGATCGCTCTCTGCATCTCATGAACGGCCGACGCGCCCTGATCGTCGGGGCGGGCAAGGCCGGCGAAGCCTTGGTGCGTGATCTGTTGCGGGACGGTGATGCGGAATTCAACCCGATCGCTTTCGTCGATGACGATCCGAACAAGCGTGGATGGGAGATTCACGGCGTCCGTGTACGCGGGAACTGCGACAGCATTCCCTGGCAGGTGCAAAAACTCGACATCGAGGCCATCCTAATCGCGATGCCGTCGGCCAACGAGCGGGTGATGCGCCGGATCGTGGAAATCTGCGAAACCACGGGATTGCCGTTTCTGACCCTGCCTTCCGTCCGGGACATGTGGAGCGGACGGGTCTCGGATGCCTTGCGCGATGTTTCCATCGAAGATCTGCTAGGGCGTGCGCCGGTGCGCCTGAACTCAGACGAACTGGTCGATTATTTCCGCGGCAAATGCATCCTGGTGACGGGAGGCGGCGGTTCCATCGGATCGGAATTGTGTCAGCAAATCGCCCGTTTTCCGGTGGCACGGCTGGTGGTGTTCGATCACTCCGAGTTCAATCTCTACCGGACCGAAACCGAACTCAGGCGGAGCTTTCCCGATCTGGAGATGCATGCGGTGCTTGGCGACGTCACCGATACCGTTGCGGTTCGGTCGGCCATCGACCGCTACGCGCCGGACGTCATTTTTCACGCGGCTGCCTACAAACATGTCCCGCTGTTGCAGAAACAGGTCCGCGAGGCAGTGTTCAACAATGTCATCGGGACGCGCATCGTGGCGGAAGCCGCTCGTGCGAGCAGTGTCGGGGAATTCGTGCTGATCTCGACCGACAAGGCGGTCAATCCGACCAATATCATGGGTGCCAGCAAGCGCGTCGCGGAACTCGTGGTGCAAAGTCTCAACGGCGATTCGGCCACGCGCTTCATCACGGTGCGTTTTGGCAACGTCTTAGACTCGGCCGGCAGCGTGGTGCCGCTGTTCCGGGAGCAGATCCGCAACGGCGGGCCGGTGACGGTCACCCACCCCGACGTGACGCGCTATTTCATGACGATCCCCGAGGCCTGCCAGCTCATCATGAAGGCGGCGGCGATGGGCCGAGGGGGGGAAGTCTTTGTGCTCGACATGGGGGAACCGATCCGGATCGGCTATCTGGCCGAACAGATGATCCGCTTGAGTGGTAAGCGACCTTACCAGGACATCCCGATCGAATACATCGGCTTGAGGCCCGGGGAAAAGATGCACGAAGAATTATTCTTGGCCTCCGAGCGCTTGCAACCGACCAGACATGCCAAGCTGCTGCTGGCGCAAACCGATCCCTGCGATCGAAGTTGGCTGGCGGAGCGGCTCGCGGCTCTGGGGGAAGCCTGTCGATCGTTCGACGAAGACAGGATACGGACCGAACTGGGGGAGCTCATACCGGCTTTGCGCGAGCTAGGGAGCTGAAATATGCGCTTGTTTTCGCATGCCGATTTCAGTAAGATTCCGCCCTTTGGACTGGGATGCCAGAATCGGAGCGTACGAAAATGAAAACTTTCAGCGCGAAGCCGGCCGAGGTGAAACGGGACTGGTACGTCATCGATGCCGAAGGCAAGACGCTGGGTCGGCTGAGCACGGAAATCGCACGCCGCTTGCGGGGCAAGCACAAGCCTGAGTATACGCCACATGTCGATACCGGCGACTACATCGTCGTGGTCAATGCCGCCAAAGTGCGGGTCACCGGTACCAAGGAACGAGACAAGATCTACTATAAGCACACCGGCTACATCGGCAACATGAAGTCGATCAGCCTCGGTAAGTTACGCGAACGGCATCCGGAACGGATCCTCGAAATTGCCGTCAAGGGCATGCTGCCGAAGAATCCACTGGGCCGGGCGATGTTCCGCAAACTCAAGGTCTATGCGGGCCCGACCCACCAGCATCAAGCGCAGCAACCGAAACTTCTGGAAATCTAACGACGTACATTAGACAATCAGGCCATGGCACAGACGCAGTATTACGGCACGGGTCGTCGCAAGAGCGCGGTCGCGCGGGTATACACCAAGACGGGCACGGGGCAGATTCGCATCAACGACAAATCGCTGGAAGACTATTTCGGGCGCAAGACCGACCGCATGATCGTGATGCAACCGTTGGAAGCGGTGGAGATGACGGGCAAGCTGGACGTTACCGTAAAGGTCATCGGCGGGGGCCCTTCCGGGCAGGCGGGTGCGATTCGTCATGGTTTGACGCGCGCCCTGCTCGCTCTGGATGAGAGCTTGCGGCCGGTGCTGCGCAAATTCGGCTACGTGACCCGCGATGCTCGCGAGGTCGAACGCAAGAAGGTCGGATTGCACAAGGCCCGTCGCCGCCCGCAATACTCCAAGCGTTGACCCCGGGTCTTCTTGGGGGATCGTCTAGCGGTAGGACAGCGGACTCTGACTCCGTTAACCGAGGTTCGAATCCTCGTCCCCCAGCCAACGAAATCAAGCCCTTGCGTGAAAACCAAGGGCTTTTCTTTTTTGGGGTCATACCCTAAACAAGTTGGGTCTTAGTTTGAGACCCTTCATGCACAGAAAAACTGGACTGGGACGATCGCCCGAAATATCCCTTCTCGATGCAAGAGGGCGCCATAGGATCTTGTCGGCGTGGCGACCAAACCGGATATAGCCAGGACGATGAGACCGTTCAGCTCGGTGGGGTGCTGTTCCATCTCGCGCAGATCTTGACGCAGGTCCCCGATGGCGTGCTGCGTGGCTTCACCTTTGCTTTCTTCGCCAGGCTATGGTGCATTGAGCAGGATTTATACGGCTGTGCCTGTGCTGCCTGTCCTCTCCGAGACGCGCCGGACAGCGCACGTAGGGTGCCCCGAGAAATGAGATGAAGCGCGCCGTTCGAATTATGAGGCCGAAAAAACCGGTAAAACAGGTTGGAGAGTCGCGAGAGCCAATCTGGTCCCGGGGTGGGACACCGCGGTGGTCGACAAGGTGTCGACTCTTGCAGGAATCCGCTGACTCATGTTCATTATTGTATAACTCATTGGTTTTTTATCGTTTTTCGTCATCTTGCACCCCCGATCATTCTTGCCGGAAGGATGAGCAAAGTGGCATGCATTTTTCGTGTTTAGAATCAAGCAACAGGAAAGAGATACGAATGAATTCGCAGATTATCGGATTGCGGGTCGCCAGCGCGGTCTTTGGGCTCATGTCCCTGGGCCAGTTATTGCGGCTGATGATACGTCCCGAAGTGCTGGTCGCGGGGCACCCACTGCCGCTTTGGCCGAGCGCGCTTGCCGCAGTCATTTTAGGCGGGCTGAGTTTGTGGCTATGGAAGCTCTCCCTCACTCCAACGCGATGAGAGAGCCCAGAGCTGATGCCGCGTTCATCTGGCCTTCTAGGTGACACGGAAGATTTCTCATGGTCACCGCGGAAACTGACCAACGCCTGGAGGAACTCCTCGCTTACTGCGAGGCACTCGTCGATGCGACGAGATCAAATCTCTTCGAAGTGCTCGCTAATCAATGGAAAAATCGGCTAACCTGAGACCCTTGTGAAATCCCACGTATGACTCGCCGAGATCTTCAGAACCGCCGAGCCGAGGGATTCCGCAAGGGCCATCTATGAGGACGTCTGCCATTGCCAATCAGGCACAAAAGAGGACCTATGAAAACGTTTACTACCGACAAGGTGTCTTTATCTCGCAGGGCCAACCTTCTGGCGGCGAGCTTTTTCTGCCTTCTGTTCGCGACCATTCCCGCCGGGGTCCGCGCTCATGGTGAGCACGGAGATGACGACCATCCGAAGGATCGTGAAAGTCAGCGGCAGGTCATGTGGGTCAACCACTTCGACTTGTTGTCCGGCGACGAAGACAATGTACACACCTCGCACGATTCCACCAGCTCGGGCGTGGGTGGAGGTCTGACTGGGCTCGTCATTACTTCCGATACCACTGGCGAAGTCTTTCCGGATGGGGGCAACAAGGTTGTACATATGGCATTGGATTTGCCCAAGCAAACCAAGATCACCGGAGTCAGGGTGTGCTATGAGCTGAGCAGCACCGGCAGCTTCATCAGCCAGATCCGGTTGGCGCAAGTGCAGAATCCGCCCAGCAGCGCCGTGGTGATGCACGACGACGGCACGGATCTTACCGACCCCGGCCCCATCTGCGTGAGTAGCAATGTCGCGGGTCCCGCCATCAAGGCGCAGAAAGGGCCGGTCCTTCTCTCGCTCAGGCTCAACTTCGGCAATACCGCGGACAAGATTGTCATCCGCGGCTTAGGCTTGCTTGTGAAGTGATTCTTTCATCCCTACCCAACCCCCTCGGTGGGCGGGTGGGAACTCGCTCACCGACGAATCTGGGAGCGTTGTCTCGAAGAGCGTGGTGTTTGTCAATATAGTTGTCGCATCGCCTTTGGCAAAACCGCGGGTGGGAGGCTCTTTTTTTACTGGATTGAGCCACAATTCGCAGTTCCCTCCTAGTAGTGCCGGTCCCTCGCTCTGGATGGCGTTCTTTTGCGGCTTGATGGATCGTTCTCGGGCTTCTGCCTTCGCCCACCAACGTCGCACGGTCATCCAGAGCACCCGCTTGGACCGTTCCTCGGCAGTAGCAACGGCGCTATCGCTTCAACCACATCCTGACAGCCAGGGATGCAAGCAGCCCTGGCACGAAGAGTCCTTCAGATCGCGATGACCTTGCCCAACTCGACCACCCGCTCCACGGGCAACTTGAAGTAACCGATGGGGTTATAGGCGTTGCGGAACATGGAGATGAACAGCGCCTCCTCCCACCGGTTCAGGCTCGCCTGGCGCGAGCCGATCAGGGTTTCCCGCCCCAGGAAAAAGGTGGTCTTGGCGAGATCGATCTCCAGCCCCGCTTGTCGGCAGAGATTCAGCACGCGCAGTACGTTCGGCCGCTCCATGAAGCCGAACCGCGCGGTGATGCGGAAGAAGTTGTGCTCGAGATGTTCGATCATGAGCTTTTCCCGCGTTTCTGCATAAGGCTTGTCGAGGGTCAGCATGGTAAGAAGGATGACCCGCTGATGGATGACTTGATTGTGCTCGTAGTTCTGCAGCAGCGCGAACGGCAGGCTCAGGTTGCGTGCGGTCAGGAAAATGGCGGTGCCGGGAGGGCGAAACGGCGGGGGTTGCTCGGTCAGTTGTTGCAGGAACCGGCTCAGGGACTCGGCTTCACTCTGTAGCCGGGCCAGAAGGACTTCGCGGCCTTTCCTCCAGGTCAACATGGCGGTCGTCAGAATGAAGGCGAGACAGAGGGGAATCCAGCCGCCTTCGTCGATCTTGGTCAGGTTGGCGGACAAGAACGACAAGTCCACGATCAAAAACACGGTGCCCGCCACGAACAGCGCGGCGCGTGGCCAATTCCAGGCATCGTGTGCCACCAAGATGGCAAGCAAAGTGGTCACCACCATCGTTCCGACGACGGCCAGTCCGTAGGCCGACGCGAGCTTGGAGGAAGTACCGAAGGCTAGGACGAGGGTCAGCACCGCTACGAGGAGAAGACGGTTGACCGTGGGTGCATAGATCTGCCCATATTCCGCTTCCGAGGTGTGGACGAAACGCTGACGGGGTAGGTAATCCAGTTGGATGGCCTGGTGGGTAAGGGAGAAGGCGCCGGAGATCACCGCCTGGGAAGCGATCACCGTGGCCGCGGTGGCGAGGCCGATCAGCGGATACATGGCCCAGTCCGGCGCCAGGAGATAAAAAGGATTGCGCACGGCGTCCGGCGTGCGCAGCAGCAGCGCGGCCTGGCCCAGATAATTCAGGATCAGACCCGGAAACACCAACACGAACCAAGCCGCGCGGATGGGGTTTTTCCCGAAATGGCCCATGTCGGCATAGAGCGCCTCCGCGCCGGTCACGGCCAGCACCACGGCACTGAGCGCGGCGAAACCGATGCCCCGGTGCAGCGTGAGAAAGCGCAAGCCGTGTAGTGGGTTCAGGGCGGCCAGCACCTCCGGCGTCTGCCGCAAGCTGGCGAGCCCGAGCGCGCCAATGGTGAGAAACCACAGCGCCATGACCGGTCCGAACAGGCGCCCGACTCGTTCGGTGCCACGGCGTTGGATCAGAAACAGGCCGAGCAGGACGAGTACGGCGCTGGGTACGATGAAATGGGAAAGCGCCGGTGCCGCGACCTCGAGTCCCTCGACGGCGCTTAGCACGGAAATTGCCGGGGTGATCATCCCATCGCCATAGAAAAGGGCGGACCCGAACAAGCCGAGGACGACGATCCACTGGCGGTGCTTGCGCCGATGCCGACGCCTGAGGGCCAGGGCGATCAAAGCCATGATCCCGCCCTCGCCATGGTTGTCGGCACGCATGACGAACAGCACGTATTTGATGGAAACCACGATGAGCAAAGCCCAGAAAATCAAGGACAAAGCCCCCAGCACGTTTTCCGGTGTCAGCGGCACACCGTGGCTGCCGGTGAAGATTTCCCGTACCGTGTACAGAGGGCTGGTGCCGATGTCGCCATAGACCACCCCCAGGGCTCCTACGGAAAGCATCATGAATCCGGTCGGTCTGATTTTTTCCATTGCTGACTCGGTTCGGTGGGGAAACGGCAATCGAGAAAGTCGGTGCAAGGAAAAAATTGTATCCCCGATCGCCAAGGCGCGCATTCGGGCGAAGGTGGAGCACCCGCCTCAAGTCATCAAGCGGCAGTTTGGATTTGTCAAGGTCAGGTACCGGGGATTGGCCAAGAACACGGCCAACCTCATGGCGCTGTTTGCGCTGGCCAACCTGTTGCTGGTGCGCAAGAGGCTTTTGAGCATGGGTGCCTGAGGGTTGATGCGCCCAAAATTTGTATCCTGAAAGTGGTCACTCACAAAAAACCCATCCCTTATTGGGATGGGTTGAAAAATGGAAAGATGAGATGTTTAGCTAATGAGAGGGGTCATACACTTTGTGTTATTGAGTGGGCGGAGTTGAAGGATCTGGAATCGGATTTGGATTGCACTCACAGTACCAAACACGCAACGTAGCGTAATCCACACTAGTATCATCTTGGACAACTAAATCAAGTATGTAGCTGGTATTTAATGCTGGTATCAAGTTGGTGGTGCCATTAACCGGTGTTGGAAGGGCACCCAGATTGAATATGAAAGTAGTACCACCACCATAGTTAGAGGTGTTCCACGGATTCGTGACTAAGCTCGGTCCAGACCCGCTCCCAAGATTGGTTGCCCACCTTCTCATGAAAGGTGGAGAGGCGCTATAGGGGCTATAAAGATAAATGCGGTCGTTTGTAGACCCTGCCCCCAGTGGCTTGACACCCACTTTCAATTTGGCATCGCAAATTTGAATGCAACGCTTCGGATTTTTCTTGAAGCGGTGGGCAAAGGCCTTATCCTTTTGTGTCTGGTCGAAAATGGAACCTGCCCAAGCGGGGGGTCCTCCAGGAACCGGCGTAGCGGGTTCAGAGTTCGATGTTGAATAATTATCGTTCACCCCGCCCACTATGCTGTAGGTTTGAACCTGATCTCCGCATAGGCACTGGCATCTTTTATCGGGGATGTCAAAAGGATCAATCGGATCAAGCGGATCATACGGACTGATTTCCTCTTCCCCAACTTCCTTCATCATCTCTTGGGCTGCCACATTTCCCGAACTCAAGAAAAGAACGGAAAACACCAAGCCCACAGTTGTATATAACCATTTACTCGGCTTTTCGGTACGCCAAGCTTGCTGGATTAGCGCATTTTCGAGTGTTCGCATGGAGATCCTCCTTTTGCACAAATACGCCATCGTATTGTTCACGATGACATTGACAGGCCGAAAAACCTTGCCCAGCTGGGCGAGGCGATGAAACACGGACAACCCTGACACGCTGACTTCGATGCGAGCAAGACGATGGATCAAGGTGAGATGTTCTCCTACGTGAGTCTTTAAGGACCGGATCCCCCAAGAGCCACCCGCTGCGCAAGCTGCGCCTTCTGGTCGACACCTTCAGCCAGAACCGCTATCGTGTCAGGTTTCCGGCGATTGCCAATAACAGATAATTGTGTTGATTGCAATACGCTATCCTTCTGGTGGACCAGGCGCTCTGGTCGAGCGAGGACCTGCTGGCCGAGGTGCGCAGCTCGGTCCTGCCCAGAAGAGAGGCGCAGCCCCGTGGAGACCTGGATCGTCGACGACACCGGGATCCCGAAAAAGGGCCGGCATTTTGTCGGCGTGGCACGGCAATACTGCGGGTAGCTCGGAAAGCAGGAAAACTGCTAGGTCAGTGTCAGCCTGAGCGTGGCCACCTGGGAGGCGAGCCTGCCCGTGGCCTGGAGGCTGTATCTGCCGCGGGAGTGGGCCGAGGATCGGGCGAGGCGCCGCTGGAGGCCAAGCCATGGAGCGGGCGGGGGCACTGGCCGAAGCTGCTGCGGCGCAGCAAGGACCATCGGCCGGTGATGGCGCGGGAGCCTCGCGCCAGGTTTGGGCCAGGAACGGCTGAAGCGGGTCCTCTGGCGCGAGGGCGCGGCCAGGTGGCTCAGCTCGCGATTCCTGGCGGTACGGGTGCGGTCGGCGCACAGGGACTACTGGCGCTCGGAGCCGCACGAGGAGCTTTGGCCGTTGGCGGAGTGGCCGCGCGGGGTAGCCGAGCCGACGAAATTCTGGCTGTCGAATCTGCCCGCGGAGACCCGGATCGGGGAGCTGGTGCGGCTGTCCAAGCGCCGCTGGATGGTGGGACGGGACCATCTGGAGCTGAAGCAGGAGCTGGGGCTAGAGCATTTCGAAGGCCGCTCGTGGCTGGGCTTTTCCCACCATCACGCGGCGCTGTGCATAGCCGCCTACGGGTTCCTGGTGGCTGAGAGGAGCCCCCCTCGGCCACGCGCTGGCAGGTCATCCCGGGGCAGCTTGAGGGTCTTGCGCAGCTCCATCACCGGAAGCTCCTGCGCCGGGGTGAGTGCGACGATGTGCGGTATGCGAGCGATCTTGCACTAAGTCCCGGTCCCTCCAGCAGCGGATCGTGTCTTCGCTGACACCCAACTCATCCGCCAGTGCCGCCACGGCAAAGGCGAAGCTTGGATGTAGGCGCGGATGGCCGGCGTGTGGTCGTGGCATTCTTGTGCAGGCGAATCATCATGGTTGGGAGCGCCGTAGGCTGTCGACCAGGTTGCGCATCGCTTCGCAACTCACGTAGAGTGCACGACGGCGAGTATCTGTGCAATCATCCGGAACCCGACACATCCGCGAATGGATGAGCTCTTCGGGAAATCACGGTCCTCTCAAAGACCGGTGTTGCACGCCTTCGCGTATTGCGAGAAACTTCGTTACGGGTCCCTCGCGGAGCGAGGAACGATGCATTTGGCGGCCTCCTCGAACGGGTTTTCGGGGTAAATGGATGGCCTATGGTGCATGGGTACCTAGGTCAATTTGTATGCTAGTTCAGCGAAAAGGGGAATGCGATGACCAAAAAAGAGGAACATGAAAAAGTAGCAGAAGGAAAAGAAGTCAAAGTGGCAGAGAGTAAGCAAGGTAAGGCTCTGGTGGCCGGCGGCAGGACTTATCTCAGCCCTTTCGAAGAAATGGAACACTGGATGGAACGGTTCTTTTCTTCGGGTTGGCCGGATTACGACCCCTGGTCGCTCTTCCGGCGTCCGTGGCCTTCGTTGCTACGGGAAGGTGCCTTGGGAATGCGTCTTCCGAAAGTCGACGTGATCGATCGGGACGAAGAGGTCGTCGTCAAGGCCGAGGTGCCGGGAGTGAAGAAAGAGGATCTGGAGGTCACCCTCGGAGACGATAGCCTGACCCTTCGCGCTACGGCCGAGTCAGAAACCAAAGAGGAGAAGGGGCAGTATTTCCGCCGCGAGATCAGTCGTGGCGAGTTCAGTCGTACGGTTCCTCTGCCTTGTGCCGTCGAAGGCGAGAAGGCCAAGGCGACGTTCAAGGATGGGGTGCTGGAAATCACCATTCCGAAAGCCGCGGGTGCCAAGCGGCGAAGCATCAAGATCGATTGAGGATCGTTTCCGGACCAGCGATGGAAAGATCGCCGGCCCGTCCGTTTTTGGGAGTTAGGGATCCACGCCATGCGCAGCCCGTTTTCCCCGTTTTATTTCTTCTTTTTCATCGGCCTGTTGCTGTGGATCGTTTTCAGCATCAAGCTGGAACTCATCACTCTTACTTTCGAGAAACTCGGGCTGGATCCAGGCTCGGCCCTGATGCTGATGGCGACTTCCCTGTTCGGCAGCGCCATCAATCTGCCGCTCGGCAGCGTGAAGGCGGAACGGCCCCCGGAACCGCCCCAGTTGCCTTTTCCAGGACTCCTGCGTCCGCCGCCGATTCCTTTCACCGGCCGCACGCAAATCGCCGTCAACGTGGGCGGCGGGTTGGTTCCGCTGTTTTTTTCGATTTATTTGCTGCGGCACAGCGAGATTCCCCTGCTTACCTTGCTGCTCGCGATCCTCATCGTCGCCATTGTGGCTTATTGGTTCAGCCGACCGATTCCTGGCTTCGGCATCGGTATGCCGATCCTGATCGCACCGCTTACGGCGGCTTTGACAGCGATCTTGCTTGGTGGAGAATACAAGGCACCGTTGGCTTACATCGCCGGTACCCTGGGGGTTTTGATCGGAGCGGACTTGCTGCGCATCGGAGACATTCGGCGCATGGGAACGCCGATCGCTTCCATCGGCGGAGCAGGCACGTTCGACGGCATTTTCATGACCGGATTGGTGGCCGTATTGCTAACCTGACCCAGGCACCTTGCTTTGGCCTGGTGGTCGGTAAAGGGGCTATGGGCTCAGGTAGGGCTCCGGACGGGAATCCCGACGGAGCCGTCGGCCCGATGCGGTGCGCAGATCGCAATCAAAAGAAACGGGCGGGCCCCCTTTCATAGGGGTGCCCGCCCGCGTTAACGGCCGCTTCGAAGAACGGCCCGAGAACGGTACTCGACCGTCGCGGAATTACTTCGTGGTCTTATTGATTTCGACCATGCGGCTTGCAACGTCGGTCAGTTTCTCGATGGCCGCGTCGTTGTTGCCGGCTTCCAAGTCAGTTGCTGCGTCCTTGGCTGCGCCCATGGCCTTCTGCAAGGAAATGCCGGCACCGGCGCCGGTGATCTCCTTCGCTCTTTGACGATACGCTTTGATGCTGGCGATCGCCATGTCCTTATGACCAGCTTTGGCGTGTTCCAGTGCTTCCTGCGCGGCCTTGGTGGCTTCCTCGGTTGCTTTTTTCACGCCGGCGGCATCTTCAGCCGCCAGAGCCGCTCCCGCCCCCAAACTCAAGGAACCGGCTACCAGTACAGCGGCCATTTTGGACAGATATTTCTGCATTTTCATACGAACTGAATCTCCTCGGAATATCGTTGTTATCGTAGTGGAAGAATGCCTGATAGGGCTCCAGCAGCCTGCGCCCGCACGGGCAAACCCGATCTACAACGCGGCAGGGACAACACCACGGTGAAGGGTCACAAAAAGTGCTGCCACCAATATTTAATGATAACCAAAAACTGCGATCAATGCCAGGATCCCCCTTCGAATGGCGTGCTGGGAGTAATGACCGACCGTCGGTCGACCGGGGAATGTCAATAGAGGGCATCGACCAGATCGACGATCAGGCGAGTAGCCAAGGCGTAAAGCACGATACGGCCGCCCACGTATCCCCAGGCGTAGCCCGTGGGTGGAAGCCCGAGGCGCAGGACCAATTCGGGAGGAAGGGGCTGAATGACGACGGTGGATGGTAGACGCTGGCCGACTCCCCAAGATCGTTTCTTCGCCTGTCCGGGTGGCAGGCAGGCCGTGCCCTTCTTTGCGAGCCCCGGAGGGCAGGCGCCGTGGGCCCGGTAGTTCTGGTCATAGTAGTCGTAGATGATCGTCCTTTGTTCGATCGAGATGGAAACCGGCGGTACCACATTCGATGGGTGGATTTCTTGAGAGCGTTCGAGACGTTGCTCGGGATGAGGCTTCGCCTTTCCCTTTTTCCCTTTCGCCCCGTCCTTGCCGGCCCAAGCCGGCAAGGCGCCGATCAGCCCCAAGACCAATCCCACGATCAGGAATTTTCGCATCATCCAACGTTCCTTCGACCCAATACCCCGCTCGGACCTTTCCAATTACAGTGGATTGAATGGGCCGAACGGCTCTATTGGAAATAATCCCAGGGAAACTCCGGCTTGAGGATGGGCCGAAAACCCTCCGGCACGGGGAAGGGAGCGGTCAAGAATTCGTAGACGCCGACGAGTTCGCGCGTCACGATCATCCCTAAGCCGTAGGCGAGCCCGACTGGGACGCCGATTGCACCCTGCCGCCGGGTCTCCTGAACGATATTGCCCGGCAGTTCCAGGAAGCCACAGGTCATGCCGGCGAGCCCGCGGCCGAATTTTCGCGCTGCGGTCTCCGCTTGTGTCTCGGGGATTGCCAAAACATTGCTGGCCACCAGAACCGCCAAGATCCAAAAGCGCGCCCTTTTCATCGGTCCTCCTTCGTTAGCAATTGGATTGGGGAATCACCTAGTTAACCTTCAGGGTTCATTATGATCCTCACGCCTGCCGGACGACAAGGACTCTTGAGGGAAGCGTTTGATCCGGTCCCGTGGAGGTGGTGCCACGGGCGAATGTCGTTTCAAGTACTCTTCGAGTGCCTGGATTTCGGTGACCCCGATCGATCGATCGATCGCGTCCTTCGAGGAAGACTCGAAACCCATCCCCGCCCTCGGCCAGGAAGTCATTGACCGTGACCCGGTAATCGCGGTCGGATTCGATGCTGGCGCCGCCGATGCGGATCGTCCTGGGATCGATCTTGTCGCAAGCAGGACCGTCCGCATTCCAGGCGTATTCGAATCCGTGGGACACCTGCAAGATGCGATGGGTGGCCTGATTTCCAGCACAACCTTCGAACTGCTGTTCGAGCATCGTTTCGATTTGTGAACCGGTGAGGGTCAGAGTGACCAAATTACCCCCGAACGGTTGCACCCGGAAGGCGTCACCGTAAGTGACTTCACCGTGCATGGAGGAAGACGACAGGTCGGCCCGGATACCCCCGGGATTAGTGAAGGCAACGACGGCGCCGCCGGCATCCGGCGAACGGGTGGCTTTGGGCATCGGCCACGAGGTTTCCGAGTGCCGATTCACCGGAGTCATCGGCGGCGCGGGTGATGCTCTCCCGGATTACACCGATGATCTTCCGCTCGATCCCGGCGGAAAGCCGTTCGTATTCTCTTACCAGCCTTCCGATCAAGGGCGCGGGCGTGGTCCTCCCATCCGTCCGGCTCACCACCAGGTTTTCAACCGTCACCGAAGCCACGTCTTTCGTTTGCCGATCGAGGCGGAGATCGATGACACTGAGCATGCGGCCGTAAGCGTGAGCGCTGGTGACGGGAATGGGAAAACCGGCCCGGTTCGGCAGCCGGCAGTTGTAAGCTTCATGGGTGTGGCCGCTGATCACCAGGTCGACCTCCGGGTCGAGCCGGCGCACGATGGCCGCGATCGGGCCGGACACGCCGACGCAGCCGTTGTAAGCGGAGCCCGCAACAGGAACACCGCCCTCGTGAAGGAGGACGACGACGGCGCGGATTCCTCGTGCCCGGAGCTTCGGGATCAGCTTGTTTACCGTGTCGGCTTCGTCGCCGAAGGCGAGGGTCGCGACCCGGCTCGGCTTGACCAGATTCGGCGTGGTTCTGAGGGTCACGCCGATGAAAGCGATCCTTTCCCCTTGAAAGTCCCGAATCTGATAGGGTGGAAACGGAGGCGCCCCGCTTTCCCGGTCTCGCACGTTGGCGGCCAAGAAGCGAAACTTGGCACCCCGGAAGCGTTCACCGACGTAACGCCGGATTACCGGGCTCAGATCTCTCTGGCGGCAAGAGTGCCCTTCTGCGGTGCGGCCGGGATGACAACCCCCATACTGCATGCGCAATAATTCTTCGCGGCCTTCATCGAACTCATGGTTGCCCACGGCGTTGAGGTCGAGACCCAACAGGTTCATCGCCTCGATCGTCGGTTCATCCTAGAAGTAAGCAGAGAGAAAAGGGCTCGCGCCGATGAGGTCCCCCGCTGACACGATTACATGGTGGGGACTTCGGGCGGCGAGAGTCTGGATCAGGCCGGCGAGTACCTCGATGCCTCCCGCCGGCACTGCCGATCCAGGATCGGCTGGATCGAGCGGAAACGCACCCGGCGAACGCAGATTGCCATGGAAATCGTTGATCGCCAGGACGCGGACCGCGACGAGCCGCTCCACGGTCGCAGGGCGGGACCGGGTATGGGCAAGGATAGGGTGAGCCGGCTTGGATGCGAGGACCGGCACAGGGTGGGCCGACGCCAATGCGGCCCCCAGCGCCACAAACACCATCCGCGAGCGCCTGCCATCGGCCACGGTTCGGAATCAGTCCTTGAAGGCTTCGACCTGGATATGCAGCCGTACTTCGTCCCCGACCAAAGGGAGAAAAGCGCTCATGCCGAAATCGCTACGCCGGAGCGTTCCCGTGGCGTCGGCTCCGCAGACCTGGCGGAGATAGATCGGGTTCAAACCACAGTGAAAATGTTCGACGTTCAGAGACAAGGGTCGGGTGCGACCGCGCAAGGTGATCTCTCCTTCCACGGCCACCGGTCGATCTCCGGTGAAGCGCACTTTCTCGGCCCGATAGACGATTTTCGGATGGTGACCGACGTCGAAGAAATCCTCCTTTCGCAGACGTTCTTCCAGTTCCTCGAGACCGGTGTCGATCGAAGCGGTATCGATGCTGATTTCGACGCGGCCCCGTTGGTTGGCGGGGTCGAGCTGGATCTTCCCTTCGGTGTGGTTGAAGCGGCCGCGTTGGGTGGAAAAGCCCAGGTGACTCACTTCAAAACTCGGAAAGGTATGCCGTGGATCCACGGTATAGGAATCGGCAACGGCCTTCTCCATGGAGACGAAGAAAGCCAAGAGGCCCAGGGTACATAAACGTTCTCGCTTCATTTCGACTCCGGACTTGCCAAAGGGGAACTTGCTGCGGGCGAACCAGGAAGGATCCGAGCCTATTCGCGGCTCGACTGCAAGATTTCAATCTACCGCATTCCCGGTCATTGCGTCACCGGTGGTGCCCCGCATTGCCGGATCGATCGGCACCGTCTCGTGCGTTGGAAACCGGAAGAATGGGAATCGGTTGGGTTCAAATTGGCAACGGGCGTCCCTCATGACAGAGACGACACTCTGGACTGTCGGACTTTCGTGGGAAGTCGAAACGCGATGCCCCTGTAAGCGGGAAGCAAGATGGCTGGGGCCAGCTTGACTGTCGGGACACCGGATTCCACTGACGAGGCACCTCACGCAAAAGTGACCCTCAGAAATCCGTGCAGCAAAGGGGTTGTGTGTGAACTCAAGGGGAATGCAGCAGTGTTGCTGGATCGGCGCGCAGTTTCGCGTTCGGGTTTCACGCTGCCGCCCGAGCTTCTGGAGATCGCCGCCAACTGATTGAAAATATGGTGGGCGGTGTAGGGTTCGAACCTACGACCCCTGCCGTGTGAAGGCAGTGCTCTCCCGCTGAGCTAACCGCCCGATGCGATCACCGCGTGGCCGCGGTTTCTCCGGAAGGTCATGGGCCGTGCTGGATTCGAACCAGCGACCACTGCATTAAAAGTGCAATGCTCTACCGACTGAGCTAACGGCCCGACATATTCCATTGTAAATGACATTATGATTACGATTCAACCGCCGGAGCTCGTGTTATCCTGCGCGTTGCTGTTTTCAGACGACCCGGAGGAACTTTGGGCGGCTCATTGCCTCCCCTGTCAGGCTGCAGCAGAATTCTGCCAAGCGCGTCTCGCGCGGTCGTTGTTGACGTCGCAGATATTCGGCTCCGGGATTCCAACGAAGATGGAACATGATATGCCGGTCGAGGGTTTATATCGATCGTCGATACGGGTGGAGCTCGTCCCCGGCTCCCGTAAGCTTTATCTGGTTTTTGGCGGTATGCAGGGCGCGTTGGGAATGCCCCCGTTCGAGTTTTATCGCAGTTCGAAGATCTTGGACGAAAGTCGCATTTTCTTTCGCGATCTCACCCAGACCTGGTATCACACCGGCTTGCCGGGGTTGACCCGGGACATCCCGGAGACCGCGCAATATATCCGCTCCCTGATCGACCGCGCGGCACCCGAGGAAGTGGTTTTCCTGGGCAATTCCATGGGTGGCTTCGCCGCGATCCTATTTTCGAGCCTGATCGGGTGTGGGACGGCCATCGTTTTTTCTCCGCAGACCTATATCGCTTGGTCGAAGCGCCGGTCTACTGGCGATCGCAGATGGCGCAGCCGTGTGCTTCGCACGTATGGAGCCACCTTGTTCAAGCCACGATTTTTCGATCTTCGGCATCTGCTTCGGGATTCCGGCGCCGGCAATCGCGTCGAGATCTTCGTTTCTTCCTTGGACCAACTCGATCTCGCCCATGCCGACAACCTCGCCGGATTCGAGAACGTCAGGATCACCGTGCGCGACTACGGCGGCCACAATCTGGTCAAGCACTTGCGTGATACGGGTGAACTCCAAAGGATCCTCCGAGGCGGACGGCCGGATCAGACCCAGCCGCTGTCATTGTCATCGTCGCCCGTGAGGTCGTAGCCGGCATCGAGAAACGGAGCATCGGGATCGGTGAAGCCAGAATCCGTGGGATCGTCCGACCCATGGAAATGGTTGATGGTGACGGTTTCCGGCAGCCGATCTTCGGGCATACTCCAGGCATCGCGATGGGGATGGAGCAGGCTTTCGATTCCCTGGAACAGGAACGAGCCCGCGACGACGCCGGCCGCAGTCGAGGCCAGATTGCTGAGGAAGCCGGGGACTCCCGACGGCGCGGCTGGGCGATAGGCGGGGGTGGCGTCCCAAGTCCGGTCCGCGGCCTGCCTGGTCTGGGCCCAAGGGTCATCGTTGCCGAGAAAGGTTCCGCCACGATTCGACAACAGCGGACGTTTCCGCAGTTCTTCCAGTTGGGTTTTGGCATTTTCCAGGGCGCGCTCCAGCAGCAGGGCGCGCTGAACCAAAAGATAGGCGGCGTCCGGTTGGCGCGCCACTGCTTCCCGGATCAGGCGATCGGCTTCGGGATCTTTGGTGGCGACCCGGGCTTCGGTGAGACGGGTGAGAAAACGTTCGAGCAATTGACGTTCTTCGGTGTTCATCGGTGCTGTCCGAGAGATGGTGGGCAGATTCAACTGCCCTCATTGTTGGGATCCTCGGCGAAATTTCAACGGGGCCGGCGCCACGGCAGGATGATCAGATGGGGCAAGCGGAGCCTTTCCGGACTGCGTAGGTCGGGGAGATCGATGTCGAGATCCTGTTGTCCGGCACGGGGTTCGGCACGATAGGTTCGGCACAGTCGATCCCAATAGGGGACGGAAAAACCGAAATTGCTGTCGGTCTCGGGTCGGAAGCTGGAATGGTGGATGCGGTGGAGGTCCGGAGTGATCAGGAGCCAGCGAAGAAGCCTTTCGTAACGGGTAGGAAGCCGCACGTTGCCGTGGTTGAACAGCGCGCAGGCGTTCAAAAGGATCTCGAAGACGAGCACCGCCATGGCCGGCATCCCGAACAGCATCACCAGCGCCATCTTGTACCAGGTGGAGAGCACGATTTCCCCGGGATGGAAGCGGATCGCGGTCGTGGTATCGAAGCAGAGGTCGCCGTGGTGCACCCGGTGGAGGCGCCACAAGCCAGGGATCCGATGGAAGGCGAGGTGTTGGGCGTAGAGGGCGAAATCGAGAAGGATCAGGCTGAGTGCCATACCTACCGCGGGGGTGGTCGGCCAGAAATGAAAGAGTCCCCACTGCCATTCGGTGGCGAGGTGCGCGGCGAATAGGGCGCCGCCGCCGGCGAAGATGCGCGCCGTCGCGGTGTTGAGTCCCATGAGCAAGAGATGCCGCCCGAGGCGTCGCACCCGGTTCTCGGCGAAGCGACGAAACGGGCGGATCGTTTCCCAGCCCAGCATGGCGGCGAGTGCCCCGACGAAGAACCCCAGGCGGAGGAGATCCGTTTCAGTCACGACCGTAATACTCACGGGCAAGATCGGCCGGATCTGCCCCCAGGAAGTAACGGAGGCGGAGTTCCCACATCAGGAAAATCGTGGATCCGATTCCACGCGTTTCCCAGCGCCGGCTCGACGTGGTGACCCGTTGCCCCAGGCATACCGGCCAAGCGCGGGATTTGAGACTTTTGCTCAAGGCGATGTCTTCCATCAGGGCGATGGGAGGATAGCCTCCGACGACTTCAAAGACGTCCCGACGCACGAAGATCCCCTGATCGCCGGTGACTATGCCGGTCAATCGCGAGCGCCAGTTCATGAGCGTTTCGACCACGCGCAACACCGGATGACACCCGGAAAGGCGCACGTCGAAGCGTCCCCAGGCGACGGCCTTGGCCATGCACTCGACCAACGCATCGAAGGCTTCGACCGGCAACTCTGTGTCGGCGTGCAAGAACAGCAAGTAAGTCCCCCGGGCCACGGCGGCACCGGCGTTCATTTGCACCGCTCGGCCTTTCGGGGCCTGGATCACCCGGTCGGCAAGGCGGCTCGCCAAAGATACGGTCGCGTCCCGACTACCGCCGTCGGCGACGAGAATCTCGGCGCCGCGCGCCCGGAACGGGGCCAGCTTCGCGAGGGTGGAAGCGATGACTGTGGCCTCGTTCCAGGTCGGCAGGATGATCGAGATTGTGGGTGACGGAGATGTGGCGGGCATGGGTTTCCCGGGATCAGAGGAGAGTTCGCAGCGCCGGGTAAGTCGCTAGCAATTGGCCGCGAAACGCTTCCACCCAGGCTTCCCGCTGCCGCTGCTCGCGCGGCTCTTTGACCTCCACCTGCTCGATCACCTTCATGGGGCGGGAGGTGAGGAATACGATGCGGTCGGCCAGGGCGATCGCCTCGCGCAGATCATGGGTGACGAACAGTACGGTATGCGGGCGTTCTTCCCATACCTTGAGGAGCAGTTCGCGGATGCGCCGACTCGTCGGCGCATCGAGCGACACGAAAGGTTCGTCCATCAGCAACAGATCCGGGCGGATGGAAAAGGCCCGCGCCAACGCAACGCGGCGACTCATGCCGAGCGAGAGTCGTTCGGGAAACTGGTGCTGGACGGAAGTGAGATCCATGACCGCGAGCAGATGGTCGATCAGGTGGGGATCGATTTCATCAGGCGGGGAGGCCAACTCGATGTTCTGCCGCACGGTGCGCCAGGGAAGCAGGCGCGGTTCCTGGAACACATAGCCGATGTGGGGTCTGGTGTCGATCCCGGCGAAGCGGATCTGGCCCTCGAAGTCCCGGTCGAGCCCGGCGACGAGGTGGAGAAGGGTGGTCTTGCCGCAACCGGAAGGGCCGACCAGGCAGATGAATTCCGCATCCGTCAAGGTGAGATCGAGTGGGCCGATCACCGCAACCGGATCGGCCTTGGTGGCCGCAGGAAACTCCTTGCGGGTGATGTGGATTTCGATCATCGGCGCCAGCTCTGCGCGAGCCGATCCAGGGGTCTGAGGAAGAGCCATTCGATCAGTTGGATCACCGCCACGAAGGCGATGGTATAGGCCAGGATCGCGGCAACGTCGAACATTTGGAAAAACAGATGGAGCTGATAACCCATTCCGTCGCTCCGTCCCAAAAGCTCCACCACCAGGATGATCTTCCAGATCAACGCCAGTCCGTTGCGGGCCGCGGCGAGCAGAAACGGATAGAGCTGCGGTGCGATGACGTGGCGCAGCGTCTTCAGCCGCCCGAAGCGGTAGGATTCGGCCAGTTCCAGAAGGTCGCGATCCAACGATCGGGCTCCTTCCCGCAAGGTCACGATCACGTTCGGCAATTTGTTGAGGACCACCGCCGCGATGGCTGCGCCTTCGTTGAGCCCGAACCACACGTAACACAGGATGATGGTCACGAGGGCGGGAACGTTGAGGAACAGGACCAGCCAGCTGTCGAAGAAACGATTCAGATGGTCGCGTTGGCCGAGCACGGTGCCGATGACGCTGCCCAGAGTCATGGCAAGCGTGAAACCGATCACGAGTCGAAACAAGGTGATGCCGAGATGGTGGGGCAGGCGGCCGGAGCCGACCTCATTCACCAGTGTCGCGAGTACCACGGCGGGGCCGGGCAGGACCGATGAATCCATGAGATTCGATGCGGTCTGCCACAGGGCAAGCAGCAGCAATAGGGACAACACTGGGTAAAATCGGGAGCGAAACGACGGGACCGGGGGCACGAGGACACGCGGGGCGGGATGAAACCTTCGTATGGTATTGTAAGACGATGGCGTGTCTTTGTCCCGCCGATGGCCCTTTTCAGGCATGATGAAATGATCCGAAGAAACAT
Organism: Methylococcus sp.; assembly: GCA_035559395.1. GTDB lineage: Bacteria > Pseudomonadota > Gammaproteobacteria > Methylococcales > Methylococcaceae > Methylococcus. The sequence goes on along the minus strand of DATMAX010000016.1, from coordinate 14,557 downwards.
CCGTGCCCGCCGAGACCCCGTATGATTCAGTGCTCGACTACTCCGCAGGATGAACCACTCGCGCCAGCGATTCCAGAGGCAGGCCATGCCGCAATGGAAGGTCTGAAATTGCGGCGGGTGGCCATCGACACCTACCGGGAAAACGTCGCCTATCTGCATCGGGAATGTTCGGTTTACCAAGCCGAAGGATTTCAGGCCCTGGCCAAGATCCGGGTGGCCTGTAACGGCAAGCAGATCGAAGCGGTACTGAACGTCGTCGATGACGCCTGTATCGTCAAGCCGGACGAATTGGGCCTGTCGGAACAGGCTTTCCGCCAGTTCGATGCCGAGGAGGGGCAGTGGGTGGACGTGGCGCAGGCGGAACCGCCGGCTTCCATGGAGGCGGTGCGTCGGAAGATCGCAGGCGAGCGCTTGGATGATGCCGATTACCAGGCAATCGCCTCCGACATCGCCAAGGGACGTTATTCCAAGATGGAGATGGCGGCGTTTCTGGTCGCCACCGGGCAAAACGGCCTCGACCGCGACGAGGTCCTGTCCCTGACGCGCGCGATGACGGCCACTGGGGAGCGCCTCGACTGGAACGAACCTTTAGTGGCCGACAAGCACTGCATCGGCGGTGTTCCCGGCAATCGAACCTCAATGTTGGTGGTGCCGATCGTGGCCGCGCACGGCATGCTCATCCCGAAGACCTCGAGTCGCGCCATCACCTCCCCGGCGGGAACGGCCGATACCATGGAAGTGTTGGCGCGTACCGACCTCGCTCCGGAGGTCCTGTACCGACTGGTGCGCATGGAACGCGGCTGTCTGGCTTGGGGGGGTACGACCCGCCTGGCCCCGGTAGACGACGTCCTGATCTCGGTGGAGCGACCGCTGGGAATCGATTCCCAAGGGCAGATGGTGGCCTCGATTCTGGCGAAGAAGCTGGCGGCTGGAGCCACCCATTTGTTGCTTGACATTCCCGTCGGTCCCACCGCCAAGGTGCGCCATATGCGTGATGCCATGAGTCTGCGTAAGCTGTTCGAGTTCGTCGGAGATCGCGTGGGTTTGCACCTCGAGGCGGTCATCACTGACGGCCGGCAGCCGATCGGTCGGGGAATCGGGCCGGTCCTGGAGGCGCGCGACGTGATGCAAGTGTTGGAGAACGACCCGCAGGCGCCGATCGATTTGCGGGAAAAGGCGTTGCGATTGGCCGGGCGGGTGATCGAGTTTGATCCGGATATCCGCGGTGGCTTTGGTTACGCCATCGCCCGCGAGATTCTGGAATCGGGGCGGGCACTCGCCAAAATGCAGCGCATCATCGATGCCCAGGGACGGCAGCCGGAAAAACCGGAACCGGGGCGTTTGATATTCGAGGTAGCGGCGGATCGCTCCGGCGTGGTGATCGAAATCGACAATTTCTTCCTGGCGCGGGTCGCGCGTCTGGCCGGTGCGCCGATAGCCAAAGGGGCTGGCGTCGACCTGTTTCGCAAGATGGGAGACACGGTCGAAGCCGGGGAGCCCCTCTACCGGGTGCACGCCGTCTATCCGGCCAACTTCGACTTCGCCCGTGACTATACCCGCAACCGGACGGGTTACCGGATCGGCCCGCCGGAGGCCATGCCGAAGCGGTACGTGGAATTCTGACGATGGTGGTGGCCGGCTTCGCAGAGACCCGGACCCAGTCGCAGCAGCTTGCCTCCGTACTCGGCTGTGACTGGGTCGGCATCGACGTGCATCGTTTTCCCGACGGCGAAAGCCGGGTCACGGTGCCGTTGGGGTTGTACGACGACGTGATCGTCCATCGCAGTCTGGATCTCCCCAACGACAAGCTGGTGGAACTCGCGCTCGCCGCGGAAACGCTGCGCTCCGAGGGTTGCCGAAGGTTGCTCCTGGTCGCACCCTATCTTTGCTATATGCGGCAGGATACCGCTTTCCACCCGGGCGAAGCCGTGAGCCAAAGAATTATCGGACGCTGGTTGGGGTATTACTTTGACGGCCTGATCACGGTCGACCCGCATCTGCACCGCGTCGCGCGGCTGGATGAGGTCGTGCCGCTTGCCGCGCTTGCCAGCTTGAGCGCGGCTCCGCTGTTCGGCCACCATTTGGCGGCACGGTCGGATCGCCCCTTGCTGCTGGGGCCGGATGCCGAATCCCGCCAATGGGTCGAGGCCATTGCGAACGAATCCGGCTCCCCCTGGGCCGTTGCCAACAAGCGACGCATCGGCGATCACGAGGTGGAACTGACGCTGCCGGAAAAATTACCGCGGGCTTCTTCCGTCATCTTGGTGGACGACGTCGTGAGCACCGGCTGCACGCTGGCGGAACTGGCCCGGCAACTCGCCGGGCGCGGTGTGGAGCGGCTGGAAGTGTGGGTGACGCACGCTCTGTTCCTGGAAGGTGCCTTGGAGCGACTGCACGAGTCCGGGGTGACGGAGGTGCTGTCCACGGATAGCGTGACGCATTCGAGCAACGGCATCCCGTTGGCCGGATTATTGGCCACGGCGGTGCGCGATCTGATCGAAGGTTCGCTCTCTTGCCATCGAATGGGGCATTGAAAGGCGTGCCAGCGTTTTTTTTGCCTCGGATTTCGTTGGGCAAATTGGTCCTGAGCGGTTTCGTCCTGGCGATACTCCCTTTGCTCATCACCATCGCATCGACCATCCATGCCGTCGACGACCTTGCAGCGTCGTCGCAGAAGACCGTATACGAGGTGGCCCAGTTGAGCCAAAAGAGCCAACTGTTGCGGCAGAGGATCGGTGACTTCGAGCGTAGGGGCAGGCAGTCCCTGGTCTTGACGGACGCCGATATGCGGCATGCTTTTACATCCGCGCACGAACAAGTGCAAAAGCTCGTTCAAGAGCTGAGGGTGGGTACCGGGGATGCGGCTGTGCGGCAACAGCTCGACCGACTGGCGGCGAGCGAGGAAGAGGCGTACCGGGAGGTTCTTGCCGAACAGGACCGCGGCCCCACGAACCGGAACCCCGCAACCAAGCACGGCGACGGTCCCAGCGAGACCGCCAGGCTCGATGCCTTGTTCCAGAATCTCGGAGCCCAAGCGTCGGCGTTGTCGGATGCTTATGCGGCATTGGTGGATCGCGAGGTCGAGCAACTCCATGTACATTCGAGTGCGATGCAGAAACGGATCCTGCTCCATTCGTCGATCTTGCTGCCCGCTGCGGCGCTGGTGGTGACCTTTTTCACGGTGGTGATCACGCGGCCGATCCGGCAATTGGAGGAATCGGTGCGAAAGCTGGGTACGGGGGACTATCTGCAGCCGATCCAGGTACGAGGGCCGGCGGACATCCGTTTCCTGGGGGAACGCCTGGAATGGCTCCGCAACCGTTTGCACGCTCTGGAGGAGGCTAGACAGCAGTTCATGCGGCATGTATCCCATGAAATCAAGACACCCATCGCCAGCATCCACGAGGGAGCGGGTTTGCTGCTGGATGAAGTGGTGGGGGAATTGAATCCCGAACAAAAGGAAATCGCCCAGATCCTGGCGAGCAACACGCGGCGGCTCGACCAGCTGATCACCGCGCTGATCCATTTCAGCCAGGCGAACGCCAATCCGGCCGGTTTGCGGCGCGAGGTCGTGGACATGCGCGCCTTGGTGCGCGAGGTCGTGGAGCAATATCGGGTGCGCTTACGCGCCAACTCCATCGGGCTCAAGGCAGAGTTGCAGCCGGTATCGATCTACGGCAATCGGGAGCAGCTTAGGACAGTGATCGACAATCTGCTTTCCAACGCCGTCAAATATTCTCCCACGGGCGAAATCATTCGCGTCGCCTTGACCACTGAAAACGAACACATGGTCTTCGAAGTCGAAGATCGGGGCCCGGGGATCGATCACGAAGAAAGGGAAAAGGTGTTCGAGCCCTTTTACCAAGGGCGGAACAGTCGGGAGCTCGGGGTTCAAGGCACCGGTCTCGGGCTTGCCATCGTGCGCGAATGCGTGGCCAGCCATCAGGGTCGGGTGGAACTGGTCGATCCGCCGACGGCCAGGGGGACACTTGCCCGGGTTCGCATCCCGTTGCGGAGCGAAGGTGGGCAGCGATTGCGTGTCCGCATCGCACTGCCAGCGGGAGGGAAAGAGACATGAAAAGCAAGGCATGCTTCCTGCTAGCCGTGGTCCTGGGCGCCTCGAGCGGGTGCAAGAACTGGTTTCCCGCTGGATCGGCGGAGTCCCCGGCTTCGGTTCTGGAGCCGGAATACGCCGCCGGTGACCTTGACTCCCTGATCCGCTACGGGGAGAACTTGACGAAAATGAGTCTGGTTCAGCGTTTGGCCGAGTGCCGTCGACTGCAAGGCATGGGGTCCGAGTCCCGGATCGGCTATCGCCTTCACCTCCTGATGGTGGAGTTGCTGGTTCCTGATTGTGGCGACCCCCAAGCGACCGCCGCTGCGTTGCGCTCCACCGAGGGGGAAGCATTGGACCGGCACGTGGACGCCTGGCTCAGTTATCTGCTCGAGCTGGACGGGCGGGTGCGTCGAGAGGGCTCGGAGCGTGCTGCACTGGAAAAGCGGCTGAAGCTCGGCCAGGTGAGCGAGCAAAGAGCGCGGCGGGAAATCAAGGCACGGGAACGCCAGATCCAGGCGCTGGAAGCGCAGGTCCGGGAGTTGCAATCCAAACTGGAGGCGCTCAAGTCGATCGAAAAGAAGCTTTGAAACCAAAAGCGGTAATGCGGATATGAACGAATTACGTAAACGAGTGTTGTTGGTCGACGACGACCCGGACCTGTTGCGATTGATCGGCTTGCGTCTGAGTGCCGCCGGCTTCGAAGTCGCCAGTGCCGCCAATGCACAAGGCGCGCTGTCGCAGGTCGCGGTGTTTCGTCCACACGTGGTGGTTACGGATCTCCGCATGGACGGCATGGACGGCATGGCTTTGTTCGACGTCCTGAACGCGAAGTATCCGACCTTGCCGGTGATCATCATGACCGCTCATGGGACCATCGGCGATGCCGTCGCCGCGACACGTCGGGGCGTGTTCGGATTCGTCACCAAGCCGGTGGACCGACAGGACCTCATCCACCAAATCAGCGAGGCCATCCGCCTCCATGGCGGCGCCGTGGCGACGTCGGAGCCCGAGGGCTGGCGCGCCCGAATCGTGACTCAAAGCCCTTTGCTGGAGGAGGTCCTGAATCAGGTGCAGCGGGTGGCACAGAGCGGCGCCAGCGTCTTCATCGGTGGGGAAAGCGGTACCGGCAAGGAACTCATCGCCCGCGCCATTCACGATCTGAGCCCGCGCGCCGCGGGGCCGTTCGTCGCCGTCAACTGCAGCGCCATCCCGGAAAACCTGTTCGAATCAGAGCTGTTCGGCCATCGCAAGGGTGCTTTCACCGGGGCGAGCCGCGATCATCCGGGGCTATTCCGGGCGGCTGATGGAGGAACGCTGTTTCTCGACGAAGTCGCCGACATGCCGAAGCCGTTCCAGGCGAAGTTGTTGCGGGTCTTGCAGGAGAAGAAGATCCGCCCGGTCGGAGCGACCCGGGACGAGTCGGTGGACGTGCGCATCATCGCCGCGAGTCATGTGGATCTGGATCAGGCGATGGCCGCGGGTGACTTCCGCGAGGACCTGTATTACCGGCTCAATGTGATCACTTTGGTGTTGCCGCCCCTGGCCAAGCGGCCGGAAGACATTCCCTTGCTCGCGATGCACTTCGTCCGTGAATTGGCGGAGTCCTATGGGGATCGGGTCAAGGGATTTTCGCCGGAAGCAATGGAGGCGCTGGTGAATTTCCATTGGCCTGGCAACGTACGGCAACTCCGCAACGTCGTCGAGCAATGCGTGGCCCTGTCCAACACGCCGTTGATCCCGGTCATCCTGGTGCAGCGCGCCCTTCGGGAAGATCCCTCCTCCTTCCCTTCCTTGCAGGAGGCACGCGATCGTTTCGAGTTCGACTACCTAGTGCGTTTGCTGCAACTGACCGCGGGCAATGTGACCCAGGCCGCCCGTCTCGCCAAGCGGAATCGCACCGAATTCTATCGCCTCCTGAGCCGCCACGGGATGAACCCATCCTTGTTCAAGCCAGGGGCCAAGGCCGATCCCGAGACGCGAGACGAGGCACGATCGCCCGGTTGACGCGTATCCTTCCCTGGAACCTATCCTCGACGCCATGAAATCTCTTTCCTACCAAGAGCGCGCGGTTCCCGATCCGAACTCACCCCGCCTCGCTATCGCCTCCTTGCTACAAGGATTCCTTTGGCTTGGCAAGCCGGGGATCCGGCGTTTCGTCTGGATCCCGTTGCTGGTCAACTTGTTACTGTATGGTTTGGCGCTGTGGCTCGCGATCCGCCATTTTTCGGCTTTCATGCAGTGGCTTCTGCCGGCCTGGCTGGATTTTCTGCGCTGGGTTCTGTGGCCCTTGTTCGCGGTGGCCTTCTTCACCGTGGTGTATTTCAGTTTCACGGTGGTCGCCAATTGGCTCGGCTCGCCGTTTTACGGGTTTCTGGCGGAACGTACCTGGTCATTGGCGACAGGGAAAGCCGCGCCCGAAACGGGGATGTCCTGGGAAAAAGCCATCCTGAAGGGGTTCAAGGGGGAAGCACGGCGACTCGCTTACTTGGCGTCGCGGGCCGTGCCGGTCTTGCTGTTGTTCCTGATCCCCGGGGTCAATGTCGTCGCGCCGGTGCTGTGGATGGTGCTGAACGCCTGGTTTTTGGGGCTGGAATACATGGCCTATCCCATGGAAGCGCGCGGTCGGGACTTTACCCAAGAACGCCAACTGTTGTGGCGGTTCCGTTTCGGGGTGGGCGTCTTCGGTGGCCTGGTCCTGCTGGGACTTGCCGTGCCGATCCTGAACGTGTTCATGGCACCGGCCGCCGTAGTGGGGGCTACCCTGTATCTGAGCGAGATCGCGGAGCTGGAGTGACTTCTCCCCAAAGATGATCGGCGGCCGGGTCGAGCCGGCTCAATCGTGCCGATGTGATGCGATTGCTCAGGTCTTCTCCTTGCGGCTCGGTCGCCACGCGGAGGTAATTGGGCGTATAGCCGAGGGCGATCCCGTCGCGCCGGCTTTCCCACAGTACCGGAAAGGTTCGGCCGAGGAACCGCTGCATGGTGTCACGTTTGAGCTTCGAGGCCAGATCGTGCAGGCTGCGACTGCGCTGCCGCTTGACTTCTTCTCGGACCTGATTCGGCATCGCGGCGGCTTTCGTGCCTTCACGTTTCGAGTAGGCGAAGATGTGGATGTCGCCGAACCCCATCGCCTCGATGAAGCGAAGGCCGTCGCGCCATTCGGCTTCGGTTTCGCCGGGAAAACCGACGATGATGTCGGTGGTGACGTTGAGATCCGGGACCCGGCGTCGGGCTTCTTCGATCAGGCGGGCAAAGTCACGGGTCTTGCAGCGCCGCGCCATGCGCCGCAATACGGCATCGCTGCCGCTTTGCAGGGGCAAGTGGAGGTGGGGAAGAAACCGGGGATTTTCGAACAGCTCGAAGAACCCAGCCGGTAAGTCCCATGGTTCCAGGGAGCCGAGCCGAAGACGGGGAACCTCGGTCTCCACCAGTACGGTGTGGATCAATTCCCTGAGGGACGTGCCGAGGTCGCTGCCGTAACCGCCGAGGTGAACCCCGGTCAATACGACCTCTTGGATTCCTTGCCGGTGGAGATGATCGATCTCGGCGACGATTTCCGGTAGGGGTCGGCTGCGTTCCTCGCCGCGCGCCACCGTCACGATGCAAAACGTGCAACGATAGCGGCAGCCGTCCTGCACCTTGACGAAAGCACGCTGCCGGCCCAAGGCGAACAGGGCGGCCTCGCCCGGTTCGGTGGAGAACGCGGGCATGGTCTCGAGTCCGAGTTTGTCGCAAGCGATTCGCACCAGGTTTCCTTTGTCGGCGTTGTCGATCAGCAGGTCGACGCCGAGGGATTCGGCCTCGGTGCGTTCCAGGGTGGCGTAGCAGCCGCTCAGAACCAATTTCGCCCGGGGACTCTGGCGCTGCATCCGGCGGATCCATTGGCGCGATTTACGTACCGCTTCTCCGGTCACGGCACAGGAATTGAGTACGATGACATCGGCTTCCGCGGGTGCGGTGACGATCCGGTGGCCAGCGGTCTGGAATTCCCGCGCCCAGCTTTCCGATTCGGCCTCGTTGAGGCGGCAGCCCAAGGTTTGCAGGTGGATACGCATGAAATTGGTCGGCTTGAAAAAAGATCGGAACGCGGATCAGTCGTCGCTGTCACTCCGGACGAGGTGCTCCGGCGGCAAGAATTGCCGGTAATCGATCGACAGTTTGAGCCCCACGAATTTCCCGGAGAACTTGCGCAGCGTCCCGTGATGAGGGTCGAAGTAGAGCTTGGCCAGGGCGATGCGGCGGTCCTGGTAATCTTCTTCGACATGAGGGGTATCGACCTGAAACCGGTAAACCCACAAGCGTCCGTCTTCGTGGTCGAGTTCCTGGGCGGGTTTGCCGAGCGCCTCGGCGACACGCTTCATGTCGGGCAAACGGGCTTGAATGCGCGGCAAGTCGGCCGGATCGACCTTCATCTGGCGCTGGTCCTGAAGAATTCGGCCCTTGCCCAGGGATCGCAGCGAAGCTTCCAGGAACTCCGGCGGTGCCGCGGCGAGAAACGAGGGAGAAAAATCCCACAGTTCGAGTCGCGACTTGGCGTTGAACGTCAGCGTGAACACCAAAGTTCGGTCGGGAATGTCCCGTTTTCCGGCGCCATCAATTTTGTGGAAGACCACATACCACCGGGAACCCTTCGGCAACGGCTCGATCCGCGTCGGCTCCATCTTGGTCAAAGCGCGGAAATCGTCGCTATACAAGACCGGACGCAGAAACTGCAGGAGGAAGTGATCGGTCGTCACGACCTTGAAATTTCGGTCGAATTCCTGCAGTTGGTTGCGCGTTTCCAAAAGTCGAAGCCACACACAACCGGAAAGCAGGCAGGCCGAAAACAGAACGAAAAGACGAGACGCAAGGCGCATACAGCGATCAGGAAGGGGCTTGAGACTCTTTCCATTGTCCGCCGGGGTGAGGGGAGAAACAATCCGGCCCGGGAGAAAAGGGCCGATTGCAAAAGTGAAGTAGGCCAAAATTCGTTGACTCCGTTGCGACGAGGCGGTCACGAAACTCCTTGGGTTTCCATGCGGCGTGGATCTGCCTTCCCCCGTATTTCCTTCCTGCTTTCAGCCGAAAGAGCAGATCGCGTTCCTTCGTTGCAATCAACTATGATATTCTATAAAGTCTTTTATCCCAATGGTGAGCGGTGATGAAAGCACGGATCAAATGGGTGGAGGGCGCGGCATTCCTAGGGGAATCCGGGAGCGGACACACCGTGTTGATGGACGGTCCACCCGAGGCCGGGGGTCGGAATCTGGGTGTGCGCCCCATGGAAATGCTGCTACTCGGCATGGGCGGGTGTACGGCCTTCGATGTGGTCCATATCCTGAAAAAGGGTAGGCAGGACGTGCGGGACTGCGAGGTGTTTCTGGAAGCCGACCGCGCCGAAACCGATCCGAAAGTATTCACCCACATTCACGTTCATTTCGTGGTGAAAGGCCGTGGACTCAAGGCGGAAGCGGTGCAGCGGGCCATCGACCTTTCCGCGGAAAGGTATTGTTCGGCTTCCATCATGCTCGGCAAGACGGCGGAAATCACCCACGATTACGAGATCGTCGAGGTGTGAGAGAGGAGGTTGAACCGGACTTTGGAATCTCGGCGGGCGCAAGCGCCCGTTGTTTTTTTGGGTGTCCGACATCCATTAGCGGGGGTCATCAGACAGATCGATGGACAACAAGCTGCAGTTGCATGGGTTCAACAATCTGACGAAGTCGCTGAGCTTCAACATTTACGATATCTGCTACGCCAAATCGGAGTCTGGGCAGCGGCGTTACATCGAGTACATCGACGAAGCTTACAGCGCCAAGCGCCTGACCCAGATCTTGACGGATGTCAACGCGATCATCGGAGCGGAGATCTTGAGTATCGCCCGCCAGGATTACGAGCCGCAAGGCGCAAGTGTGACGATGTTGATTTCGGAAGGGCACGTGCCGGATACCGTGACCAACTCCGAGTCGCCGGGACCCGCGCCGGAAGCGGTGGTGGCGCATCTGAACAAGAGCCACATCACGGTGCACACCTATCCGGAAAGTCATCCCCATGCCGGCATCAGCACGTTCCGCGCGGACATCGATGTTTCCACCTGTGGCCGCATATCTCCGCTGAAGGCATTGAACTATCTGATCCATAGCTTCGAATCGGACATCGTGATCATGGATTATCGCGTGCGTGGCTTCACGCGCGACATCAGCGGGCAAAAGCACTATATCGACCACGAGATCACCTCGATCCAGAATTACATCTCCGACGCCATGGCGGAGCGCTATCAGATGATCGACGTCAACGTCTATCAGGAAAAAATCTTCCACACCAAGATGATCCTGAAGGAATTCAATCTCGACAATTACCTGTTCGAGACCGACAAGGACCAGCTTACGGCGGAGGAGCGTATCAAGGTACAGAAGCAGCTCCAGCGTGAAATGGCGGAAATCTTCTACGGGCGCAATTACAGACTACGCCGGTGATCCGTTCTGCGAGAGTCGCTTCGAGGAACGGGCGCCTTGGCGTCCGTTTGCTCACCCCCTCCCTGGGGTTCGCCCTGCGGGCCGCACTTCGTGCGTCCAAATTCGCTCCCGGCGAATTTGTGCTCGCCCCGTCCATGGAGTTCACCCGCGCGCCGGGCCCGCTCCGCCGTCCCGGTTCGTTTCTGACGAACTGGTCGCTTTGGCGGCGGCCTCCATCAGCGCCGCTGCAAGCTTGCTAACAGTTCGACCGGATGGAGCACGGGGAGGTCCATGTCGTCCGGGAGTCCGGCGCGCAGGTGGAGGGCGCAGCCGATGTTGGAAGTCAAGAGGAAATCGGGCTTAGCCTGGAGGATGGCGGCGAGAGAATCGGCGCGCACCCGCTCCGCCATCTCCGGGTTCTCGACCATGTAGGCGCCCGCCGCTCCACAACAGTTTCCCTTGCCGGGCAGGGTGTGAATCGAGAGTCCCGGTACGCGTCGCAACAGGCTTTCGACGCTGCCTTCGGTTTTCAGCACATTGCGCAGCGAACAGGGATTGTGGACCAAGACCCGTGCTTCCAGCGGGGCGAAATCCCACCGATTGGCGGGGATGCGTTCGACGAGGAACTGACTGACATCGAAGACCCTGCGGGCGAAGGAACGGGCTTCCGGAGTGTCGTCGAGCATTCCATACTCGCTCAAAGTGGCGCCGCAGCCGCTGGCGAAAGTGAGAATCGCGTCCAGTTCCGGGTTCGAATACGCCGTGAGGTTCCGGGCTTGGGAGCGGGCGGCTTGCGCCGCTCTTCCGGCGTGGAGGTCCAGTGCTCCGCAACAGCCCTGGGTTTCCGGAACCGTGACACTCACGCCGAGGCGTGGCAGCAGGTCCAGCAGAGCCCTGACCGTAGCGGCATCGGCAACGCTTGCGGTGCAACCCAGGAATAAACCCACGTGGGCGAGAGCATCGCCTCGGGCCGGATGGTGGCCGTACCAATCGCCCAGCTCGGTCAGCGGCGGAAGAGTTCGCGCCATCCTTTGCCATCGCGAGCCCGGGAGCAGGCGGTGGCTGCCCTCGATCAGGCGGCGTCCGAGTCGAGCCAATGCGGGATGGCGTAAGCCCACACGTAGCAGGGAAGAGAGCGCCCGCATGCGGAAGGGTTTTCCCGCTTCACCGGCGAGGGCACGGAATCCATTCATCAGGCTTGCATAGGGTACCAGCGCCGGGCAAACCGCTTCGCAGTTGCGGCACAGGAGGCAGTCGTCGAGTACTTGGCGGAAGTCGGGAGTCAAGGAGAGCCGGTCCGAGGCCCAGGCTTGCAGCAAGGAGATCCGGCCCCGCGGCGATTCGTTTTCGTCCAAGGTCGCGCGGTAGGTCGGGCAATGCGGCAGGCACAACCCGCATTTGACGCACAGATCGGCATCGGCGAGCAGGCGCGCGCGCTTGGACTGTAAGGCCATCAATGACGGAAGTGGCGGATGCCGGTGACCACCATGGCCATCCCATGCTCGTCGGCCGCGGCGATGACCTCTTCGTCGCGCACCGACCCCCCAGGATGGATCACGGCCGTGGCGCCGGCTTCCGCCGCGGCATCGATGCCGTCGCGGAATGGGAAAAAGGCGTCCGAGGCAACCACCGAATCTTGGAGCGAAAGCCCTTCGTCCCGTGCCCTCAACGCGGCGATGCGGGCGGAGTAAATCCGGCTCATTTGTCCGGCGCCGATGCCGAGGGTGCGGCGGTCCTTGCAATAAACGATGGCATTCGATTTCACGAACTGAACCACGCGCCAGGCGAAATTCAGGTCGAGCCATTCTCGTGCGGTCGGCTGGCGTCGGCTGACGACCCGGAACGGGCCTGCTGCGACTGGTTCGAAATCGCGGTCCTGAACCAAAAGCCCGCCTTCGACCCGTTTGTAGTCCCAGGCACGGGCCGAGTGCTCCGGCCAGGGGCCGGTCCGAAGCACGCGGATATTGGGTTTGGTGGCCAAGACCGGACGGGCTTCCGGAACGATTTCCGGGGCGAGGATCACCTCGACGAACTGGCGTTCCAAGATGGTCCGCGCGGTCTCTGCATCCAAGCCACGATTGAACGCCAGGATACCGCCGAACGCCGAAGTAGGGTCGGTGGCATAAGCCCGTTCATAGGCTTCCCGCAGCGTGGGAGCTTCCGCCACGCCGCATGGATTGGCATGCTTGACGATCACGCAGGTCGGCAGCTCCGTGAAACGCTTGATGCAGTCGAGGGCGGCGTCGGCGTCGGCGATGTTGTTGTAAGACAGCTCCTTGCCCTGGACCTGGGAGGCGGTGGCGAGGCAACCCGACGGTGCGCCGGGTTCTACATAGAAAGCCGCGCGTTGGTGCGGGTTTTCGCCGTAACGCAAGGATTGTCCCTGACGAAAGCGCAGCAACAGGGGTTCGGGGAATGGGCCGACGCTAGCATCGCGGGTATACAGGTAGTCGGCGATGACGCTGTCGTACCATGCCGTGTGGCGGAATGCCTTGACGGCGAGACGAAAGCGGGTCGTCGCCGACAGGCTGCCGCCCGCCATTTCCAGTTCCCGCGCAAGGTCATCGTAATCGGCCGGGTCGACCACCACGGCTACCGCGGCATGGTTCTTAGCAGCGGCTCGAATCAAGGCGGGACCACCGATGTCGATGTTTTCGATGGCATGGGCCAGGTCGCAATCTGGGTCCGCTATGGTTCGCTCGAAGGGGTAAAGATTCACCACGACGAGATCGATCGGGCGGATCCCCTGTTCCTCCATCACCGCGTCATCGACACCCCGGCGTCCGAGAATGCCGCCATGGATTTTCGGGTGCAGAGTCTTCACCCGGCCCTCCATCATTTCCGGAAAACCGGTATACGCCGAGACTTCGATCGTGGCGATGCCATGTTCTTCGAGGAGCCGGGCGGTGCCCCCGGAGGAAAGGATTTCGATTCCCAGGGAGGCCAAGCGCCGGCAAAATTCCACGCAGGCGGTCTTGTCGGAAACGCTGATCAGGGCGCGAGTAACGGGGGAGTTCATGGTCATGGAGAATGGCTTTGAAGTCCGCGAAACCGGGGTTGCTATTCGATTCCATGTTGCAGCATTTTCTTGCGCAGAGTGCTGCGACTCATGCCCAGCAACTGGGCAGCCCGGCTCTGGTTGTAGCGGCAATGCTGGAGTACCGTTTCGATGAGGGGACGCTCGACTTCGCTCATGACCATGGCGTACATGTCCGTCACGGCGACGCCGTCGAGCTGGGAAAGGTAATTCACCAACGCGACCCGGACCTGTTCGCTCAGCACGAGCGGGGAGCTGCGCAGTTCGACGATGCGCGCTTCAAAAGATTCGGGAGGGCGATTGTCCGATCTCATGCGGCTGTTTTCTCGATCTGACGGTTCAACAATGCGTCCACTGCGGCGAGCCGGCGGTTGGGATTGTCCGAGCCGCGAACGCGCGGACGAAACGATGGCGGCTTCCGCCGTTACGGTCGGGATGCCAGCACGTGAGGTCACGCGCCCAGCGCGAACACGACTTACTCCGGGAAACCAATACGCGGCCCGAAGAGAAAACCCCCAAGGGCATGGCGCATTTCGTCGGTAAGAGGCGACGGAGAGCAGGGGTGTCGGCCGACCTGGGGCGATCCTGGAGCGCAACCGGGCTTGCCGCAACAATACCCCGCCGGACCATCACGGCCTTGACGTCAGGTTACCGAAGCACGGTTCGTGCTTTTTTCGAAATCGACAATGTCATCGGCAACAACCGGAATGTCGATCGCCTGTTTCACAAGAATCAATTGTAGAACACTCCGCTTCCATGCGGAAGCGGCGAGGCTGGTCTGGGATCAAGGGAGCAGCTTTTTCAGACTCCAACGGGACAGCGGAAGACTAACCCGGATATTTCACCACGAGGCGGGTCGGCCCAGCGTTGAAGCCCGGATAAGATCAGGTTGTGAAACAGAGTTTGTGGGGAGCTGTGCCGATGCCAAATGGTACCGCTGATGAGATGCTGTTTGGACGCCTGGGACGGCGGGTAATCGAAGCCAATTTCCGGGGCGGAGCGATCAGTTCCGATGGTGGCGTGATGTTG
>DATMAX010000015.1:0-3473 GCA_035559395.1 Methylococcus sp. | reverse complement strand
CGGCGCCCTTCGTCTTGCCAGGCTTTGTCTCGCGTGGAATGGTGGGCATCACGACCTCCATTGCGTTGAAGCATATGACGCTAGCGCGGCCGGCCCTGATTGGAAACTCCACCGCGTTGCATGACGGGTGGCGGGATAACGGATCGCGCTTAAGCTGCGGGCCGGGGCGGCCGCAATCAAGAGGGAGCCGTTCCCTACCAAGCGGCCGCCCCGGCCCGACAGCTTCAAGCGCTGGTTAGGCTGCTGCCTTGGAAGCCAATGCTCTATCATGGAGTACGTACGCTGTGAGCCCATAGGGGCGCCAAGAGCGTGACCATCGGGACAAGGATCCAAATCCTGCCGCGCGCAATGTTGTAATCAGCCAAGAGCTTCTGCCAAGGGTCACCGAACAGGTAGTGCCCTGCCAGGAACTCGAAAGCAAGGGTGAGGATGAGCCACCATCCCCCGATTGCGAGGGCGCGGCTTCGCGTACCTGGCGCGATCCATGAAATAGCGAACCAGGCCACGACAACAATGAGGGAGCAGAGGAGGATGGTGCTGAGGATGTGGCCGATTTGCGGACCGGTGCGAGGAGAGATGATGGCCTCTCGAAGGGCTCCGTTCGCGATAGCCAGGACTAGGATCGCAAGCCAGATGGCGCTCGCGCGCAAGACCATGCCGGGGTACCTCGTGCAGCAGCCTAACGCGCCGGTTCAGCGGCGGCGCGCAGCGCCGTCCGCTGCAACCGGTTGTTGGGCGCCCGGTGCACTGGACAATTCATCAAACAACACTCCCTGGCGGTGCAGCGCGCGTCTGAGTTCGGGCCACCTGTCGGCAAACGCCGACGCGGAAATACGAGCGAGTTCGCTCGGTTCGATCTTGTTAAGACCGCCGCCGTAGACTCGACCCTCTCCGCGAAGTTCGTGACCGGTCACCTGCCCGAGTAGAGCAAACACATCGGCGGCATAATCGGGATGCTCCTGCAAGAGCCACGCCAAGTTGCCCTTTGGATACAGCATGAGGTAGAGGTTGGTCCCGATGGCCTGCGAGCGATTCCAGATGAAGCGGAAGGGCTGCTTCTGGTCGGAACCGCGTCCCATATACGTGCAGAGGAACGGGGCCGGGTCACGTTGCTCCTGTCTGTACCAGGGACTTCGCTTGCCAATGAGGTAGCCGTCCTTGATGCCCAGCGCCTCGGCGGTCTGGAGGTACTCCCAGAGGGCGCGGTGCCGGACTTGTAGGACTGCTTCCGGCAGGTCGCAGTCGATGACGCAGAGTTGCGGTTCAATGAGTGGGTAGCCGTCTTGGTCCGCCTCAATGACAGTCGTCTTGAGGAAGCGCGGGCTTGGCAAGATGGGCCGAAGGTAGCGCTTCGGGAAACTGCGGCTCACGGCGTCACCGCGTTCTAGGACGAAAAACTTGTTGTTGCCTGTCGCGATACCGCGCTGGATACGGAAAAGATCGCCCAGCGTTACTTCGTCACCGGCGCTCGACGTTCGCCTGTCGTTGCGCGCATGACTTGGGTATACGGTCCACTTCCGAGACTCACGCAGTTGTTCCAAAGTGATCGAGTCGCTTGCGTGCGGCCTCGAAATGGTTCCCCCGAAGGTGAACTCGACGACGTGCCCGGAGAGGGGGCGCGTCTTCCGAAACACGAGAACAACCGAAGAAACCAGGGCATCTCCGAATTGAACGTCTTCCGGATCGAAGCGGTGAGCTCGGATAAGCGTGATGCGATCCGTGAGATAGCGCTTCAGGGCAATACCGTAGTTGACGTCCATAAACTCCGATGGCACAAGCCAGGCCGCATAACCCCCATCCTCCATCCATGCGGTCGCGAGAAGCACGAAGTAGACATACAGGCCCGCAAGGCCGTTGACTTTGACGTCAGCCATTCGATAGGCCAGCGGTTGCAGGCGTTCCTTCTCCTCGCGATCGAGGTGGTGATGCCGTACGTAAGGAGGGTTGGTAAGGATCAGGTTGGGGGCGGCCGGACGGCGGGAGCTTGCGACAATGCGGGTAAAATCGCCTTGCACCACCTCGAGCCCGACCGGTGCCCACAGGTCACGGGCGGCATCGCAGAAAGCGGGATCAACTTCCACACCAACCGCTCGTTCGATCCGCCCTGAACCGAACACTGCAAGCGCAGCGGAGTAAAAGCTGCCAGTGCCGATCGCGGGATCGGCAAACCGAACCGCCCGCAGTCGGTTGCCGGCGACGGACTTGACGTAGCGGGCAATCTCCACCGCGAGGGCGTATGGAGTCGCGAATTGACCCAGGCGGTTCCTCTCGCTGGCTGACTTGCTTGAGTCGAGCGCCGCCTGGATGGCTTGTCGCCGCACTTCAATGGCATTCTCGTGTTTCGTCAGCATCAGTCCTACAACCCCAGTTTTTCCAAATCGTCGATCCTGTGCTCCCACACCCAGTCGATCCCCTCGGCGGCTTCATAACCCAGATAGTCGCTGCCGAAATATCCGCAAAGGAATAGCACGAAGGCCACGGTCTCCCCGTAGGTCGCCTGTAGCTGGTGAATCTTCGTCGCCTCTTCCTTGCGCCGCTTGTTTGTGTTTGTGAAATCACCTGCTGACTTGGCCTCGATAAGGATTGGCAGCCGATCCTTGCGCAGTTTCTTGGGCTGGATCACGACGTCGATCGGGATATTGACTCTATGAGTCTTCCCGACGGGCACATTCATGCGGAAGCTATACGTGCCCGGTTCCATATCCCTGAGCGGCTTGCCTGATGGGTGGGCTTGTTTTCGGTAGCCATGCCGATCGAGATAGTCGCCGATCAGGGCGAGCTGCCGTTGCTCCTGAGCGTTGCGGACAATGGGATTCGCTACCGCGCTGCAAAGCCGGTCGGCAACGATCGTTGAGGCCCGGTCGCGTTCATGATCGGTTGGACCCTTGCGATTGTCCAGCCAGGGGAAAATGTCCCGGTCGAGGAGTCGCGAGAGAATGCCGCAGATCTTTGTCAGCTCCGTCTCGAGGTCGGCAGCCGCCATCTTGGTTGGCAGCTTACCGTTCTCCATTCGTCCAACGAGATTCTTGCTTACACATGCTAAACCGACGAGTCGGTCCACCGCGAGCGGCGGTGCGGTGCACATGCGCAGCGTCGGGAGCGCGCTGGGGTTTGCCTTCAGCGTGGCTGCATTTAGGGCTCGCAGGTCGCTGGTCGCCAGAAGCGCCCTCTTGACATGTTTGGTGGTTTCGACCCGTGTAGACCGAAACGCCTCGGGCGCAAAGTCCATGAACCACTGGTTGAAGCGGTCAACAGAGGCAGCGATATCCGCCTTCCAGAGATGCGGTTTGTCGGCGTTGATTCGTCGCGTCTTCATGCCAGCCGTTCATTCCCTGCTGCCTGCGAGTCTCCGGCTTCGGTTGTGCTCCTGGGGCGCCCAACTGATATTGGACCCGCGGGGCCGCCCGCCCGCGCGCCGGCCGAATCCCCAACCACACTACGGCTGGCGACCTAATCCGGCAACCCTGCAGGGG
>DATMAX010000014.1:0-52062 GCA_035559395.1 Methylococcus sp. | reverse complement strand
GCCCGCCACGAGACTTTCGGCGGCGGGTCGGCGGCGGGAAAAGGCTGGCTCGCCACCGCTCGACGGGGAAGGGCGCATGGAAGGACTCCCGGTCGCCGGGAGCTGGGAGAGCTGATCCGTTCTCTTCGGCAAGGTCGTCCGTGAGGAACAGGCAACCAGAAACAGGAGTGGCAGGATGGTGAGAAAACCATTGGCAAATCGCGTCGCCATACGTGTACCTCCTCTTACCGGAACCGTCCCATTCGAGGGTTCTACAGTTCCTGTCGAACCCCGCTCCTCACGAACCTATTGTAGCCGTTTCCCGACAGACGACAACGACTTTGCTTCGTCGTGATCGGCTCTCGCCAGCGGTTCCCCCCTGGCCTGGCGTTGGGCGTCTTGTCATTCGATGAGCAGCCGATCGAGGGTCAAGTCGTAGCTCGGCACGAATACTTCCAAGAAGTAATTCACTTCGGGGAGGTCGAGCTGGCGGATCTTTTCCTCGATTTCCTGGGCCGCATGGATGAATTCCTGGTTTCCCGCTCTCAGCTCGGCCTTGCATTTGAGATAGCCGGCCAGCCGGTCGGCCGCTTTGACGAGGGCTTGGATCTCCTCGGGGATCGATTCGGGCAGCATCGTCTCGGCGAAGTCAGGCTTCAGTTCTTCGGGCAGTACGGCCAGAAGCTCCCGCGTGGCCCTGGCTTCGAGGTCCCGGTAGGCATTGCGGATCGCCTGCGAATGGTACTTGATCGGCGTGGGCAAATCGCCGGTGATGGCTTCACTGACGTCGTGGAACAGCGCCACGGCTGCCACCCGATGCGCGTCCACCGGACGGTGGAAAACCCGGCTGCGGATCACGGCCAGGGCGTGGGCGATCACGGCGACCTCCCAGCCGTGTTCCATGACGTTTTCTTCGTAGGCATTCCGCATCAAACCCCAGCGCTTGATCCAGCGTAGGCGGCTCAAATGGGCGAAAAAAGGGCTTCGTTTCATACGGTGAAATCCTTGCCGTTCGTTTTTCCGTGCCCCGGATGGGTCTTGCCGGAAGTCTCCATGATGCTTACGCCACCAAAGGCCAGTAAATCCCTTGATGTTCCTCGAGTTCGGCGACGATCCGTGGGTCGAGCCGGCCGGCTGTACCGAGCTCCTTGAGCTTGGCGAGCACCGAGTCTGGTAAGTTGCGCGCGGCTTCTTCGTGTGCCAAGGTGTAACAAGCGTCGGCGACGGCGAGGATGCGGGCAGGCAGGGGAAGTTCGTCGCCCGGCGGGGGTGCGTCGGTTGCTCGTTCGAGAGATTCGTGATGCATGGCGACCCACAGCACGATATCCTCGAAGCCGTGGATCGACCGGAGGATCTGGTAGACACGGAAGGTATGATGGAGGACGGTCGTCCGGTCGGGGCGCACACGTTCCCGCAGGGCATCGAGCACCGACACCCCACCGATGTCGTGCAGCACGGCGGCGACAGCGATTTTCTCCACGAGTTCCGGTTCCAGCCCGAGACGGCTGGCGAGAGCGTAAGCCAGGTCGGAAAGCCGGAGCGAGCTTTCCATCGCTCCCTCGTTCCGGCCGTCGGCAAGGATGGAAAAAATGCGCGCGAGATCACGCAGTTCCTCGTAATCGAAGTCGGTCCATTGTGGCACCAGTCCGAAAGATTCGTGGAGACCATCTTTCGGTTCCTCCAGATACCAGAACGAGCTGCGAACGGACGCCTTCAGAAACGCTTCGACCAGTTTCGGCGAGAAGGCCGACCCGCTGCGCTCGGCAATCACCCGACGGCTCTCATCGCGGTGCTGATGGAAATCGGCGGCACCAATGTGGGGTGCGGTCAGTGCGTCGACCCGATCGATCAGGAAAATCAGGTTGGTATCCCGGCCGAGTTCCGGGTCGAGGTCCTTTGGCAATTTCTCCCAATGGGTGTGGTGATAGCGAATCACGGGCACGAGATGGGACAATGGCGAGAGTTCCCGTAACAGCCAGGCTCCTCGCTCGCAATGTAGTCGAGCACCCTCCGATTCGAGCTCGACCTCAAGCGGCGTACAGGATTGCGCCGCCGTGGTGCCGAGGTCGTGCAACAGGGCCGCCAGAACGAGTCCGGCGTGGCTTGCGGGACCGAGGTGAAGGATATGGGCGCATTCGGTCGCCATCGTGGCCACGCGCTTGCCGTGTAGGTAATGGTCGATTCCGGCGAGGTCGAGGAGGTCCGAAATGGCCGCCACTACTTCCAGTAAGTCGAGCTTCATGGGAATCCTCCGGCCGAGTTCTAAGGTCACGGAAAGACAAAGTATGCATGGAAAACATGCCGTGGTCTGCAAACACGGCTGCCAAGCGGAGTGGGGTATCGGGCGGAAGCGGGCGATCATCGCATCCAGAACGGCACGGTCCTTTTGGAGTGAGATCACCTGGCTTCTTTCCTGGAGCGCAATGATCCTCGCAACGATCGCGGCGGGGTGTGCCACGCCCGGGCGGGGGGCTTTGCTCCGGCCGGAAGAGCCGGGTGCGCACGCCATCCAGGACGCCCGTCTGCGTGAAAAGATGCGTGAACTGGACGCACTGATGTACGAACGCATGCGGACCGAACTGGAGATCGATCGTGATCGCCGTCGGCAGGCGAAGGAAATCGCCGTGGTGGCGGCCGATCTGTCGCGCACCGTCGCCGCCATCGTCGCCGCCGCACCCGGATTGCCCCTGACTGCGGACGAGCGGAGTCGTTTTTTGGCTCTGGCGGAGCAATTGCGCATCCGGGTCGATCGCTTGCGTGAGCACGCGGAGCAGGGCCAGATCGACGCCATACCCGGCACATTGGGCGACATCACGGCAGTCTGTGGGTCTTGTCACCACTTGTTCCGCAAGCCGCTCGAATCCGTCCCCGATTGAGCGCGAGCGTGCGATGATCCGATTCAGTCCATCCGTTCCCGGCTCGTCTCCCCCCGGACTTCCCCGCACCGGGCCGCGACCGACCCGAATCGTTTGGAGTCTGGCACGGGGCTTGGTTTTTTTGTCCGCTGCCGCTTCGGGATACGCCATGGATCCCGAGACCGCAGCACTGGTCCGAGAGCTGAAGGCGGAAATCAGCCAATTGTCCGTGCGAGTGTTGGAACTCGAAAAAAAGCTGGAAGAAGAGCGTTCCCGGCGCAAGCCCAAGGAGGCGCCCGCGGCGGTCGTGGCGAAGATCCCTGGGAACGAGATTGGAGCGGAAAAAGGCAAGGGCGGCGCACCCGCGCCGGGACCGGGCGCAGCGGCCGCCCAGGCGGACAGGGAGCCGGTCACCGCCGGCGCGGCGAAAGGGACCTTCAAGATTCCGGGCACGGAGACCTCCCTAGGTTTCGGCGGCTATGTCAAGCTGGATGCGATCTACAACAGCAGCAGTGCGCCGAGCCCCAACAGTTTCACCGACCAGATCTATTTCGCCGGGCTGATCCCGCTGCGCGGTGAGGGGGAACCGAGTCAGCTCACCTTCAACCCGCGAGAAACCCGTTTCTGGTTCAAGAGTTACACACCGACCGCTTGGGGCGAACTCGCCACCTATCTGGAACTGGATTTTTACGCCTTTCAATCACCGGGGGACCAGCGCATATCCAATTCCTATGCGCCGCGGCTCCGCCATGCTTACGGCAGCCTCGGCGGGCTGGTGGTCGGACAGACCTGGACGACCTTCATGAACGTCGCGGCCCTGCCCGAACTTCTGGATTTCGGCGCTCCGGCCGGGCGCATCTTCGTCCGCCAGCCCTTGGTCCGCTGGACCCAGCCGTTCCGCCTGGGCCATGGGGAGGCGGATTGGCAAATCGCATTCGAGCAGCCGGAATCCACCCTGCTCGCACCCGATGGCGAGCGACTCGCCGTGGATGACGACCGTTTCCCGGATATGGTGGGGCGCTTGGATTGGCAGCGCCCGTGGGGAACGTTGTCGGCGGCGGGCTTGGTGCGGCAGATCCGCTACGCGGCGGGGCAGTCGGTATCGGAGAGCTGGGGTGGCGCCGTCGGTCTTGGGGGCAGGATCAGGCTGTTCGAGCGCGATACCTTCAGCTTCCATTCGAGCTACGGCAACGTCCTCGGTCGTTACACCTCGTTCGATGCCTTCGAGGACGGGTTCCTCGATGCCTCCGGACGGGTTCACCTGCGCACCGTGTTCGCGGGCTTCGCCGCCTTCCAGCATGGCTGGAGCGCGCGCTGGCGCTCCACCGTGGCCTATGGATACGGCGAGGCCTGGGGCCCCGATTTCGGGCCGGATGCGCTCAACGACAGGATCCAGTCGGCGCACGTCAACCTGCTGTGGAGCCCGTTCCTGCAGACCACGTTCGGGCTCGAATACATGTATGCGACGCGCACCACCCGCGGCGGTGACAGCGGCGATTTGCAGCGGGTCCTGTTCTCCGGCAAGTTCAATTTTTGATGTGCCGAGGCGGCACCGGACGGCTTGTTCGTGCCGGCGGCTTGCTGCGTGTATCATCGCCATGGTTTCCATCCGAACCTTTGGGTGAAGCGCCCCCATGTTGCTCATCCCCTTTGGCGCCGGAGGGGAGCGATACGCTCTTCCGGCCGCGGAAGTCCACTGCGTGACCGCGGTTCCCCGGTTGCGGCCGATTCCCCGTGCGCCGGCATGGGTACGAGGATTCTTTCGCTATCAAGGCGCGATTCTCGCAGCGGTGGATTTGAGCATGCTGCTCTGCGGCAGTGCGTGCGTGAACCGGCTGAGCACGCGGTTGATTCTGGTGGGGCGACGGCCGGAGGATGCCATGAGCCCGGCTCTGGGGCTGATCGCGGAACGGGTGACCGCAACCTTGTCGATCGAAGCGGAAAAGGTTCCCCAACAGGGTCTCCGGCTGCCGGATACGCCCTGGCTCGGGTGCGTGTTGGGCTTGGAACAAGCATTACTGCAACTGGTTCATTGGGAGCCTCTGTGGACGGATGAACTGGCGGCGCGGCTGAGGGAGGTCCAACCCGAGTCATGAGCACGATCGTCACCCTGGTCGAGCGCTGGGCGGCACGCGCGGGCCTGGATCTGGCGATCCTTGGGGAAGCGACCGTGCGCCAGGTCTTGCGGCGCCGAATGGAGGCGACGGGCCGCGGCGAAGAGGGGTATGGCGCGCTGCTAGCCGACGCGGATTCGGGAGAAGGGGAGCATCTGATCCGCGCGCTGTTGGTGCGGGAAACCTGGTTCTTTCGCGAACCGTCGGCATTCGAGACCTTGCAGGGGGTGGTGCGGGACTGGCGGGAAGATACCACACGGCCGCTCCGGGTCTTATGTCTGGGATGCGCAACCGGCGAGGAGCCGTGGTCGATCGCCATCGCGCTGCGGCAGGCGGGTTTGCGGGCGGATGATTTTTGCGTCGATGCCCTGGATCTCGACCCGTCGGCGATTTCCCTGGCGCGGCAAGCCGTCTACGGGGGCCGCGCATTCCGTGGCGCGGCACAGCCGGAGTGGCTATGGAACCATTTCGATCGATTGGATGGCGGGCGGCTCCGCCTGAAGGCCGAACTGCGGGATCGCGTGCACTTCCGCGTGGCGAATCTCGTGGCCGGGGATTGGTGCGTCGGAGCCCCGGTCTATCATGCGGTGTTCTGTCGTAACGTGTTGATCTATCTCAGGCCCGAGGTTCGGGCACGGATCATGGACGGATGTCAGTCGGTACTGATTCCCGGTGGCCTGTTGTTTCTCGGGCATGCCGATGGAGGCGTCGCAGGGGGATGTGGCTTCGTCCGGCATCCTGCCGTCGGCGCATTCGCCTGGATCAAGCGGGAAGGTGGTGCCGGTCCCTTCGGCGAGAGGGGTGTCGCACCGGGCTCGCCGCAACCGGCGGGAGAAACCGCGCAAGGGAACCGACCACCGGGTGTGGATGGTCTGTGCCGGCGCAGGGGAGTGCCGAAGAAAGTACCTGCAGAACCGATAGCGGAAGCGGACACCGTGATCGATTGGGTGCGTCGGCTCGCCGACCAAGGGCGTTACGACGCAGCGGAACGTCTTTGCCGGAGGTACCTGCGCGAGCATCCTCTCGAAGCCGAGGCGCACGCTTTGCTCGGGGTCATCCTGGCGGCTTCGAATCGGGATGAAGAAGCGATCCGCTACTTCCGCCAAGCTCTGTATCTGGAGCCGCGCCAGGAAGCGAGCCGGGCCTATCTCAGTGCGCTGGTGGCGGGGAAGGCGGACGCGGGCCGGTGGACACATCCCGGCGCGCCTGGGGCGGAGTGATGGCGTCGATCGTGCAGCCCGAAGCATGTTGGCGTGCGATCGGCACCGCAGGGGATCGTAGCTGTCCGCGACTTCGCGAGGTGGTGCACTGTTGGAATTGTTGGGTATACGAGCAGGCCGGGCGTGCCTTGTTCGAGCGCCCGCCGCCGGAAGACTACATCGAGGATTGGATGGAGCGGTTGGCCGCGATCCCGGAACGGAAAGACGGCGAGCGGATCTCGGTGGTGGTCTTTCGGATCGGCGGGGAATGGTTCGCCTTGTCCATCGCCTGCCTCAGTGAGATCGCCGAGATGCGTCCCTGGCGACGGGTGCCGCATCGCAGTGGAAAGGAGTTCCTCGGACTCGTGACGGTGCGCGGCGAGCTGGTTCCCTGCTTCGCCCTGTCCGCCTTGCTGGGATGTGCGACGCCAGAGGCCGACCAGTATGCGCGGATCTTGGTCTGTGGCGGGGAGGGTCGGCGACTGGCTTTCCCGGTCCCGGAGGTCCGCGGTGTCGAACGGCTGACCGAGGGGCTGCGACAATCCCCGCCGGCGACGGTGGTGCGTGCCTCCGATGCCTACACCCGGTTCCTGGTGGAAAGCGAGATCGGCAAGATCGCCGTACTGGATGCCGAGCGGTTGTTTGCGGCTGTGGAGACGGTACTGGGGTGAGTGATTCCGGCTTGATGGACCTCTTTCGGGAAGAGGTGGAAATGTACGCCTCGGTATTGAACGCAGGCCTTTTGGCGATCGAGTCCGGCCCGGCCGGGCCGGAGCGTGTCGAGGCGCTGATGCGGGCAGCCCACTCACTCAAGGGAGCGGCACGGGTCATGGGGTTCGATGCGGCGGTCGGGATCGCCCACGCGCTGGAGGAAGTGCTGATCGCCGTGCAGGAGGAACGCTTGTCCTTGAACCGGGCGGGAGTCGATCTGCTGCTCCAGAGTGTGGACTGGATCACCGCCTTGGCCAAAGTCCGGGAGGCCGATCTGCCGGCTTGGCTGGTGCAGCAGGCAGACACCGTCGAGGAGTTGGAGTCGCGACTGCTCGGCTTGAAGAAGGGGGAAGAATCGGGGGAGGCACCCGCCTGCGGTGCTGTGGAAGAGGTGACGGGCGCGACGCAGGTTCCGCTGCCGGAACCCGGCGGCGCGTATGCGCAAGAGGGAATGGCGGTGACGGCTGCCACGATCGAACCCGAGCCAGTACGCGACCGCAGCGTCAAGATGAGCGCCGAGGTGCTGAACCGTTTCATCCATCTGGTTTCTGAAACCCTGATCGAGGCACATCGCATGGATGCCATGATGGAATCCTGGAGCCGGCTTCGGCAACGACAGCAGCGTTTGCCGGCATGGCTGCGTCGGTGCCGAGAGCTTCTCGATCAGGGAGCGGTAAGGGATGCCATCCAGGTACTCGAGACGGTTCGCGAGCAGCTGTACGAGGTTCATGGCGCGTTCATCGGCAATCTGGATGAGCTGGACGGGTTCTCGCGGCGGTTGGCGGTGACCGCGGAGCGCCTGTTCCAGGACATGGTGGCGAGCCGAATGCGGCCTTTCGCGGAAGGGGTCCAGGCGCTGCCCCGATTGGTGCGGGATCTGTCGTACGAACTGGGTAAACAGGTAAGGTTCGAGATCCATGGGCAGAAGACGCAAGTCGACCGCGACATTCTCCAGAAATTGGAAGCCCCGCTCGGTCATCTCCTGCGGAACGCGTTGGATCACGGCATCGAGACTCCGCAAGAACGGCTGGCCACAGGCAAATCCCCGGTTGGATCGATACGCCTTGAGGCCTTTCATCGGGGCGGCATGCTCTCCGTCACCGTGAGCGACGACGGACGCGGTGTCGATCGAGAGAGGTTGCGCCGCAAGATCATCGAGCGCAATTTGACCACCGAGGAATGGGCGGCGCGGATGAGCGATGCCGAGTTGCTGGATTTCTTGTTCCTCCCCGGATTTTCCACACGGGAGGCGGCAGACCGGGTTTCGGGGCGCGGGGTCGGACTGGATACCGTGCGCGCCATGGTTCATGCCGAGGGGGGAGCCGTGTTCGTGGCGTCGGAGCCGGGGCGCGGAACCACGTTTCACCTCCGTCTTCCCGTCACCCGTTCGGTCGTGCGAGTCCTGTTGGTGAGTATCGCCGGGGAACCCTATGCGCTTCCGCTGGCGCGGATCGGACGGGTGATCGAATTCGGGAGTGCGGAGATTCGAACGGTGGAAGGCCGGGGTTATGTCGTCGTGGAAGACGTCAATGTGGCCCTGGTTCCGCTGCGGGAGCTCCTCGAATTCGAACCCGCGCATCCGCAAGCCACCGTGCGGGCGGTAGTGCTGGCGGATCGGGAGGACCGGTATGCGCTGGAGGTCGACGATTTCCTCGGTGAGCGGGAGCTGGTCGTGCGTCCGCTCGATCCGCGGCTGGGCAAGGTGCCGCACGTGGCGGCCGCGGCAGTGCGGGAAGACGGCCTACCGGTGTTGGTCCTGGACGCCGACGATGTGCTGCGTTCGGTGGCTTCCCTGTTGTCCGGTGGCCGGCCCATCGGCCGGTTGCCGGTCACGTCCGGAGAGCGCAAACGACGGGTTCGCAGGATCCTCGTGGTCGACGATTCGATCACCGTCCGCGAACTGGAGCGGCGTCTGCTCCAGAATGAGGGCTACGAAGTCGATGTCGCGGTCGATGGCATGGAAGGCTGGAACACACTGCACCTGGGACATTACGATCTGGTCGTCAGCGACGTCGACATGCCGCGTCTCAATGGCATCGAGCTGGTCAGGCGGATGCGGGCCGATGCCAGGTTGGCGCGGATTCCCGTGATGATCGTGTCGTACAAGGATCGACCGGAGGACCGGATGGCCGGTCTGCAGGCAGGGGCGGATTATTATCTGGCCAAGAGCGGATTCCGCGACGATGCCTTGATTCAGGCAGTCCGACAACTGATCGGCGAGGCTGTTGCTTGCGAATCGCCATCGTGAACGATGTCCGCGTGGCGGTGGAAGCCATGCGCAGGGTGATCGAGTCTACTCCCGGCTTCGAGGTGTGCTGGACTGCATCGGATGGGAGGGAGGCTGTGGCGCGGTGCGCGGTCGAGACTCCCGATATGATCCTGATGGATCTCGTCATGCCCGTCATGAACGGGGTCGAAGCCACGCGGCACATCATGAAAGAGAATCCCTGTCCGATCCTCGTGGTCACGGCGACGATCGACGGACACTTCACCCAGGTTTACGAGGCGATCGGCGCCGGGGCCTTGGACGTGGTGGAAACCCCCGCACTGGATGGCACCGGAGGGGAGCGACTGCTGCGCAAGATCGCCACGGTGCGTTCCCTCGTCGGTCCCGGACAGCAGCGGTACCGGGGTGTGGCGAACGTTCTGCCTGTGCTCCCCGAGCCCGCTCGGCGGGCGGCGACTGCAAGGGACCTTCCCATCATCGCCATGGGGGCTTCGACGGGAGGACCGAAGGCGTTGGGCGTGGTGCTGGCGGGCCTGCCCGCGGATTTTCCCGCCGCCGTGCTGGTGGTGCAGCATCTCGACACCCGCTTCACCGTCGGCTTGGCGGATTGGCTCGAGCGGCGCACGGCACTCGAGGTACGGGCCTTGCGGCGGCCGCAACGGATTGCTCCGGGAACCGTGTTCATCGCCGCCTGCGATGCGCACATGATTCTCGATGGGCGCGGGTGGCTCGATTACGTCGACGGCAGCAGCGAGACATCAGGACACCGGCCTTCGATCGACCGCCTGTTCGAGAGCGTGGCTTCCCACGCCGGTATCCGGGGTTGCGGCGTGCTGTTGACCGGCATGGGGCGTGACGGCGCCAGCGGCCTGCTGGCTCTGCGCCGGGCCGGATTCCTGACCATCGTGCAGGATGAGGCCAGCAGCGTGGTCTGGGGGATGCCCGGGGCGGCGGCGCGGCTTCGCGCGGCTGGCGCGGTGTTGCCCTTGGAGCAGATCGCGCCGGCGCTGGTCCGGCATGTGCGTGCCTTGACCCGAATCGATGGAGAAAAACCGCTATGAAGGAACGGCATGGCCTTGCTGCAAGCCGCTTCGGCGAGCGCCGGATCGTGGTGTTGCTGATCGACGATCAGAAGATCATCGGCGAGGCGGTGCGCCGTCTGCTGGCGGAGGAGGGCGACATCGAGTTCCATTTCTGCCACGATCCGAACCAGGCATTGGCCGAGGCGGAACGCCTCGGACCGACCCTGATCCTGCAGGACCTGGTCATGCCCGGGGTGGACGGTCTCGATCAAGTGCGGATGTTCCGCCAGCATCCGCTCACCCAGGCGGTGCCCCTGATCGTACTCTCGAGTAAGGAGGAACCGCGGACCAAGGCCGAGGCCTTCGCGTGTGGCGCCAACGACTACCTGGTCAAGTTGCCGGATCGGATCGAACTGATCGCGCGCATTCGCTATCACTCGGGCGCCTATATCGCCCAGTTGCAGCGCGACGAGGCCTACCGGGCCCTTGCTGCCGAATTGGCGGAAGCGGCCGAATACGTGCGTTCCCTGTTGCCGGCGCCCGGACCGACCGGGTCCATCCGCAGCGACTGGGAGTTCGTTCCGTCCACTGCGCTCGGTGGCGATGCCTTCGGGTACTTCGATGTCGACCCCGACCACTTCGCGTTTTTCCTGCTCGACGTGTGTGGCCACGGTGTCGGTGCCGCGCTGCTGTCGGTTTCGGCCATGAATGCGCTCACCTCCCAGTCCCTGCCCGAGGCCGACTTCCGCGATCCCGGCAGCGTGTTGGCCGCGCTCAACGTGGCCTTCGCCATGGAAAAGCACAACCAGCTTTATTTCACCATCGGTTACGGGGTGTTGCAGCGCTCCAGCCGCATCCTGCGTTATGCCAGTGCCGGTCACCCGCCCGCCATCGTCGTCCCGGGTCGCGGGGATTCCCTCGTGTTACGGCAACGTTCCATGCCAATCGGCGTCCTGCCGGGCCTGTCGTTCCCCGTGGAGGAGTGGACTGTGCCGGAGAGGGGCCGCATTTATCTGTTCAGCGACGGGATTTACGAAGTCACGCGCCCCGAAGGTGGCATGGTCACCTTCGAGGAATTCCAACGGACGCTCGAGGAAACGGTTTCATCCGGCGGTTCGCCGCGGGAAATCCTCGCGGTCATGCGCGCGGTACAGGGAAAGCACGATTTCGAGGACGACGTTTCCATCTTGGAACTGGTCATGGATTGATCGGGCGCACGGGTGAGTCCTCGGGCGTCGGCTCCGGTCCCAGCCATTGCAGGTAGCAGACGGCGACGCCGTCCGGGTCGCGTACGGTAAACATGCGGGCGCCCCAGCTCGTCGTTACGGGTTCCGGCGTTTCGGTGCGCAGGGCCCGCCGGGCTGCGTCGACGTCGGGGACTTCGAGGACGAGATGGAAACGGTCGCCCGGAGGCGGAAGCCGCATGGGGGTTTTCTCTCGGGCGGCGTCGAGGATTTCGAGACGGATGTCGAGAAGCAGGAGCAGGCACCCCCGCCCATCTGGGCGGTCCCAGCGACGCACGACGGGGCACCCCAAACCGCGGTGGTAAAACTCGACCACCTCGTCGAAGCGGAGTGTGGCCAGCGCCAGATAACTCATGGCCTAGCGGCCCAAAACGCTCGTCACCATGTCGGCGTCTCCGGTCGCCTTCCGTCTTTTTCCTTCCCAGGCGGAAATCGCGGAAACGATTTCCGTGATCAGAACCGGACCGCGGTAGACCAAGCCCGTGTAAATCTGCACCAGGCTGGCTCCGGCCTGCATCTTCGCCACGGCATCGGCGCTGCTCGAAATGCCGCCGCAGGCGATGATCGGAACCGCTCCTTGCAGGATTTCGCTCAGCTTCGCCACGACCTCGGTCGAACGTGCAAACAAGGGCCTGCCACTCAGTCCGCCGGGTTCCTCCGCGTGCCGCAGACCTTCGACTGCAAACCGCTTCGCGGTCGTGTTCGTGGCGATCACCGCGTCCAGCTCGTGGCGCAGCAGTCCGTCGGCAATCCCCTCGACCTCTTTCGCTTCCAGATCGGGAGAAATCTTGAGCGCCAAAGGCAGCCGTTTGCCATGGGCTTCGCTCAACCGTGCCCGTTCCTGGCTCAACCCGGCGAGCAGTTGCTCCAGGGCTTCCCCCAATTGAAGTTCGCGCAAACCCGGCGTGTTCGGCGAGGACACGTTGATCGTGACATAGCTCGCGTAAGGGTACACGGCGCGCAATCCGACGAGGTAGTCGTCGAGCGCCCGTTCCACGGGCGTGGTGCGGTTCTTGCCGAGATTGATCCCCAGGGTGCCGCGATAGCGTGCCTGCCGCAGCCGGGCCACGAGGGACTCGATCCCTGAGTTGTTGAACCCCATACGGTTGATGAGGGCCTCGGCCTGCGTCAGGCGGAACAGGCGTGGTTTGGGATTGCCTTGCTGGGGGAGCGGCGTCACGGTGCCGACTTCGAGAAAGCCGAAGCCGAGCGCCGCGAGTCCGTCGATGCAGGTGCCGTCCTTGTCGAAACCGGCCGCAAGGCCGACCGGATTCGGAAAGCGGAGCCCCATCACGGTGCGCTCGCACGGCGGCGGTGTTTGCCGGAGCGGGTTGCAGGGGCCGAGAGAATCGCAGAGGCGCAGCGTCGCCAGCGCGAGTTCGTGGCTCCGCTCCGGATCGAGGCGAAACAGTAACGGCCGGAGCAGCTTTTGGTACATGCGGGTCATTGCGTGGTGTCCGCCAGGCGGCGAAGGGAGGGGAGGGAACGCGGGCTGCGCGGGATGAGCGCGCGGACGCGCCGGAGTGCCTCGCCGTCGAGTTCCGCGGTGCGGATTCCACTGCGGCAGAGGGCGCCGCGAAATCCCAGCAAATCGGGTTCGAAAGGCAGGAGAGCGGCGATGTCTTCGATCCGCAGAGATCCCGCCAGCCCGCAAAAAAGCCCATGGCTCCTGCCGAGATGGAGGAAGCGCTCGATCGTCTCCCGCGGCAAGATCTCCGCGAGCGGTCCCCGTGCCTTGTCGCGGGTGTCCAACAAGACGCCCACGAAGCCGGCCTCACGGAAGCGCTCGATCCAGTCGAGTACGGGCAATTCGTCACCGAACAGCACCGCGACCAGCCGTGCTCCTTCCTCGGCGAGGTTCGAGAGCCGCGCGAGCGTCCCTTCCCAGTCCCCGCTCGGAAACCAGCCGATCTTGACGTAATCCACCCCGCTGGCGGCCATCCGTGAGGCGGCTTCCGCCACTTTGTCGGGCTCCATGGGCAGATCGCCGATCGTCGCGCTCGATGTCACCGAGTCGGGGAGGCGGAGGACGATCTCCCGCACCGTGGACTCGGGCAGCCCACCCAGGCTTCCTTGCTCCGGCGCCTTGAGGTCGATCAGATCCACCCCGGCCTGGATCACCAGCCGAGCCTCGGCGAGATTCCGCACACTGGCGAGCATCGCCGTCATACGCCCGTCCTGTCCGTGGCCTTGCCCGAGCGATGCGCGGCGATGGCCTCCATCAGCCAGCCCCAGGCCTCCCGTTCGCGGGGACCGGCGGTCTTGTCGAGGCCGATCTGGAGATATTGCAATTCGTTTTCGATCTTGCTCCAGGGAAGGAGATCGAGCCGACTGACCAGGATCGCCGCTTCCAATACCGCGAACTGAGCGCGGTTGAAGCCCCGGAAAGGAGCATGGCAACCCTCATGAACGGCGCGGAGATAAAGACGCGGTCGCGCGGAATCCGGTTCCACGCGGATCAATTCGAGCTCGGTGTGCGCCAGGGTGTCGCGCAGACGGCATCCGCGGATACGCTCCGCCGGCAGCGTCGGCCAGTCGCGCCGGCCGGTGAGACAGCCGGCGAAGACGCGGACGTCATCGCAGTAATTGGCGACGGCGCAACCGCTCTGCAGGATGTTGTCCAGGGTCCTGGACGGCTGGAACGGCATGAGGAGGAACTCGGTGCCGACGAGGTGGAGTCCCATCGGCGCGATGTGCGCCTCGCCGCCCGGAGCTTGCGTGGTAACGATGGTTTCCCGGATCATCGCCGATCAACTCGGTTCCTGGGCGGGTTTGGCAAGTGTCGTGCCGGCCGGCTTGTAGGCATGGAGATCCACGGACTCGGGCTCGGTATCGACGGCGCAGCCCCAGTGCAAGGGTTCGTCCTGGTTGTAACGTTTGCCGAGCAGCCAGGCGATCTGGGCCCGCGCCAGCTCGACGCCCAGATAGAAGGCGTGACCGCCGTCTCGTTCCACGCCCAACTTCGGATAGAGCTCAAACGGATCGGTGGCGGTGTGAAAACCATCCCGGTTGAAGATGTGGATGCCTTCCGTGCTGATCTGGATGCGATAGCTCGGATCGTGGATGGCTCGTCCCAGTTCCTCGATCTCGGCGCGGGTGTAAGGGAACGGGGAACGCTCATGAAGCGCCATCAGCCCGTCGTCGATATGTTTCGGCAGGCTATCGAGTTCGCGCGCCGCGTGAAGGATCCGGCGCGCCAGATCCGCCTCGGCGACGGCGCGATGGGCATGCTTGCTGACCTGGGTGGTGAGGATGGCGCGGACGCCCAGTTCCGAGCAGATACCGAGGAGGAGCATGTTGATTCCGGCCGTGTCGGCATGGGTCAATTCGGTCAGATTTCCGACCCCCATCATGATCTCGACCTCCGGATGGCGGCGACGTACTTCGTAATAGCGGACCAGGGAGTCGGTAAAGCCGAAATGGATGGGATCCAAAATGGGGTCGACGAGGAACGGCCTTTCCGTGGCGCGCATGGCCTCGATCGCGCGATCCAGCGAGGCGAGGTCACCGTGGCGCGCGGGGATCAGGACCGGCGTGGCGGGAACCTCCTCGGCGATCCACAGGGAGTCTTCGTGCAGGCTGAGCAGAAAGTCGGCTCCGGCCTTGCCGCCCCGGATCAGATCTTCGCTTTCCAGGGAGTCGACACTGACCATGAACCCCGCGGCTTTCAGTGCCTCGATGGTCGCTTCCAGGTGCGGGAAAGGCGTGGACGGAAGACAGCCGACGTCGATGACATCGGCGCCATGACGGCGGTAATCCTCCGCCTGACGCAGGATGGCGTCAATTTCCAGGCGCGGAGCATCGACGATTTCGGCGAACATTCGGATTTCGTACCGGCTGAGGTCGGGTTTCCTGGAGGCTTTCCCAAAATACTCGGGAAGGTCACGGAGTTCTTCCGGCCCGCGTTCGATCGGGATTCCCATTTCCCGCGACAGGGATTCGAGGTCCCCCCGGCATCGCCCCGGGACCAGGATGCGGTCGGCACCGAAGGTGTCCTTCAAGCGCCTGCGGATCATGTCTGCGGTCATCAGGGCAGCCACGGTGAGGCCGAGCTGGTGAACCGTGTATTCGAATTCTGGCTCCATCTCTTGGAGAATCCGGCGGAGTTGCTTTTCCGCCAGCTTGCCGGTGAGAAACAGGATGTGCTCCGCCATTGCAGGACCGCCGGATCTCCTGGATCGGGTAAGCGGGGACAGAAGTATAACAGAGCCCGCCCCGCATCCTTCCCGAATCGGCACCCGCGGATTGCATGCGGAACCCGGAACTGGCAGCATGAGCGCCGGCAGCTTTCGCCCGGCCGCGAAACCGCGGCATTCTTGGCGGCGCTGCCGAAATCGGGATCCCTTTTGCCAGCGCAGGCACCTCAAGAATCGGACGGAGAACCATGGGTGATTTGGAGAACATCGCGGCGCGGCTCCGCATTCACGCAATCCAACGGCATATTTTCCTTTGCTGCGACCAGACCGAGCCCAAGTGCTGCAACAAAGAGACCGGACTGGTATCGTGGAACTATCTGAAACGCCGGTTGGGCGAACTCGGTCTCGACAGGCGTGGCGTATTCCGCACCAAGGCGAATTGCCTGAGACTCTGCGTGGACGGGCCGATCGCGGTGGTCTATCCCGAGGGGATGTGGTACCGCGGCTGTACACCGGAAGTCCTGGAACGGATCATCCGGGAGCATTTGCAGGCGGGGATGCCCGTCGAGGATTTCATGATCTCCCCGCCGCCCACGTCCGATAAGGCGTAGAGTGAGGGGAGCGGACACCCAGGGGGCATCACTCACCCGTGCTTCGGGCGCTGTCCAGGCCGACCCCGCTGGTCGCGTTCGCTTCCGACGAATCGGTTCAATCGCCCGGGATTCTCTCGGGTCGGACACGTTCGAAGGAGCTGTCGCGTACCCCTCCACTCCCCGAGGGGTCCGGGAGTTCGCGGTGGCGTACCAGGACATTGTACGGCGCATCGCTGAAGTGGCGGGCGAGTTCCTCCACCAGGTAGACCGAACGATGCTGTCCCCCGGTGCAGCCGATGGCGATGTTCAAGTAACTGCGGTTTTCCGCGTCGAAGCGGGGAATCCAGTGATCTAGGAATTCCTTCAGGTGCTGCAGGTACTTTTGCACTTCGTCGCTTTCCGTCAGGAAAGCGACGACTTCCGGGTCCCAGCCGGTTTTCGGACGGAGATTGGGTACCCAGTGGGGATTGGGCAGGCAACGCGCGTCGAAGACGAAGTCGGTGTCCAGGGGTATGCCGTGTTTGAAGCCAAAAGACTGCAGGCACAAAGACAGCAATTGACTGCGGGGGACGAGCATGCGTTGCCGAACCAGTTCGCGGAGCTGGTGCACGGTGGTGTAAGTAGTGTCGATGTGCAGATCGGCACGACTGGAAACCGGTTCGAGCACGCGCCGCTCCAGTTCGATCGCCTCCGCCAACGGGATCGAAGCATCGGTGAGCGGATGTTTGCGGCGGGTCTCACTGAACCGTTTGAGCAAGGTTTCGCGCTCGGCCTGCAGGAAAAGGATGGTGCAATCGATCCCCAGTTGGCGCGCGACGGCCAGGGTGGCGGGAAACTGCTCCAGGCTGGTGCTCTGGTTCCTTGCGTCGATGCTGATCGCGGCCTTGGCGAAAATCTGCGGTTCGGTGCCCTGGGCCTGGCGTAGAAACGGTTCGACCAGGGATACCGGCAAGTTGTCGATGCAGTAATAACCGCAGTCCTCCAAGGTATCCAAGGCGACGCTCTTTCCCGATCCGGAAAGGCCGCTGACGATGACCAGCTTCATCCTTGCCCCGCGGCGGGAGGGTGGCGCGACGCCCGGATGCGTAGCGGTTCCGGCAAGCACATACAGGGCGGCAACGAAACGGTGGACATGGGGCGGGATTATAGGAGCGCGTCAGCGGCTGTGCTGGCTTGATTTCTCCTTGTGGCGGAGGAGTTGCCGATCGAGCTTGTCGATCAGCGCGTCGACCGCCGCATACAGGTCTTCCTGGGCATCCTCGGCGAACAGAGTCGTGCCCGCCACTTGGACCGTAGCTTCCGCCTTTTGCAGCAGTTTTTCGGCGGATAGGACGACATGTGCTTCGAGAACCCGATCGCTGTGGCGGCTCAACCGGGCGAATCGTTCCGTCACGTAATTCTTCAATGCCTCCGTCACATCGACATGATGTCCGGTGATGCTGAGTTGCATGGCATTCTCCCGTTTTGGCTGGCTGCGGAAAAATAGAATCGCGAAGTGGTTAGAAAAGCTGCTTGCGCTCGTTCGACGGCGGAATGCCCATGGCTTCCCGGTACTTGGCGATGGTTCGCCGCGCCACCTGGATGCCCCGCTGCTTGAGTACCTCGGCGATCGCGTGGTCGCTCAGGGGGCGTGCGGGTTCCTCGCTCCCGATGATTTCCTTGAGATAGGCTTTGATCGCCGTGGCCGAACACTCTTCGCCCGATTCGGTGGTCACATGGCTGGAAAAGAAGTATTTGAATTCGTAAATGCCATTCGGCGTGTGCATGTACTTTTGTGTGGTCACGCGGGAGATGGTCGATTCATGCATGGACACTTCCTCGGCGATGTCGCGCAGGACGAGGGGTTTCATTGCGGTTTCGCCTTGTTCGAGGAATTCCCGCTGCCGGGCGACGATGGCGCGCGCCACCTTGAGAAGCGTTTCGTTGCGACTTTGCAGGCTCTTGATGAACCACCTCGCTTCCTGCAGGTGATTCTTCATGGTGACATTGTCGGCGCTGTTGTCGGCGCGCCGGATCATGCTGCTGTAATAAGGGTTCACGCGCAGCTTCGGGGCGATGTCGGGATTGAGGCTCACCTGCCACTCGTTTCCCTGCTTGAATACGAAAACATCGGGGATGATGTAGTGCGATTCCTCCGATTCGATCTGCCGGCCGGGTTTCGGATCCAGTGACCGCACCAGGTGGATGACCGCGACCATTTCCTCGTCGTTGAGCGCCAAAGCCCGTTTGAGTCGGGTCAGATCCTTACGGGCAAGCAGATCCACGTGTCGGGTGACGAGTTCGATCGCCTTGTCGCGAAAAGGGGTGTCCGGTGGCAACTGTTGCAGTTGGATGCGCAGACAATCGGCCGCATTTTCGGCGGCGATGCCGGGGGGATCGAAGCATTGGACGCGGTGAAGGACGGCTCTCACTTCGTCCAGATCCAGGTTTTCCAGTTGCGAGCTCAGACCCTGATAAAGATCGTCGAGACTCGTGCCGAGATAACCATGATCGTCGATGGCATCGATGATGGCGGTGGCGATGGCGTAATCGCGCTCGGAAAAAGGGGTCAGCTCCATCTGCCAACGCAGGTAATCCCGTAAGCTCTGCTCTTTCCCCCTTTGCAAGACATAGTCGTCGCCTTCCGTCTCCTGCGAAGCGGCGGGGGTATAGGCATGCAAGCCGTCATAGACCTCGTCCCAGGACGAGTCCACCGGGAGCTCGCTCGGTATGGTGGTCTGGGTGTCGAGATTGGGCAATTCACCATATTCGGCGTCGGTACTCGACGGCGCCGGCGCGGCGGTGTCCATGCCGACCTGGGGTTCTTCCTCCTCTGCGAGCTCCAACATCATGTTGGAGTCCAAGACCTGCTGGATCTCCTGTTGCAATTCGAGCGTGGACATTTGCAGCAACTTGATCGCTTGCTGCAATTGCGGCGTCATCGTCAGTTGCTGACCCAGTCGAAGCTGCAGAGTTTGTTTCATGGAGAAAAACCGACACCGGACGGGTGCGTGTGGATGGTGCGATAGTTGCAGCGATTCTAACGGAAATCCAACTCCTTGAAAAAGCCGCCGTCCTCGATCATCAAAGAGAAAATCCTTCCCCCAGATAGACTTGGCGTACTTCCCGATTGTTGACGATTTCGCTCGCCCCGCCTTCCGCGATGACCCGCCCCTCGTTGAGGATGTAAGCGCGGTCGCAGATGCCGAGGGTCTCGCGGACGTTGTGCTCCGTGATCAGGATGCCGATGCCGCGGCTGCGTAAGTGTTCGATGATGTTGCGAATATCGATGATGCTGATGGGATCCACGCCGGCGAAGGGTTCGTCGAGCAGCATGAAACGAGGCTCGCAGGCGAGCGCGCGGGCGATTTCGACACGCCGTCGCTCTCCCCCCGACAGGCCGATGGCGCGTTGGTCTCGGAGATGGCTGATGCTGAATTCATCGAGGAGTTCTTCGATGATCAGTTCCTGCTGTCCGCGAGTCAGGTCCCGCCGTAATTCGAGCACCGCGCGCAAGTTGTCGGCCACGGTGAGCTTGCGAAAAATGGAGGGCTCCTGGGGTAGATACCCGAGGCCGAGTTGCGCCCGGGCGTGCATCGGCAAATGGGTGATCGGGCGGTCGTCGATGGCGATGGTGCCGCCGTCCGGACGAATGAGCCCCACGATCATGTAAAAGCTGGTCGTCTTGCCGGCGCCGTTGGGTCCGAGGAGCCCGACGATCTCGTCGTTGTCGACCGAGATGCTCACGTTGTCGACCACCGTTCGCCGCTGGTACTGCTTGCGGAGGTTGCGTGCGTGGAGTGTGGCCATGCCTCAGCGTTTTCCCGCGTCTTCGCTCTTGGGCTGCAATTTCACATGTACCCGTGACTGACCGGACTTGGGGTCGCCGGCCTTGACCAGGTTCCTGCGACTGTCGTATTCGATTCGATCGCTTTCCGTGGAGTCCCCACCCTGCCAGACCACGGCCTTCTCGAACAAGATCAGGATTCCCGTTTCCGGGTAATATTCGGCGCGCCGCCCGGTGCCGTGGATGTCTTCTTTGCCGCCGTCCGGGGTCTGTTTCAGGCGTACCGGATTTCCCGTGGCCACGATTTTTTCCGTCTTGCCGCCTTTTTGGTAAACGATCATCTGGTCGGACTCGACCACCAGGCTGCCTTGCGTGGAGCGAACGTTCCCTTGATACACCGTCTCGCCCTTCCCCTCGTCGTAACTGGCCCGGTCGGCCTCAATGTAGATGGGCTGACGGGAGTCGCTGCTCAAACCCAAGGCCAGGCTCGACCAGAGAAAGAGGAAAGCACCGATCGTTCTATTGCACGTCATGTTTGCGGAAAACGTTGGAGAGAATGGTCACTTGCAGAACCTCGCCGAAATGGACCTGAGCTCCGTCGCCCCTCAAGTAATCGGGCTCGCTCACGACCTCGACGTGGTCGGCGGTTTCGGCGTAGTTGCGCTGCGGATAGACACTGACGTTGCTGGTGACCACGCGCACCGAACGTCCGTCCCGGTCGGTTTCGCGCTCGATCAGCACCGGGCCATCCAGCTTGACGTCGCCCTCTTTCAGGAGCGTGCCGTGTTCACCGGTGATCACCCAGGGCGGTCCTTCCTTGGAGTACACCGTGAGGACTGGGTCTTTCAATTCGGTGTGGTCGTCGCCGGCATAGTGGGTGAGGATCGGCGCTACGATCTGATTTTTCGGCTGGCCGTCTTCACCGAACGAAACCCGCCGGATGTGGATGGAAAAATAGTCCACCTCACCCGCCTCCGCCTTCTCGGTCGCTTCCTCCCGAAGCTGCAGGCGCTGCGCGAACCAGGTGCTGCCGGCGGCAGCCGCGCCCAGCAGCAGAAAAAGTAGCAATTGTGGTTTCGCGACCGTGATCAGAGGAACTCCGCGGTTACGCGTTCAAGGGTACGTTGCGCCTGCATGATCAGATCACAAACTTCCCGTGCCGCACCAGCCCCGCCGGGTCGAGCGGTCTTCCAGTGTACATGGGGGAGGATGGAGGGGTGGGCATCGGCGACGGCGATGGCGAGACCCACCCGCCGCAGCAACGGCAGATCCAAGAGATCATCGCCGATATGGGAGACCTGCTCGTGCGCCAGGTTGAGCTTCCTGCGGAGGTTTTCATAGGCACCGAGCTTGTCTTCTACTCCTTGGACACAATGAACGACCCCTAAGTTTTCCATACGGCGCGCCACGATGCTCGATTGACGCGCGGAGATGACTGCGACTTCCACCCCCGACTGGCGCAGGAGCTTGAAGCCGAGGCCATCGCGGACATGAAATGCCTTGGATTCCCGACCCTGATCGTCGAAGAAGAGTGACCCGTCGGTCAGGACGCCATCCACGTCGAACAAGGCGAGACGAATCGAGGCGGCCCGGTCCAGAACGTCCTGCGGAATGTCGGTGTGCGGATGGGCAGAGATAGAAATGGTTTCGTTCCCGGTGGGGTGGGAAAAATTCGTCATACGATTCCAGCCAGCAGGAGGTCGTGCATGTTGAGGGCTCCGACCAGTTTCTCGTCCTCGATCACGAGCAGTGCGTTGATCCTTTTTTCCTCCATGATCCGTAACGCTTCGGCTGCCAGGAGGTCGCCGCGAACTTTCACGCACGCGCGCGTCATGACCTCGGCGATCGGGGTCGCGTGAATGTCGCGCGATTTCTCCAGCAGGCGCCGCAGATCGCCATCCGTGAAGATTCCGGCCACGCTCCCGGAGTCGTCGACGATCGCGGTCATCCCCAGCTTTTTCGCCGTCATCTCCAACAACGCATCGGCGACCAGAGCGTCGCTGCGCACGGCGGGAATCCCGTCACCGGTATGCATGATGTCGCGTACGAAAGTGAGCAGGCGTCTGCCGAGGCTGCCGCCCGGATGAGCGAAAGCGAAGTCTTCCTGAGTGAAACCCCGTGCCTCCAGCAAAGCCACGGCCAGCGCATCCCCCATCGCCAGTGCCGCCGTCGTGCTCGACGTCGGGGCCAGTCCCAAGGGACAAGCCTCTTCCCGGACACCGGTATCGATATGCACATTGGCCTGGCGGGCCAACGTGGAGTGACGGTTGCCGGTCAAAGCGATCAATGGCACAGCCAAGCGCTTGATCAAAGGGAGGATAGTCAGGATCTCACTGGTTTCCCCGGAATGGGAAAGCGCCAGAACGACGTCGGTGCGGGTAATCATTCCGAGATCCCCGTGGCTTGCTTCGCCGGGGTGAACGAAGAACGCCGGGGTTCCGGTGCTCGCGAGGGTGGCCGCGATCTTGCCGCCGATGTGACCGGATTTGCCCATCCCGGTCACCACCACCCGGCCGCGACAGCTCAGAATCAATCGACACGCGGCCACGAACTGTTCGTCGACACGTTCGGCCAAGGCGCGTACGGCCGCCGCCTCCATCTGAAGAACGCGGACGCCGAGGCTGCGGAGCGCTCGATCGTCGATCGTTGGTGTCTCGAGTTCCAAGGTCAGAATGCTTTCGTCGCAAGAATGCGAATTATGCCACATATGAATCCATCCCCCGGCTTGGTTGCAAGAAGGGCCGAGATGCGGGGGCACTGCAACCTCCAAACCGTTCCGTCCCGGGCTTGGGGATGGGGCATCCCCGTTTCATGAGACACGGTCATGTTGGTTGCGTCAAAGATTGAATGTTGTTTATCATCCCGTTTGCTTGATGTATGACGATCCTCACAGGAGGTCAAAATGCAAGTAAAGAGAAAGGTGGCCAAGACCGTTCTTTCGCTTTTGCTGGCAGCCAATTGCCATGCAGTACAAGCCAAGTCCGATCGTGTTCACGGGAAGAAAGAACGCAACATCGGCTGGGCATCCTATTACAGCGACCGGTTTCACGGCCGGCGAACGGCGAGCGGTGAGCGATATGATCGCAATGCGTTGACCGCGGTCCATGGTTCTTATCCTTTTGGCACGGTGCTTCGCGTGACGAATCTCCGCAACCACAGGAGCGTCCACGTTCGCATCAACGATCGGTGGCCGGGAAAGTATGGTCGCATCCTGGACCTGTCCAAGCGGGCCGCCAAAGAGTTGGGTTTCGTGAACGCGGGTCTTGCCCACGTGAAGTTGGAAGTGGTCGAATTGGGGGCGGGGTAAACCCGCCCGACCTTCCGGAGGAAGATCGGAATTCTTGACTGTCTTGCTCGGGATAGTCTAAGGTAAGAAGCCTTTCATGAAAGCAGCGAATTCAGTCGTATGAGCGAAGAAGCCATCAGGTTCACGGATAGTGCAGCCGCCAAAGTGGGGGAGTTGATCGCGGAGGAGGGGGACGAAAACCTCAAGCTCCGGGTCTATGTCACCGGTGGCGGTTGTTCCGGTTTTCAGTACGGTTTCACCTTCGATGAGGTCGTGAATGAGGACGACACCTTGATCGAAAAGAATGGGGTGACCGTACTCATCGATTCCACGAGCATTCAGTACTTGCACGGAGCGGAAATCGATTACACCGAAAGTGTTTCAGGCTCACAGTTCGTGATTCGCAACCCCAAAGCCTCCACCACTTGTGGGTGCGGTTCGTCTTTTTCCGTCTGAATTTTCGGGAGTGTGATGCTCGCCCCCGGTGATCGCGTTGCGGCACCGGGGATTCATCGCTTCCGAACCTCTTCCGCCAACTGGGATTGCAATGCATTGAGCGAAGGGTCTTCCGGTGCCCGCTTCAGCCCCGCTTCGACTACCGTCCGCGCCTCGCGCGTGCGGCCGGCACTGCATAGGGTGACGGCATATCCATAGCCGAAGCGCGGATTTGCGGAGACGAGTTCCGCCGCCCGCTTGAGGGAAGACAGGGCCGCCGGAAGATCCTTCCGCCGCGCCTGCAACAGCCCCAGGCTGTGATGCAGTTCTGCGAGCGCTTGGTCCAGTGCAGCTCGTCCTGGTGGTCAATGCGCTCGTTCGGATAGAGATGGAACCGGCGCTGCCCACCCTGTTCACTGGGCCGGCTGTCCCAGGCGATGGAAAGGGCCTGGAGCCGTCCGCCCGGAAACCCGACCAGATATTGCTGGAGCGGGGTGAAGCCAAAGGTGTACGTGATCTCGAGGTCGGCGAACTTCCCGTCCGGTCCGTCGGTGCGCACCAGGAATCGTCCGTCCTTGCTGAATTCGCTGTCATGGAAATCCCCGAGCACCGTTCCTTCGCTCGCTTCCTGCATGGCGAGGTCGTGATGGGAGCCCCGCCAGAGCGGTCTTGGTCCGCGTGGCATCCCGCACAGGTCGACTGACCGACGAATCGAGGTTGTGGCGGCGGTATCGCAGCCGGTTCGTTTGGTTTGCGCTATGGCGCAAACTGCCAGAGACCGACCGCCACGGCCATCGCAAACAGCAGGAGCAGCGCCGACCGGAACCGATTGGAGTCACGGGATCTCACGGAGCCGCACGCGATTCCCATTTCATCATGGGGAGGCCCTGCGGCTGAGTTCCTAAGTCATCCCACTCAGAGGCGATGAGTTCGTTTGGCTTCACGGTTTTTCGATTTTCTTGCAGCCTTTGCAGAGGGCGGTCGAGATTGACATCAAGACATCAATACTTCTATGCTTTTATGTATGCGTACGACCTTGACTCTAGATGAAGATGTGGCCGCCCTGATCGAGCGCTTGCGCAAAGTTCGCGGCGTAAGCTTGAAAAACCTTATCAACGAGGCACTGCGTGAGGGACTCAAGCAGATGGCCGCGCCACCCCGCCAGCACACACCTTTTCGCACCGAGTCCGTCGACCTCGGACGCTGCTTGCTGGTCAACATCGACAACGTGGCCGAGATCTTGGCCGTGGCGGAAGGCGAATCGTTCCGATGATACTGCTCGATGCCAATCTGCTCATCTACGCGCACGTCCGTTCCTTTCCCCAACATGCGAGGGCGCGCGATTGGCTCGATGCCCGATTGAGCGGCAGCACGCTGGTTGGCCTGCCGTGGCCGAGCCTGCTCGGGTTTCTCCGTATCGTCACCAATCCGCGGGTGTTCGAGCGGCCCGAGACGATCACCGAAGCCTGGCGCCAGGTCAGTGCCTGGCTCGACGCGGAGGTCGCCTGGGTCCCCCAGCCCACGGAACGGCATCGCGACGTCCTGGAAAAGCTGCTTGCGGCGACCGGCGTCCAGGCGAATCTCGTCCCCGACGCCCATCTGGCTGCCCTGGCCATCGAGCATGGATTGCTGCTTTGCTCGACCGACGGTGATTTCGGCCGGTTTCCTGACCTGCGCTGGCAGAATCCGCTCGCTGCGTAAGCCTCTCGCAATGCTCATTTCGTCTGGAACGGAAAAGAACGATACCCGATCACCTTAATATATACTTGAGCCCTTGGCCCGCGTCTCTCGAGGCCCGGGTCCAGCCTGCCGACGCCGGATTCCCGCTCGTAGATCCACTCGCGCGCCGGCGGCAGGGCGGCTCAGCGCCACGAGTCGCGGGAACGCTTGGCCGGTCTGGCTCCGACCTTCCGCCCCTTGCTCTGGCTCCGTGGGTCAGGCAAACTCAGCCGGCTCATTACCA
The DNA here is from genome assembly GCA_035559395.1 of Methylococcus sp. GTDB lineage: Bacteria > Pseudomonadota > Gammaproteobacteria > Methylococcales > Methylococcaceae > Methylococcus. The sequence goes on along the minus strand of DATMAX010000014.1, from coordinate 26,532 downwards.
AACGGCGCAGCGTACCCTCGCCGAGCTGGCGATCGAGGCCGGCATAAAGGTGATACGCTGCGAATGCCAGGCCGATACAGAGCACCTTGGCGAGCATCACGTTGCGATCCCGGTGCTCCCACACCTCGATGACGGCTCGCCCAAGCAGCCCGGTCTCCCGATAGGCATGGAACAGCTTTTCCAGGAACAGCACGACGAACGTCGCCAGCCCATACACCAGCGTCTTGTACAAGGCTGCCAGCCCCAGGGGAAGACTGGCGTCGAAGCGGGTGCCGGCACGTGTCTTGTCGAGCACAATCACGACCTTCGCGACGATCAGCGCGCCGATGGCTGCCGTCGAGAGGGCCTGAACCTCGATCTGGTAGCTGGCCAGAAGGAGTTTCTTCAAGGTGAGTACCACGCTGAAGCAAAAGAAAAAATAGAGGGTAACCAGGCCAACCTCTTTGATTTCATGTTGCAGCGTGGATAGCAGTTTTTTCATGGAGGTTTTTTCCCCTTCTCGATAGTTGAAGGAATTTTGGTTGAGCCAGGACCGTGCAAGGGTTTCGCCGCTAGGATAGGCCGGCATGATGGTCCGCGTCGGTTTCAAAGGGGTTCCCTTTTCGGCCCATGTCACATTGATGGCTCGACATATTGCCTGATATGGTTAGCCATATGAAAACGGCCATACAAATTCCGGATGGCGGCCCGCCAAGCGAGGGTCGAAGCGCTCCATTTTGCGGTCATCCAGGGGCAGGACGTTGTACTTGGCCGCCTCCTTCCTGAAAAGTGCCCGTAACTCTTTGAGCTTCCTGGGATTCGCGGCGGCGAGGTCGTCGGCCTGACTGAAGTCCTCGGTCACGTGGTACAGCTCCCATTTGTCCTGCTCCAACGGCCTGTCCGGGGCCAGCGCCCGCTGGTAGCGCACCCAACGAATCGCCTGGTTGGTCTCACCACCGATGAACCCGTAAAACTTGTCGAATCCGGAGCGGGTCGGCCAGCGGTCGAAGGGACCCGAAACGCTCACTTCCCAAGGCGCGGTCTCGTGGTACTTGCCGAAGGCGGCGGTGCTGTAGCCGTTGAGACGCAACATTTCCGCCAGGGGCGCGGCGCTGTTGGGACGCCGCCCCCGATTGCCCGGAAAGGCCGTGGAAATTTCCATGACCGAACCGGTGTTGGCCGAATGGTGGTTGCGTCCCGCGAGCAAAGCCATGCGGGTGGGCGAGCACAACGCCGTGGTGTGGAACTGGTTGTAGCGGAGCCCCCCTGCGCCAGCCGGTCCAGGGTCGGCATCTCGATCGCGCCTCCGAAGGTGCTCGCCTGGCCGAAGCCGAAGTCGTCGAGCAGCACGGTCACCGCGTTGGGCACACCCTCCAGCACCCTTCACCTCGAACTGTGGCGGCGCCTTGGCCTTGCGGGCGTCGAGTTCCTTGTTGGGCGGATGCTTGGGCTCGGGGACGGGCAGGACCGCGCGGTCGAGCTTGTCCGCGGCTTCGACCCCATGGACGCCGACCAGGGACAGCAAGGCGGCCAGGGCGGCCAGTGGGAACAGGAGGTTCTTTCATTCGGCCGATGGACCGCATCTCACCCGATCAGATCCAGCCCTGTTCCCGGAACTTCACCCGGAGTGCCCCGACGATTTCGTCGGCCGTCCGCTTGGCTGCGCCTTCGATCGTCTCCGAGCCTTTTTTCTCTCCGGCCAGCTTCGACGCACCACCGACGATCAGTCCGATCGGACTTCCGGTTGCAGCCAAGGCCGCGACTCCCACGAGCATGCTCGGCGTCTTGCCGCCCCCGGACTGGACTTCGCCCGATCCGATCCGGCGCAGGCCCTGAGGCGTCATCAGGTAACCTTCAACCACCGTCCGGAGTTCGGCGGCGCTGGAGCCGAACCCGACCAATACGCGCTCACCGGCGCTGCCCTCCTCGACGGCTACGAAATAGCTGCGGATGACGATGTCGCCGGGTCGCGGCGCCGGTTGGCCTGCGGCCATGATCTTGTCCTCGACCGTGAGGGGGAGATCCGCGCACGGAGTGTGATTCCTCATCAGAAGGGCCTTAAGGTGTACGGTACCGGATCGGTCACCGCCTCGCCCGGTTTGCGGTTGGCGATCTGGACGAACTGTTCCGCCCATCGGTCCATGATGCCCTTGGCGGGGCCATACCAGGTCAGGCGGGTGAGATCGAGGGGTCCGACATCCGCCATGTCGCGGTCGGCGAAGGTGGCCACTACCTCACCGGTTTGGAGGTCACGCAGTCGGCCTTCGAAGGCGGCCCGGCGCTGGTTGATCGCTCCCGCCGCCGTGCCCGTTCCGGGGGGACCCGCCCAGCTCATCGCATGCAGCACCGGCTGCGAGGGGTCGATTTCGATCAGGGCGAGTTCCAGGCGCAGGGCAGGCTGCTTGTGCTGTTCGGGACGTTCGATGACCCAGAAGCGATGCTGGGGGTCGTCTTGGAACGCCTTCACCACCTGGTCGCGAAAGTACTGCGCCAGTTCTTCAGTGTCCTTTTTGACATCACTGATCCAGTTGGCCGAGCTGAGCTTGTGCATCCAGTCCATGTCCATCATGTACTGGGTATTCACCGGCGCGACGATCAGTTCTCGGTAGTCGTTCTTGTCGAAGCCGGGCTTGATCCAGACCTTCTGGAACGGCAGGTCTGCCCGCTTGACCTGACGCTCGGGGTGTTCGATGAAGCCGACGTTGGGTGCCGGCTCGACCGCTACCGCTTTGACATCGTTGCTTTCGGACCGAATGCCAGAACAACCGCTTACGGCCAGGGCCAAAGGGGGGACAAGGGTTCTGCGGATGATGCTGTTCATGCGTAGGGTTCTCTCTTCGGGAAATTAGTCCACCGAATAGCCGCGACCTTGCAGACAAGCTTTCATGGCCCGCGTATAAGCGTCGCTTCCCGCGGTGGCAGGGGGCGGCGCCGACTGGGCGGCGCGGCTTTGATCCCGTTTTGATTCCCATGCTCAACGTTTCCGATTCGGCAGTGTTGCGTTGAGCCATGAGTATATGCCCAGTCTACCTGGCTTCCGCGGTCCCATCCCCCGCTTTTCGGTGTTCCCCCAGATTCACGGGAAGGGATCCCGGGCGGAGTCTTTTGCCAGCGGTAGCCGTGACGGGCGAACCTGCGGCCGGTGGAAAAACGAATGCGGCGATTTCGAAAAGAGCTTGAACCGGTAACGCGTTACAATGTATCCCATCCCTCGAGAAACCGGAGCAAGAATCCAAGATGTCCCGAAATGACGTCATGACCGAGCTGTTGCGTGGTGCCAGCGAAGTGCTACGCCCGGAGGAACTGCAACAGCGGATCGAAAGTGGACGGCCGCTGCGAGTCAAGGCGGGGTTCGATCCGACCGCACCGGATTTGCATTTGGGGCATGCGGTGTTGTTGAACAAGCTCAAGCAGTTCCAGGACCTGGGCCATGAGGCCATTTTTCTGATCGGCGACTTCACCGGCATGATCGGTGATCCCACCGGCAAGAGCGTCACCCGCAAGCCGCTGACGCGCGACGAAGTCATCGAGAATGCCAGGACTTACGAGGAGCAGATCTTCAAAATCCTGCACCCCGAGAAGACCTTGGTCATGTTCAATTCGAGTTGGATGAGTGCGATGACCTCCGCCGAACTCATCCAACTCGCGGCGAAACATACCGTGGCGCGCATGTTGGAACGGGATGATTTCTCCAAGCGCTACCAGAGCGGCCAGCCAATTTCGATTCACGAGTTCCTGTATCCCTTGATTCAGGGATACGACTCGGTGGCGTTGAAGGCCGATGTCGAGCTCGGCGGGACCGATCAAAAGTTCAACTTGCTGGTGGGACGGCATCTGCAGGAGGCGTTTGGGCAGAAACCCCAGGTGGTCATGACGATGCCGATCCTCGAAGGGCTGGACGGCGTGCAGAAAATGTCCAAGTCCCTGGGGAATTACATCGGCATCGCCGATCCTCCCGATGACATGTTCGGCAAACTCATGTCGATCTCCGACGAGCTGATGTGGCGCTATTTCGAACTCTTGAGCTTTCGCCCAGCATCGGAAATCGCCCGCTGGCGCAACGAATGTTCGCAAGGCGCCAATCCGCGGGATTACAAGGTGCAGCTTGGCCTGGAGATCGTCGAGCGTTTCCACGGTGCGGCCGCGGCGCGGAAAGCATGGGAGAATTTCGAGGCCCGTTTTCGCGAGAAGGCGGTCCCCGACGATCTCGTTGAATCCTCCCTGCCGACACCCGAGGGGGGATACCCGATCGCGAATCTCCTGAAGGATCTCGATCTCACCGACTCGACCTCGCAGGCCTACCGCCTCATCCGCCAGGGCGGGGTGAAAATCGACGGCGAGAAGATCGAGGACCCGAAGTTACATCTGACGACCGGTGCCAGCCATCTCATCCAGGTCGGGAAGCGAAGATTCGCGAGGGTCCGCCTCGTGTAGTTGACCGGCAAGCCCATACCATGGGGGCGTGAACAGAAAGGGATGGACCTCGGCCGGTCCGGTCCTCTCCTGCACCGCCGGACGACGGCCCACACGGGCAGAACGGCCTCGATTGGAAGCGGTGCTCCACGCGAGAGTGCGGGCGCGCCGCAGAGGTTCGGATGCCTCAGCGGAAGCTCTTCACGTAGGCCAACAGGCCGGAAGTCGATGAATCGTGCACGGCGGCGGATCCGCTGCCAGTCAATTCGTCCAAAATCGTCCGCGCCAATTGTTTCCCCAGTTCCACGCCCATCTGGTCGAAGGAGTTGATGTGCCAGATCGCGCCTTGGGTGAAGATCTTGTGTTCGTACAGGGCGATCAACATGCCGAGGGTGCGGGGGTCGAGTCTGGGGTAAAGGAAGCTGTTGCTCGGTTTGTTGCCGGGGAAGGTTCGGGCGGCGGCGAGGGCTTCCAATCGATCTCCTTGGTAACCTTGATCCACCAATTCGGCGCGGGCCTCTTCGAAAGTGCGGCCTTGCATCAAGGCTCCGGTCTGGGCGAGGAAATTCGCGAGGAGAATCTCGTGGTGTTCGCCGATCGGATGTTGGCTCTCCACGGCCGCCAGGAAATCGCAGGGGACGAGCGGGCTGCCCTGATGCAGCAGCTGATAGAAAGCGTGTTGCCCGTTGGTTCCGGGTTGGCCGAAGACCACCGGCCCCGTGGCATAACGTACCGCTCTGCCGTCGAGGTCGACGGTTTTGCCGTTGCTTTCCATGTCCGCCTGTTGCAAGTAGGTGGGCAGATGCTCCAGGTACTGGTCATAGGGCAGGATGGCGTGGGTTTCGGCGCCGAAGAAATTCCGGTACCAGATGCCGAGGAGCCCCATCAGAACCGGGATGTTGCGCTCGAACGGAGCGGTGCGGAAATGCTCGTCGACGGCATGGGCGCCATCCAACAGTTCCTCGAAACGCTCCATGCCGATGCTCAAGGCGATCGGCAGCCCGATGGCCGACCACAAGGAGTAACGTCCACCCACCCAGTCCCAGAATTCGAACATGTTCTTGGGATCAATGCCGAATTCGGCGACTTTCTCGGCGCTCGTGGAAACGGCGACGAAGTGTCTCGCCACGGCGCGATCGTCAGCTACTCGTTCCAGGAACCAGGCGCGGGCCGAGCGCGCGTTGGTCATGGTCTCCTGTGTGGTGAAAGTCTTCGACGCCACGAGGAACAAAGTGGTCTCGGGGTCCAAGGGGCGCAACACCTCGAACAGGTCGGCATCGTCGACGTTGGAGACGAAATGCACGCGAAGACGCGGATTGGCATACGGTGATAGGGCCTTCACCACCATTCGGGGACCGAGGTCGGAACCGCCAATGCCGATGTTGACCACGTCGGTGACGGCCTTTCCGGTCGCTCCCCGCCACTCGCCGGTGCGCACGGCGCGCACGAACCTGCGCATTTGTTCCAATACCCGACGAACCTCCGGCATGACATCGCGCCCATCGACATGGATGGGACGATCGGAACGGTTGCGCAGGGCCACATGCAGCACGGCGCGTTCTTCCGTGACGTTGATTTTCTCGCCGCCGAACATTGCGTCGATTCTTTCGCGGAGCCCGGCTTGTTCGGCCAGGGCGACCAGCGCCGTCACGGTCTCGGACGTGATCCGGTTTTTCGAATAGTCGAACAGCAAGTCCCCGAGGCGCAGGGAAAACGTCTCAAAGCGCCCAGGGTCCTGGGCGAAGAGATCGCGCATGTGCAGGGGAGCGATATCGGCGAAATGCTGGGCGAGTGTTCGCCACGCCGGTAGGGTTGTGGGTTGTGGCATACGTTTTCCTTATCTCTTACAGCGCGGGCAGGTTTGCCTCCAATCTTGTTATTGACTATTTCGCGAGGCGTACGATGAGAGGATTCCGAATCTGCGCGGGCGGATCGTTTCAAAGTTTATAATGCCATATTTTATGATACTGGAATGAGGGGATGCGTGATGACTGGCACACGGAAGCCGTGGGGAGGACGCTTCGAAGAGCCGACGAATGCCTTCGTGGAGGCTTTCACTGCTTCGGTGGGTTTCGATAAGCGTCTGGCACTTTACGACATTCAGGGCTCCATCGCCCACGCCACCATGTTGCAACGCCTCGGCGTACTCACGGAAAAGGAACTCGATGCCATCGTCGACGGCTTGGAAACGATCCGGACCGACATCGAGCGAGACGATTTCGCTTGGTCCGTGCACCTTGAAGATGTGCACATGAACATCGAGGCGCGGCTCATCGAGCGCACCGGCGAGGCAGGCAAGAAGCTCCACACCGGTCGTTCCCGAAACGATCAAGTGGCGACCGATGTGCGCCTGTACCTGCGTGATCAAATCGACCGCATCGTAAAGGAAATCGTTCGCCTGCAAGTGGCCTTGGTGGATCTCGCCGAACGGGAGGCGGATACCATCATGCCTGGCCTTACCCATCTGCAAGTGGCGCAACCCATCACGTTCGGGCATCACCTGATGGCCTGGTACGAGATGCTGGCGCGCGACTTCGATCGCCTGCTCGATTGCCGCAAACGTGTCAACGTCATGCCGCTCGGCGCCGCCGCGTTGGCTGGATCGAGCTTTCCGCTGGATCGGGAGTATGTGGCGGCGCTGCTCGGTTTCGCGCGACCGGCGGCGAATTCGCTGGACGCGGTGAGCGACCGGGATTTCGCCATCGAATTCGCAGCTTGCGCCAGTCTGATCCTGATGCATCTGTCGCGTTTTTCGGAAGAGCTGATTCTGTGGACCTCGGCGCAGTTCGCCTGGGTCGAACTCCCCGACACGTTCTGTACCGGCTCCTCGATCATGCCGCAGAAAAAAAATCCGGATGTGCCCGAACTCGTCCGCGGTAAATCGGGCCGGGTCTTCGGACACCTGATCGCCCTGTTGACCCTGATGAAGGCGCAGCCCCTGGCCTACAACAAAGACAATCAGGAGGACAAGGAACCTCTGTTCGATACGGTGGACACGGTTCTCGATTGCCTGCGTGCGTTCGCCGACATGGTTCCGCATCTCATGCCAAGGCGCGAGGCGATGTACGAGGCGGCCCGGAAGGGTTTCGCGACGGCCACGGATCTCGCGGATTACCTGGTTCGAAAGGGTGTCGCCTTTCGTGACGCCCACGAAGTGGTGGGCAAAGCGGTGCGCCTCGCCATCGCGACGGGGCGTGATCTGGCCGCGATACCGCTGGAGGAGTTGCAATCGTTGTCGGAAGCCATCGGGGGCGATGTGTACGAGGTGCTGACGCTCGAAGGCTCGGTGGCCGCACGTCGTCACCTCGGCGGAACCGCGCCCGAGTGCGTGCGCAGGGCAGTCGCGGAAGCGCGTCTACGATTACAGGAGGTGCGGGGGTCGTGATTACCGAAGAGCGATGCAACACCTTGGTCGACCTGCTGCGACATGGCGAACCGGCCGGTGGCAGTCGGTATCGCGGCCAAATCGACGATCCGTTGAGCGACGCGGGCTGGAAGCAGATGTGGCGAACCGTGGGAGACTGTTGTCCATGGGACGTGATCGTGACCTCGCCACTGATCCGCTGTCAGTCCTTCGCCGAGAGATTAAGCGAACGCCACGCTCGGCCCCTGGAAGTGGAACCCCGTTTCAAGGAGTTGGGCTTCGGCGTGTGGCAAGGAAAAACCCACGAAGAAATCATCACCGAATACGATCCCGGTGTGCTGCAGCGATTCTATCGGGATCCCTTGAACCACCGCCCGGACGATGCCGAGGGATTGGGGGATTTCCGCAATCGCGTGGTGACGGCCTGGAAGGAGATGCTCGACCGGCATCTGGGGAAGCACATCCTGGTGGTCTGTCATGCCGGCACGATCCGCATGGTGATCGCCCATGTTCTCGATATTCCCCTCGCCAACCTCTTTCGCATCAAGGTGGCGAATGCCACCATCACCCGGGTCGAATGCATCGAGCAAGGCGACGAATTCCTCAGCCATTTGATCTTTCACGGCGGCATCTTGCGCGCCTGATCCAGGGCGTCGTCACTCGGCCGGCGCCCTGGGAATCCGGCTGACGAGCACCTTGTCGATGCGGTTTCGGTCCATGTCGACGACCTCGAAGTGGAGGTTTTCATAGTCGAAAGTGTCGGTCACTTTGGGAATGTTGCCCAGGCGCAACATGACGAACCCGGCGATGGTGTGAAAGTTCCCGTTCCTTTCCTCCGGCAGTTCTTCCAAGTCGAACAGCTCCTTGAATCGCTCGATATCGAGCATGCCGTCGATCAGCCATGATCCATCCTCCCGCTGCGAAGCAAGCGGTTCCTCCTCGCGCATTTCCGAAGCGATGTCCCCGACGATGGCTTCGAGTACGTCAGTGAGCGTCACCAATCCGGTCAGCTCGCCGTATTCGTCCACCACCAGGGCGGTTTGCAGGTGCGATTGCTTGAAGTGTTCCAACAACTGCATGAGTGAGAGCGAATTCGGCACGAACAGAGCCGGCGTGACGAGTTCCAAAAGATCGGGTTTGTAGCCTTCCAGGAGACGGTTGAGCAGGTCCTTGGTCTTGATGAACCCGAGCACGTTGTCGACCCCGCCGCGGCAGAGCGGGATGATCCAATGGGGATGGTCCATCAGGATGCCGCGATTGACTTCGTAGGGTTTGGTGATGTCGAGATAGGTGATGTCCTTGCGCGGGGTCATGATCGCGCCCACCTTGCGCGTGTCGAGGCGGAGGATGTTTTCCACCAACTCCTGTTCGGTTTCCACGAACACGCCTTCCTTGGTGCCTTGCTGGAGCAAGAGTTTGATTTCCTCTTCCGTGATCGAAGGTTGCCGGATCGGGCGTACGCCGAACAGTCGCAGCACGAGGTCGGTCGAGAGGCTCAGCAGTTTCACCACCGGCAGGGCGATCAGCGATAGCCGGTCCATCGGGCGGGCGACGGCCGCGGCGATCCTCTCGGCGTGGAGCAAGGCGATACGCTTAGGTACCAGTTCCCCGATGATCAGCGACAGGTAGGTGATGGCCGACACGGTGATGGCCAGGCTGATGTTGTGGGCGTAAGGCGCGAGTTCCGGGAACCCCTCGACCCAGGGTTCGATCTGGCTGGTCAGCGTCGCCTCGCCCAAGGCGCCACTCAGGATACCGATGGTGGTGATCCCCACTTGTACGGTCGACAGGAATCGCGAAGGCTGAGCCGAAAGTTCCAGGGCGCGCATCTCGCCAGCGCCGCCCCGCTCCGCCAATTGCTGCAAGCGGGATTTCCGGGCGGAAACGAGAGCCATCTCCGACATGGCAAATAGGCCGTTGACGATGATGAGGAGCAGGATCAGTCCGATTTGAATCACGTTATTTCGAGGGTTATTGCAGGAAAATGAAGAATAGGGCACGGGTCCGGAACATCGATTCCGGAGTTCCCGGACGGCGGTACCGGGGCAGGAAGCCACGGGAAAGTGTTAGGAACGGTGCCTTGGATTCACGCCCGCGGCGTGAACTGGAGTAATCGTCGGACATGGGACTGTCCGTGGACAGCGGGCGACAGACGTGGGCCGATGCATCCCATCGGGGGTCGATACAATAGTTTATTCGGAAGGCGCTGTGGTCATGCGATCTAGCGTATCCGGGTCGCGTCTGCGATTCAACAGGGGGCCGGCTCTCTCCCTTCGGCAACCGGCATGCCCATCGGAATCGCCGGGCGGTGTCGTCGGGTGTGCTCAATTTTTGCTCGATCGCGCGAGGTCCAATGACATCAATGGGCTGAGATATCCTTCACCAAGGAGTCCACAAAACGATCCACCGTTTCTGTGGATGATCCCGCCGCCACGGGCCGAGGCCGAAGCCGTCGCTCCTTTCTGCTACCATATCGCTCCCCAAGACAGACCTGGACCATGAGGATCGCGTTAGGAATCGAGTACGACGGCAGTAACTTCGCCGGATGGCAGTGGCAAAAAGACAAGCGCAGCGTACAAGGGACCGTGGAGCAGGCGCTGAGCCGGGTTGCAGATACGTCGGTCCGGATCGTTTGCGCCGGTCGTACCGATGCCGGCGTTCACGCCTTGCAACAGGTGGTGCATTTCGATACGCAGGTTCGCCGCGACCCCAGGGCTTGGGTCTTGGGTACCAATACTCTGCTGCCGGAGGATGTGCGCGTCCTTTGGGCAAAAGAGTTGCCGCACCATTTCCACGCCCGTTTGAGTGCCATCGCCCGCTTCTATCGCTACGAGATCCTGAACCGTCCCATGCGCTCGGCGCTGCGGCGCCGCCAGGTCACCTGGTACCATACCCCACTGGACGTGGAGCGAATGCGGGAGGGGGCGATGTATCTGGTCGGCGAACACGATTTCTCCTCGTTCCGCGCCCAATACTGCCAGTCCAGGAGTCCTTACCGGACATTGCATTTCATACGGATCCGACGCGAAGGCGAGCGCGTAATCCTCGACTTGGCCGCCAACGCCTTCCTACATCACATGGTGCGCAACATCGTCGGGGTTCTCATGGAGGTGGGTGCCGGCAAGCGGGCACCGGAATGGGTGGGGGAAGTGCTCGCAGCGCGGGATCGCCGCGCCGGAGGCATGACGGCACCCCCTGACGGCCTGTATCTCGGAGGTATATGCTATCCGCATGAATTTGGCTTGCCCCGCGATCCGGTTTTCGAACATCTGCCGCCGCATGCCCGTCGTTACGAGCCAGCCTCCAACCCATGAGATTTCCGTATCCCTGGCAACGAACTCGGGTTAAAATTTGCGGCTTCACGAGACCTGAGGACGCTGCTTGTGCGGTGGCGCTCGGTGTCGATGCCGTAGGTCTGGTGTTTTGTGAAGCGAGCCCCCGGAACGTATCCGTCGGACAGGCTGAGGCGATCGTCGCCGCCGTGCCGTCGTTCACCGCGGTGGTGGGTTTGTTCGTGGACGCGGAAAGCCAGTGGATTCACGAGGTCTGCCGGCAGATACGGATCGACATCTTGCAGTTCCACGGTGACGAGCCACCCGACTTCTGCGCCAGTTTTGCCAAACCTTACGTCAAGGCCATCAGGATGAAGCCGGAGGTCGATGTGGGGAGAGAAGCGCGCATCCACACCGGCGCGGCGGGATTGCTGCTGGATGCGTATCAGCCCGGCGTAAAGGGGGGAACCGGCTTGAGCTTCGATTGGACTCGCGTCGGATCCGGCTGTTCCCTTCCGTTGATCCTGGCCGGGGGGCTCACGCCCGACAACGTGAGAGATGCATTGGAAATAGTCAGGCCCTATGCCGTGGACGTGTCAAGTGGGGTGGAAGCGGACAAAGGGGTCAAGGATTCCCGCAAAATGGCGGCGTTTATGCGCAAGGTTTACCAATTTGACCATGAGAGAAGAAACAAGTTCTTATAACCTCCCCGACGCGCGCGGTCATTTCGGCCCTTACGGCGGTATGTTCGTCGCGGAGACGCTGATGGAGCCGCTGGAAGAACTGAAGGCCGCTTATCATCGTTACCTCAAGGACCCAGATTTTCTCGCCGAGTTCGATCACGACCTCAAGCATTACGTCGGTCGCCCCTCGCCGATTTATCATGCCGAACGGCTGAGCCGGGAACTGGGCGGCGCGCAGATCTTTCTCAAGCGCGAAGATCTCAATCATACCGGCGCCCACAAGGTCAACAACACTGTCGGCCAGGCCTTGCTCGCCAAGCGCATGGGCAAGCGGCGTGTCATCGCCGAAACCGGCGCCGGCCAACATGGCGTGGCGACGGCCACGGTGGCGGCGCGGCTCGGCATGGAGTGCGTCGTCTACATGGGTTCGGTCGACGTTCGGCGGCAGGCGCTCAACGTTTTTCGGATGAAGCTCCTTGGTGCTACCGTGGTAGCCGTGGAGTCGGGATCCAAGACGCTGAAGGATGCACTGAATGAAGCCATGCGGGATTGGGTCACCAACGTCGACGACACGTTTTACATCATCGGGACGGTCGCGGGTCCCCATCCCTATCCGGCGATGGTGCGTGACTTCCAGGCCGTCATCGGTCGCGAAGCCAAGGCGCAGATGATCGAGATGACCGGCCGTCTGCCGGATGCGCTGGTGGCTTGCGTGGGCGGCGGGTCCAACGCCATCGGTTTGTTCCATCCCTTCCTCGATGAGCCGGGAGTCGCATTGTATGGCGTCGAGGCGGCCGGTGAGGGGCTCGCTACCGGGCGTCACTCGGCACCGCTGAGTGCCGGTCGCCCGGGGGTTCTGCACGGCAACCGTACCTATTTGATGGAAGACGAGGATGGTGAGATCCTCGAGACGCATTCCATCTCGGCCGGGCTGGATTATCCCGGCGTCGGTCCCGAACACGCCTGGCTCAAGGATTCGGGGCGTGCGACCTATGTCAGCGCCACCGATGCCGAGGCCGTGGAGGCCTTCCACACCCTGACGCGCCTGGAAGGCATCATTCCGGCGCTCGAATCCAGCCATGCCCTTGCCTATGCGATGAAACTCGCGCCCACCCTGCCGGCCGACCGGCTCCTCCTGGTGAACCTGTCCGGTAGGGGAGACAAGGACATCCATACCATAGCCACACGAGAGGGAATCGTTCTGTGAGTCGTCTGACGCAGACCTTCGAGGCGCTGAGGAAAGCCGGGCGCAGGGCCCTGATCCCGTTTCTCACCGCCGGTGATCCGAATCCGCAATTCACCGTGCCGACCCTGCATGCCCTGGTGGCGGCCGGCGCCGACATCATCGAGCTGGGGGTGCCGTTTTCCGATCCGATGGCCGACGGGCCGGTGATCCAAAGGGCGAGTGAACGCGCACTCGCGCACCACATGAGCTTGCGCAAGACGCTCGCCATGGTGGAGGAATTCCGCCGTAGCGATCGAACCACCCCTGTGGTCCTGATGGGATATCTCAACCCGATCGAGTGCATGGGCTATGCGGCTTTTGTCGAGCAGGCCAGACGGGCCGGTGTCGACGGTGTCTTGACCGTGGACCTGCCACCGGAAGAAGCCGGGGAGTTCGTTCCATTGCTGTATGCCGCCGCGATCGACCCGATCTTCCTTTTGGCGCCGAACAGCACCGAGGACCGGATCCGGCGCATTGCCGCGCTCGGACGGGGCTACCTCTATTATGTTTCGCTCAAAGGGGTCACGGGAGCATCGCACCTGGACCTCGCCGAAGTGGAGCGGAAGATTGCTCAGGTCAAGGCGATGACCGACCTGCCGATCGGTGTCGGTTTCGGAGTCAAGAACGCCGAAACGGCGGCGGCGATCGGTCGCTTCGCCGATGCCGTGGTGGTAGGGAGCGCTTTGGTGGAGAAGATCGGCGCGGCTTGCGACCGGCCCGACGCGGCCCGCGCGGAACTCGTCGAACTGCTGCGCGGTATGCGGCAGGCGTTGGACCTGCAAACCTTCAATCTTCAGGCGTAGATCATGACTTTGAGCTGGTTCCACAGGCTCGTACCTTCGAAGATCCGCACCGAAGCTTCGAGCAAGAGTGCGGTACCGGAGGGTCTTTGGTCGAAGTGTCCGAGCTGCAACGCCATACTGTACAAGGCGGAAGTCGAGCGTAACCTCGAGGTTTGCCCGAAGTGCGGCTACCACATGCGCATCAGCGGGCGGAAGCGCCTGCATTGGTTCCTCGATCCCGGCAACCGGCTGGAGATCGGTGAGAACCTGATTTCGGTCGATCCCCTGAAGTTCAAAGACAGCAAGAAATACAAGGATCGTTTGGCGCAGGCGCAGAAGGCGACCGGCGAAAAGGAAGCACTCATCGTCGTCGCCGGCCAGTTACACGGACGGCCTTTGGTCGCCGCCGCGTTCAATTTCGAGTTCATGGGCGGGTCCATGGGTTCGGTGGTCGGTGAGCGCTTCGTGCGCGGGGTCCGCCACTGTCTCGAGCACGGAATCCCGTTGGTGACCTTCAGCGCCAGCGGTGGGGCGCGCATGCAGGAGTCGCTACTGTCGTTGTTCCAGATGGCCAAGACCAGTGCTGCCCTGGTGCAGTTGTCCAAGGCCCGAATCCCTTTCATTTCGGTGTTGACGGACCCGACCATGGGGGGAGTGTCGGCCAGTTTCGCCATGCTGGGCGACATCCACATCGCCGAACCCGGCGCGTTGATCGGTTTTGCCGGCCCGCGCGTGATCGAACAAACGGTGCGGGAGAAATTGCCGGAGGGTTTTCAGCGCAGCGAATTCCTGTTGGAGCACGGGGCCATCGACATGATCGTGGACCGGCGCGACTTGCGTGATCGGATCGCCAGCCTTCTTGAAATCCTGACCCACGGCAAGAAGACGCCAGCGGTGCAAAAATCCGGCATTCCGGAATCTTCGGCAGGTGTGCTTGCGCAATGTCTTTCTGTGCTTCCCGTAGACGATCCGGAAGCCGAATAAAGCGATGCGCTTCTCCAGTCTCGGGGAGTGGTTGAGTTGGCAGGAAACCCTCCACCCGAAGGTGATCGATCTCGGTTTGGATCGCGTTCGACGGGTGTACCGGAAGCTCAACCCTTGCCCGGCGCCTCCGTTCACGATCACGGTGGGTGGAACCAATGGCAAGGGCTCGTGCGTCGCGGCGCTGGATTCCATTCTCCGTAAGTCGGGATACCGGGTAGCGGCTTATACCTCCCCCCATATCCTCTGTTATAACGAGCGCATTTGCATCGACGGCGTCCCGGTCGGCGATGCGGTCATCTGCGAGGCATTCGAGCGGGTCGACGCGGCGCGCGGGGATACCACGCTCAGTTTTTTCGAATTCGGCACCTTGGCGGCGCTCGATATTTTTCAACATTCCCATGTCGATGTGCAGCTCCTCGAGGTGGGCCTCGGCGGTAGGCTGGACGCCGTCAACATCGTCGATGCCGACGTGGCGCTGATCGCCAGTATCGGCATCGATCATGTCGATTGGCTCGGGACCACTCGGGAAACCATCGGACTGGAAAAGGCGGGGATTTACCGGCCGGGGCGTCCGGCGGTACTCGGTGACCCGGATGCGCCCGCGACGGTGGTGTGTTATGCCCGGGAGATCGGAGCAGAACTCCTGTTGCAAGGAAGGGATTTCCGCTTCCAAAGAGCCGGCGATGGGTGGTCCTGGCAGGGCAAGGGGCAGGCGCACCCGTCCTTGCCGGCGCCTTGTCTGCCGGGGGATCACCAGTATTTCAACATGGCCGCGGTGCTCCAGGTGGTCGAGTCGATCCGGCACCGGTTCCCGGTTCCGGAGAGCGCTCTGCGGGCCGGTCTTCAAGACATTCGCCTACCCGGACGGTTCCAAACCATACCCGGCAATCCCGTGGTATTGCTCGACGTCGCCCACAATCCCCAAGCCGTGGGAGTGCTCGCCGAGTATTTGCGGAACTTCAGGCGACACAGAAGAGTCCATGCGGTGTTTTCCATGATGCGGGACAAGGACATCCGCGGGGTCGTTGGCCGCATCCGGGAACTCGTCGATCAATGGTACCTGGCTCCCTTGAAGTTGCCGCGTGCCGCCACGGCGGCGGAGTTGGGACGGATTTTCGCCGAATTGGGGATCAGGAGCGTCCATGACGGCTTTGCCGATGCCGGGGCGGCATTTGCATCGGCCTGCCGAAATGCCGAGAATGAAGGCATGGTTTTGGTCTTCGGTTCGTTCTTTCTGGTTTCCGAATATCTTGCCTTGCACCCGGATTCCGTCGCCATCGCTTGAGGTTTTTTGCCGTGGACGAACAGCTGAAACAGCGCTTGATCGGGGTCAGTATCATCGTCGCCCTAGTGGTGATTTTCGTGCCCATGCTCTTCGACAAGAAGCCCGACGACCCGTCCAGCACCGAGATCGCCGAGATTCCGCCGCTGCCGAAAGACTTCGAGGAAAAGCCCATGGAACTCCCACGGACGGTGGAGGATGTGACGGCTGCTTCCAAGGAGCCCGAAACTCCCGGGTACCGTATCATCCCGATCACCGAGGAACCGGAGGATGAGGCCGAGACCGCCACCGGCCAGGCACCCATCACGGGGACGGGCCGCAAGAGTGAGCCTAAGGGTAAGGCGGGCAAGACCGCTGCGCCGGCGACGACGGACGAGGAAGAAGATTTCGGCCGGGAAGACCTGGAGCCGGCGGGATCGACCCCGGCGGGTGCCGCGAAACCCTCGCCCGGTACGCGCGCCAAGCCACCGGTGAAGCCGGCCACACCGCCTTCGGCCGGCAAGTCCGCCGCCAAACCCGCAACGCCACCTTCCGCCGCGACGGAAGCCCAAGCCCGCAAACCCGATCAGGGCACCACGCCTTCGGCGTGGATCGTTCAGGCGGGTGCCTTCACGCTCGAGGCGAATGCGAAGTCCCTGGTGGACAAATTGCGCCAGAACAAGATGCCCGCTTTCATGGAAACCGTCCAAGGGGGTTCGGGGAAGACGGTTTATTATGTCAAGATTGGGCCGAATCCAAACCGTGCCGCGGCGGAAAAAACGCTGCAACAACTGGAAGCGGTGACCGGAATCCGCGGTTATCTGCGACCACATCGCGCGCCATGATGTCGTTTACTTCCGGTGGGGCTACCGAGCATCGTGGATTTGATCTGGGTCGATTACCTCATCCTCGTGCTGATCGGCGTTTCTGCTCTGCTCGGTCTGTTTCATGGCCTGATTCGGGAAGTATTTTCGCTGCTGATTTGGGGGGCGGCGATCTTCCTGGGTATGCGACATGCCAGAGACGTTTCGGACGTTTTCGATCCCCTGATCGCCGTTCCCTCGGTGCGCCTGGTCGCGGCTTTCGCGGCCATTTTCGTGGCCGTCCTGATCGTGGGCGGATTGCTGCGGTTTCTGCTCGGAAAGCTGGTCGTGGGTACCGGACTCGGCGGAACCGACCGCTTGGCCGGACTGATATTCGGAGTGGTGCGTGGGGCGCTATTGGTAGCGGTGTTGGCGTGGTTTGCGGGATCCACACCTTTGTCGCGAGACCCCTGGTGGCGGGAGTCCAAACTCATCCCTACGTTTCAGTCCATGGCCGACTGGATCGAGGACCAGTTGCCGGGGGAAATCGCCGGACGCTTGTCTCAACCGTAATGCCTCGTTTTTCATCGTACCCGTAGGTCAGAGCTATGTGTGGAATTGCCGGTATCGTCTCCAACGACGAAGTGAACCAGGAACTCTACGAAGCGCTCACCGTGTTGCAACACCGGGGACAGGACGCCGCCGGAATCGTCACTTGCGAAAAGGATCGCTTGCATCTGCGCAAAGAAAGCGGACTGGTTCGGGATGTGTTCCATACCCGTCACATGGTCGAACTGAGAGGTTCCATGGGGATCGGCCATGTCCGCTATCCCACCGCCGGTTGCACCAGTTCGGCCGAGGCGCAGCCGTTTTACGTCAACTCCCCCTATGGTATTTCCCTGGCGCACAACGGCAACCTGACCAACGCGGCGGCGCTCAAGAAAGAACTGTTTCTTCAGGATCAACGCCACATCAATACCGATTCGGACTCGGAAGTGCTGCTCAACGTCTTTGCGCACGAGTTGCAGGAGAGCGGCAAACTGCACTTGGGACCCGAGGACGTGTTCCGCGCCGTCGCCGGCGTGCATCGCCGCTGCCGGGGGGCTTATGCCGTGGTGGCGATGATCACGGGGTTCGGCATCATCGGCTTCCGTGACCCGCACGGGATTCGTCCTTTGGTGTTCGGCGAGCGGGAAGGCAAGAAAGGCAAGGAATATCTGATGGCCTCCGAGAGCGTGGCTCTGGACGTGCTCGGTTTCCGCCTGATCCGCGACGTGGCGCCCGGCGAAGCCGTCCTGATCGAAAAGGACGGTACCCTGCATACGCGGCAGTGCGCTGACCACGTGCTGCATTCGCCCTGCATCTTCGAATTCGTCTATTTCGCCCGTCCCGATTCCATCATCGACAACATTTCGGTCTACAAGGCGCGGCTCCGCATGGGCGAGAAGTTGGCGGCCAAGATCCTGCGCGAGCGGCCGAATCACGACATCGACGTGGTCATCCCGATTCCGGACACGAGCCGCACCTCGGCCCTGCAACTCGCCAACCGCATCGGGGTGAAATACAGCGAAGGTTTCATCAAGAACCGGTATATCGGCAGGACCTTCATCATGCCGGGACAGACCCTGCGGAGGAAATCGGTCCGGCAAAAACTCAACGCCATCGATCTCGAATTTCGCGGCAAGAACGTGCTGCTGGTGGACGATTCCATCGTGCGCGGTACGACCTCCATGCAGATCATCCAGATGGCTCGCGACGCCGGCGCCCGCAAGGTCTATTTCGCCTCGGCCTCGCCACCGGTGCGCTATCCGAACGTTTACGGCATCGACATGCCGGCCGCGCACGAGCTCATCGCCCATGGCCGCAGCGACGAGGAGGTGCAGAAGGAGCTCGGCTGCGACTGGCTGGTGTATCAGGATCTCCAGGACCTGGTCGACGCGGTGCGGCATGGGAATCCTGCCATACCGCGTTTCGACACCTCGTGTTTCGACCAGGATTACGTCACCGGCGACATCGACCAGGATTATCTGGAGCAGCTCGGCAAATACCGTTCCGATGCCGCCAAGTGTCGGAGACAACAGGCCGGATCCGTGGCCATCGATCTTTACAACGCCCTCTGATCTCGAGGAGTCAGAACCTTGCAGGAATGGGACTGGAGCCAGTTCGCGATGGAGACCCAGGCGGTACGCGCCGGCCACCGTCGCACCCAGGAACAAGAGCACGCCGAGCCGATCTTTGCCACCTCGAGCTACGTCTTCAGGAGCGCCGCGGAGGCTGCGGAGCGGTTTTCCGGGCGGGCAGCGGGTAACATCTACTCGCGTTTCACCAATCCTACCGTACGCACCTTCGAGGAGCGACTCGCGGCTCTGGAAGGGGGCGAACGTTGCATCGCCGTGGGTTCGGGAATGGCAGCCATCGCCACCACGGCCTTCGGGCTGCTGAAGGCAGGGGACCACATCGTCTCCTCGCGGGGCGTGTTCGGAAACACCACGCTGCTGTTCCAGAACTACCTGGCCAAATTCGGCGTGGCCACCACTTTCGTCGATCTGACCGATTACGCCGGCTGGGAACGGGCGATTCGCCCGGAGACCCGGTTTCTGTTCCTGGAAACTCCTTCCAATCCGCTGACCGAGATCGCCGACATCGGCCGATTGGCCGGGATCGCGCACCGGCGGGGTTGTCTCCTGGTGGTCGACAATTGCTTCTGCACTCCCGCCTTGCAGCGACCGCTGGCCTTGGGCGCGGACATCGTGATCCATTCGGCGACAAAGTATCTCGACGGTCAGGGACGCTGCGTCGGCGGTGCCATCGTGGGAGGGCGGGATCTCCTCGATCAGGAGATCTACCCTTTTCTTCGCACCGGCGGACCCAGCATGAGCCCGTTCAATGCCTGGGTATTTCTCAAGGGCTTGGAAACCCTCGCCGTGCGCATGCGCGCACACTGCGAGAACGCGCTGGGTCTGGCCCGCTGGCTGGAAACCCGACCGTGGGTGGAACGAGTTCATTATCCCGGCCTTCCCAGCCATCCCCAGCATGAACTCGCCAACCGCCAGCAGCGGGGCTACGGTGGTATCGTCAGCTTCGAGGTGCGGGGCGGGAGAGAGGCGGCCTGGAGGTTGATCGACAGCACGCGCCTTCTTTCCATCACCGCCAACCTGGGGGACGTCAAATCCACCATCACCCATCCTGCCACCACCACCCACGGGCGTTTGAGCCCCGAAGAACGCGCCGCCGCCGGAATCACCGAGGGCCTGATCCGCATCGCCGTCGGGCTCGAGAATCTCGAAGACCTGCAAGCCGATCTCTCCCGCTTGCCGGATCTTTGACGATTCCTTTGGATTGGGGACAAGTTCATGAAAGTGACGATCTTCGGTTCCGGTTACGTGGGCTTGGTGACCGGGGCGTGTCTGGCGGAAGTCGGCAACGATGTGGTGTGCGTCGACGTCGATGAAAACAAGATCGGGCGCTTGCAGCACGGCGAAGTGCCGATTTACGAACCCGGTCTCGAGATCCTCATCCGCCGCAACCAGGAGGCCGGTCGTCTGCAGTTCACCACCGACGTCGACCACGCAGTGGATCATGGTCTGTTCCAGTTCATCGCCGTAGGCACGCCCCCGGACCAGGACGGGTCGGCCGATCTCCAGTATGTATTGGCGGTGGCGCGTTCCATCGGCGAGCGCATGCAAGGGTATCGGGTGGTGGTCAACAAATCCACGGTCCCGGTGGGAACCGCGGACAAGGTCCGGGAGGTGGTGCGTGCCACCTTGGCCGAGCGTGGCAGCGAGATCGAGTTCGATGTGGTGTCGAATCCGGAATTCCTCAAGGAAGGTGCGGCGATCGACGATTTCATGAAGCCCGACCGCATCGTGGTGGGCACCGACAATCCCCGCACCACCGAGCTGTTGCGCGCCCTTTATGCGCCTTTCAATCGCAACCACGACCGCATGGTGTGCATGGACATCCGCTCGGCCGAACTCACCAAGTATGCCGCCAACGCCATGCTGGCGACCAAGATCAGCTTCATGAACGAACTCGCCAACCTTGCCGAACGCCTTGGCGCCGACATCGAGCGAGTGCGGGTGGGCATCGGCTCGGATCCGCGCATCGGTTATCACTTCATCTATCCCGGCTGCGGCTATGGGGGCTCCTGTTTCCCCAAGGATGTCAAGGCATTGGAGCGGACCGCGCGGGACGTGGGCTATGTCGCCCGCTTGCTGCAGGCAGTGGAGGCGGTCAACGAAAGCCAGAAGGGAAGGCTGTTCGAGAAGATCGCACGCTATTTCGACGGTGATCTCGTCGGCAGAACGATCGCTCTCTGGGGTCTGGCATTCAAACCGAACACCGACGACATGCGCGAGGCTCCGAGCCGCACCCTGATGGAAGCCCTGTGGAAGGCGGGAGCCAAGATCCGGGCCTTCGACCCGGTGGCGATGGGGGAGGCCCGGCGCCTCTACGGCGATCGTCCCGACCTCACCTTGTGTGAAAGTCCGGAGGCCGCACTGCGCGGCGCCGATGCCCTGGCCGTGGTCACCGAATGGAATGTCTTTCGCAGCCCCGACTTCGACGAGATCCGGCAGTCGCTCTCGCGTCCCGTCATTTTCGACGGTCGCAACTTGTATGATCCGGCCCGCATGAATGCGTTGGGCTTCGATTACTTCGCCATTGGGCGCGGACAGGTTCTTCCCCCGTGACGGGTTGGCGGCGCGGCATGCCTGCCGCCGTGCCGGTGCCGGCGGTTGCCCGTTGGACTCGCTCGCTCCGCGCGCGGCGTCGACGGTGATGCAATACCAGATTATCGCTACCGGTGAGCGCTGCTGGGCGAGGGATGTCCGAGCCGGACTCTTCGAATCGGCCATCCTGAGCGAAAAAACCGAACTCGATACCGCCCGCGCGGGGTTATTGGCCGACATCCATCGCGATGGCAGGGTCTATGGTCGATGACGTTTTGATCAACAAGGCGGCGATCATCGAACGTTGTGACGCAAGCCCCTGTGGTCTGGGAAACCAGATCGGAAACCAGCGAGGCACGGTACCCCCAAAACCGCTTCCCAAGCTTGTGATCGGAAGAAGAAGTCGCCGGGCGATCGTCTGGGATTCGACCTCACCCGGAAATCAGGGCTTCCAGACGATCGAGCTGCTCGGTGGTGCCCAAGGCCAAGAGTTGATCCCCTTCCTGGAGAGCCAGCTCCGGTTCGGGATTGGGCAAGACCCGGTTGCCTCGCAGCACGACCAATACGCTCGCTCCGGTTTGTTCCCGCAACTTGAGCTCGGCCAGACTGCGGCCGACGACTCTCGCTCCGTGCCTCACCTGGATGCCTTCCAGGTTCAGACTCTCTTCCCCTTTCTTGATCACGGTATCGAAGAAATCCACCACGGTCGGGCTCAAAATGAGATGGGCCAGCCGCCGGCCACCGATGGCGTAAGGGCTGATGGCCCGGTTGGCGCCGGCGCGGATGAGCTTCGGGATGGTGGCTTCGTCCACCGCTCGCGAGACGATGAACAGATCGGACTTGAGGGCCCGCGCCGAGAGCACGATGTACAGGTTGCTGGCGTCGTCACCGGTGGTGACGATCAAGCCGCAGGCTTGATCGATGCCTGCCCGCCCCAAGGTAGCGTCGTCGGTGGCATCGCCGAGGATCGATAGGTAGCCGTGCTGACGCGCATAATGCTGTGATTCGGGCCGGGGATCGATGATCACGAAAGGCATTTTGGCTTCGTGCAATTCCAAGGCGGCTTGTTTGCCGACGCGTCCCATCCCGGCGATGACGATATGATCCTTCAGGTGCTCGATTTCCCGCTGCATTCTCCTCTCTCCCATGGGGTCGATCAGGCGACTGCTCACCAGATAATCCATTACCACGGTGAAGCTGTAAAAAAGACTGCCGATGCCGGTGATGGCGATGAAAATCGTGAAAAGACGCCCGGTTTCGTCGAGCTCGATGATTTCCGCATAGCCGATGGTAGTGATGGTGATCACGGTCATGTACAAGGCGTCGAGTATCGTGGCGCCTTGGTTGCGGCCCAACCAGGCGTAACCCAGGGTTCCGATCACGGTGACCAGCAACACGAGGGTTACCGGTACCAGCAGCCGAGCGGGCAAGGTGGTCGAGGGTCTTGGTAGCATCGTCGAGAAAGCGTCTTGGAAATCAAGGTATGGGCGGCATGCGGCGGTATGATATTTCACCGATCGGCATCCATCCGTGATTCTGTGCTCATGAGATTTCTGTGGCAGGGTCGGGCGCTGCACCCGGATGCGGGTGTGGGTTGGGTGGTCCCCGATACCGAATCTCGACACGCTGCGCCGCAGATGCACGAGAGGGGCGAAGACCCTATAATTGCTGCACCGAACCGCTTGTCGTTCCTTCGTTTTCAATCAGAATCAAAGCCGATGTCCGCAAATGAGGCGCTCGAGCGAGAAGTCGCCGAGTTGATGGTATCTACTTTGAATCTCGAAATCACAGCCGACGCCATCGATCCGGAAGCTCCGCTGTATCGGGAAGGGTTGGGATTGGATTCCATCGATATCTTGGAAATGGCGTTGGTGATTTCGAAACGGTATGGATTTCAATTGCGCGCGGATGACGAAGACAACGTCCGTATCTTCCGTTCCCTCCGCAATCTCGCGCAGCACATCGCTTCCCACCGGGTCGAGTCTTGATGTTTCGACGCTGGATCGTCCTCGGTCTCGTCGTAGTCGCATATGCGGTATTGTTTCATTACTTCACCGCTTACACCGAAGAAACCCCATCGAACCGTCTGTTCCTGCTGGCGCCCCTGCTGTTGGCCGGACTCGTTCTGGCCTGGCGGTCGCGCTGGCGAGTCCCGTCGCTTGCGCTGTGCGCGCTCGTCGTCCTGGTGGTATGGTGGCTTCGGGACCGGGTCGTGTCCGGCGAAAGCGTTTTCTATGTCTATCTGGCAGAACACGTGACCGTTTACGGTCTGCTCGGGTTGGTTTTTGGGCGCAGTCTGCTCCCCGCGCGAGAACCGCTTTGTACGCGATTCGCCCGCGAGGTCCATGGTGAACTTCCCCCGGAGGTGGAGCGTTACACCCGCCGGGTGACGCTGATGTGGTCTTTGTTGTTCGCGGCGATCGTGGGGGGTTCGCTGGGTCTCTTTTTGCTGGCGCCGTTTTCTGTTTGGTCGATCTTTGCGAATCTCCTGAGCCCGGCCTTGGTGGTGGTGATGTTTGGGGTGGAATATCGGGTGCGGCTCCGGATTTTGCCGGATTTCGACCATTCCCCGATCCTCGCTGGGCTTCGCGCCTTCCAGGGGTCCATGGAAGGATCGAGGGCGGCTGCACTCGCCGGGAGCTTGCGAACCCCGGTCGTTGCGCCCGGCTCCGATCATGAGACCGGTTCCGTCGCGAATCCATGACCGAGTTCGCCGTTCTCACCCACTCTTCCTGGGACGCGATCGTCGCCCGCCGGAGAAGCGGAGCCATTACCGTCCGCCGGTTTCTCGAGGACGTGGCGGGTTTGGCGGCTTGGCTTCCCGAGCGCCTGTATCTGTTGAATGACTGCTCGGATCGGTATCGCTTTGCGGTCGGTTTTCTGGCTGCCCTGTTGAGGCGGCAGGTCAACCTGTTGCCTCCGACGCTGACTCCCGAGACGGTACGACGGCTGGCCAATCGGTTCCCCGGTGTTTATTGTCTTGCCGACGATCCGGCGACCGCCCTGGATCTTCCCACCTATTTTTTCCCGGAACGGTTTGCCAAAGCCTTCCCGGTCGACCGTGTGCCGGTCATCGAGTCGGATCGGATGGCTGCCTATGCGCTGACTTCGGGGTCGACCGGTGTGCCGGTGCCCCATCCCAAGACCTGGGGCGCGCTGGTGCGAAGCGCTCGCGCCGAGCGGGATCGTCTCGGCATCGGCGCGGATTGCGGCATCGTCGGTACCGTGCCGGCACAGCACATGTATGGCCTGGAATCCACGGTATTGTTGCCGTTGCAAAGCGGGGCCTCTTTTTGGGCGGGGCGGCCGTTCTTTCCGGCGGACGTGTGCACGGCATTGGAAGGCATTGCCGATGCAAGGATCCTCTTCACCACCCCTTATCACCTGCGTGCCCTGCTGGAGAGTGCCGGCCGGTTTCCCCGGTTGGGATTGCTGGTGTCTGCCACCGCTCCGCTTTCGGAACGTCTGGCCCTCCTCGCGGAACAACGCTTCCGTGCACCGCTCGTGGAAATTTACGGATGTACCGAAGCCGGCCAGCTCGCCACGAGGCGTCCGACTTTGGGTGCGGAATGGACGGTCTTTGCCGGGATCGAAATCGCGGAAGACCGGAAGGGCGTCTGGGTGCAGGGCAGTCACGTGGAACAGCGGGTCTATCTCCAGGACGAGGTGGATTTGCAGTCGCCTCGAACCTTCCTCTTGCGTGGGCGTTCGAGCGACATGATCAACATCGCTGGCAAGCGCACTTCTCTGGCCTACCTCAATCATCAGATCAACTCGATTCCCGGCGTTCTGGATGCCGTGTTTTATCTGCCCCCGGAGAGGGGCGGCGAGGTCGTGACCCGTTTGGTGGCTTTCGTGGTCGCTCCCGGTCTCACCTCTGCCGAAATCATGCTGGCGCTGCGGGAACGCGTGGACCCCGTGTTCCTGCCGCGACCGCTCCATTTGGTCGAGCGGTTGCCGCGCAATTCCACCGGCAAACTGACCCGTGACGCCATGGAGGGCTTGATCGAGCAAGTGCAAGACGGCATCGTCCTGCCGGCGTTGTCATGAATCCGGTCGAAGAGATCATCGGCTTCCAAATCCCCGAACAGCACCCGGCGTTTCCCGGGCATTTTCCCGGTCGGCCGATCGTGCCCGGCGCAATGCTCCTGGAGGAGGTGTACGCCAGGATCGAGGCATCGCTCGGGATCGATTGCTATGGCTATGCGCTCCGAGCGGTGAAATTCTTGCATCCGCTCGCACCGGGTGCCGAGCTGTCTTTGTGCTATCGGCGGGACGATTCGGGTACCGTCCACTTCACCGTGTCCGGCGGGAATCAGCTCGTGGCCACGGGCTCCCTGCAACCTTGGGTCACGGACGGCAAGCCGTGACGCACCCGAGTCTGGGGCAGGGAACAGCGTGGACGGGGGTTCCCGAGCGCAGCAGTCCCTCGGTGTTACGGCTCATGTATTGGATTTGCCGTCGTCTCGGGCGTCGTCCGGGGCGTGTGCTGCTTCCCTTCATCGTCGGGTATTTCCTTGCTTTCGCGCCAGAGGCCCGTCGTGCGTCACGACGTTACCTTCGGCGGGTGACGGGCGGCAAGGTCGGACTTCGTGATTCTTTTCGGCATTTCTGGACGTTTGCATCCACCATCCTCGATCGCGTCTATTTGCTGGCAGACGAATTCGACCGTTTCGACATCCACCTGGTGGGAGAAGAGACGATCGCCGAGGCAGTCGCCGATCCGCGCGGTGCTTTCCTGCTCGGGGCCCATTTCGGCAGCTTCGAGGTGATTCGGGCGGTGGGCCGGCGGATACCGGGGCTGCGCGCCGCCATGGTCATGTACGAGGACAACGCCCGCAAGATCAATGCCATCCTGTCGACCATCAATCCCGAATTGATGCGGGACGTCATCCCCTTGGGCCGCTTGGATTCGATGCTGAAGGTTCGGGAACGGTTGGAGGAAAGAAAGGTGGTGGGCATGCTCGGGGACCGGAGTCTGGGCAAGGAACCGGCAAGCCGCTTCCTCTTTCTGGGACAGGAGGCGGTGTTCCCGCTCGGACCGATGCGTATGGCCGCGATCCTCCAGCGCCCGGTATTGTTCATGGCGGGAATCT
>DATMAX010000013.1:0-164573 GCA_035559395.1 Methylococcus sp. | reverse complement strand
GTGAAACCGCTTAGCGCCGATGATAGTGCAGACTCCTGTGCGAAAGTAGGGAACTGCCAGGCCCCCTTCCCATCCACCCCCGCCCCGCCTCCAGGAGCGGGGGCTTCGTTTCGATACAAAAACCCCCGCATACGAGGGGCTTCGAATCCTCGAACTACAATATTCCCAATTGCAGCTTGGCGACTTCTGACATCATGTCTCGCGACCAGGGTGGATCGAATACCACATCCACACGCACCGCAGACACGCCGGGAAGATTGCGAATCGCATTTTCGACATCGCTTTGGAGAATCGGCCCCATCCCGCATCCGGGGGCGGTAAGGGTCATGACAATATCGACCCGGAAAGTATGGGAAGATTCGACGGGGCTTACTTTGCAATGATAGATGAGTCCCAGATCGACGATGTTGACTGGAATCTCTGGGTCATAGATCGTTCGAAGGATTTCCCAGACGTTTTTCTCGATGGATTCGGCATCCGGTTCGGGTAACAGTCCAGGTAGGCATGGAGGTTCTTTCCCTAAGGCATCGGCGTCGGTTCCGGCGATGCGCACCATGTTTCCGAGTTCGGTGGCGACGGTGAAGGTTCCACCCAAAGCTTGCACCAAACTTACGACATGGCCTTTGGGAAGCACACAGGTTGCTCCATCGGGGATTTGAACCGCGGTCACGTCGCGACGTAACACTATGTCTTCACGACCGTACATAAGCGTCCTCTTCAGTAATCTGCGTTGGGCTCAATAGGACTCGTTCGCCGTTCGCATAAGGGCTATCTTCACGTAGCAGGTCGATGATCGTCGGGGCGAGTCTTTTTGGTGTTGGCAGGTCGGCTTGCTGTTCCGCCGGGTAGGCTTTGCGGCGAAGGCGGGATCGGATCGGGCCAGGGACCAGTACGTTGATCCGAACCCGGCCGGAAGCACCATGTTCCTCCGCCAATACACGGGCGTAGGCTTCCATCCCAGCTTTAGCGACCGCGATAGGTCCCCAGTAGGCGCGTTGGGAACGCGCTTCGCTATCAGAGACAAATAGCACGGCGCCTGCCCCGGAAGATTCCAGCAGCGGCAAAAGGCTTTGGGTCAAGCGGAAGGGGCCGGTAAGATTGATGTCGAGGTGGGTTCGCCAGCTCGACTCCGTGACATCGCGCAAGGGCCCGAGAAAATCCATGTGTGCTGCGCAGTGTATGATGCCATGCAGAACGCCCAGACTCGTCGCAATCGCCTCGGCAAGCACAGTGAATTCCTCGGGTGCAGCGGTGGCGAGATCGAATGGAGCGAGAAACGGCGTTGCTCCATGGATCCGTACGATCCGGTCATAAGTCGTTTCGAGGGTCTTTACAGTTCGGCCGAGGAGAATGACCGTAGCGCCTGCGGCTACGCAAGCTTCGGCGGCAGCCGAACCCAGATCCCCACCTGCGCCGGAGACAAGAATTACGCGACCGTCGAGGTCCCTGCAAGAATCCTTCATTCGAGTTTCCGAGAGAGAAATCTCCCCTTCCGATCTAAGGGAGGTTGCGTTTTCGGAAGATTCGACCGGATCAACGCCGGCGGATGAGTCACTTGGCATTTTCAGTCCACGGGACGTAGGAAGCCGGCGAGATAGTTCACTTGTACATCCGCAGTGAGGTGGAATTGGCCCGTAAAGGGGTTGTAACCGATCCCCTCCATTGCCAGCAAATCCAGGCCAGCGGCGCGCGCCCACAGACAGAGCTCGGAAGGGCGAATGAACGCGGCGAAGTCATGCGTCCCCTGGGGGATCAATCGGAGCAGATATTCGGCGCCGACGATAGCGAGAAGATAAGATTTCAAGTTTCGGTTGAGCGTCGAAAAAAAAACTTTGCCGCCTGGTTTCACCAGGCGGGCGCAAGCCTCGACGATCGCGGCTGGATTGGGCACGTGCTCCAACATCTCCATGCAGGTGACCACGTCGAACTCGCTTGGACAGGAGGCCGCCAACTCTTCGGCGCTGGATCTCACATATTGCACGGTGACGCCGTTCTGCCGGCTGTGTTGCTCGGCGACCCGCAGCAAGTCCTCGCTCAGATCAATACCCAAAACCTCGGCGCCTGCTTGGGCGAGTGCTTCCGTGAGGATACCCCCGCCACATCCGACATCGACCGCCTTGCAACCCCGCAACGGGCTCAGGGACTGAATGAACTGGAGGCGCAAAGGGTTGACGGCATGGAGAGTCTTCAGTTCGCCCTTGGGATCCCACCAGCGCTCGGCGTGCGCGCCAAATTTCTCGATCTCGTCGGGGTGTACGTTTCCCATGCTCATGGAATGAATTTCTTGGTGTCCATCAGTTTGTTCCGCCAGAGAAGCGTCTGCTCCCGGATGCCTTCCAAATCGAGCGTCAGCAGTTCCCGTTTTCGGAGTAGCTGTCTGCCCTCGATCCATGCGTCGGTTACCTGATGACGTCCGGTCGCGTAGACGATCGCGGAAATCGGATTGTAGATCGGGAGCGACTCGAGATGTTCCAGATCGATGGCTACGACATCGGCAGCCTTGCCGGGAACCAAGGAACCGGTCTTCTCCGCGATCCCCAATGCCTTTGCGCCATTCAGGGTGGCCATCCGTAATGCTTGGTGAGCGGGCAAGGCGCTTGCATCCTTTGCCACGGCTTTCGCCAACAAGGCTGCGGTGCGCGCCTCGCCGAGGAGATCTAGGTCATTGTTGCTGGCCGCGCCGTCTGTTCCCAGCGCCACATTGACGCCCGCGCGCAAGAGGCGCGTAGTAGGACAGAAGCCACTTGCCAGCTTGAGGTTGGATTCGGGACAGTGAACGACACTGGCGCTCACTTCTGCGAGCCGTGCGATTTCTTCCTCGTCGAGTTGCGTTGCGTGCACGCCGATTAGCTGGGGTCCAATCAAATCGAGCTGATCCAGGCGTCGAAATGGGCGCATACCGTATCGTTTACGGCTTTGGGCGATCTCTTCAGGGGTCTCGTGAAGATGGATGTGAACCGGGCAATCCAACTCTTCGGAAAGCATCCGAACCTTGGCCAGAGCGGCGTCATCTACCGTATATGGGGCATGTGGTGCGAACACCATGGTGATCAAGGGCTCATGGCGCATTTCATCGCGCACCGCCAACCCTTTGGACAGATATTCTTCGGTATGGCCTGCCCATGCACTGGGAAAGTCGAGAACGATCATGCCCACCGCCGCACGCATGCCGGCTTGGGCAGCCTCGCGTGCCGTCACGTCGGGAAAAAAATACATGTCATTGAAACAGGTGATGCCGCCGCGGATCATTTCCGCCATGGCGAGCCGCGTACCGTCGCGCACGAAGGCATCACTGACCCATTTTTGTTCGAGTGGCCAGATATAATCCTGCAACCATTGCATGAGCGGCAGGTCGTCAGCCACCCCTCGCAACAGCGTCATTGCGGCATGAGTATGCGCGTTGATCAGGCCGGGAATCAGCGCATGATGTTCGAGTCGCTCCACATGAACGGGTTGATAACGTACCAGAGCCTCTGGAGTGGGGAGGAGGTCGAGGATCCGGCCTCGATGGATGGCGAGGGCGTGATGCTCCAAAACCATATGGTCTGGTTCAACCGGGATGATCCAGCGCGCAGCAAGGAGGGTGTCAATGATCATGGGTTCTAATTCTGATCATTTTCCTTGGCTTTGTCATCCATTGGGGATGGGCGAGGTGAGGGGCAATCGGCGGATCCAGATCGAGGGTTAGCGGTCCGCTACGGTGGCTGACTTCTCTGCCAAAAAGGACGTGTCGTCTTCGAAGGGGGGGGTAGGATGTGCGGCATTTTCAATCGGGGTTCTGGGTTATGGAATGGAAATCGTTATTACTTTTGCCGGTCATTCTGACCGCGTCGGCGGCCTTCGGTGAAGGCGACCCTACGATTCGGATCGGCATGTTGGCGAGCGGGACCGTTAACTGGGAGGTGACGGCTGCCCGCAACGAAGGATTCGACCAGGCCAGCGGGATAGCGATCGAAGGGATCCGCCTGGCTAGTCCGGATGCAGCCAAGATCGCCTTGCAAGGCGACGCGGTCGACCTCATCGTCACGGACTGGATCTGGGTAGCGCAGCAACGGGCGGCAGGGCAGGCAGATTTCACGTTCATTCCTTACTCTGCCCATCAGGGCGTGGTTCTGGTGAGAGCGGATGCGCCGATCGATTCGCTGGTCGGGCTCAAAGGGAAGCGAATCGGTGTGGCAGGCGGCGGCTTGGACAAGAATTGGCTGCTGCTCAGGGGAGTAATGATGGAAAAGTACGGGTTCGATCCGGAAACCGCGGCGGAGCCCGTTTTCGGTGCGCCCCCTCTATTGACGGAGCAATTGCGACTGGGGCGTCTCGATGCTCTTCTGGCCTATTGGCACTTTGCGGTCAAGCTGGAAGCGGAGGGCTATCGGCGCTTGGTCGACGGCAATGCGTTATTGGAAAGCCTCGGTGCCGACCCGCAAATGGCGAGTCTCGGTTTCGTATTCCGCGAACGATGGGCGCGCCAGCGCGGGGAGGTGTTGCAAAGCTTTCTTCGGGCCATGAATTCGGCGCGGGATGCGCTGTGTTCGGTTGACGAGATCTGGGGCAAGGTGGCTTTTTTGACCGGGGAAGCCAGACCCGAAATTCAGCAGGCGCTTCGTAAAGGATACTGTGCCGGGCGGTCCACGGTAACCGGCCCGGTACAACAGGCAAGCGCTGAGAAGGTTTGGGCGTTGCTGCGCAGGGTTGACAAAGAAGACCATTCGAGTCGATTGGCGGGACTTCCCAAAGGGGTCTTTTGGGAAACGGACATGCCGAAGCGATAGCGAGGCATCCGCTGGATGCCATTCCGATGGTTTTCGGATCAAGGTGAATCCTCACCAACGACGGTTATAATTCCCTTGCGTTTCGAGGTGAAATTCGATTCGGAACGAGAGCGGCTCAAATAACAAAATTTTTGGAGGAGTCTATGCCTTTCAAATTCGAACTTGACGAGTTTCTTGCCCATCCGGTTCTTGCGAGCCTGTTGATCGTGGACATCGGTATGTTGATGTTCACTCCATTGGTGCGGCCCCCCGTCGTCTTGAACATGCTGTTCGTGGGTGGATTGGTTTATCTCTGCCTGTATTTCGGCGCCAGACTGGCGGTTCGGGATTGACCCCTTGGGAAAGGGAACCATCCAGCATGCCCCCTGTCGGCTGCCACGGATGACCCGGCAGGAGGGCAGAGAGCGGGAAGGCCGGGGGGTAGGAGTCTGCCGGCGCGTGATGGCGTGGGTTTACGATACCGTTCTCCTGATCGGGGTGCTGTTCGCCGCCACCGCTCTGCTGTTGCCATTCAATGGCGGAGAGGCGTTCCAGCCGGGTCAACGGCTCTATTCGGTGACTCTCTTTGGCCTGATTTTTCTGTATCTTGGCTGGTTCTGGACTCATGGAGGGCAAACCCCCGGAATGCGGGCATGGAGGATTCGCCTCTGTGCGGAGGGGGGAGGGCCGGTGGCCTGGTCTCAATGTGCAGTGAGGTTTCTTTCCGCTGTCCTGACGCTGGGGCTCGGTACTCTCTGGGTCTGGTTCGACGCCGGCGGTCGTTCCGTCCAGGATCGGGTCTCGCATACTGTGCTACGGCACGAATCGTGAAGCAGTTTTACCAACGGGGCGCGGATCGCGCCGTGAGAAACGGCAATAAGACCCCGCACAACAACACGAGGCTGCAGCCGTACCAGGCGTTTCGGTCGGGAACTTTGGCGAACAGCCAGACGGACAGGAGGAGATTGAGCACGGGGGTCGTGTAGCCAACCGCACCGACCATGGCGGCGGGGGCGCTTCGGTAGGCACGAGTCATGAAGATCTGCGCACCACTGGCAGCGAGCCCACACAACAACAATAGAGCCCAAGTGTCGCTGCCGCGGGGGAAAGGAAACCCGGTGATGAGGAACCAGCCGACATGGATCGGCAGGGCGACGAGGCAGAAATAAAAGACCACCGTACTCGGTCTGTTACTACGCCCGGCTCGTGCCACCATCAGGTAGGCCATGGCGCTAAAGAAACCGGATCCCAGGGCCATGACCCGTCCCAGGCCATCGTGACTCTCCGGACGTGGTTGCAGCAACAAGTAGAGGCCCGCGAGAGATCCGAACAATATGGGCCAGATCCAGGGGTGATTGCGCTGTGCTAAAACGAGCGGGCTGAGGAGCGCGACGAATACCCCGCTGCTGGCTCCGAGAAAAGTGGCCTCGCCTGGTCCGATGCGCTGGATCGAAGCGAACGACAAGATGAGAGCCAGGGAACCGAACAATCCTCTCAACCACAGCGAGATGCGGAAATCACCCAACAGGAGGGGCAGCCGGCGCAGTAGAACCGCCGGAAGGAGCAGCACGAACAGGTTGATCGACACGCGGAAAAAACTCACGGTCATGGCCGGAAGTTCCGGGTGGCGAATTCCCAAGGTGTATACGGAAAGACTCATGAGCGAGAACAGCAAGGAGGCGCACAGCATGGACCAAAGACCTCGCCGTACTTCGGAAGTGGCGTTCGGTCGGGACCGTTGGAGCAGCCAGAACCCACCGGGCGCCGTGGCCCGCCTTTGGCGAGCGCCTTGAGGGGGGAAGAGAGAGCGGCGAAGAAGAGGAAAACGCATGAGGATTCCGTGGCGCGATGATGCGGCAAATCCGAAGCGCGCGCTGGCTCGGTGACAAGTTCGTCTATTGTCGCCGGTTTTCAAGCACTCGGGGAGGATTCACAACCGAGGTATTTTTTCCACCAAGAGTAGCGGGAAACATGACGATCGATAAGCGAAAGATGATTCGGACGGGGCTCATCGTCGCCATCGTATTTGCCTCGATCCTTGCCGGTGAATGGCTCATCGAGGGGCTGGTCGAGTTCGCGGATTTGATGCTGGAGTTGAGCCAAGCCGTCTTGAGCGCCTTCTTTGAAACCGTACTGGAGCTCGATCATGGGGAAGCGCAGCAGAAAGCGGCTTGGACCACTTTGTTGCTCGGCATCGCTTTCGGCGCTCTTGCCTTGAAGTGGCTGATTCCCTGGGGGCGGCGGCAGGCTAAAGCGGTTCGCGCATGGATGAATCAGCGCGCGGAAAGCATCCAGTCTTGGTGGAAGTCCATGAGCTATTTCAAAAAAGCCGCATACCTCGCCGGCGGCTTGCTCGCCCTCATGGGGCTCGCGGTGATTCTCTGAGGCTTTTGGCAGCGAGGATTCAAACCAGCCGGAACTGTTGCGGCCAGTCGCGGTAGTTGAACACCTGACCGGTTTCCCGGATCTTCGGGATGGAGGCGAGATCGAGATCCGCATACACCCATTGCGATCGATTCAGCTCACCGATTGCGAGTACTCCGTCATCCGGAAAGCCATAATCGACGGGGGTGTAGACGGCGGCAGCGCCGATGTTCACGTCGACCGCCGGGGACCAAGGGGCCTCGCCGACGGTGGGCGATTGCACTACGTAGCATTGGTTTTCCAGGGCGCGAGCTTGACAGCCGATGCGGACCCGGTAGTAGCCGGCGAGCGTGTCGGTGCAACTCGGCACCAGGATCAGATTCGCATCCAACTCGACTTGTTTCCGGGCGATCATGGGAAACTCGCTGTCGTAACAGATGGCGACGCCGATGCGGCCATATTCGGTGTCGAACACCCGGGTTTCATCGCCTCTGCTGATTCCCCAGTGCTCGTTCTCGAACCGGGTCATCATGAGTTTGTCTTGGAAATCCATGGTTCCGTCTGGCCGGAACAGGTGGGCGCGGTTGCGGTAAGAGCCATCGGCCACTCGGACCGGAAACGAGCCGGCAAGCAGGTAAATGTCATGTTGTTGCGCGAGGTCCCCGTACAACGTCAAGAAATCCGGCAATACCGACTGCATTTCGGCGAGTTGCTTGGCGAGATCGCGGCGCACCTCTTCCGGGAACAGCGAGGTCAGCTCCATGCTGAAATACTCTGGAAACACCAGGAGTCCGGCGCCGCGGTCTGCGGCTTCCCCGACCCATCGCCGTGCTTTCTCCTGATACCCCGACCAGGATGGCAGGAAGCCGATGTCGTACTGGGCAGTCGCAACCCGTAAGGGTTTCATCATCGGTTTTCCTCGCGAAGCGATTTGATCCAGAACACCATTGGCTTGAGCGTTTCGTCCGGCTCCCCCACATCCTTCCACGCATAGTAAGCGACGAGCTCCGGATGCTTGACATAGCCGAAGCGTGTCCATACCGCATCCAAGGGCACATAGTCGGAGGGCCGGAGGGGATGGTCGGCGGGACGCTGGACGCAGCAGAACGTACAGTAATCGAAGCGGCCGAGTCTCAGGGCGTGACTTTCCCGGCCTTCGAAGAACTTCTTGTAGATCCCGCGGCCCCGATATTCCTTGAGCAGCACCGATTCGGCACAGTAGAAAATCCGGCTCGGGTCGTAACCGTGCTCCCGAAACGGCTTTTGGAATTCCTCGGTTTCGTGTTCCAGCGGCAGCCCGGTCGAGGCACCGATGACCCTTTCCCCATCGCGGGCCAGGACCACGATACTTTCCGGCGACTCGATGTAAGTTCGGAGGTATTTCTCCTCGTATTCCAGGTTGCCCTCGTAAAGGTACGGGAAATCCCGGAAGACTTCGATCCGAAGCCGAGCCAGGTCTGGGATACAGTCTTCGATCGCCTTCCCGGAAAGGCTCTCGACGGTGATCGTTTCGCTCATCGCCTCAGGCCTTTTCGACCTGCTCGATCCAGTTCTGCAGGTTGTAATAATTGGTGACTCGCGCCACCTTGCCATCCCGAATCTCGAAGAAGGCGCCGGCCGGCAGGCGGTATTTCTGCCCTCTGGCCGGCGGCAGACCTTCGTCGGTGACCAAGTACTCGCCCAATACGACGAATTCCGCGGCCGCACGGGTGCCGTCCTCATTCGTCATGATCACGATGTCGATCAATTGTTCCTTGTAATTCCGGTTCATCCGAGTCATGAAAGCCCGGAATGCTTCTTTGCCGAGCTCTCTTGGGCCCTGATTGATGTCATGGATCACATCGTCCGTCAGCAGGCCGAGAAAGGTCTCCATGTCGCCGGCGTTGAAAGCGGCGTAGTACTTTTCAATCAGGGTGCTGGTTTCTCGATTCATGCGGTTCCGGCTCAAAGTAAAGTAGGGTGGAAGAATGGTCGAGCAATCGCTCGAAGGAGCGAAATTCAAAATTTTAACGGCCATCCTCGGCACTGTCGAGCGAGGCCGGGTCCATTCCGGGTCGAGGAGGTTCGACCCGTTCGACCCGGCTCACGATCCTTCCTTCGGCGAGGAGGACCTGCATGGCCTCGCCGGGCCGGATGTCACGGTATGAGCGAAGGACGGTCTGATCCCGTGCGCGCAGCGCAATTGCGTAACCGCGTGCCAGGGTCGCGAGCGGATTCACGGTATCGAGCCGCTGGCCAAGGCTACGCAGTTTCCCCGCGCGACGCTCGAGGTGATGGGTGATGAGTGTACCCAGGCGGTGCTGCAGCGCTTGCAGGTGTTTCTGCAGATAGGCGATGCGCTGCCTCGGCTCACGACGTTCCAGGCGCATTTCCAGACCCCGGAGCCGTTGTCGATTCCGATCCAGCTGCAAGGCCCAGGCGTGTCGCAGCCGCCGCTCCAGCTCCCTCCACTGCCGGGCTCGAAGTTCCAGCCGCTGCAAGGGATGCGCCTGTTGGAGACGCCGATCGATGAAATCGGCTTTCTGTTCGAGGCGCTCGAGGATGCGCCGCATGCCGCGATTCAGGTGGGAGGAGAGGCGCTCGAAGCGCTGGAGCAACTCCGCCCGATCGGGAGTCACTGCCTCGGCGGCCGCCGAAGGGGTGGGAGCACGGAGGTCCGCCACGAAGTCGGCAATGGTGAAATCGACCTCATGGCCGATTCCGGTCACCACCGGAGTTCGGCAGGCGGCTATGGTGCGCGCCAGCTTTTCGTCGTTGAAGGCAAACAGATCTTCCAGTGAACCGCCACCACGTGCCAACAGGATCACGTCACACCAACCCGAGCGATCGGCGCGTTCCAACGCGCGGGCGATGTCCCCGGGGGCTTCGCTGCCCTGGACCTTGGTCGGAAAGACGATCACCCGGGCGACTGGAAAACGCCGCGCCAGCACGGTGAGAATGTCGCGAATCGCGGCTCCGCTGGGCGAGGTCACGATGCCGATGCAACCGGGAAAGCGCGGGATGGATTTCTTGCACGCCGTATCGAACAATCCTTCGGCTTCGAGGCGTCGTCTCAGGGCCTCATAGGCGCGCCGCAGGGCGCCGTCTCCGGTTTCCTCCATGTAGTCGATGACGAGTTGATAGTCGCCCCGCGGTTCGTACAAGCTGACTTGGGCACGCACCAGCACATGCATGCCGTTGCGCGGCTGGAATCCGAGGAGACGCCCGGAGTTCCGAAACAGCGCGCAGCGTACCTGGCTTGCGGCGTCTTTCAGGGTAAAGTACCAGTGTCCGGAGGCGGGGATCGATAGATTGGACAACTCCCCTTCCACCCAGATCATGCCGAATTGCCCGGCCAGTGCCAGACGCACCTCGCGGTTGAGCCGGGAGACGCTGTAGACGAAAGCCGGAGAGGATGCTGGTTTCGGCAGGAGGCTCACATCGTTCTCAATCGAGGGTGGTTTTGAACTGCCGAATCAGCCTGCGATCCTTTTTCGATGGCCTGCGTTCGGGGGCGACGCCGAGTTCCCGATGTTCCCGTCGCCGGATGGCATCGGCTTCCCGTCGCTCCAGACTTTCCGGGGTTTCGCGATACATCTGTACGGCCTCCCTGGCCGGGCGACGCTGTGTGGTGACCGCGGTGACGATGATCTCCCAAACCGTTTGCTCCTTGCTGATTTCAAGGCGAGCGCCGATGCCGATTTCCTTGCCGGGCTTGGTGCGTTGGCCGTTCAAGTGGACTTTGCCGCCGGTGATGGCTTCCGCCGCGAGTTGCCTCGTCTTGAAAAAACGCGCCGCCCACAGCCATTTGTCTAGACGTACCCGGTCCTCGGCTTCCCCGACAGATCGGGTTGGAGCGTGCTGTCCCGCCATGGATCAAGTGGAGATGGGATGGCCGCCCTCGCTCCAGTCCCTGAAGCCACCGGCCATGCTGACGGCTTTCTCCCATCCGAGCTGCAGCAGCACGTCGGTTGCCAAGGCCGATCGCCCTCCCGTCTGACAATAGAGGACGATCTCTGCATCCTTGCGATTCTGGAACGCCGGGTGGGAATCGATGCGAAATTCCAATACGCCGCGCGGAATGTTGATGGCGCCGGGCAAGTGTCCGGCGGCGAATTCCTCGGGTTCGCGGACATCGAGAATCAGGGCGTGGCCCAAACGCTCCTCGACTTCGTCCGGGCTGATCTCGCGAATGCGCCGTTTGGCGGCGGTGACGAGATCCATCGCAGTGAATGCCATGATGCGGTATCCCTCGGGAAGTACGCCGGACTCGATCTCCGGGCGGAAGATCACACGCCAGTTGCTGCGCTGGTACAGGGTGCTCCCCTAGCCGGCGCCGCGTCGCAATTCCTTGGGCAAGGAGAAGACCACCTTTTCCTCGATACCTTGGGATTCGGCCACGGTATCGCCACCCCACTCCTTGAGTTTCGCAACCACCCCTTTCACCAGGACTTCCGGTGCCGATGCTCCGGCGGTCACGCCGATCCGCTTGGCTCCGGCGATCATCTCGCGCGAAAGTTGCGTTGCATCATCGATCAGGAATGCCCGGCAGCCCAACTTTTCCGCGATTTCCCGCAGGCGGTTGGAGTTGGAGCTGTTGGGTGAGCCGACCACCAGGATCGTATCGCAATGACCGGCGAGCCTTTTCACTGCATCCTGACGGTTTTGCGTGGCATAGCAGATGTCATCCTTGCGCGGGCCCAGGATGTTGGGAAACCGCTTCTTCAACGCATCCACCACGGCCGCCGTGTCGTCGATCGAGAGCGTGGTCTGCGTGACATAGGCGAGGTTGTCGGGATTCTTCACTTGGAGCGTTGCCACGTCTTCCGGAGATTCCACCAGATAGATTCCGCCCACGGGATTGTCGTACTGCCCCATGGTGCCCTCGACCTCGGGGTGACCGGCATGTCCGATGAAAATGATCTCCCGGCCTTCGCGCGCATGCTGGTGAACCTCGATGTGTACCTTGGTTACCAGCGGACAGGTCGCGTCGAACACCTGGAGCCGCCGCGCCTTCGCCTCCTCTTGGATCTGCTTGGATACGCCATGGGCACTGAAGATCACCGTCGACTCTTCCGGAACTTCGGAAAGTTTCTCGACGAACACCGCACCGCGTTGTCGCAGCCCGTCTACCACGTGACGATTGTGGACGACCTCATGACGGACGTAAATCGGGGCACCGAACGTTTCGATGGCCCGTTCGACGATCTCGATCGCCCGATCCACTCCGGCACAGAATCCGCGAGGGTTGGCCAAGATGATTTCCATAGGTTCTGTCGCTCGCCGGCTGAAGGGAATTTCTTAGTCAGAAGGTGGGGCATTGTGACATGGCGGCCCCGCCGAATCAACGCGCGGCCAAGGAGTTTCCCGATGCTTGCGCCAGAGGGGTTCGTGGTGCCCGCCCATGCGGGCGAGAACGCGCGCGATGACGAACAAAAGGTCCGAAAGACGGTTCAAGTAGACAATCGATTGCGGGTTGATGCGTTCACCTCGCGACAAGGCCACCAATAGGCGCTCGGCTCGGCGGCACACCGCTCGTGCCACGTGACAGTGGGCCGCCGGCGGGTTTCCGCCGGGCAAGATAAAATCCTCAAGCGGTGGCAGCTTTTCGTTGAAATCGTCCAGCCAGCGTTCCAGCCATTCGGTATGGCCGGCTTGCAACAGGGACTGCCCGGGTAGGGACAGCTCGCCGCCAAGATCGAACAGCGTATGCTGAATCTCGGTCAGGCACGCGCGAACGGCCTCCGTCGTCGGATAGGCGAGCACTACCCCGATTTGACTGTTGAGCTCGTCGACGGTGCCGTAGGTTTCCACTCGCAGACTATCTTTCCGAGTGCGAGTGCCATCGCCGAGTCCGGTCGTGCCATCGTCACCGGTTCTTGTATAGATTCGGGTCAAACGGTGTCCCATTAGACCAATCGCTCCTCGGCTACCACGAGACCATCTTCGTCCGCATACAGGAAATGATCGGTGCGGAAGTTGACACTGGCAAAAGTGATGAGCACATCGCGGTTGCCACCGCCACGTTTATGACTCTTCAGCGGATGGGCATGCAAGGCGCGAATGCCGATCGGAAGTTGGTTGAGTTCGACCAAATCGCGCACGCAGCCGTAAACGACGATCCCACACCAGCCATTGGCGACGGCAAGCCGGGCCAGATTACCACCAAACAGGGCACAGCGATGGGAACCTCCACCGTCGATGACGAGAACGCGATCGTTCACTTTCTGTTCCAGCGTAGTCCGG
Organism: Methylococcus sp.; assembly: GCA_035559395.1. Taxonomy (GTDB): domain Bacteria; phylum Pseudomonadota; class Gammaproteobacteria; order Methylococcales; family Methylococcaceae; genus Methylococcus. The sequence continues at coordinate 151,236 of DATMAX010000013.1, read as the reverse complement.
ATCAGGACGTTGTCCTCGAACACCTTGAGGGTCGTGATTTGTCCGCAGAAATGGGAAGCCGCTCCGAAAGAGTGGAATACCGGATCGGCGATTTGCAGATGGCGGCCGGCGAAGAAGCGGTCGCAGAGTTCGGCGGTGGTGAAGTTCAAGAGATGGATCCTCGGATGCGGCGTAAGCAACCCTTAAGATAGCGGTACACGAGGCCGAAGTCATTACATCCCTTGGGTAGAGAAAGCAAACCCGCCACCATTGGGGGCTTCTCGCAAATGGTCGCCTCGTCTTGACCGAGGTTCCACCGAGGCGAATCCTTGCCATTGGGTTCGCGGGAGGCTCACTCGGGGTTCTTGGGGGTGTTTTTCTCCAATGCTGGTAATGCCGCTTGCAGGTAATTGACCATCGACCACAGGGTCAGGATCGCCGAAGCCAGGAGTAGCACCTGCCCGGTGGTTTTCCAAAGATTGTCTTGGTCGTTCATGCCGAGTAACAGCAGGATGATGGCAAGCATCTGGAATGTGGTTTTCCATTTGCCGAGCCAGGAAACCTCAACTCGTTTGCGTTGACCGATTTCGGCCATCCATTCGCGCAAGGAAGCGATGGTGATTTCCCGACCGATGATGACCGCGGCGGCGACGGCGATGAATGGACTCGGATCGGCTTGCACAATCAGCACCAACGTCACCGCGACCATCACCTTGTCGGCGACGGGATCGAGAAACGCACCGAAGCGTGTGGCGAGATCCAGTCTCCGCGCCAGGTAACCGTCCAGCCAATCGGTCAGGGCGGCCACGGTGAAGATCAAGGCGCAAGCGACGTGTGCCGCGTCCCAAGGCAGATAGAAAAACAATACCAGCACCGGGATGAGACCGATACGGAGCAGGGTCAGGTGAGTCGGTAAGTTGAATTGCATGCGCTAGAGACTGTGATCGTGAAACGTGTCGTAGATGCGCTGGGCCAATCGACGACTGATTCCTTCCACGCCGCACAAGGTTTCCACGTCGGCACGGCTGATCTCTCGGAGTCCTCCGAATTGGCGCAGCAACCGTTGGCGCCTTTGCGGACCGAGTCCCGGAATGGACTGCAATGGGGATGTCGTCTTGGCCTTGGCGCGCCGTTGTCGGTGTCCAGTAACGGCAAAACGGTGGGCTTCGTCCCGGATTTGTTGGACGAGCAACAGCCCCGGATCGTCCGGATCGAGCCGGAGCGGTTTCCCATTGCGCCCCTCGTACAGGGTTTCCAGCCCGGGTTTGCGACCGGGTCCCTTGGCAACACCGTAGAGGAGGATTTCCTGCATCCCCAACTCATCGAGTACTTGTCTGGCTGCCCCGACCTGCCCTTTGCCGCCGTCGATGAACAGGATGTCGGGGACGGCAACCTCTCCGTTCCGAATCCGTGCATAACGCCGTGACAGGGCTTGTCGGATGGCGCCATAGTCGTCCCCTGCGGCCACGCCTTCGATGTTGAATCGGCGGTACGCCGATTTCACCGCCCCGCCGCGATCGAAGACCACACAGGAGGCGACCGTGCATTCCCCTTGGGTATGGCTGATGTCGAAGCACTCGATCCGATTCACGGGCTGGGGAAGCGAGAGCGCCAGGGCCAGCCGATCGAAGCGGTCGGCGAGACGGAGTTGCGTCGCCAGCCGGGTCTTCAGTGCGTATTCGGCATTGGTCATCGCGAATTCCACACGTCGCGCCCGTTCTCCACGCAGCCGCCAGGAGATCTTCACCGCATGTCGGGCGTGCTGGGACAGCACTTCTTCGAGCAGAGTGCGGTTGCGGATTTCATGGCTCAACAAGAGTTCCCCGGGAATCTGCCGATCCGCCAGGTAATACTGGGCGAGGAAGGCTTCCAAAACGCTTCCGACGTCGTGTTCTTCCTGCATACGCGGATAGAAGGCCCGGTCTCCGATCTGCTGGCCGCCACGCACGAAAAACACCTGGACGCAGGCAAGACGGCCCTGAATTGCGCAGGCGAGAATGTCGAGATCCCCCTGCTCTCCGCTGACCCGTTGCTTTGCCAGAACCGTGCGCAGGGCGCTAATTTGGTCGCGGTAGCGGGCCGCCTTTTCATATTCCAATCGAGCCGATGCTTCTTCCATGCGCCCGACCAGGCGGTCGATCAACTTGTCGTTTTGGCCTTCCAGGAAGAGGAGAGTGCTGGCGACGTCCTCGGCATATTTCTCCGGTGAGATCAGTCCCACGCAAGGCCCCGAACATCGTTCGATCTGGTGTTGAAGACATGGGCGGGTACGGTGCTGGAAGAAGGAGTCCTGACACTGCCGGACCGGAAAAATCTTCTGCAAGGACTTCAAACTGTCACGGACGGCAGCGGCGCTGGGAAACGGTCCAAAATAACGACCTTGTCGCTGCCGTGCTCCCCGATGAAAGGCCAGGCGCGGAAAAGTTTGATGCGTGGAAACGTAAATGTATGGATAACTCTTGTCGTCCCGCAGGTTGATGTTGTAACGGGGCTGATAGCGCTTGATCAGTTGGTTTTCCAGAAGCAAGGCCTCCCCTTCGGTGTTGGTGACCGTGACCTCGATGGCCCGGATGCGCGTGATCATCGCGCTCTGCTTCGGCGACCGGCCATGGGGCGAGAAGTGGTTGGCGATCCGATTCCTGAGATTCTTTGCTTTTCCGACATAGATCACTTCCCCGTTTGCATCCAGCATCTTGTACACGCCGGGCAGGCGGGTGACAGTCTGCAGGAAGGAACGGATGTCGAAGGGGGCGGCTGGCTTGTCTTCGCTCATGTGCGAGTGTCCGGTCAGCAATCGGGGCTACGCAAAATTAGACATTATAGTTACAGGGTTTACCTTGGGGCGGGGCGTTGTTGCTGAAATCTTCGAGGCAAGAATAGGAATTGGAGACAAAGGTTGGAGGGTTCCCGACGGCTGGGTCACCCCCTCGGCCGAGGATGGGCGGAAGTGGGGTATCCTTATACAAAGACTGCCAACACCGGCTGCCGGTTTGTCCGTCGCACGAAGCTCGATTCCACGGGCCGGAACAACTACCGCGTTTTCCTCGGTCTGCCCTTTTGCGGTATCATTCTTCGATTGTTCTTAATATATGTATTCCGGAATCCCCTGAACCATGCTCGGTAGGCTCGTCAAGAAGATCGTCGGAAGTCGCAACGATCGTATCATCAAGCGCAAGAAGCGGCTGGTCAAGAAGATTAACCAGTTTGAGCCGGCCATGGTCGCGCTTTCCGATGAGGCGCTGAGCCGGAAGACCGATGAATTTCGGCAACGCCTGGCGGAGGGGGAGACCCTGAACGAGTTGCTGCCAGAAGCGTTTGCGGTGGTCCGCGAGGCCTCCCGGCGCGTGCTGGGCATGCGCCATTTCGACGTCCAGCTGATCGGTGGCATGGTCCTGCACGACGGCAAGATCGCGGAAATGAAGACCGGCGAAGGGAAGACCCTGGTCGCCACTTTGGCCGCTTATCTCAATGCCTTGCCGGGCAAAGGTTGCCACGTGGTCACGGTGAATGACTATCTGGCGCGCCGCGATGCCGAGTGGATGGGGAAGATCTACCGGTTCCTGGGCATGTCCACCGGCGTCATCGTCAGCAATCTCGACCAGGACGAGCGCCGGCGTGCTTACGCCTGCGACATCACCTACGGCACGAACAACGAATTCGGCTTCGATTACCTGCGCGACAACATGGCATTCAGCCTCGATCAGCGGGTGCAACGGGAGCTGCATTTCGCCATCGTGGACGAAGTGGATTCGATCTTGATCGACGAGGCCAGGACTCCGTTGATCATCTCGGGGCCGACCGAAGACCGGAGCGAACTGTACCACAAGATCAATGCCCTGATCCCGTACCTCAAACGGCAGGAGAGAGAAGGCGGGCCGGGGGACTACACCGTGGACGAAAAAGCTCGCCAGGTCTATCTGACGGAGCAGGGTCACGAGAGCATCGAGTGTCTTCTGCTGGAGCATGGTCTGATTCACCCCCACGAGAGTCTCTATGATCCCGTGAACATCCGCTTGATGCATTACATCAATGCGGCGCTCAAGGCGCATGCGCTGTTCCAGCGGGATGTCGATTACATCGTGCGCGATAATCAAATCATCATCGTCGATGAGTTCACCGGGCGCGCCATGCCCGGACGACGTTGGTCCGAGGGGCTGCACCAGGCCGTCGAGGCGAAGGAAAACGTTCCCGTACAGAACGAGAACCAGACCTTGGCTTCGATCACTTTCCAAAATTATTTCCGGCTCTACGAGAAGCTCGCCGGCATGACCGGGACGGCCGATACCGAAGCGGCCGAGTTCCACCAGATCTATGGTCTCGAAGTGGTCGTGATCCCTCCGAACCGCCCCATGATCCGCGAGGACCTGGGCGATGTCGTCTATCTTACGGCGCGGGAAAAGTACAGAGCGATCATCGAGGACATCAAAGATTGTGTCGCTCGTCGGCAGCCGGTGCTGGTGGGGACGGCCTCGATCGAGAATTCCGAACTCCTCTCCGGGCTCCTCCAGCGCGAGGGCATCGAACATCAGGTGCTCAATGCCAAGCATCACGAACGGGAGGCGCACATCATCGCCCAGGCCGGGCGTCCCGGGGCGGTAACGATCGCTACCAATATGGCGGGCCGCGGAACCGACATCGTCTTGGGCGGAAGCCTGGACGAGGATCTGGCCCGCATCGACCCCGAGGGTCGAGCCACCGCGGAACGGGTCAAGGCGGAGTGGCAGGAACGCCACAATGCCGTGGTCGCGGCCGGCGGGTTACACGTGATCGGTTCGGAGCGGCATGAATCCCGTCGCATCGACAACCAGTTGCGCGGTCGCTCGGGGCGCCAAGGGGATCCCGGCTCCAGCCGTTTTTATCTCTCGCTGGAAGATCCTCTCATGCGTATTTTCGCCTCGGAGCGGGTCGCGGTCTTGATGCAGCGGCTGGGCATGAAGGAAGGGGAAGCCATCGAGCACCCGTGGGTCACGCGCGCCATCGAAAATGCCCAGCGCAAGGTCGAGGCACGTAACTTTGATATCCGCAAGCAGTTGCTCGAATACGACAACGTCGCCAATGACCAGCGCAAGGTCATCTACCACATGCGGACCGAACTCATGCGGGCCGAGGATATCTCAGAAACCATCGGCCGCATCCGCCACGATGTGGTGACTCGCATGATCGACCAGCACATTCCACCCCAGACCCTCGAAGAGCAGTGGGACATCCGTGGTCTCGAAGAGGCGCTGGCGCGCGAACTCGGTCAGCACCTCCCCATCCAGCGATGGCTGGACGAGGAGGCGGATCTGCACGAAGACAGGCTGCGCGCCCGGATCATCGAGACGATCGACCGGGGTTATGCCGAGAAAGTCGAAAAGATCGGTACCCCGATCATGCGGCACCTGGAAAAATCGGTCATGTTGCAGGTGTTGGACAATGCCTGGAAGGAGCATCTGGCGGCCATGGATCACCTGCGGCAAGGCATTCACCTGCGTGGTTATGCGCAAAAGGACCCCAAGCAGGAATACAAACGCGAGGCTTTCGAAATGTTCACGGGCATGCTCGAGGACATCAAGCAGGAAGTCATCGGAATCTTGTCGCGGGTCCAGGTCCATTCCGAGGAGGAGGTGAAGGAAATGGAAGACCAGAGCCGCAAGCCGCAGCCGATGCAATACGAACACGCCGAGATCCGTGCCTTGGAGCCCGAGGCGGTGGACGACAAGTTCGCCGGGAACGAACTCGGACCGCCCGCCGGGCCCCGGAGGGGCGAGTCCCAAGGAAGGGACGAGCATAAGCCGCGCTCCCCAGCCCGGGAAAACGTAAGGCCATTCGTTCGTCCCGCCGACAAGGTCGGGCGGAATGCGCCTTGCCCATGCGGATCCGGCAAGAAGTACAAGCAGTGTCACGGTCGGCTCGCCTGAGGGAAGGGGGATGGAACGCGAGTTGCGATCGGTATCCGGGATCCGCTTGGGAACTGCGGCGGCGGGGATCAAGTATGCCGATCGTGAGGATCTCGTGGTGGTGGAGATGGCGGAGGGCTCGAGTTGCGCCGCGGTATTCACCCGAAACGCATTCCGTGCCGCGCCGGTGGCACTGGCACACACGCATCTGGCGGGGGGGCATGCCCCGCGTTGGTTGCTGATCAATTCAGGGAATGCCAATGCCGGAACCGGTACACGAGGATGGATGGATGCACTCGCGACTTGTGCGGCGCTGGCGGACTTGACCGGTGGACGGGTCGAACAGGTATTGCCGTTTTCCACTGGCGTGATCGGTGAGTATCTGCCGCTGGAAAAGATTCGCGCCGCCCTACCGGTGGCTCTGGCCGCGCTGTCGGAAGAGGGTTGGGGAAATGCCGCGAGAGCCATCATGACGACCGATACGCGACCGAAGATGGCGAGCCGGGTGGTGAACATTGCGGACCATCCGGTGACGGTCACCGGAATCGCCAAGGGTGCCGGAATGATTCATCCGAACATGGCGACGCTGCTCGTGTTCATCGGCACCGATGCCCGCATTGATCCCCCATCTCTGCAAGGTTTCCTCCAGCGCGCCGTGGATCGGTCGTTCAACCGGATTACCGTGGATGGCGATACTTCCACCAACGATTCCTGCGTGCTCATGGCGAGCAACTGCTCCAAGTCGGGGCCGATCGTCCCCGGTAGCGCAGCGGCAAGGATCTTCGAGGATGCACTCGATGCGGTGTGCCAGGGCTTGGCCGAGGCCATCATTCGCGACGCCGAGGGGGCGACGAAATTCATAGAGATCTTGGTGGAAGCGGCGGGAAGCGAGGAGGAAGCCGTGTCGGTGGCCAAGACCATCGCCCATTCCCCATTGGTCAAGACCGCATTCTTCGCCAGCGATCCCAACTGGGGGCGTATCCTCGCCGCCGTGGGTAGGGCGGAATGTCCGAATCTCGACGTGTCGCGAGTTTCCATCTGGCTAGACGAGGTGAAAATCGTCTCGGGGGGAGAGCGCGATCCGGGATATACGGAAGCACAAGGGCTCGCGGTGATGGCGCGGCGCGACATCACCGTGCGCGTGGCGCTCGGGCGCGGGGCCGCAACGGCGCGGGTGCTCACCTGCGATCTCTCCTACGATTACGTGCGCATCAATGCCGAATACCGATCCTGAGCAAACCCTCCAGACAAAGTGGACAAGGCGGAAATCCGGGTCGCGGTGGGGGTGATCGAAAACACCTGTGGGGAGGTCCTGATCGCCCTGCGCCCTCCCGGCGTCCACCAGGAAGGTCTGTGGGAGTTCCCCGGCGGCAAAGTCGAACCGGGAGAGACGGTTCGCGAGGCACTTTGTCGGGAGCTGTTCGAGGAGCTCGGCATCGCCGTCGAGCTTGCCGCGCCACTTTTGGTGGTCCGCCACGACTATCCGAATCTGTGTGTGGTCTTGGACACCTGGCGTGTCCACCGCTTCGGCGGGATACCGAGGGGATGTCTGGGACAGAAGATCTGCTGGGTTCAGCCGGGTGACCTGCCCGCCTTCGAATTTCCGGAGGCCAACCGGCCCATCGTCGCCGCGGTTCGCTTGCCTCGCTATTATCCCATCCTCGACGATGCAACGGGGAATCATAACGCCATGTGGCGAAACCTGATGCGGTTGGTTGACGGCGGCCATGAATTGATTCAACTCCGGGCGAAAAAGCTCGACGCGCGAAGCTATCGGTGTTTTGCGAGCGAGTGCGTGGACTACTGCAAGGGTCGCGGGGTGGGATTGATCCTCAATGCGGAACCAGCCTTGGTGGTGGAACTCGGTGCCGCCGGCGTGCACCTCACCAGCCGGCGGCTGAAGGAGACGAGAACCCGCCCGTTGGGGTGGAATTTCTGGGTTTCCGCCTCCTGCCACGATCGGGTGGAGCTGCGTCAGGCCGAGTCTGTGGGCGTGGATTTCGCAGTATTGGGTCCAGTTCGCCCGACCGCCAGCCATCCCGGAGTAGAACCGTTGGGATGGGAGCGCTTTGCTGCCTGTATGGAGGCGTCGAACCTGCCGGTGTTCGCGCTGGGAGGTTTGCAAAAACGGGATCTCGCCCGGGCGCAGTCGCTGGGAGGCTGGGGGATCGCGGGGATTCGCGGCTTCCTTGGTGCGGATTGACTCGTTATGGTGCGTCATGCACGATAATGAGTCGCCGTGTGAAAGATTGTTCACCAATCATTACGGTAAAACAGACAGATATTCGGCGAAACGAGTTGGTACGATTTCTGAAAACTCAATATATCACCCATAACGAGATAAACCTGTGTGGAAGGAGAAGATAGAATCATGACGCCCCAAGATGTTCTGCAGATGATCAAAGAAAAGGAGGTCAAGTACGTGGATCTGCGTTTCGCCGATACGCGCGGCAAGGAGCAGCATGTCAGTGTTCCCGTCTCTGCGGTCGACGAAGACTTTTTCGAAGAAGGCAAAATGTTCGATGGTTCGTCGATTGCCGGATGGAAAGGAATCAACGAGTCGGACATGATCCTGATGCCGGATCCGACCACTGCGGTGATGGATCCCTTTTTCGACGATGCGACCTTGATCCTACGTTGTGACATCGTGGAACCATCCACCATGCAAGGCTACGAGCGCGATCCGAGGTCGCTCGCGAAACGCGCCGAAGCCTACATGAAGTCGACCGGGATTGCCGATACGGCCCTCTTTGGTCCCGAAAACGAGTTCTTCATCTTCGACGACGTGCGCTGGGGGGCGAGCATGGAAGGCTCCTTCTACAAAGTCGATTCCGAGGAAGCGGGATGGAACTCGGAAAAGGTCTATGAAGACGGCAACATCGGCCACCGGCCGGGAGTCAAGGGGGGATACTTCCCGGTTCCGCCGGTGGATTCGTTCCAAGATCTGCGTTCGGCGATGTGCAATACCTTGGAAGAAATGGGGCTCACGGCCGAGGTCCACCATCATGAGGTGGCTACCGCGGGTCAATGTGAAATCGGCGTCAAATGCAACACCCTGGTGAAGAAGGCCGATGAGGTTCTGATTCTCAAATACGTAGTGCAAAACGTCGCCCATGCCTATGGCAAGACCGCCACCTTCATGCCAAAGCCCTTGGTTGGCGATAACGGCAATGGGATGCACGTGCATCAGTCGCTCTCCAAAAACGGTGTCAACCTATTTAGCGGAGACTTGTATGGAGGGCTGTCGGAAACGGCGCTGTACTATATCGGCGGAATCATCAAACACGCCAGGGCACTCAATGCCTTCTGCAATGCCTCCACCAACAGCTATAAGCGCTTGGTGCCAGGTTTCGAAGCGCCGGTGATGCTGGCCTATTCGGCGCGCAACCGCTCGGCTTCGATCCGCATTCCTTACGTGACCAACCCCAAAGCGCGCCGTATCGAGGTACGTTTCCCGGATTCCACCGGGAACCCGTATTTCGCCTTCGCCGCCATGCTGATGGCAGGGCTCGACGGGATCCAGAACAAGATCCATCCCGGCGATGCCATGGACAAGGACCTGTATGATCTCCCACCCGAGGAGGAAAAAAACATCCCGCAGGTCTGTTATTCCTTCGACATGGCCCTGGAGGCCCTGGACAAGGATCGGGAGTTCCTCACGCGGGGCGGCGTGTTCAGCGACGACATGATCGATGCTTATATCGATCTCAAGATGCAAGACGTCACGCGCCTGCGTATGAGCACGCATCCTGTCGAGTTCGACATGTATTACAGTCTATAAGCGGCTGACCTCGAAAACCCGCCCGAGTCCAAACTTGGGCGGGTTTTTTTACGCCGGAGGGCGGGGGGACCCCCGCGGTGTGAAGCCCGCCGGTCAATTTTCTCGGCGGCCGGGGTAGAGTCCACGGGGATTGTAGCCGTATACCCCAAACGGTCTCGAAAATGTCCAGGCGGCGGGTCCGACGACCAGCGCGTCGCTAGCCTTGAGAAAAGCATCGTGGGGCGGGGCGATGGATGCGAGTCCACTCAAAGGCGACGTCGCGATGAAGACCGCGGTTCCCGCGATGGTCGCGATCAGTCCCACCGGTCGCATGATCAGCAGTTCGTTCAGCACCTCGATCGCGCTCATCGGACCCTGAAACTTGGTCGCACTGGCCATGGTTGGCGGGTCGCCTTGTCCCGTCGCCAAAGGTTGGTAAGTCAGGACGAGAATCGAGAGCAGATAGGCCAGGCGACGAGTTTTCATGCGGGAGTCTTGCGTTGAAAGGGTCGGGAGGGGACGGGACGGGTTTGCCAAGGCGCAATGACTCATCCGGGCCATCGCCCATGGGAGCGCCAGCCGATGACCCGGACCGGAGATGCACATTCGCGTACCGATCAGTCGGACTCCGTGCGTTGGGTGGCTATGTAGGCTTCATCTCGGTAGATGATACGGGGCTGGAAGTCGGATGCCGGATACTTCGACTCCGTGCCGCGGCTCGTTCGTTCGATCAATTCCGGGTCGCGGTAGATCACGGATGGTGTGAAGTCGGCAGCCGGATAGAGCAATCCGGGATCGCGGTAAATCACGGACGGCTTGAAGTCGGCAGCCGGATAGGACTCACCGCCTGCCGCGAATACGAAAGGCGTGGTGGTAAGTCCGCTGCAAAGGGCGATCGGTACCAGTACGGTTTTCAATCGATGCATGGGTTTGCTCCTGATCTTTCCCGAGGATGGTCGACAACGGATCTACCCCAAGAGGGGTTTGACCCTGTCTAGTTTGCGCACAAGGGCGGACGGTGTCCACCTCCTCGTGAACGCGCCCCGGTGTTCTTTCACCCATGGTCCGTTGATTGCGGAGGCAGGACACCTACCAGGACCGGATTCTTCCCGTGTCGAGATGGACGAAATTGGCTCTGCGGTAGTAACCGACGCCACCGTAACGGAGGGCAAGGGCGACCTTGCGGATGGTGCGGGTACTCACATCGCTCATGCGCAGGTCGATGGCTTTGCCTTCCATGTGCAGACTGTGTTCGGCCACGCCGTAACTCAGTTTCCGCAACATGTGATTGGTTTCCGGAGACCGGTAACCGGAAATGATCTGGAAGGTACCCCGCGAGCCGGTCAAAGCAGAGATGGCATAGAGAATGTCGATCAATCCGGGATCCATTGGATGAATGGCGTCGGTGTGATGGTCGCGGAGCAGATAGCTGAACTGCCGCAGCACTCGATGGTCATAGTGCTGTTCGGGACAGCATACGAGGGTCATTTCTTCGTCTGTGTGCAGATTGTGCAAATGCAGCACACGTTCCGTGCCGAGTGACTGGACGAAGGCGTTGGCTTTCGGAAACAACAGCATGCCGGCGGCGGCCGCACCCAAGCGCGTGAGGAAATCGCGCCGACTGAGCCTGCTTTCGGAAGCATGGTATGCCATGTGGGACAAGGGATCTGATCTCACCAGGAAACCTCGATCATGTGCAAAACCAACAGGGGACCGGGACGCGGAAAAAGCCGCGGAGACCGGATGATCTCTCGCTATGACATCACAGTGACTTTTGCGACATCCGGTGGGTAGGAAAGCCGGCGACTCGTCTGTGACCCCCGGTTCGCGCAAGCCATGAACTTTAAGCGCTTCGCGGACCCCAGATCAACCCTCACGGATTCATCAGATTCGAATCCTGCCGGAGCTTTGGGGAGTTGTGATCGCGAGGTCGAGTCCGAGGAGACTGGTGGGAATGGCATCAAAGGTCGAACCCTGTGGGTGTTCGCTCTCGACTTCCCCCTCGCGAACCAAACGGAAGGTGTTCATGCCGGCTTCGCGGGCGGCGTCCAGTTCCCCTTCGATATCGGACAGAAAGAGAATCGCCTCCGGCACAAAACCGATGGAAGAGGCGATTTTCCGATAGGCCTCGGGGTCTTGTTTGGCGCCAATCCGAGTGTCGAAGTGACCGGAAAACAAGGGCCTGAGGTCGCCGAAAGCGGTGTGAGCGAACAATAACTCCTGGGCATGGACAGAACCGGAGGAGAATATGAAGAGGCGAAGCCCTTGGGCGTGCCATGCGCGCAAGTGCCGTACCGCATCCTCGTACACGTGTCCCTGAAAGTCACCCCGGCGGTAGCCTTCCTCCCAAATCAATCCCTGCAGCGCCTTGAGCGGCGTGATCTTGCGGTCCTCGTCGATCCACGCGAGGAGATGACCGATTACGGCTTCGTCGTCGAGCGTCGGATCGCCCGCCGCCTCCCGCGTCTCATTCAACAAGTTCCCTATCATTTCGTCATCGGCGTGGCTGCGGATGAAATCCGCCATGCGTGCGCGGGCATAGGGGAAAAGAATGTCCTTGACGAACGACAGGGATGAGGTCGTACCTTCGATGTCGGTGAGGATCGCACGGATCATGTATAGCTCTCTAGGTATTCGCCGAGCTTGGGAAAGCGCTCGCCGATGTCACTTCCGATGAAATCCGCCACCCAGCCTTCCGCTGTGGTGAACAGGCGGATGCACTTGAGATGGGGGCTTTCCCCCATATCGAACCAATGACGCACATTCGCGGGCACGCTCAAGAGATCTCCCTTTTCACACAGTACCGCGTAAACCCGGTCATCGGGATGGAGATAAAACAATCCCCGTCCTTCAACAAAAAACCGAACTTCGAAGTCGCGATGGGTGTGTTCCCTCAGGAAACGGTTCCGCAACTCAGTTCTTTGCGGATGGTCCGGTTCGACGCTGATGACGTCGGCGGTGGCGAAGCCGTACTTATCCTTCAGGCGATCAATCGAGTCCCGGTAGGCCGCCAGGATCGCATCGGGCCCGGCGCCCGGTTCGAGGTTGCGGTCGGTTTTCCAGCGTTCGAACAAGACACCGATCTCGGCTAAGCGGGCCGCGATGGCTTCGCCGTCACGGACGATTTCGGCGCGTCCGGGCTGGGTTTCCGGATGGATCGTCAACAAGCTCATCGGCTCACCCCATACATGCGAGTTTCCAGATCGAACAAAAATTCCAATGCCTCTACATGGCGCAAGGCTTCGGCTACCGAACGTCCCCAGGTATAAAAACCATGGCCTGCGATGAGATAGGCGCGAATGTCGCCCTGGGTCTCGAGGTATTTCTCCACCCGACGGGCGAGGCGGGCGATGTCCTGGTCATTGGGGAAGATGGGTACGACGATCCTGGTTTCGTGGGTGTCGATCCCGGCCAGGGCCTTCAATAGTTCGTAGCCTTCCAGGATCACTGCCCCGGACGCCACTCGCGAAATCAGCGTCGAAGCGGGGGAATGTGGGTGCAGGATGGCCCGTACCTCCGGATAGCGGCGGTACAGGCTCACATGCAACAGGGTTTCCGCCGACGGTTTTCTGCCGTCCAGGGAGCGCCCCTCGGCATCCACCAGCAGGATGTCTTCGGAAGTGAGACGTCCTTTGTGGCGTCCCGACGCCGTGATGGCGATACGGCCGTCGGCGAGTCGGGCGGAAAAGTTGCCGCTGGTGGCCGGTACCCAACCCCGAGTGTCGATGGCCCGACCGGCTTCGATTAGCTCCGTGGCGCGAGTTGCGAATTCTGCCTCGTACAAGCTTTATCGTCGTTGCTGTTTGAAATAGGGTCGGCATTGTAGAACCGTGTCGGGAGATTCTCAAACGGAGCTTTTTCGCGGACACGGTCAAGACCCATGATTCACAGAAAACCGCCCCTTCATTCGGATGAAGCCGGCGCTTGGCAACGGCGGTGGGAAAAGAGCCGGACATCAGACTTCAGAGTCAGCGACACTTCTAGGCGGGCGACGCTTCGGCGGCGCCTTTCTATCGAATCGATTGGGGTCGGAGGAAAGTGCATGCGCATCGGTTTTCCTCACTGCTCGATTGCGCCGAACACATTTGTTTTCAGGGAATTGTGGGTCCTATGGTATATTTTGTTGCAAATTTGCCTATGACGAGGATTCACAATGTACTTGCGAATGATTGGAGCGCTGGCGCTCGTTCTGGCAAGCGCGATGGCCAGCGCGGCCGAGTCCGGGGTCGAAGCGGCCAAAGCGGTCGTCGAGCGATTGAATGCGGCTCTGATTGGTGTGATGAAGGAAGCGAAACAACTCGGTTATCAGGGGCGTTACAAGCGGCTGGAGCCGGTGGTTCGCGAGGTTTTTCAGTTCGAAGCCGTGGCTCAGATCGCACTCGGCAGTCATTGGAAGACTTTGACCGAGGAGCAAAAGGCCAAATTCGTGAAGACGCTTACCGAACTCAGCATCGCCACCTACGCGGCGCAGTTCAACAGTTACGGCGGCGAACAGTTCAAATACGAATCGGAACAGACGCTCAGACCGGACCGCCTGGTATTACGATATCAGATGATCATCCCGAAAGAGAATCCCGTGAAGTTCGACTATATGGTCAACCAGTTCGATGACAAATGGAAAATCATCAACATCATCGTGGATGGAATCAGTGACCTGGCCTTGAAGAAAGCCCAATATACCAGTGTCATCGATCGCGAGGGCTTCGACAAGCTGATGGCGAAACTGGCGCAGAAAATCGCCGATTACGCGAGTACCAAGGGGTGACCTGGATTCAATCCTACTTACATAAAAAAGGGCATCGGAAGATGCCTTTTTTTCGGCGTCAAAAAAGCGGTTCGCGATAGAACATCAGAAAGTTGCCGATGAGGAACATCGCGACAATGGAAATGAACCCAGCAATGTGTTGGTCCTCTGCCATCGCGAGAGAGGAGCGACCCGCCAATTCCGGCTGGGTCAACCGCAATTCCAGCCACCGTCCGCTGGCGATGATCACGGCGAGGAGACCCATCGCCGTATGGGTAGATTGGATCAGGTACTCGCTCTTGAGCTCGAATTCCGCATGAGCATGGGTCAGTAGCAAGATGCCGCCGAAGGCGCATAGGACCGGAAATAGGTAGCGGAGGCGGTGGGCGCCGGGATGGGTGCGGGCGCGTAGTTCCATGACCCCTAAAAGAAACGCCAGCAGGGTCGCAAGACGATGCTGGAACACTTCGCCATTGCCGAAAGTACTTTCCCAAAAGCCGATGGGGCCCAGCGGCCAGGTCTCGGCGTCGCTGCGGAAGAACAGGAAGACACTCAGACCGATGAAACCGGCCGGCCAATAGCGTGCCCAGCGGAAACGGCCGGTATAGGAAAGCATCGCCACTAGACACATGGCCGTCAGGAATATACCGGAAACATTGTGGTTGTAATCCGACCATTCGGTGGCGGCCGGTGAAGGTACTTTGTCCACGACGGCGACCCGGCCCGGTTCCCCGGCAAGCAACTCTTCATGACTCGGCGAACGAAGCTTGGGCAGGCGCGGCATGAACATTTCCGCGACCTCCGCGACCGTCGCCGTTGTATCCTTGATGTCGACCGAAGGGGGCTGCGACGATAAGGTGGCGGCGACGAATAGCACACCGACCAGGATAAAAGTTTCCGCCTCGATGAAGTACGGTACCTTGCCCACCAGCTCGGGAGCGATCCCCGAGTGTTTCCACTCCCGGCCCGCCTTGTGATTGCGGTAGGCGAAATAGAGCGCGACCCCCAGCAAGGCGGTCTTGGTCACCACCAAACTGCCATAACCGGTGCCAAAGAGTCCGTCCCAAGTGCCGACGTACTCGGTCGCCAGCGGCAGACCGGTGGCGACCAGCAAGGCGACCGACGTCAGCCCGAGCCAGGCGAAATGCGTGATGGCGAGCGGCCAGAGCGTACGCAGCGTCGGATTGGAACGGGAAGCCCGCCAGAGAAACAGCAGTTGGGCGACGCCACCGAACCAAACCGCGGCACCGAACTGGTGCACTACCGTCAAGGCCATGAGCGATTCCCGATGCTCGAACCGTCCGACCCCGTGCACGAGCCAAGCGCCGCTCACGATCAAGGGCACGATGAGAAAGACCGCCCCGACCCAGGCCGAAGCTCGCCGCGGGGAGAGTGCCAGAAGGCGGGACACCGGTATGAGGCCGAGGCACAGGAAGAAGCGCAACAAACCGGCCTTGAACTGGACCGTGCCGAGGTAGGCCTCCACGGGGAATTCGTCGAGAATGGCGGCGAGCAGGACGCCTTTGACGGTGAGCTTGGTGGCCTGCATCACGGCCAGTGCGATCGCACCGAGGCGGAACGTCCGCATGGTCAAGCGGACCGCCTGGTCGGTCGCTTGTTCCTGCACCTTCCATGCCTTGAGGATGTATGCGGCCCAGATCAGACTCCCGACGATCAGCGAATAGCCGATCAGCATCAGCCCGCCGAGAAAATCGTCGAGGAAATTGGCCATACCTTGCATGAACATGTGTCGTTACCTCTCCGTCGTGGGGTTCTCTACGCGGAAGCGGATCACGTTTTCGGTGATATGACCGTCCGCGGCGAAGACCTTGTATTTGAGAGCATAGTCGCCGGGTTCGAGGGCGGGGAGATCAATGAGCACTTCTCCGGCTTTCTTGCCCCTGCCGATCGTGACGGGGTGAAAAACGTCTCCCTTGCTCACCAGGAAGACCCGCGAAAGGGCGAGTTCCACACCGGAGTTGAAGAACAACACGACCTTGGTAGGTTGGTGAGCCGATACCGGCCGGTGGCTCAGGGAAGATTCCGTGACGACGGCATGACTCCAAACCATCGGACTTGCGGCGAGCAGACTGGAAGCCAGGATCGCCGCAAGTCCCAAGCGCGTGCGGAACATCGGGTAGAACATGGAGGGTCCCTTTTGGCTTTAAGAATGATGAGAGTCAACCGGCCTTGGACTTCAGGGCATGGCTGGTCAGATTCTTGCCGAGGTCCCAGATGGCACCGGGGACCTTGTGGCAATCGGCGATCACCGTGTCCAGGGCGCGGAGAATCCAGTCGACATCCTTGTCCTGAATGACCAGGGGAGGGAGAAACTTGACGACGTTCATGCCGTGTCCAGCCACTTGGCTCAAGATGCGATGGTTTTTGAACAGCGGAATGGTGATCATCTGGCTGAACAGGCCCTTGCTGGCCGTTTCCAGCAGATTCCAGGCGGTCTTCAGCGCGAAGCTCTTGGGTGCCCCGAATTCGAGCGCGATCATCAGGCCCTTGCCGCGTACATCCTGCAGCAGTTCATAACGATCGATCAGGGCGCGAAGTCCGGAAAGGATCTGCTCTCCCCTGCGTGCGGCATTGTCGAGCAGACTTTCCTCCTCGATGACGTCCAGGGTGGCTATCCCCGCTGCCATGGCCATGTTGTTTTTCGAGAACGTGGAGCCGTGCACCACGGCGCGATCCATGCGGTTGAACACGGACTCCATGATGTGTTTTTTCATGGCTACCGCACCCACCGGAATGAAGCCGCCGGAAAGCGCTTTGGCCATCAGGATCATGTCGGGTTGCACCCCCCAATGCTCGACGGCCCAGAATTTTCCGGTGCGGCCGATGCCGGTTTGGATCTCGTCGGCCACGAACAGCGTGCCATGGGCCCGACACAGCCGCGCCGCTTCGACCAAGTAGGCCCCGTCGGGCAGATTCACTCCCTTGCCTTGGATCGGCTCGACGATGAACGCGGCCACGTCCCTGCCGTGGAGCGCCTTTTCCAAGGCGGGGAGATCGTTGAAGGGGATCGCGACACACTGCGGAAGCAACGGCTCGAAGCCCTCGCGAAACACGCGCTCGCCGTTCAGCGAAAGGGCGCCCATGGTCAATCCGTGGAAGCCGTGTTCGCAATAGAGGATCTTCTCGCGCTTGGTGGTGTAACGGGCGAATTTGATCGCCGCCTCGACGGCTTCGGCCCCGGAGTTGCAATAAAACATGCGGGTGAGACCTTCGGGGCAGCGCTTGAGCAATCTTTCCGAGAGCAGCCCGCTGAGCAGGGAAACGTCCATCTGCACCAGGTCCGGAAGTTGAGCCTCCAGCACATCCCGGAGGGCGGCGACGATCTTGGGGTGATTGCGTCCCATGGCGAAGACGCCAAAGCCGCTCAGGAGATCGAGGTACTCGCGATCCCTGTCATCGTAAAGATACGGACCTTGGGCGCGGACGTAGACGCGATCATAGCCGATGGTTTTCAGGACCCGCACCATCTGGGCGTTGAGATACTTTTCGTGGAGATCGAAGTTGTCGCCTCGGCGCTCCACCAGCAAGTCGGCAATGCGGTTCGACATGAAGACCTCTAGGCTCGAATGGATAAGTTAATGGTCGGAAAAGTGTACAAATTCTACACTACCGGGGTCGGGTCTCGTCCGCAGGACGCTGAACGCGGGAAGGACCACCAGGGCGCAGATGAGCGAAAGCAACAGTCCGATGGCGAGCAGAATCCCGAGGGAAGACATTCCGGGATGGGCGGTGAAAGCCAGGCTGACGAAGCTGAAGACCGTGGTGAGAGCACCGTAAAACACCCCCTGGGATTCGCTCGATGCCAGCAGGTTCTCCTCCCCGGCTTGCAGATAGTGGAGCCGGTGCACCATGTGGATGCCGTTGTCGACCCCGAGTCCGAACAATAACGGCAGGGCGATGATGTTCGCGAAGTTGAACGGCACCCGGAAGATCACCGTGGCGGCCGCCGTGAACAGGGCAGCCAACAACAAGGGCAACAGCACCAGGAGAGTGTCCTTGGCGCTGCGCAGGATGGCGAGAAGCAGGAGCGTGATGGCGCCGAGGGCGATGCTGAACGCTTGCTGGAAGGCGTCGATTACGGCCTCCATCGATTCCAGATAGATCACCGGCAAATCGGTGACGTCGGGATCGACGCTTTGGGCTTGCTGGACGAAGGTGCGGAGATTGGTCAAGTCGTCGAGGTTTTCGCGCGGACGGATTTGCAGGCGGTACAACCCGCTCTTGCTGATCCAGCGGGAGCGTAGATCCTCCGGTAAGGTTTCCAAGGAAATGGGGGAAGCCTGAAGGCTCTTGGCGAGCCTGCGGATGGTCTTCTCCAGACCTCCGAGAATGCTCCGCTCCAGTCTGTCGAGGCGCGCGCGTACTTGCTCCGGGGGAGACGAGCGCAAGGTGTCGATGAGTTCCGTCAGCACCTGCTCCAAGCCTTCCAAGTCCGCATCGGGACCGCGCTGCAGACGTTTGCGGACGACCGCCTGCAGACGCTCCAGATCTTCCAACCGGGCTTGGCCGAAAGCCGGCGGTGGAAAGTTCTGGATCTGGGGTCCGAGAACCAGGGCCAATTCTTCGATGACGACGAGTTTTTCCTCCTGCTGTTCCGGGATGAGGTCGAAAATGCTGCGTACCTCGGAGACCGAGGGGAGCTTTTCGAAGGCCTCGGTCAGTCTTCTCGCGTCGGTGGCGTCGCGGGCGAGCGCCGCCAAGGTCATGGGCGAGGTATCGGGTGATTCGAGCAGGTGCTTGAAGGTTTTCACCGACGCGGTTTCCGGGTCGCGCAGATTGATCGGATTGAAGTCCACCTCCACCCGGCACAGCAAGCCGCCGGCGAGGATCCCGGCGATGATGGTGGAGGCGCGGATCGCTTCCGCATAACGCAATGGCCAATTGGACTGGAGCACGCTGACCAGTTTTCTCGGTTTATGGCTCATGGCCCTGCGCGAGGGCTTCAGCGGCATGATGTTCATGATCGCGGGCAAAACGGTGAAGGTGGTCGCCAGGGCGATGAACATGCTGGTGCCGGCGATGATTCCCAACTCGGCGACCCCGGAGTACGCCGTGGGGATGAAGGCGTACAAACCGATGGCGGCGGTCAGGGTGCAGAGGATCAGGGCCGAACCGGTCGAAACCAGGGTCTCGCGCAAAGCCTCGCGTTGTGGCGTGCCCCACAGCACGAGTTCCCGGTAGCGCAGGCAAAAATGGGAGGAATAGGCGTCTCCCATGCCGATGAACAGTACCGCAAAAGAGATCGAAATCAGATTGAGTTGGCCGATCGCGGCCGTCGCGAATCCCATGGAAAAAATCAGCCCCATGGTCAGCGAGACGAACGTGGCGAACATGAGGCGGAAGGAGCGATAGGCGATCCACAGGGTGAGACAGACCAGCACCATGGATGCGACACCGGCGACGGACACGCTTCTTTCGACGGTGAGCATTTCCTCGTATTCGAGGACCACCTCTCCGGTCTTGTGCACGACGATGTCGGACAACAGATCGTCCTGGCGGGTCGTGCCAATGATCTCGTCGATCGTGGCAATCGCCCGAGCCGCCGGCATCAGCTCGTTGAAAAACAACTTGGGGCGGATGAAAAGAAAGCGCTGGGTAACCCCGAGCCCTTTCTTTTCCCCCAGGATCAGTTGCTGCCAAGAGATCTCGTAGGGGCGGTTCTCCAGCGTCGCCCGCAAGGCATGGTGCAGCTTGCGGATGAAGGTTCCCAATTCCACGGGCAGCTCCGAATCTTTCGCCTCCAAGGCTTGCGCGAAGATCCCGAAAAACCCCTTGAGGCTGTTGTCTTCGGCGAGCCTGCCGAAGAACGGCTGGGCTGCGGAAAGATCGCTGGCGATCTTTTCGAGATCGGAAAGATTCACGTAGAGCAAGCCGTTGCGGAGGAAAAATTCCCCTCCATCCGGTACGTAGACGGATTCGATCGTTTCCGGATGGCCTTTCAGGAGCGACTCGATGCGCTCGACAGCGTCGCTGGTCTGTTCCGGGGTGTTTCCTTCCACCAACAGGATCATGGTGGAGACGTCCTGCGGAAACTCGGTTTCGAACCGGATACGGTTCTTTTGGAAGGGTAAATCCGTGGAAATCGTGTTTGCCGTGTTGGTGTCCACGGTCAGATTCTGCATCGTGTAATGTAGCGTGAAGCCGCAGGCGACGAGCGTGATGAGGATGACCAGCCAAGGGTGCTTGAGTACGTTGGATTCCCACCAGTGAACTAGACGAATGAGCAGGCTGTCGCGGGATTGGGACATCGGTTCTTGGTCCTTCCTTAGTTATTCCGAGGCCGGTGCTTCGGCGCCACTCCGTCGCCCACCGAAGAAATGGTCCGGCTGCGCCAGCGTCGCCATGGTGTGCAGGGTGCGCTGGGCGGCCCGAAAGGAGTGTCCCAGACGCAGAAGAGCGGGGATTTCGCCGGGATGCAGTAGGAGGTTGGTGAGGAGTTTGCCGAGGCCCACGTGGCCGTCGGGTTGCAGGGCTCGGATCACGCCGTCGGGGATCGCCAAATCGACCGTGTCTGCGATGGCGCGTATGGCGATGACGGGAATCCCCGCTTCCGTTGCCGTACGTGCCACTGCGCCGCTTTCCATGTCGACGGCCACGGCTCCGGTTGCCCGTCCGAGTCGATGCTTGGCTTCCGTGCCCTGAACTATGTCCGGGCTGGTGCACAGGATGCCGGAAGTCACCCGAAAGGAAGCTTCACCGACCCGCTCGGTGCACCAGGACCGCCAGCCGGCATGGGTTTCGACCAAGGTGCCGTCGGTATCGAGAATCGCGGCGGGAAGCACGAGATCGCCGGCCGCCAGGTGGGGGTCGAGGGCGGCGGCACAACCCCAGCTCACCAGAGCCTCGGCACCTGCCGCGAGCAATCGCCGGGCAGCGGTACGGGCAGGCAACGGACCACTGCCGGACCGACATACCAGGATGGAAGCGCTGATGCGACAGGGTTCGCCCGCACGCAGCCGGTGTCGCGTCAAAGTGCGACCCTCGGCTGGTAGGGCGACCAGGACACCGATTCGTCTCACGCGGCGGTGTAACGTTCGTTACGGTAACGCGCCAATGCCCAAAGCGGGAAGAACTTGTCGTAGCCGTGATATTTCAGGTAGAAGACCCGCGGGAAGCCCGGCGCCGTGAAGCATTCGTCCTTCCAGAATCCATCCGTTCGCTGCTCGCGCAAGAGGAAATCGATTCCGGCCTGGACTTCCGGTGATCCAGTTTCTCCTGCCGCCATCAGGGAGAGGAGGGCAAGACCGGTCTGGAACGCGGTGCTTTTGGAATAACGCCCGCGGTAAGAGGAATCGTGGTAACTCAGATTGTCCTCACCCCAGCCGCCATCTTCGCGTTGGATGCTCTTGAGCCAAGCGACCGCCCGCCGAATGCATGGGTCGTCTTTGGATATGCCGGCGGCTTCGAAGGCGAGCAGGACGGACCAGGTGCCGTAAATGTAGTTCGTGCCCCAACGGCCGAACCAGGAGCCATCGGGCTCCTGCTCTTTGCGCAGGTAGGCGAGGATACGATCGAGCACGACGCGAAGTTCGGGACGGTGATCCACCTGTTTCGCCAGGAACATCGCGCAACGCGCGCTCACGTCGGCGGTGGGCGGGTCGAGTAAGGCGCCGTGATCGGCGAAGGGGATCGCATTCAGATAGTGATACGTATTGTCGGCGTCGAAGGCACCAAAGCCGCCGTTGCTGGACTGCATTCCGGCGATCCAGTTCGCGGCGCGGCGGAGGTTGTCCTCGAAGCTGGGATCACTGGACATGACCATGGCATGGGCGACGACTGCCGTATCGTCGACGTCGGGATAATGGTCGTTGCGGAATTGGAAGGCCCAGCCGCCACCTTCCAAGCCGGGGCGATTGACGCGCCAGTCTCCCGGCGCATCTTTGTCGATCTGCTTCGAGGCCAACCACCGCAACGCCTTGTTCAGTGCGGCATCGAGCCGCGAATCGGCGCCATGGCGGGCGACTTCCTGCAAAGTCAGAGTGGTGAGCCCGGTGTCCCAAACGGGTGATACACAGGGCTGACAATAGGCGCTATCCTCGCCGACGACCAGAAGGCGTCGCAATGCTTCCCGTGCTCGTCGCCGCCGCTCGTCCTCCGGGGGAACGCCGAGAAAGATCAACGCCTCGTAAGCGGTGGCCATGGCCGGGAAGATGGCACCCAAGCCGTCGACGCCGTTCAGCCGCTCGCTGAACCAGTCCAGTGCCTTTTGCGTGGCTTTGGTCCGGATGGCCTTCGGGATCAAGGGCTCACACCAGCGGCCCAGGCGCTCCAGGGCCAGAATGGTCTTGCCCAGCGGTGTGGTCACGTGGGAGAAATAGTTGCGTTCTTTCTCCGGAGCGACGGTAAAGAGTTCGCGCACCCCGATTTTCTTTGGATTTCGGGCCGTGACCTTGTGGCTGCATAGGATGAACAAGGGAACCATCACGGTGCGGGACCAATAAGATATCTTGTCGAGATGGAACGGGAACCACTTGGGCAGCAGCATGATCTCCACCGGGATGAAGGGGATGCCGCGCCAGGGAATCTGTTCGAACATGGCGAGCATGATGCGCGTAAACACGTTGGAACGGGCCGCGCCGCCGCGACCCAGGATCCACTCGCGGGCCTTCTGCATGTGCGGTGCATCGGGAGAATCGCCGGCGAGCTTGAGCGCGTAGTACGCCTTCACCGTGCAACTCAGGTCCCCCGGACCCCCCTGAAACAGGGGATAACTGCCGTCGGCGCTCTGGTGGGCACGGAGGTAGTTGGCGATCTTGGCTTGAAGTTCGCTGTCGATTTCGTCCAGAAAGTGCATCATCAAGATGTATTCGGACGGAATCGTGCAGTCGGCTTCGAGTTCGAAGACCCAGTAGCCGTCCTCGTGTTGCAATCGCAAAAGATGGTCCTTGGCGCGCCGAATCGCAGCATCGAGCGGGGACTCGACGGACAACGGGGTCAGCAGTTCGCGATTTGAGGTTGAGATAACGGTCGCTTCTTTCAGCATGGCCGATGGTTCCCTGAGGGTTGCGAAATGGCGAATCAGACGTCGATGTGATTGCGTAACATGGCGGCGACCGCTCGGGTCCTGGGTAGGCCGAGTCCGGCGAGCCAAAAAACGCTTCGGAGCAAGGCGTCGTGACGGCGGCCCAAGCGGGATACCAGGATCGTGGCCTTGACCGCGCGCCGCGTGATCTTCACCTGACTGGAGTCGCTGAAATAAGGATTGCCGTGAATCTTGCGTAAGGTGAGAACGGCCATTCCGATGGCCCACAGGCAAAACTCGCGGATTCCGGTCTCGTGGGAGGGGATCAACAGGGTGTACTCCAAGGCGTCGCGCAAATGTCCGTGGGCTACGGCGAGCAAATGGCGGAGACCTTCCGCGAAGGCGGGGCTTTGATGATCGGGCCTGAGATCGGACAGATCGAACCCGGCTTCGGCAAAAACGTCTCGTGGCAGCCAGCAAACTCCGCGTTCGCGGTCGTCCCAAATGTCCTTGAGAATGTTGGTCATCTGCAACCCCTGACCGAAGGACACCGCGAGGCCCATCAGGTCGTTCCGGTGTGCCGTGATTTCCGGGGAGTAATGGCAGAAAAGACGCGTCAGCATTTCCCCCACGACGCCGGCGACGTAGTAGCAGTAGTCCGCCATTTGCCCGAGATCGTTCAAACCGCGACGCAGATCCTGATCCTGGAACGCGGCCATGCCACGCGCCATGGTGGCCACACAGTCGGAAAGAGCTTCACGTTGCGGGGGAGCGAAGCTATGGGTAATCCGTATCACCCGAGGGATCTCGGCGATCAACTCGCGTTCGGCTCGCAGGGTTTGTTCGGAAAGCAAGGGCCTCAGGTCCGTTGCGAGCGGTTCGGCGGCTTCTTGACCGGCGACGACGCGAATGAAACGTTCGCAGAAGGTCCGTTTCTGCTGCGAGCTGAGCCCCACTTCGTCTTCGATCGTATCCACGATCCGGCATAACAGGTAACCGTTGGCCACCGGTGCGGCCAAAGGCGTTGGCAATTGCGGGATGGTGAGAGCGAAGGTACGCGATACCCCATCCAGAAAACGGGCCTGGAAATCGGCGTCGGACAAGGTGTCGAGTGTGGGGCGTATTCCGCTCATCGAATTCGGGGATTGGAGTCCGTCTGTCCTCGCGTTGGAGTCGACCGATTCGTTTGTAAAAATTTCAAGATTCTACTGGTGAGAATCTTCCAGTCAAGTTTTGTTGCTTTTTTATCGAAGATGAGTTGAGAAAAAAGCAACGCGATGCTAGCATGCTCCACGCGCCAGGGAAATGCCGTTGACGACGATTTGTCACCATTGAAATTTCGGCCAAGAATCCGAACGTGACAGGAGGGAATCAATTCGTTGCACCGTCGTTGACCCTGCCGGGTAGGGCTCCGGCAATGCCGGATTCACCCGCATGGTTGGCACGATAGAAACCATTAGATGGCGTGATCCATCACGTTACGAGAATCTGAGGAGAGGATGAATGGGCGTTCCACTGCGTCAACAGTTGACTGTGGCAAAGTACTTGCTCAAACAGAAGATCTTCGGAGTCAAACGGTATCCGCTGGTGTTGATGCTGGAACCGTTGTTCCGCTGCAATTTGGCCTGTGCAGGCTGTGGCAAGATCGACTACCCGGATGAGATCCTGAATCGCCGGTTGAGCGTCGAGGAGTGCCTCAAGGCGGTGGATGAGTGCGGTGCCCCGATCGTCTCGATCGCGGGTGGCGAGCCGTTGCTTCACAAGGAGTTGCCGCAAATCGTCGCCGGGATCATCGAGCGCAAGAAATATGTCTATCTCTGCACGAACGCACTCCTGCTCAAGAAGCGAATCGACGACTATCGGCCATCTCCCTATCTGACTTTTTCCATCCATCTCGATGGCAATCGGGAACGGCATGACGCTTCGGTATGCCAGACGGGTGTGTTCGATCGGGCGGTCGAAGCCATCGAGTTGGCGATCCGCCGTGGGTTTCGGGTTACCATCAACTGCACCTTGTTCCAAGGAGAATCCGCTTCCGAAGTGGCGGAGTTCCTGGACTATACCGCGCGACTCGGGGTCGAAGGTGTGACGATCGCCCCCGGCTTCAGTTATGAGCACGCACCCCAGCAGGATATCTTCATCCGGATGCGGGACAGCAAGGAACTGTTCCGCAAGGTATTCCGGCTAGGGAAGGGGAGAAAGTGGCGGCTCAATCACTCCAGTCTCTATCTCGATTTTCTCGCCGGCAATCAGGGTTATCCCTGTACCCCTTGGGGAAATCCGACGCGGAACGTCTTCGGCTGGCAAAAGCCCTGCTACCTGCTGGTGGATGAAGGCTATGCGCCGTCGTTTCGCGCTTTGCTCGAGGAGACCCCGTGGCACAAATACGGCAATTCGAAGAATCCCAAGTGCGCCAATTGCATGGCCCACTGCGGCTATGAAGCCAGCGCCGTCGAAGATGCCCTGCGAAGGCCCTGGAAAGCCGCCTGGGTGGCCCTGTTCGGACCTCGCACCCAAGGCCCGATGGCCCCGGAACCGGTTCCCGAATACGAAGCCGACCCTGCCCCGGAACCGGTCAAAGTGCGACCCACAATCCGGATCGAAGCAGTCGAATGATTCCGGTTTGGTAGCGCGAGTCGATACCGCGAGGTCATCGTCGCTTCGCGGGAAGTACGAAGAAGCCGGCGGGAAGCCGGCTTCTTCGTGCGCCAAATCACGGCAAGAGAGGGTCAATAATGGAGCAGGGAATGGACCCGATACTCCCGCAGGGCTTTCCTTCCCCCGAGATCGTCCAGTTCGATGACGAACGCACAGGCGACGACTTGGGCGCCGAGCCGTTCGATCAAAGCACAACTCGCCCGGGCCGTACCGCCGGTGGCCAACAGATCGTCGATCAGAAGCACCCGGTCGCCGATGCCCACCGCGTCGACGTGGACTTCGAGACTGCCTGACCCATACTCCAAGTCGTAATGGATCGCCTGCACGTCATAGGGGAGCTTGCCGGGTTTGCGCAGAGGCACGAAACCTACCCCCAGTTCCCAAGCGACCAGCGACCCGAATATGAAGCCGCGTGCCTCCATGCCGGCGACGGCCGTGATGTCCTCGCCGAGGAACGGATGCAGCAACTGGTGTACCGCGAGTCGGAGCGCACGGGGGTCCTTGACCAGCGGAGTGATGTCGCGGAACAGGATGCCCGGTTTCGGGAAATCGGGAATGTCGCGAATCCGGCTGCGCAATCTTTCCATCAAGGTTTCGCCTGCATTCCGGAGCGCATGCGGACGGTACGCAAGGGGATCGCCAGTTCCTGCAGAAACCGGTCGATGGATTGGGCAATTCCGACCTCGTCGAGACCACTCAGGGCGAGGAGTTCTTCGCGGCTGCCATGTTCGAGGAACACATCGGCGAGGCCGAGATTGCAAACCGGCACCGTGCATCGGTGCGCATGGAGCAATTCGTTGACCGCGCTGCCGGCACCACCGGCCGTTGCGTTTTCTTCGATCGTGACGATACAGGAATGCGTCCTGACCAACTCCAGGATCAATGCCTCGTCCAGAGGCTTCACGAAACGCATGTTGACGACCGTCGCATCGAGTCTTGTACCGACGGCCAAGGCAGGACTCAGGACCGTACCGAAGGCGAGAATAGCGATTTCCTTTCCTGAACGCCGGATTTCGGCCTTGCCGATCGGCAGGGCGGTCATCGTTTCCATGACCGGGACCCCCGGGCCTTTGCCGCGCGGATATCTCACCGCGGTAGGACCGTCCTGAAGGAAGGCGGTATACAGCATCTGGCGGCATTCGTTTTCGTCCGCCGGCGCCATGACGGTCAGATTCGGGATGCAGCGCAAGTAGCTCAGGTCGAAGCTGCCGGCATGGGTCGGCCCATCCGGCCCCACCAGCCCGGCCCGGTCGATGGCGAACAAAACCGGCAGATTCTGCAGGGCGACGTCATGGATCAGTTGGTCATAGGCCCGTTGCAGAAAGGTGGAATAGATCGCGACCACCGGTTTGTAGCCCTCGCAGGCCAAACCAGCCGCCAAGGTGACCGCGTGTTGTTCGGCGATGCCTACGTCGAAATAGCGCTCCGGGAAGCATCGCGAGAATTCCACGAGTCCCGAGCCCTCCCGCATGGCGGGGGTGATCCCGATCAGGCGCCGGTCCTGCGCCGCCATGTCGCAGAGCCAGCGTCCGAACACTTCGGTGAAGGTGGGGGTGCCGGGTTTTGTTTCCGGCAGATGGTCCGATTCGAGATCGAATGCCCCGACCCCATGATAAGCGACGGGGTCCTTTTCGGCGGGGGGATAGCCTTTGCCCTTGCGGGTGACGACATGCAGGAACCGGGGCCCCTTCAGTTCACGCAGATTGCGCAGGGTGGTGACCAGGGTATCGAGATCGTGACCGTCGATGGGGCCAAAGTAATGGAATCCGAGCTCCTCGAACAAGGTTCCCGGTGCCACCATGCCCTTGAAGTGCTCCTCGGCCCGCCGCGCCAGTTCCCAAGCGCCAGGGATGTGGCGGCTCAGCAACTGTTTACTACCCTCGCGCACGGTCGAGTAAAACTTGCTCGTCAATACCTTGGCGAGATAATTGTTGAGAGCCCCCACGTTCGGCGAAATGGACATCTCGTTGTCGTTGAGCACGATCAGGAGGTTGGCGTCCAACGTGCCGGCATGGTTCAGTGCTTCGAAAGCCATCCCTCCGGTGAGGCCGCCATCGCCGATGATCGCCACCGCATGGGTGGGGCGCTGATCGAGCGCGGCGGCGATCGCCATGCCGAGCGCGGCGCTGATCGAGGTACTCGAATGGCCTACGCCGAAGCAGTCGTAAGGACTTTCCGTGCGACAGGGAAATGCCGACAGGCCGTTCTTTTTGCGGATCGTGGGAAGGCGATCACGGCGCCCGGTGAGGATCTTGTGCGGATAGGCCTGGTGTCCCACGTCCCATACCAGTCTGTCGTCCGGGGTCTGGAATACGTAATGCAGAGCGATGGTCAGTTCGACCGTACCCAACCCGGCTGCCAGATGACCGCCAGATCGACTCACGCTTTCCAAGAGATAGGCGCGCAATTCCTCCGCCAAGCGAGGCAACTGGTCTTCCGGGAGCTTGCGGAGGTCGGTGGGGCTGTCGATCTGCTTGAGAAGAGGGTATCTGTTCGCTTCGGTCATGTAATCGCGTTCCAAATTGCTTGGTCTGGCCGAAGACTTCGGGAATCCAGACGGAAATACCAATCGGTAACCAAGTTCGTCGCTCGGGAATTATGGGGTTTGGGAGCCGGCCTTAGCAAGGAAAGAATACCCCGGTTCGTGGTTGGCCACACTAGTTTCGGCGCTGAATGATGAATCGGGACAGTTCACGCAGCAGATCCATTTCGGCTCCGAAATCCCGCAGGGCCTCCAAGGCGGCTTCGTGCAGTTCCTCGGCCTTCTGCTTGGCACCGGCGAGTCCCAACAGAGCCGGATAGTTGGGCTTGTTGTGGATACGGTCTTTGCCTGGCGTTTTTCCCAGCGTCTCGCTGTCGCTTTCCTCGTCGAGGATGTCGTCCTGAATCTGGAACGCGAGTCCGATGCATCTGGCGTAATGGTCGAGGCGATCCGAGACATCCGCGGGCAGGTCGGGGCGGGTCAGGTACGCCAAGCGCACGCCGGCATGGATGAGGGCTCCGGTCTTGCGGATGTGCATGTTCTCCAGTCCCGGAAGATCCAGGGTCTTGCCCACTGCCTCGAGATCGATGGCCTGTCCCCCAACCATGCCGTGCGAGCCGCTCGCTTGGGCGAGCGTCTCGATCATGGCGACGCGATGCGAATCCGGGACGGCGATGCTCGGATCGTGGGCCAAGAGATAAAACGCCAGGGCCTGGAGGGCGTCCCCCGCGAGGATCGCGGTCGCTTCGTCGAAAGCCTTGTGACAGGTTGGTTTCCCCCGTCGCAAGTCGTCGTTGTCCATTGCCGGCAAATCGTCGTGGACGAGCGAATAGACATGGATCAATTCCACCGCACAGGCCGGTCCGTCCAGTACTTCCAATGGAGTGCCGAGGGCGCGACCCGTGGCATAGGTGAGCAGGGGTCTGAGGCGTTTGCCACCGCCGAGCACGGCATAACGCATGGCCTGGTGCAGCCGGGCAGGCATGCGGTCGGCGGCGGGGAGGCGAACCTCCAGGGCGCTCTCCATCCGCCGTTGACAAGCCTCCATGAAATCACGCAAAGACGATTCAAGATTCATCATGAAAAGGGCTCAATGTGGCTCCACCGGTTTCTTCTAGCAGGATTTGCACCTTTTGTTCGGCTTCCTGCAGTGCTTTCTGGCAGGTGCGGGTGAGTTCCACTCCTCGTTCGAATAGTTTCAACGATTCATCCAGGGAGAGGTTGCCTTGCTCCATTCGTTCGACCAATTGCTCGAGTTCGTCGAGTGCCTCTTCGAAGCGGAGTGTTTTCTTGGCCATGAGTGGGGTCTGAGTAAGAGATTAAGTAGAGAGGCGAGGCGTTGGGTGTTCGCAACAGATTATCTCAAAATCAGCAAGTCGTTTAAAATGCACCGTCCGGTTTTCCGAATCGTTCCGCCCCCTCCGTCGCCGGAATATCCCCACCCTGCATGTTTATCCATGACTGAAGCGTACGATGCCGCCGCCATCGAAGTGTTGAGCGGTCTCGATCCGGTCCGCCGGCGACCGGGCATGTATACCGATACCACCCGTCCCGACCATCTCGCGCAAGAGGTGATCGACAACGCGGTGGACGAGGCCCTTGCCGGGTACGCCCATAACATCACCGTTCGGCTTTTGGCCGACGGCGGCCTGGAAGTGGCCGACGACGGTCGGGGCATGCCGGTCGATCTCCATCCCGAACTGGGCGTGTCGGGCGTCGAGGTGATTCTGACCAAACTGCACGCCGGGGGAAAGTTTTCGCAAGGAGTCTACCGCTATGCCGGCGGATTGCATGGAGTCGGGGTTTCGGTGGTCAACGCGCTGTCGCGGCGTCTGCAGGTCGAAGTCCGGCGCGGTGGCAAAGTGCACGCGATGGTGTTCGAGCACGGGGAGAAGCGCGCGGATCTCGCCGAAGTCGGCGTGGTTTCGCGCCGGGACACCGGAACCACGGTGCGGTTCTGGCCGGAGGCCCGTTATTTCGACAACCCCCACTTCTCGCGTTCGCGTCTGCGCCGTTTATTGCGCGCCAAGGCGGTGTTGTGCCCCGGATTGACGATCCGGTTCGTCGACGAAGCGAGCGGAGAAACCGAGACCTGGTGTTTCGAGAACGGTTTGACCCAATATCTGCTGGGGCAGCTTCAGGGGATGCCCTGCATTCCCGAGGAGCCTTTCACCGGGGCCATGGCGGGGCGCCAGGAAAGCGCGGATTGGGCGGTCGTGTGGAGTTTGGAGGCGGGTACGCCGATTACGGAGAGCTATGTCAACCTCGTGCCCACCCCGCAAGGGGGCACCCACGTGAATGGCTTGCGCACCGGCCTGACCGAGGCTTTGCGCGAATTCTGCGAATACCGCGGCATTCTCCCGCGTGGCATCAAGATTGCGCCCGACGACGTCTGGGAGCGCTGCAACTACGTTCTGTCGGTGAAATTGCAGGAGCCGCAGTTCGCTGGCCAGACCAAGGAAAGGCTGAATTCGCGGGAGTGTGCCTCCTTCGTGTCCGGGGTAGTTGCCGATTCGTTCAGTCTCTGGCTCAACCAGCATCCGCTGCAGGGCGAACAGATCGCCGCCCAGGTCATCGAGAATGCGCAGAAACGAGTTCGCGCCGGCCGTCAGGCTGCGCGCAAGAAAACGAGCGGTGGTCCTGCTCTTCCGGGCAAATTGGCCGATTGTGCCGCCCAGGATTGCGCTCGAACCGAGCTGTTCCTGGTCGAAGGCGATTCCGCCGGGGGTTCCGCCAAGCAAGCGCGCGACAAAGATTTCCAGGCGATCATGCCGTTGCGGGGAAAGATCTTGAACACCTGGGAACTCGATTCAGCCAACATCCTGGATTCGCAGGAGGTCTATGACATCAGTCTCGCTCTCGGCGTCGAGCCGGCTTCGTCGGACTTGGGCCGTCTGCGCTACGGCAAAGTCTGTATCCTGGCCGACGCCGATTCCGATGGCAATCACATTGCCACTCTGCTGTGTGCGTTGTTTTTGCGTCACTTTCGCCCTCTGGTCGAGGCCGGTCACGTCTACATCGCGATGCCGCCCCTTTACCGGATCGACGTGGGCCAACGGGTGTACTACGCCCTTGACGATGCCGAAAAGCAGGGGGTGCTGGATCGCATCGCGGCGGAAAAAATCAAAGGGAAGATCAACGTGTTACGTTTCAAGGGTCTCGGTGAGATGAATCCCGCGCAGCTGCGGGAGACCACCATGAATCCCGACACGCGGCGGCTGGTACAGCTCACGGTGGACGATCCGGCCGCCACCGACGAGCGGCTGGACCTGTTGCTCGCCAAGAAGCGGGCCGGGGATCGTCGGGTCTGGCTGGAGGAAAAGGGCGACCTGGCCGATCTCTGAGGGGAAGCAAAGCAATCATGAGTGAAAACGTTACCCACGAGCGCATCCCTCTGCGGGATTTCACCGAAAAGGCGTATCTGGATTACGCCATGTACGTCATCTTGGACCGGGCCTTGCCCCACATCGCCGATGGGCTAAAACCGGTACAGCGGCGCATTGTCTATGCCATGTCGGAACTGGGGCTGTCGGCCAACGCCAAGCCGAAGAAATCGGCACGCACGGTCGGTGACGTGCTCGGCAAGTACCATCCGCACGGCGATCTGGCCTGTTATGAGGCGATGGTGCTGATGGCACAGCCGTTTTCCTATCGCTATCCCCTGATCGACGGACAGGGCAACTGGGGCTCGCCGGACGACCCAAAATCCTTTGCCGCGATGCGCTATACCGAGGCGCGGTTGACGCCCTATGCCCATAGCCTGTTGGCGGAGTTGGAACAGGGCGCGGTCGACTGGATGCCGAATTTCGACGGCACAATCGAGGA
The DNA here is from genome assembly GCA_035559395.1 of Methylococcus sp. GTDB lineage: Bacteria > Pseudomonadota > Gammaproteobacteria > Methylococcales > Methylococcaceae > Methylococcus. Next base: position 118,926 of record DATMAX010000013.1, on the reverse strand, counting down.
ACCGCGGCTGTTGCCTGCACGGTTGCCGAACATCCTCCTCAACGGCGCGACCGGTATCGCGGTCGGCATGGCCACCGACATTCCGCCGCACAATCTGCGGGAAATCGTCGACGCCCTGATTCTGCTGATCGATCGTCCGCAGGCTACGGTGGAAGAGCTTTGTCGCCATGTGCGCGGGCCCGATTTCTCGACCGAAGCCGAGATCATTACCCCACGCACGGAGTTGGTGAAGCTCTATGAGACCGGGACGGGATCCGTGCGCCTGCGCGCCCGCTATGAGGTGGAGGATGGCAATCTGGTCATCACCGCCCTGCCGTTTCAGGTTTCCGGAGCCAAGATCTTGGAACAGATCGCCGAGCAGATGGAGGCCAAGAAGCTGCCGCTGGTGGAGGATCTGCGCGACGAGTCGGATCACGAGAATCCGACCCGTCTGGTGATTCTGCCGAAGTCCCGCAAGATCGACGTGGAATCCCTCATGTCCCATTTGTACGCCACGACCGATCTGGAGCGCTCTTATCGCGTCAATCTCAACATCATCGGCCTCGACGGCAAGCCCCGCATCAAGAACCTGCGTACGATCCTCCTGGAGTGGCTGACGTTTCGCCGGGAAACCGTGCGCCGCCGCTTGCAACATCGACTGGACAAGGTCCTGGCGCGCCTGCATGTCCTGGCAGGCTTGCTGATCGCTTTTCTCAACCTCGACGAAGTCATCGCCATCCTGCGCCGGGAAGACGAACCGAAACCCGTCCTCATGGCTCGTTTCGGTCTCACCGACGCGCAAGCCGAAGCCATTCTGGAACTCAAGCTGCGGCACCTCGCCAAACTGGAAGAAATCCGCATTCACGGTGAGCGCGATGAACTGCAACGGGAGCGGGCACAACTGGAAGAGGTGTTGGGCTCCCGCAGCGAGTTGGATGCCTTGATCCAGCGGGAACTCCGCCAGGACGCCGAACGATTCGGTGACGCCCGTCGTTCTCCCGTAGTCGTCAGACCTGCCGCTCAACCCTTGGATACGACCGCGCTGATGACTAGTGAACCGGTCACGGTGATTCTTTCCGAGAAAGGCTGGGTGCGTGCGGCCAAGGGACACGAAGTCGACCCAAAGGCGCTCCACTATCGCGCCGGCGACCAATTCCTCTGTGCGGCGCTTGGGCGTTCGACCCGACCGGTCTACGTTCTCGATACTACCGGACGCAGCTATAGCCTCCCCGTCCGTGACCTGCCTTCGGCGCGCAGCCAGGGGGAGCCGTTGACCAGTCGTCTCAACCCACCCCCAGGAGCCGGGTTCGTCGCGGTTCTGGCGGGGCGGGAAGAGGACTGGCATCTGTTGGCGAGCGATGCCGGTTATGGTTTTCTGGTGCAATTGGGAGAATTGGGATCCAAGAATCGCTCTGGCAAGTCCCTGCTGACCGTACCGGAAGGCTCGCGGGTCCTGATGCCCGTTCCCGTGTCGAATCCGGACACCGACTGGATCGCCTGTGTCTCGGCGCGGGGCCGTTTATTAGTCTATCCCGCCGCAGAAGTCCCGCGGTTCAACAAAGGCAAGGGCAACAAGTTGCTGGGAATCCCACCGGCCGATTTCGCCGTACGGCAAGACTTCCTCGTCGCCGCTGCCTGCCTTTCGGCCGACTGCACGCTGCGCATAATCGCCGGCAAGCGGACCCTGACCCTTCCACCGGCCGATCTGCAACCCTACTGTGGTTCGCGGGGAAGCCGCGGCCATTTGCTCCCTCGGGGGTTCCAGCGTGTCGACCGCATGGAAAAGCTCTGATCGATCGCGGCGCGCCGAACCCGTTTCCAGCCAGCGAGAGTGTAGGCCTTCCCGCTGGGCCCCCGGAGGCAACTGGCTGCACGAGACTCGGTGCTGGACGCGAAGCCAAAGGCTTTGATACTATCGGTCGATTAAAAATCTTCTGCTAGCTGCCTGAAACCGGGAACATGAGTAGCCACCGAATGCGGTCTCTGTGACTGATCCGCCACGCCTCGCGTAACTCGTCGACGGTTCATCTTGCCGTTTGGCTTTTGCTCTCATCGTCTCGATTCCGTTCATCACACTCGACTTCAACAAGACGCTGGAGAATGGATATGTCGATTACCATTGCAATCAACGGATACGGACGCATAGGTCGCAACGTGTTGCGTGCCTTGTACGAATCCGGTCGCAAGGACGTGAGGATCGTCGCCATCAACGATCTGGGCGATGCCCGGATCAATGCCCATCTCACCCGACACGACACGGTCCACGGGCCGTTCCGGGGTACGGTGGAAGTCGGGGAAGGCGAGATCCGAGTCAACGGTGACCCGATCCGGGTTTTATCCGAGCGGGATCCGTCGAGGCTGCCGTGGGGCGAGCTGGGGGTCGACGTGGTACTGGAGTGTACCGGTATTTTTCGCAGCCGGACCAAGTGCCAGCCTCATATTGACGCCGGCGCCAAGAAGGTCATCATCTCCGCCCCTGCGGATAACAACGAGTGCGATGCCACCATCGTTTATGGTGTCAACCATCACACCTTGAAAGCCGCCCATACGATCATCTCCAACGCCTCTTGCACGACGAACTGCCTCGCGCCATTGGTGAAGCCTCTGCACGAGAAGCTGGGCGTCATTTCCGGCTTGATGACCACGGTGCATTCCTACACCAATGACCAGGTCTTGACCGATGTCTATCACAGCGACTTGTACCGTGCCCGGGCGGCGGCCTTGAACATGATCCCGACCAAAACCGGCGCGGCGCAGGCCGTTGGTCTGGTGATCCCGGAGCTGAACGGCAAGCTCTCCGGTTTCGCCATCCGCGTGCCGACCGCCAATGTGTCGGTGGTCGATCTCACCTTCATCGCCAGCCGCGAAACCGACAAAGACGAAGTCAATGGCATCTTGAAGGAGGCTTCGCAAGGAGAGCTTCGCGGTATCGTGAGTTATAACGAAGAACCTCTGGTTTCCAGCGACTTCAATCATACTGCGACGTCGTGCAATTTCGACTCGACCCAGACCAAGGTGATCGGCAACCTCGTCAAAGTGCTTGCCTGGTACGACAACGAATGGGGTTTTTCCAATCGCATGTTGGATGTTGCCGTGGCCTTGATTCATGCCAGTTGACCCGCTGCCATTCCCCATGAAGACATTTCGTCGGACCAAGATCGTCGCGACCCTCGGACCCTCTGCCGATGTTCCCGGTGTTCTCGAGAACATCTTGCGGGCCGGTGTGGATGTGGTTCGCCTGAATTTCTCTCACGGTACAGCCGAACAACATGAGCGGTGTGCTGCTCGGGTCCGGGAGATCTCCCGGCGTCATCAGCGCCATGTCGCCATCCTCGCCGACTTGCAAGGACCGAAGATCCGCATCGCCGGCTTTAGGAGCGGCGGCGCGGTGACGCTCAAGGAAGGGCGGGCGTTCGACTTGGATGTGGCTTTACCGGAAGATGCGGGCGACGAGACGCAGGTCGGCTGCGTTTACCAGGATCTGCCGCGCGACGTCCAGGTTGGCGATACCCTCCTGCTCAATGATGGCTTGATTCATCTGAAGGTCGACGCCGTCGAAGGAACCCGCGTTAAGTGCACGGTCACCGTGGGTGGAGTCCTCTCTAAGAACAAGGGCATCAACAAACTCGGCGGAGGTTTGTCGGCCCCGGCCCTTACCGATAAGGACAAGGAGGATTTGCGCACTGCGGTTCGGATTGGTGCCGATTATCTCGCAGTGTCCTTTCCGCGCTCGAAGGAGGACATCCTGATGGCCCGTGAACTTCTGCGGCAGCAAGGCAGCAACATGGGTGTCGTAGCCAAGATCGAGCGGGCGGAGGCCATTCGCGAGGGGGTAATCGAAGGCATCATCGATGCTTCCGATGCCATCATGGTGGCACGGGGCGACTTGGGTGTGGAAATCGGCGACGCCCACCTGCCTCATGAGCAGAAGCGCTTGATCGGATTGGCGCGGGCCAGAAACAGGGTGGTGATCACCGCGACCCAAATGATGGAATCGATGATCGAGAATCCCCAGCCGACCCGGGCCGAGGTATTGGACGTGGCCAATGCGGTCATCGATGGTACCGATGCCGTGATGTTGTCTGCGGAAACCGCCACGGGCAAATACCCGGACCGGGCGGTGGCTGCCATGGCGCGGATCTGTTTGGAGGCGGAGAAGTATCCGAGGACGCGCCAATTTGACCAGCGCAGCGATGAGACGTTTTCGCGGATCGATGAAGCCATCGCGCGAGCGGCCATGTTCGTCGCCAACCACTTGCGGGTGCGGTTGATCGGCGCATTGACCGAGACGGGTTCGACGCCCCTATGGATGTCTCGTGTGAGTTCGGGGATCCCGATTTTTGCATTGACGGAACACGAGAGCACCTGTCGCCGGGTGACCTTGTTCCGGGGAGTCTATCCCATCAGTTTCAACGAAAAGCGCTTTGCCGATCAGGTAACCCTCAATCGCGCCATCGCCGAGGAATTTCTAAGACGCGATTTGGTGGAAGAGGACGATCTGGTTATTCTGACTAGAGGGGCTTTGACCGGACTTGTCGGCGGGACCAATACCTTGAAGATCTCACGGATCGGGGATCTACTCACTGCCGCACCACCCGTGGCGAGCAAACGGTGTGCGGAATCGGAGCTGGGGCTGGAAGTGACCCCATCGGAAAGCTAGGTCACTGATCTGGTTCTTTCTCCATGAACTCCGCAACTAAGGAATAAGGAAATACGCCGGCGGAGTGGTACAGCGCTGACACGCGCCGAGTACCCCCTTCTCCGGGTGCAAAAGAGCTAAGGAAACAAGCCGAGCACACCGGACCCACGGCATGGTTGGTTGCAGGCTGCGGATTCACTGAGTCCGCTGATGCAGCGGGCTTTTGCGCGGAAAATGCGCTTTCAGGAACTCCATCTGGTCGGCGAGGACGCGGCGGCCTTGCAGATAGATATACTCCGCATGGGTCGGTACGAAGGGGATCGCCAGCAACTGCATGCGTGCTTCTTCCGGGGTTCTGCCCGCCTTGTGGTTGTTGCACCGCTTACATGCGGTGACCACGTTGTTCCAAGTGTCCGTACCGCCACGGCTGATCGGGCGAATGTGGTCGCGCGACAAGTCGTTGTGACGAAAGCCGTTGCCACAGTAAAGACAGATCTGACCGTCGCGGCGGAACAGTGCGGTATTGTTGAGGGGAGGGACGTAGCACGGATCGATTTTGTGACCGCCATGGGAGTGGCCGTAAGTGGCGATGATCGAATGGATTTCGAGAATGCTGCGCCGGCCGTTTTGCGAATTGATTCCGCCGCGCAGACGAAACAGACGACTACCGCAACTGTAGGCGACTTGACCGAGGTAATAGAGCTTTGCCGCTTCCTGATACCCGATCCACTCGAGCGGCATTCCCGAAGCATCCGTACGCAATACCTGAAGGCGGTAATCTTGCATGGTTCCTCCACCCATTGGAAATGTTCGTGTATTGTTTTTCTAACTTGACATATCCCGTTCAAAAAAGGTGCTTTGATGCCAACTTATGCACAGTGTACCGAAATGCCGGAGGAAGGTGAATTCGTTCCTCGCCGACCCATTTCGGATACGCGATAGTTTGCATAAGTCATTGTTTTGACTGGATGACGGTGGTCTGGCCAAGACTTTTGCAGTTTGACGATGGCCCAGAAATGACGGGGGCTTGCAGGACTTTCCAAACCTCCTTTCACAGGCTTATCCACAGAATTTGTGGATAACGCCCGGCCGCGAAAGTGGGGTCGAGGGTGCCCGCGCATGACGATGTTCGGTCGGCCCGGATGCGTGCTGAGAGTCGCGATCGCGATCCCCACATATCAGTTATTCGACTACCTGCCGCCCGCCAGCGTGGAACCGGAGAAACTGCGGCCGGGGGCGCGGGTTCGGGTGCCTTTTGGCCCCCGAACCAAGGTCGGTTATGTGGTCGAGACCGCCGATCGGTCGGAGTACGATCCCCAGTTGCTCCGGCCGGTCGCGGAGATCCTGGATGAAACCCCGCTCTTGTTCCCGCAAGACCTGCAGCTTCTGCTGTGGGCGGCGCGTTATTACCATCATCCCATCGGCGAAGTATTGCAGACGGCTTTTCCGGCGCCGCTGCGTCACGGAGGCAAGCTTTCGGCAGTCGTCGCGAAGGGCTTGAGCCTGACCGAGACGGGTGCGGCGGTGGATCTGGGGAGACTGGCGCGGTCGCCGGTACAACGGGCCTTGCTGGAGAGATTGCGAAGGTCCGATCGACCCCTGACCTTGGCGGAGTTGTCCAGCGGAATGGAGGCGTCTCGGCTGCAGCATGGCGTGGTACGGCGGCTGCTGACCAAGGGTTGGGTGCGGTGGGTGGATTTGCCCAAGGCGGCGGCCGTAAGTGACCTTTGCGGCAGCTCCGGAGAGCATCCGCTTCTGAACCCGGCGCAATCGCAGGCCGTGGAGGCCGTCACCCGGAGCTTCGGGCGCTTTGCCTGTTTCTTGCTCGCGGGCGTCACCGGAAGCGGCAAGACCGAAGTTTATCTCGAGCTGATCCGGCAGGTCGTGGCGCGTGGAGAACAGGCCTTGCTGCTGGTGCCGGAGATCAGTTTGACGCCGCAGTTGGAGACGCGTCTTCGGGCCGGAATCGGCGCTCCCGTGGCGGTATTCCATTCCGGGCTGAGCGAATCGCAACGCCAGAGCGCTTGGCTCGGGATGCAGAAGGGGGAGGTCGGGGTGTTGCTGGGGACCCGTTCGGCGGTATTCACGCCCATGCGCAAACCCGGACTGATCGTGCTCGACGAGGAACATGATCGTTCCTACAAGCAGCAGGAAGGATTTCGTTTTTCGGCGCGGGACGTCGCGATCATGCGTGCTCGCCTCGCCGGTGTCCCATTGGTCGCAGGGTCGGCCACCCCTTCCCTGGAGTCGTTGCACAATGTCCGGCGCGGCCGTCATCATCTGTTGCGGCTGCCCGCGCGGGCCGGAAACGCCGTCGAACCCCGTTATCGGCTGCTCGATATCCGGGGGCGCAAGATGCATGACGGATTATCGGAGGCTCTGCTCGCGGCGATGCGGGAAGCCCTCGCGGAAGGGGGGCAGGTTCTGCTGTTCCTCAATCGGCGGGGTTTCGCGCCGGTATTGATCTGTCACCACTGTGGTTGGGTGGCGCAATGCCGACGCTGCGATGCCAGCCTCGTGCTGCACCAAAGGGAAGCCCGGCTTCGCTGCCACCACTGCGGGGTCGAACAGGCACTGCCTCCGGGTTGTGCAGTGTGTGCGCAGAACGACTTGCGTCCCTTGGGAGTCGGTACCGAACGGATCGAACGCGCATTGCAGCGGTTCTTTCCGGACACCGGCATCGCCCGCATCGATCGCGACAGTACGCGCGCGAGGCATAGCCTGGAACGGATACTCGACGAGGTTCGCCGGGGTTCGGTCCGCATCCTCCTGGGCACGCAGATGCTGGCCAAGGGACATCACTTTCCCGACGTCACCTTGGTCGGAATTGTCGACGTGGATGCCGGACTCTATAGCACCGATTTCCGCGCCGCCGAGTCTACGGCCCAGTTGATCGTTCAGGTCGCCGGCCGCGCCGGCCGGGGGGAGCGTCCCGGAACCGTGCTGCTGCAAACCCGCCATCCCACACATCCCCTCTTGTTGTGCTTGCTGCGCGAAGGTTACCGCGGATTCGCCGCCGCCGAGCTGGCCGCCCGGGAAGCTGCGGGTCTGCCTCCATTCACTTTCCATGCGTTGTGGCGCGCGGAGTCACGCACCATGGAAGCTGCGATGAATTTTCTTGAAAAACTCAAGCAAGCACTGGAGTCGGAAGGGAAAGAGATTTCGTGCCTGGGGCCGGCCCCTGCACCCAGGTCGAGGCTGGCCGGTCGCTATCGTGCCCAACTGTGGCTCCGCAGCAGCCGCCGAATGGCCTTACATCAGGCGTTGGAGGTCGGGCTGGAGTCCATGCGAGCGGGGCGGGACCGGAGCGTGCGCTGGTCGTTGGATGTCGATCCGGTGGATCTCTATTGAGTTTCGCCGGACCAGTGACGTCGATAGTCACAATAAAGATATCTTTGTTCGAGGGTTAGCTCTCGGCCGTTCCAGCGATAAATGGACGGCAGGTTGTGGCCGTTGAAGCGGTTCGCCTTGATCAAGCTGTAGGCACCCACACGCTGGAACACGAAACGATCCCCGATCCGCGGTCGGGCGTGGAGCCGGTAAGTGCCGAACAAATCACCGGCCAGGCAGGTGGCGCCTGCGAGGATCACAGCAGTGTCGCCTTCGGGATCGTGTTCTGCGAGAAGCGGGGAAATCTGATATTCAAAGACTTCGGGAAGATGATTGACGCTGGTGTCGAGGATGGCGACGCACTTCCCGTCGCTGGTGAACACATCGATCACGCTGGCGACGAGATAACCCGCATCGCCGATGATTCCTTTGCCAGGTTCGAAATAGACGGTCAAGCCATAATCGCTGCGAAGTCGCGCGGCCAGTGTGGCAAGTGGTTCGAGAGCGCTGCGTTCCCGCAGTCGATACCCGCCGCCGAGGTTGATCCATTGCAGGCTCTGTAGATGGTTCCCAAGGGTGCTCTGAAGCAAGTCTACGGTTTCGGCCAGTGCTTCGAAATCCGACGCGTCGAACGAAGTGTGGAAGTGGATGCCGGACAGGAGGCTCACAAACGTGGGGTCGCAGAGGGCGGTGACGAAATCTTGCAGAGGTGTGCCGAGTTTCGAGTGGACGCGGCAAGGGTCATAGCGCGGATCGGCCAGGAACGACCGCTGCGGGTTGATGCGCAGGCCGAGGCTGGATCGCCCGGCGATGCACGGGGAGAAGCGGTAGAATTGCGAGAGTGAGTTAAAGCTCACGAATGCACACAGCTCGGCGATTTCCTCGATCTCGTCCGGTTTGAATCCCGGCGTGGTGATGTGGAGGCTGCCATTGCGGGGAAGAGCTTCCCGACTCAACCGGGCTTCGAACAGGGAGCTTACCGAGAAACCATCCAACTTGGGTGCGAGCTCCCGCAGGAGCGGTAGAAAAGGCAGTGCTTTGACCGAGAACAGCACTCTCAATCCGGACCGCTCGGTCACCTCGGCCAGATTTTGCAGGATCTGTTCGACCGCAGTAATGTCGTAGACGAATGCCGGGGTCTCCGGCAGTTCCTGCTTCAACCGGGCTGGGAGGGACATGGGAGGAGCAAGCAGCTCTGCTTGGGAAGCGGAGGCAGGCCAGGAGAGAATCCCGGAAAACTCAATCCCAGCGGTCATCCCGTACTTGGATCATGCCGTTTTCCACACGCACGGGGAAACAGGTCAGATCTTCGTAAGCCGGAGGCGAGAGGACCCTCCCAGTCCGGATGCAGAAGCGTGCTCCGTGACGGGGACAGATGATTTCGTCTCCATCCAGGCGGCCGCTCGCGAGTTCGGCGCCATCGTGCGTGCAGGCGTCTTCGATTGCAAAGAACTCACCGTTGAGGTTGAAGACGGCGACGGGAATCCCATCCAGGTCCACGATCACGTGCGCCCCCGGAGGAAGGTTCTCGACCGGACACACGTTCATCCATTCGTCGTTCATCGCCAGCCCCTTTCCTCATTCCGTGGTGACGGTCGCTTCCGTATCGTGCAGGGCGGCTTTCAGTGAGTGCCAGGGCAGCGTGGCACATTTGACCCGGGCCGGATAGGCACGCACGCCGGCCAGTACCGCGAGCTTGCCCAGTTCTTCGAGGTCGAAGGACTCTTCCTTGCCCGTGGTGACGCGATGGAAGGTCTCGAACAACTCCTCGGCTTCGCTTTCGTGCATGCCTTTGACGATCTCCGTCATCAGAGAAGCCGAGGCCGTCGATATGGCGCAACCGGAGCCTTGAAAGCTCACGTCTTCGATGACTCCCTCGTCGCTGACTTTCAGGTAAAGCGTGATGCGATCACCGCATAGAGGATTGTAACCCTCGACTTTGCGGTTGGCCTCCGTCATAACGCGGAAGTTGCGTGGATTGCGGTTGTGGTCGAATACGACCTCCTGGTAGAGATCCCGAATCTGGTCCAGCATCAGCGGAAAACCTGAATGACTTGGTGGATGCCGTCGATCAGCGCATCCACTTCTTCGAAGGTGTTGTACAGTCCGAAAGAGGCGCGTGCCGTGGCCGGCACGCCGAAGAAATCCATGACCGGCATGGCACAGTGATGTCCGGCACGGACCGCGATCCCGAGGTGGTCGAAGATCGTGCCGATGTCGTGCGGGTGAATCCCTTCCAGGGTGAAGGATAGAATCGCACCTTTGTGTTGCGCCTGGCCGATCACGCGTAACCCCGGAATTTCCGTCGTGCGTTCGCCGGCATAGTTCAGCAGGCGCTGTTCATGCCCGGCGATGGCATCCATGCCCAACGTTTGCAGATAATCGATGGCCGCGCCCAAGGCGATGGCATCGACGATGGCCGGTGTGCCGGCCTCGAACTTGTAAGGCAGTTCGTTGTACTCCGTCTTCTCGAAAGTGACGCGGCGGATCATGTCGCCTCCGCCTTGATACGGAGGCATGGCGCTCAAGATTTGTTCCTTGCCATAGAGTACGCCGATACCGGAGGGGCCATAGAGCTTGTGCCCGGAGAAGGCATAGAAGTCGCAATCCAGCGCCTGCACGTCTACCGCCATGTGCGGAATGGCCTGCGCCCCGTCCAGCAATACCGGTATGCCGCGACGGTGGGCCAGCTCAATCAACAGCTCGACCGGGTTGACGGTTCCGAGCGCGTTCGACATGTGTGCCACGGAGACCAGGCGCGTGCGCTCCGACAAGAGCGCCTCGAATTCCTCCACCAGCAAGCTGCCGGTGCGGTCGATCGGAGCGACTTTCAACACCGCCCCGGTCTGCTCGCACAGCATCTGCCACGGGACGATGTTGGAATGGTGCTCCATGGCCGTGATCAGGATCTCGTCGCCGCTCCGCAGGTGCGGACGGCCGTAGCTTTGCGCCACCAGATTGATCGCCTCGGTAGTGCCGCGGGTGAAAACGATCTCGCGGGAATGACGGGCGTTGATGAAACGCCGTATCTTTTCCCGAGCCCCTTCGAACAGCTCGGTCGCGCGTTGGCTCAGGGTGTGTACGCCGCGATGTACGTTGGCGTAATCGTGCTCGTACACTTTGCTGATGCAGTCGATGACCGCGCGCGGCTTCTGAGTGGTAGCGGCGTTGTCGAGATAGACCAGCGGCTTGCCATGGATGCTCTGGGCCAGGATCGGAAAGTCCTTCCGGATTCGGGCCACATCGTAAATACCACGCGGTGATGCGTCTGAACGGAGGATGGATTGCACTGCGCTACTCATGACTACTCCTTGCAAACCCCTGCGAGGGGGAAGCGGGCCAGCAGGGTGTCCAACAGCAAATCGCGGAAGCCGCTCGGTTGCATGCGTTCCACCAACTCTGCGGCGAAGGCATAGGTAAGCATTTGCCGGGCCGCGCGTTCCTCGATGCCGCGGGATTCCAAATAGAAAACCGCGGTTGGATCGAGCTGACCGACCGTCACGCCGTGAGAGCATTTCACATCATCGGCGTGGATTTCCAGTTGCGGCTTGGTGTCGATTTCCGCATCCTCGGAAAGCAAGAGATTGCGGTTGTTCATTTCGGCATCGGTTTTCTGCGCATCCGGGTGGACCACGATGCGGCCCTGGAAGATGCCGCGTGAACGATCCTTGAGGATGCCCCGGTAGGTCACCCGGCTGGTTCCATACGGTTCGTTGTGGTGGATCCGGACATGATTGTCGACATGCTGCCTGCCGGAGCCCAGGAACAGTCCGTTCAGCTCGGTCCGGGCCGCCCGCCCGAGTTCCGCGTGGACCTCGTTGCGCACCAGGAGTCCCCCCAGGGACAGCGTATGGTGCCGGTACCGTCCGTCGCGCGCAATGCGGGTGTAACTGCCGCCGAAGTGGTAGGCTTTGGCGCCGTCGAATTGCAGCTTGTATTGTGTGAACCCGGCGTTCTCGGCCACCAGGATCTCGTTGACCACCGTGCCGAGGTAACCGGTTGCCGCCGCGCCGAGATGCGTTTCCACGACCCGCGCCTCGGCATTTCTTCCGATGCAAATCAGGTTGCGCAGCGTCGAGCGTCCGTCGCTCCGCGTGGAGACGAACAGCAACTGGATCGGTTTTTCCAGGATCACTCCGTCATCCAGGCGAAGGACGGCACCGTCGGTGAAAAAGGCGGTGTTGAAGTCGATGAAACCATGGCGCTCCGCCACGCCGACGCGCCCCAGGTGGGCTTCCAGCCAGCCGGGATCGGCTTCGAGCATGGAGTACAGGCTGTCCAGGATCAGTCCTTGGGGGAGGGCATCGCGGTACGACCATTCGGGAGCGAAGACGCCGTCCACGAACACCAGCGACCAGGTATCGGCGATCCGGCAGCGGTCGAGCAGCGATGGCGCGGCGGCATTGTCCGCCGGGACTTCCGCCGCGGTGAGAAGCTTTCGCTCGATCGGCGCGATGTTGGTGTAACGCCATTCCTCTTCGCGGGGAGAGGGGAAACCGGTCGCCTCGAACCGCGCCAAGGCCTGTTGCCGCAACTCCTCGAGCCAGGACGGCTCGACCTTCCGGTTCGGGGAAGCCGAATCGTGGCACTGCTCGACATACCTGCGGTGGGATAGGGTGCTCATTTCAGACTCCTGCGGCGGTCGCCTCGATCCAACCGTAGCCCTTCTGCTCGAGTTCGTGCGCGAGATCCGCATCCCCGGTTTTGACGATGCGGCCATGCACCAGCACGTGCACTTGATCCGGCTTGACGTAATTGAGCAGACGTTGGTAATGGGTGACGAGGATGAAGGCCCGATCCGGCGACCGCAGGGCATTGACGCCGTCCGCGACCACTTTGAGCGCGTCGATGTCGAGGCCGGAGTCGGTTTCGTCGAGGATGCAAAGGCTCGGTTCGAGGATGGCCATCTGCAGGATCTCGTTGCGCTTCTTTTCGCCGCCGGAGAAGCCTTCGTTGACGCCGCGATAGAGAAATTGCTCATCCAAATCCACGGATCGGGTCTTCTCCTTGACCAGCTTCAAGAAATCCATGGCGTCGACTTCGGGGAGTCCGCGATGCTTGCGTACCGCGTTGAGCGCCGCCTTGAGGAGATAAATGTTGCTGACGCCGGGGATTTCCACGGGGTATTGGAAAGCGAGGAACACGCCCTCGCGTGCCCGTTCTTCCGGCGGCATTGCAAGAAGATCCCGGTCGCGATAGGTGATGCTGCCTGCGGTGATCTCGTAACCCTCGCGTCCGGCGAGAACGTTGGACAAGGTGCTCTTGCCCGAACCGTTCGGCCCCATGATGGCGTGCACCTCACCGGCTTTGACTTCCAGGCTGATGCCCTTGAGGATCGGCTTGCCTTCGACGCAAACGTGCAGGTTGTCTATCTTGAGCATAGGGTGATCAATGTGAAAATGGTTTCAAAGGCTCGGCTTGGTTGCATTCGTCGAGGTTTTCTTCCTGAGAGTTTCATCAATCTGCTCCGCAAGGTTCTCTACCCCCTTGATCGTCAACTTCTTTTGTGGGCCTTTGACTTCGACGACGTAGTCCCCGACGATTTGTTTCGTCTTGGCATTGATCAAGTGGGCTTTGAAATAAACAAACAAGTAACTCGCCTTGTGTACGCGCCCGACCACGATCCAGTCTGCTCCAGCGGTTGCGCCAAGTCGCGCAGCCACGTCATGGTGATCGAATAGATAACCAAAACCCTGGTTGGCCTCGGCCTGCGCCTCGGGATGGATTGAAACGATGCGATAGCCCCCTTTCGCTGCGAAAGACTTTTCCAGTAACGGTCGAATGGAGGCCGTGCGTTCGATTTCTTCCGGCATATTGGGTTGGAGCGTCAGATCGTTCAATTCGAAATCAAGGAAGCCAATCGGTGTTTGAGCGCACACAGCAAAGCTTGCGAATACACCAAAGATCATTGCGAAACCGTACGAACGCCGTTCCATTGCTGGAAGATATCAACCGACACTGCCTTCCAGGCTGATGCCGAGCAGGGCCTGGGCTTCCACGGCAAACTCCATCGGCAACTCCTTGAACACCTCCTTGCAGAAGCCGTTCACGATCATGGACACGGCATCTTCCGCCGACAAGCCACGCTGCATGCAGAAGAAAAGCTGGTCCTCGCTGATCTTCGAGGTGGTCGCCTCATGCTCCACTTGGGCGGTAGGCTGCTTGACCTCGATGTACGGGAGGGTATGGGCGCCGCAGTGGTGACCGATCAGGAGCGAATCGCACTGGGTATAATTGCGCGCGTTTTCGGCGCTTTTCAGGATCTTGACCAGCCCGCGATAGCTGTTCTGGGCGCGGCCCGCGGAAATCCCCTTGGAGATGATCGTGCTGCGGGTGTTCCTGCCGATGTGAATCATCTTGGTACCGGTGTCGGCCTGCTGGAAATGGTTGGTGACGGCGACCGAATAGAATTCGCCGATCGAGCCGTCGCCGCGCAGGATACAGCTCGGGTATTTCCAGGTGATGGCCGAGCCGGTTTCGACCTGGGTCCAGGAAATCTTGGAGCGCGCGCCGCGGCAGTCGCCCCGCTTGGTGACGAAGTTGTAAATGCCGCCGCGACCCTCGGCATCGCCCGGATACCAGTTCTGCACGGTCGAGTACTTGATCTCGGCGTCGTCGAGGGCGATCAATTCCACCACGGCGGCATGCAACTGGTGCTCGGCGCGCATCGGCGCCGTGCAGCCTTCCAGGTAGCTCACGTGGCTGCCTTCCTCGGCGATGATCAAGGTACGTTCGAACTGACCGGTCTTGGCCGCATTGATGCGGAAATAGGTGGACAGCTCCATGGGACAGCGGACTCCCTTGGGAATGTAGACGAAGGAGCCATCGGAAAACACGGCGGAGTTCAAGGCGGCGAAGAAGTTGTCCTCGGGGGGCACGACGCTGCCCAGGTATTTCCGGACCAGTTCCGGGTGTTTCTCGATCGCTTCCGACATGGAGCAGAAAATCACCCCCGCCTCGGCCAGCTTGTCCTTGAACGTAGTGGCCACCGACACGCTGTCGAATACCGCGTCCACCGCCACACCGGCCAAGCGTTCCTGTTCGTACAGCGGGATGCCCAATTTGCTGTAGGTTTCCAGTAACTTCGGGTCGATTTCATCGAGGCTCTTGGGACGTTCCCGGACTTTGGGCGCCGAATAGTAGCTGATCGCCTGATAATCGATCGGGCCATAATGGACGAACGCCCACTTCGGTTCATGCATGGTCAGCCAGTGGCGGAAGGCGTTGAGCCGCCATTCCAGCATGAATTGGGGTTCCTTTTTTTTCGCCGAGATGGCGTGAATGACGTCCTCGTTCAATCCGGGTGGAAGCGTGTCCGCCTCCACATCGGTGACGAAGCCGGGTTTGTAGTCCTTTTGGATAAGTCGTTCCAGGGTCTCTGCCGTGGCGG
Organism: Methylococcus sp.; assembly: GCA_035559395.1. Lineage (GTDB taxonomy): Bacteria > Pseudomonadota > Gammaproteobacteria > Methylococcales > Methylococcaceae > Methylococcus. Next base: position 103,588 of record DATMAX010000013.1, on the reverse strand, counting down.
ACATGGTCGTGCTCCGTGAATTCAGGCTAGCGGGGATGATGTTGAATCTGGCTGATCGGGATACGCACCTCGGTTGGCATGGTGGCGGCCGGACGCACCATGTCGGCGAGGCTTACCGACTCCAATGCGGCTCGGATCGCCAGGTTGATCACGCTCCAGTTGCCGCGGATCTCGCAGTACGAAGCCTGTCGGCAGAGGTTCTGTTGAGTGCCGCATTCCGTAAGGGAAATCGGGCCTTCGAGTGCGTCGATGACCCGTGCCACGCTGGTTTGTTCCGGACCCTGGGCCAAGGCATAGCCGCCATAGGCACCCCGCGTCGAGATCACCACGCCGGCGCGGGTGAGGGTCTTGAGAATCTTGCTCACGGTTGGCAGAGCGATACCGGTGCTCTCAGCCAGATCGGCTGCCGCAAAGGTTCGCTTGTTTTCCTGGCTCATCTGGACCAGTAGGACGATCGCGTAATCGGTCAGTTTGCTGATGCGTAACATAGGCTGCCCCTTTCATTGAGGACCATTTTAGTCCTGATTAAATTCCAAGTAAAGCAGTCGGATAAAGCAAAATTCTGAGAAACCCTCTCTCTTGTCCAAAAAATGGGACATTTGCCGGACTCCCCCGGCAGCGAAGCTTCTGCCCTAGGGTGCGACGAGCGGGGACGAGTGTTTTCTCATGGGGGCGGTTCAGGGACCGTGCGAAGAATGGAGGGCCCAGTCACTTGGTTCGATGGCGTCTTAGGTGCGGCATTTCCCATGCCGATGCCGACAAGTCGCGGAAAACCTGACGCTGCTGTAGTACCATCTCTCGCTGAGCCAGCCGGTCATAATGACAAGAAAAAATAATATGCAGCCCTTGCGAGACTGGATCAGCGATTGGTTCACGAGAGTCTTTCCCAATGCCCAGGCAGTGTCGTTCGCGATCCTGCTGCTGGTAGGGTTCGTCGCCGTGATCAGCCTCGCCGACATGTTGATGCCGGTATTCGCGGCCGGCGTGATCGCCTATTTGCTCGAAGGGATCGTGGCGATCGGGGAGCGGAAGAAGTTGCCACGCCTGATTTCCGTGATCCTCGTCTACATCCTGTTCATCGCTTTCCTGCTGATCATTTTTGTCGCCTTCCTGCCGCTTCTGTACCAGCAGACGGTGCAACTCATCGAGCAGCTTCCCGGTTGGATGAATCGCGGACAGGTTCTCATTCTCGAGCTGCCGCAGCGCTATCCAGACTTCATTACCGTCGAGCAAGCCAATGAGCTGATCGCCGTGGTGCGGCAAAGGTTGATCGGTTACGGCCAATCGATGCTGACCTATTCCTATGCTTCCTTGGTCAGCGTGATCACCTTGATCGTCTACTTCGTCCTGGTGCCGCTTTTGGTGTTTTTTTTCCTGAAGGACAAAGATCGCATCATCGGGTGGCTCGCCCAGTATCTACCCCAGGATCTCCACCTGCCGACGCAGGTATGGCGGGAAGTGGACATGCAGATCGGCAATTACGTCCGCGGCAAGGTGTTCGAGATCATCATCGTGTTCGCGGTCAGCTACGTGACATTTTCCCTGATGAGGCTGAATTACGCCTTGCTGCTTGCCGTGCTGGTCGGGCTCTCGGTGATCATCCCGTACGTCGGGGCCACCCTGGTCACCTTCCCCGTGGTCATCGTAGGATTTTTTCAATGGGGCTTGAACGACGACTTCTGGTACTTGGTGTTGGCCTATGCCATCATCCAGGGGCTCGACGGCGTGATGTTGGTGCCGCTGTTGTTTTCCGAGGTGGTGAACCTGCATCCGGTCGCCATCATTGTCGCGATCCTGTTCTTCGGCGGACTGTGGGGCTTCTGGGGGGTATTTTTCGCGATTCCTCTGGCCACTTTTGTAAAAGCCGTCCTCAGCGCCTGGCCTCGCCTCAAGGAGGCGGCGGAGACAGTCCCCGGCGCCACCTGAGGGAGATCGTGTAACTACAGATAGTCGGCGGCGAAGTCCGCCAGGCGTGAACGTTCGCCCCGTCGCAACGTGATGTGGGCCGCGTGAGGCCACTGCTTGAAGCGGTCCACGACGTAGGTCAATCCCGACGTGGTTCCGGTCAGATAAGGGGTGTCGATCTGAGCGATGTTGCCGAGGCAGACGACCTTGCTGCCGGGACCGGCTCGGGTGATAAGCGCCTTCATTTGCTTCGAGGTGAGGTTCTGCGCTTCGTCCAGGATGATGTAGCGGTTGAGGAAGGTCCGGCCGCGCATGAAATTGAGCGAGCGTACCTTGACCCGATTGAGGAGCAAATGGTTCGTCGCGGCGCGTTCCCAGACACCGCCGTTTTCGTGGCTGCTGAGCAGTTCGAGATTGTCCAGCAAAGCACCCATCCAGGGAGTCATTTTTTCCTCTTCGCTACCCGGCAAAAACCCGATGTCCTCGCCGAGGGGCACGGTCTCCCGGCTCATGATGATCTCTCGATAGAGTTTCTGGTCGAGGGTCAATACCAAGCCGGCAGCCAATGCCAGCAGGGTCTTGCCGGTGCCGGCGGTTCCCAGCAAAGTGACGAAGTCGATGTCCGGATCGAGCAGGATATTGAGCGCGAAGTTCTGTTCCCGGTTGCGCGCCTGAATGCCCCAGACGGCGTGCTGAGGGGTACGGAAGTCACGGACGAGTTCGATGACTGCGCTGCCGTCGTCGCGGCTGCGGACGATGGCCTCGAACTGCGATTCGTCCGCGAGGTACAAGAACTGGTTGGGATACCACTCACGAACCAGCGGGCCGGACACGCGATAAAACATGCGACCGTGCTCCTGCCAGGATTCCATCTTGCTGCCATGGCTGTCCCAAAAATCCATCGGCAGCTCGGATGCGCCCGTATAGAGCAGGTTGACGTCGTCGAGGACCTGATCGCTGTGGTAATCCTCGGCGTGGATTCCCAACACCGCCGCCTTGATGCGCATGTTGATGTCTTTCGACACCAACACCACCTGTTGCTCCGGATGTTCTTCCGACAATGCCAAGACAGTAGCCAAAATCGAGTGGTCCGGGAGGTCGCCCGGCAGGCTGGTCGGGAGGGAAGCGGCGAGGCGGCGCGTTTGGAACAGCAGCCGGCCGCGGCAGCGTCGGTCTATACGACCGGCATAATCCGTCTGGGTCAGCGGGATTCCGTCATCGATCTCGTCCAGGGCCGCATGGCGCACCAGTTCATCCAGAAACCGGCTGGCCTGGCGCGCGTTGCGTGAAACTTCGGAAAGTCCTTTCTTGGCGTGATCGAGCTCTTCCAACACGATCATCGGGATGAACAAGTCGTGTTCCTGGAAACGGAACAGCGAGGTCGGGTCGTGCATGAGCACATTGGTGTCCAGCACGAACAGCTTGCTCGCGGTTGTGGGCGCCGTACTCATGGAATCCTTCGCCGGCAGGGGAGGGAAAATCAGTTGCCGGCAGCGCCGCGGGTGACGAGTTCGCGAATCGTTGCCAGAACTTCCCTGGCGTGTTCCTTCACCGTCACCTTGCGCCACTCGGCGACCAGTTTGCCTTCCCGGTCGATGAGGAAGGTACTCCGCTGGATTCCGCGTACCGGTTTGCCATAAAAGGTCTTCAGCGCAATCACGCCAAACAGATCACATACCGTCTCGTCTGGGTCGGAGAGCAATTCGAAGGGGAGTTCGTGCTTGCATCGGAACCGCTCATGGGACGCCAGGCTGTCGCGGGAGACGCCGACGACATCGGTGTCGAGTTCCTGGAATTCCGGGTACAGATCGCGGAAGTCCCGACCTTCCTGCGTGCATCCCGGGGTATCGTCCTTCGGGTAAAAGTAAAGAACGAGGTTGCGGCCGCGCCGTTCAGAGAGACGGAACGGCCGGCCGGCGGTCGATTCTGCCGAGAAATCGGGAACGGGTTGTCCGATGGCAAGCGGGTTCATGGCTGAAGTCCTGGCAGGGGGTGAGTTTCAACGTTTCACCGGTTCGAGGATCGCGTCCAGGTTTTGCTGGTCGCAGAACTCCAGGAACTCGTCGCGCAGCGAGATGATTTTCATGTCCGTGGGAATCTTCACGATCAAGTGCGCGAGAAACATGGGGGTGCCGCTGTAAGGCGCCGGATAACGGCTGGTGCTGGCATCGACGACCTTGATGTGGCGGCTGGCGAAGAATTCCGCCAGTTCGTGGAGGTGATCGGAGTTTTCTCCGGCCACCACGTCCACCGCGTATGGCAGCACGTTCTCGGTCTCCGGCGGGGCCTCCCGCGCGCGCATCGTGTGAACCTTGAACTCCCCGCGGGGGGAGAGATTTTCCAAGGCGTTCTCGAGCTTGACGATGTGGTTCCAGTTGCCCTCCACCAGCATGTGGCCGGCGAATTCGGCTCCCAGCTCGGTCATGCGGCTTTCCAGGATGGTGCACTTGCAATCCCGAACCACCCGGCTGATTGCGGCGATCCGGTCGAACCGGTCGGCGCCCATGAGCGTCACGATGATCTGCATGCGGCTTCGTCGGATACGGAAAACGAGGAACAGGCGGAAGTGTACCATGGGCCACGAGAGCCATGCAGAGGCTCGTGAAGCGGTGCGGGTTCTGTTGTCAGTCTCGCCGCCGACGCGCTACCATGCAATTTTTCAATTGGGTATCGGGAATGATTCAAGGCAGCATCGTGGCCCTGGTGACTCCGATGAGACACGACGGCGCGCTGGATTTCCACGCGCTGCGCAGACTCGTCGAATTTCACATCGAGCAGGGAACCGACGCCATCGTCGCGGTGGGTACCACGGGGGAATCTTCGACCCTGGACGAGGCGGAACATTGCGAAGTGATCCGGGTCGTCATCGAACAGGTCGCGGGTCGCATTCCCGTTATCGCAGGCACCGGGGCCAACGCGACCTCGGAGGCCCTCCATCTTACCGCCAGAGCGAAGGAACTCGGGGCTGATGCCTGTCTTCTGGTCACCCCATACTACAACAAGCCTACCCAGGAAGGACTCTACCGACATTTCCGGTGTATTGCCGAAGCCGTGGATATTCCCCAAATCCTCTACAACGTCCCCGGACGCACCGGCTGTGATCTGTTGCCGGCCACGGTCGCGCGCTTGGCCAAAGTGCAGGGCATCATCGGCATCAAGGAAGCCACGGGGGATCTCGATCGCGCCAAGGAACTCCTGCGGCTGTGTGGTCCCGATTTTCTCTTGTATTCCGGAGACGATGCGACCGCCTGCGAGTTTTGTCTCTTGGGCGGGAAAGGCGTGATTTCGGTGACCGCGAACGTCGCGCCCCGGTTGATGCACGAGATGTGTACCGCCGCCATCGCCGGAGATCGGGCTACTGCGGAGCGGCTCAACGAGCGGCTGGCGGCGCTCCACCGTGAATTGTTCATCGAGTCCAACCCGATTCCGGCGAAGTGGGCTCTGCATGAAATGGGGTTGATCGAGGAGGGGATCCGGCTCCCTTTGACCTGGCTCGCCGAGTCCTGCCGGGAACCGGTACGCAGGGCCCTGCAGCAGGCCGGTGTGCTTTGATGGGTGGCATGAACGGGAAAGAGGTCCCGGCATGGGTGCTGTGCGCATTGCTGACGACTGCGAGCGGCTGTAGCTATGTCGCCGGGTTGTTTCCCGACAAACAGAAGCAGTATCGATACCATTCGGAGATCCCGCCCCTGGAGATTCCCCCGGATCTCACGTCAACCACGATCGAGGGTGCCGTGGCTGGCGGGGCACGGGATGTCGCCGAAAAGCCGGCGGAGCCTGCCGAGGTTCCGGATCCGAAATCCACGTTGGCCGAGGATCTCCGCGACGTGCCCCTGATCGAGGTGGAAGCACCGTTCGACGAAGCATGGCGTTCGGTGGTGCGGGCGCTGGGTCGAGCCAAGATCGAGGTGACGGACGAGGATCGTTCGCGGGGGGTCTTCGATGTCCGCTTCGGAGAACCGCAAACCGAGCAACCCGGTTTGTTGATGCGATGGTTGGGGCTGGGCGGCGAAGCGTCCCATTCGGGCGCGTTTCGCGTCCACGTGGAACAAAAAGGCCAGGCCACGGTGGTGTTCGTGACCGACGAGCAGGATCAGCCTCAAACCAAAGGCCCGGGGCTGGATCTCCTGAAAGCGATCCACGCCCAGTTTGAAAAGTCTGACGCGAACCGAGGGAGCGAGTCCGCCGAAGGAGAGAAATCCGATGGAGTCGCCCATCCCGATCAATGATCGCGGCGGCAACCGCTGCACCCATCCCGCGGAGTTTGGTTCATGGTCGTGAGTCTTCCGGGTCCGCCGGCACTGTCGGCGTTCCGCGCCGAACGCCTGCTGGCGACGTTACAGGCAATTTCACCGGCAATCCGTAATCTCGCCTCCAATTTCCTCCACTTGGCCGAGGTGGCGCGTGAACTCGACCGTCACGAGTTCGAACGCCTGTCGGAGATCCTGGGTTACGGCGCGATCGGAACGGATTCCGATCGTTCGAGCTTGGGGCGCCACTCAGTCCTCTCCGCCGCGTTTCCGGCAGGCCCGATCACCGAAACATGGTCGGTCGTGCCCCGGCTTGGCACCATTTCGCCTTGGTCGAGCAAGGCGACGGAAATCGTTCGCGGGTGTGGCCTCAATGCAGTCCTGCGGGTCGAGCGGGGAATCGTTTACAGCCTTTTTCTCGATCGGGGGCTGGCCGCTGCAGAGCAGGAAAGGGTGAAGGCCGCTCTCCACGACCGCATGACCCAAACCGTATTGCGTCCCGGGCAGGAAGATGCACTGTTTCGCCACCAGGATCCGGAACCGTTGCGCTATGTGCCATTGTTGCAGGAGGGGCGGTGGGCGCTGGTCAAGGCAAACAGCGCACTGGGATTGGCTCTATCGGAAGAGGAGCTGGATTATCTGGAAGAGAGCTACCGGGCTTGGCGTCGAAATCCGACCGACGTCGAGCTGATGATGTTCGCCCAAGCGAACTCGGAGCATTGTCGCCACAAGATCTTCAATGCGCACTGGAGGATCGATGGCGAGGATCAGGAGCGATCCCTGTTCGATATGATCCGTTACACCAGCGAGAGGAACCCGCAAGGGATCGTCTCGGCCTATCGGGACAATGCGGCCGTGGTGGAAGGTTTTCGGACGACCTCGTTCGTGCGTGACCCGGAGAGCGGCCGGTATGGCTACCGCGAGGCGGCTTCCCATCTCTTGATGAAAGTGGAAACGCACAATCATCCCACCGCGATCTCTCCGCATCCGGGGGCGGCGACCGGTGTCGGGGGCGAGATTCGCGATGAAGGGGCGACGGGTCGCGGCTCGCAAACGAAAGCCGGGCTGACCGGCTTTTCCGTATCGCATTTGCGTATCCCCGGGCATCTCGAGCCCTGGGAGGCCGATCATGGCAGGCCGGAACGGATCGCCTCGGCATTCCGGATCATGCTCGAAGGACCGCTCGGCGGAGCTGCTTTCAACAACGAATTCGGCCGTCCCAATTTGGCCGGCTATTTCCGGACTTTCGAGCAACCGTCGGCCGACGGTGCATGGTTGTACGGCTACCACAAACCGATCATGCTGGCCGGAGGGATGGGGAACATCTGGGCACCGAATCTCCACAAGCGCGAGATTCCGCCCGGTGCCCCGATCGTGGTGCTCGGCGGGCCGGCGATGCTGATTGGACTGGGTGGTGGGGCCGCATCTTCGCTCGCCTCGGGAGAGAGCAACGAGGATCTCGATTTCGCCTCGGTGCAGCGCGACAACCCGGAGATGCAGCGGCGCTGCCAGGAAGTCATCAACCACTGTGCCGCTCTGGGCGACGACAACCCCATCCTGTCCATCCACGATGTCGGTGCCGGCGGGCTGTCGAATGCGGTTCCGGAGATCATTCATGACAGTGGCCGCGGGGGACACTTCGAATTGCGCGCCGTGCCGAGCGCCGAGCCGGGCCTCTCGCCCATGCAGATTTGGTGCAACGAGGCCCAAGAGCGCTATGTTCTGGCCCTCCGCCCCGATGGGCTGGAACGGTTCCGCGCCTTTTGCGAACGGGAACGGTGTCCGTTTGCCGTGATCGGCCGGGCGACAGTGGAAGAGACTTTGATCCTGGATGATCTGCGCTTCGCCAATCGTCCGATCGACATACCCATGTCGTTGTTGTTCGGTAGGCCGCCACGCTTGCTGCGTGACGTCGTTCGTGCTCCGACCGCACCGCGCGGTTTACATTTGCTTGGTTTCGAGTGGGGGGAGGCGATCCGGCGGGTGCTGCGGTTTCCGGCGGTCGCCGACAAGAGTTTTCTGATCCATATCGGTGATCGTTCGGTCGGCGGCCTAGTGGCGCGGGATCAACTGGTGGGACCCTGGCAGGTGCCGGTGGCCGACGTCGCGGTGACGGCGTCCGGTTTTTGCGCGACCACCGGGGAGGCGATGGCCGTGGGCGAGCGTACCCCGCTTGCGGTAATCGACGCGCCGGCGTCGGGACGCATGGCCGTGGGGGAGGCTTTGACCAACATCGCAGCGGCTCGTATCGAGTCCCTGGGTCGCATCAAATTGTCGGCGAACTGGATGGCGGCGGCGGGGGTCGCCGGGGAGGATGCGCGACTGTTCGATACGGTGCGGGCGGTGGCGATGGAGCTGTGCCCGGCCTTGGGGGTGGCCATCCCGGTAGGAAAGGATTCGCTCTCCATGCGAACCGTTTGGCAGGATCAGGGGCACGAGAAAATCATGATCGCGCCTCTGTCTTTGATCGTTTCGGCATTTGCTCCGGTTCACGACGTCACGCGGACCTTGACCCCGGAACTTCGCACCGACCTCGGCGACACCACTCTGGTCTTGATCGACTTGGGCAAGGGCCAGAATCGCCTGGGAGGCTCGGCATTGGCGCAAGTCTATGGACAGATGGGGCAGGTGTGCCCGGATCTCGACGATCCGGAGACCTTCAAGGCCTTTTTCGTGACGGTTCAGCGCCTCAATCACGAGGGCTTGCTGCTCGCTTATCACGACCGTTCCGATGGAGGCTTGCTCGCCACGGTTTGCGAGATGGCTTTCGCCGCCCGCACCGGGGTCGACCTTCACCTCGACGCACTCGGCGCCGATCCGGTGGCAGCCGCCTTCGCCGAGGAACTGGGAGCACTCATCCAGGTGCGGCAAGAGCATCTCGCGGAAGTTCTGCAACGCCTCGCCGAAGCTGGGCTCGGTTCTTGCAGCCACGTGGTGGGTGGGTTGCGGTCGGATCGCCGGATCGTCATCCAGAGTCGAGGGCAGGTGTTGTTCGCCGCCAGTCGCGCGGAATTGCAAGGGGTATGGTCGGCAACCAGCTACCATCTGCAGGCGCTCCGCGATCATCCGGATTGTGCCCGCGAACAATACGAGGCGCTTTTCGACGATCAGGATCCGGGTCTGCATGCGATGCTGACGTTCGATCCGGACGCCGACATCCTGGCACCCTATGTCAATCTTTCCCGGCCACGACTCGCCATCCTTCGCGAGCAGGGGGTGAATGGCCACGTGGAAATGGCGGCAGCATTCGATCGCGCCGGCTTCGAGTGCATCGACGTCCACATGGGCGACTTGGCAGCGGGTCGCGCGGGGCTCGATCAGTTCGTGGGATTCGTCGCCTGCGGCGGTTTTTCTTATGGCGACGTGTTAGGCGCGGGAGGCGGCTGGGCCAAGTCGATCCTGTACAACCCTCGCCTGCGGGAGCAATTCGAGGCGTTTTTCCAGCGCCGGGACGGCTTTGGTCTCGGGGTTTGTAACGGCTGCCAAATGTTGTCACAGCTTGCGGATCTGATCCCGGGAGCCTCTTCCTGGCCGCGCTTCGTCCGCAACCGATCGGAGCAGTTCGAGGCCCGTTTCGTGATGGTGGAGGTGCAAGACTCTCCCTCCCTGTTCTTTACCGACATGGCTGGATCGCGATTGCCGGTGGTGGTTTCCCATGGGGAGGGTCGAGTCGAATTTCGGCAAGGTGGGGACCGGTTGCAGGGTCTGGTGACCCTGGCCTATATCGACAACCATGGGCGGCGCACTGAGAGGTTCCCGTACAATCCCAATGGCTCGCCGGAGGGAATCACCGGCTTGACTACGACGGACGGCCGCTTCACGATTCTGATGCCGCACCCCGAGCGCTGTTTCCGTAGTATCCAGAATTCTTGGCGGTCACCGGATTGGGGTGAATACGGCCCATGGTTCCGGATGTTCCAGAACGCACGGCGCTGGGTCGGGTGAACGCCGGTGGCTGAGTTCCTTGAAATGGCTGGCGCGAGCTTGTACCCTTCTCGATCTTTCAGGAGGGGTGGGGAATCGCATCGTCGTCGCGCAATACCCGGACGCGAATGGCTCGTGAGGGAAGCGCCGGCATACGCAAGGGTATAGCAACGCTGTGGCTTGATCCGCGACCGCTCGGTTTGCCCAGTGCCATGTTTTCTGGATTCTCTCCTACAGCGGCGCCCGCGCGCCGATCTCTTTATTCAGGTGATTTATGTATCAAGCTTTGACCATCGTTCATGTCCTGATCGCCTTGTCGATCATCGGCCTGGTGTTGTTGCAACAGGGTCGGGGTGCCGGTGCCGGTGCTGGGTTCGGAGGCGGTTCCTCGGGTAGCCTTTTTGGGGCTCGGGGCGCGGCTTCTTTTCTCTCCAGGACCACGGCGATCCTGGCGACGCTGTTTTTTGCATCCAGTCTGCTTCTTGCCTATTTGGCGGGCAAGGCTGATAATAAACAGGCTGACGTGATGGACGTCCCTGCTCCCGTACAGGCACAGCCGGATCTGCCGCCAGTGGCGTCGGAGCCCGCGCCAAGCCAGTCCGATTTGCCGCAGGAGGCGCCCAAGGCAGATCCTGATCGATCCCAGTGATGGATCCGAGCCGATGTGGTGGAATTGGTAGACACGCCATCTTGAGGGGGTGGTGACGAAAGTCGTGTCGGTTCAAATCCGACCATCGGCACCAGTTTGGAGAGTCTTCAAGCCGGCCGGACCGCTAGCGCGGCCCGGCCGGCTTCGTTTATCGTGAGATCGCGTGCCATGGAATTCATCGTCGAGGCACAGGATGGTCCGGCACGTTGCGGCGAACTGTTGTTTCCCCGCGGCCGGGTACGGACGCCTGCCTTCATGCCGGTGGGGACCTATGGCACGGTCAAGGCCATGACGCCCGAGGAGTTGAAAGACCTCGGTGCGGAGATCGTTCTCGGTAATACCTTTCATCTGATGCTCCGGCCTGGCGTGGAGGTCATTCACGCCCATGGCGGCTTGCATCGTTTCATGCATTGGGAAGGCCCGATTCTGACCGATTCCGGCGGCTTCCAGGTGTTCAGTCTTGGCGCGATGCGCAAGATCAGCGAACAGGGGGTGCATTTCCGGTCCCCAGTCGACGGTCGCCCGGTATTCCTCGGACCCGAAGAATCGATGGCGGTGCAGCGGGCGTTCGGTTCCGACATCGTCATGGTCTTCGACGAATGTACGCCGTATCCGTCTACTTACGCCCAGGCTCGTCAGTCGATGGAATTGTCCCTGCGTTGGGCTGAGCGGAGTCGCCGAGCCCACGAAGGCAACCCCTCCGCCCTCTTCGGCATCGTGCAGGGCGGGATGTATGACGACTTGCGTCTGTTCTCCTTGGAGCGTCTCACGGACATCGGCTTCGATGGCTTTGCCATCGGCGGACTTTCGGTCGGCGAACCCAAGGAGGATCGCCATCGCGTACTCGACACACTGATGCCGTTCATGCCGGCCGATCGCCCCCGCTACCTGATGGGCGTGGGGACACCGGAAGACATCGTCGATGCGGTGGGGCGGGGCATCGACTTGTTCGATTGTGTACTTCCCACCCGTAATGCGCGCAATGGGCACCTGTTCACGCGCTTCGGAATCGTCCGTATTCGCAATGCGAGATACAAAGACGATCTCCGTCCGGTCGACGAGGAATGCGGGTGTTACACCTGCAGGCATTACACCCGCGCCTATCTGCGCCATCTCGACAAGTGTCGGGAAATTTTGGGTGCGCGCCTGAATACCATCCACAATCTTCATTATTACCAGGAATTGATGGCCCGTTTGCGCGAGGCGATCGCGGCCGGCAGGTACCGCGCGTTCGTGGAAGGTTTCCATGCCCTTCGCTCGAAAAGCGACGCATTTATGTGATAATGCACCGTTTCGGATCCAATCATAACAACGAGAGGTTGACCATGAGTTTTTTCATCGCCGATGCCCTCGCGGAGGTGGCTCCGGCAGCATCCCAACAGGAACCGGGAATGGCCGGTTTGATCCTCCCCATCGCCGTCCTCGTCATCTTCTTCCTGCTGTTCGTGCTTCCGCAGAACCGCCGGCAGCGGGAACACAAAAAGTTGTTGCAATCGTTGACCAAGGGCTCGGAAGTGGTGACCACGGGCGGCCTGCTGGGCAGGGTGGTGGAACTCGACGAAAACTTCGTGACCCTGGAAGTGGCAGACAATGTGCATATAGCGGTACAACGCCACGCGATTGGTTCGCTGATGCCCAAGGGCACTTACAAAGCGGCCAAGCGCAAACCCGAGTCCAAGTGATCCACGGATCCGACCCCCCGATGTTCGGGCTCCGACGAGAAAGCCCCCCGCTCAATTAGGTTCCCCCTCATGCGTAACCAATTTCCTCTTTGGAAAAACCTGATGGTCACGGCGATTTTGATCCTCGGGATCATTTACGCGTTGCCCAATTTCTTCGGTGAAGACCCTTCGGTGCAGTTGTCGCCGATACGTGCTGCGAAAGTGGATGAAAGTCTCGAGGTGCAGGTCCAATCCATCCTTGCCGAGGCTGGCCTCACGCCGAAAACGGTGGAACGAGTCGAGAAGCGCATGCTGGTTCGCTTCAGCGATACGGAGGCTCAGCTCAAGGCTTCGGATCTATTGAATGCCAAGCTGGGGGGCAATTACACGGTGGCGCTCAACCTCGCGCCGGCGACGCCGTTCTGGCTGCGGGCGATTGGGGCGCAGCCCATGTATCTCGGCCTCGACCTCAGAGGAGGCGTGCATTTCCTCCTTCAGGTCGATATGGAAGCCGCCATCAAGCAGGCGGAGGAGCGATACGTAGAAGACATTCGCACTCTGTTGCGGGAAAACAAGATCCGCTATCAGTCGGTGGAGCGGGAGAATGGCTTCATCCGCGTCCGATTCCCGGACGCGACCGTTCTGGCGCAGGCGCAGGATTTGATGCGACGTGAGCTGCGCGGCCTCCTCATCGACGCCAAGGAATCCATGAGCCTCATCGAGGCGCGTCTTTCCGATGCCGAGATCCGGGAAATTCGGCGCTTCGCCGTGGCGCAGAATACCACCACCCTGCGCAACCGGGTCAACGAACTGGGGGTCGCGGAGCCCGTGATCCAGCAGCAGGGCGAAGACCGGATCGTGGTCCAGTTGCCGGGGGTGCAGGATACCGCGCGTGCCAAGGAAATCCTCGGCGCCACGGCGACCCTGGAATTTCGCCTGGTTTCCACGGAACCACTGCCGGCTGCCGAAACCGAGCGCGTACCCCTCGGGACGCGCCTTTACAAGGATCGCCAGGGACGTCCGGTACTGCTGGAACGGAAAGTCATCGTAACCGGCGATCAAGTGGTGGACGCGGCCTCGGGGATCGACCAACAAAGCGGCTCCCCCGCCGTTTACGTGACCTTGAACAGTACGGGCGCGAAGAAGATGGGGGATGTCACGCGAGAAAACATCGGTCGGGCGATGGCCGTGGTCTATATCGAAAACAAGGTGGAGACCAAGGAAGTCGACGGCCGGAAGGTGACCGAGAAGAAGAAGGTCGAAGAAGTCATCAACGTGGCGACCATTCGCGACCGTTTCAGCAAGCGTTTTCAGATCACCGGCCTGGACAGCACCGAAGAAGCCCGCGACTTGGCGTTGCTGCTGCGCGCCGGTGCGTTGGCCGCTCCCGTCGACATCGTCGAGGAACGTACCGTCGGCCCGAGTCTGGGCAAAGAGAACATCGCCCAAGGCGTGCGTTCGTTCGCGCTCGGATTTTCGCTGGTGGCGCTGATCATGATCGTCTATTACAAGGTGTTCGGCCTGTTGGCCGACATCACCTTGTTCATGAACGTGGCTCTGATCCTTGCGATCCTTTCCTTGTTGCAGGCCACCCTCACGCTTCCGGGCATCGCCGGGATCACGCTCACGGTCGGCATGGCCGTCGACGCGAACGTCCTGATCTACGAACGCATCAAGGAAGAGCTTCGCAACGGCAATTCCCCGCAGGCTGCGATCTATGCCGGATTCGAGCGGGCCTTCGGGACCATTTTCGACTCCAACATCACGACGCTGCTTGCGGCCCTGATGTTGTTCGGCATCGGTTCGGGGCCGGTCAAAGGGTTCGCCGTCACGTTGACGATCGGGATTCTGACCTCGATGTTCACGTCCGTGACTTGTACCCGCATGTTCGTGAACTGGGCCTACGGTCAGCGCCGGGTGGCCAAGCTTTGGATCTGAACGACCCGCACAGGAGATTCCCATGGCGAAACAGCAAGTTCGTCCGTACCAGATCGATTTCTTGGGGAAGCGCACCATCGCCGTCTGGCTTTCCGCGCTCCTCAGCTTGGCTGCCATCGTGTCTCTCGCGGTCCAGGGGCTCAATCTGGCCATCGATTTCACCGGAGGGACACTGGTCGAAGTCAGCTACGACGAACCGGCCGATCTCGGCCAAGTGCGCGAGCGCCTGAAGGCCGCCGGTTTTTCCAATCCCATGGCGCAGAACTTCGGCACCGTGCGCGACGTGCTGATCCGATTGGGGCCACAGGAAGGGGCGGCGGACCAGGATCTGAAATCGCGGATCACGGAAGCGCTGAGTGGGCCGTCCGGCCCACGGATCGAAGTGCAACGGGTCGAGGTCGTGGGGCCACAGGTCGGCGAAGACTTGGCGGAAAGCAGCCTGTTGGCGCTTATCCTGGCCACCCTGGGAATCCTGGTTTACGTGGCATGGCGCTTCGAATACCGGTTCGCGCTCGGTGCGATTCTCGCCACCCTGCACGACGTCACCATGATCCTCGGCATCTTTTCCATCCTGCGGATGGAGTTCGATCTGAGTGTCCTGGCGGCGGTGCTCGCCATCATGGGTTACTCCTTGAACGATACCATCGTGGTGTTCGACCGGATCCGCGAAAACTTCCGCAAAGTACGCCGGGGGGAGGTGATCGATATCATGAATCTCTCGATCAACGAGACGCTCAGCCGAACCTTGATGACCTCGTTCCTCACTTTCGTCACGGTAACGGCAATGGCAGTCTGGGGTGGGGAAATCATCCACAATTTTGCCGTCGCCCTCATGATCGGCATCGTCGTCGGTACCTATTCGTCGATCTACGTGGCGAGCGCACTGGCTTTGCGCTTGGGTGTCAGCCGCGCCGACTTGCTGGTACCGGAACGGGAAGGAGTGGTGGACGACCGTCCCTAGGGGGCTGTCCCCGATCCCGTGGTCGGAGGCCGCTCCCAGCGATTTTCCCCGGGCGCGACAAGACGCTCCACGATCAGGCAGCCGACCATGTCGCCTTCCACGTTGACCAAGGTGCGGAAGGCGTCGAGCAGGCGGTCGATGGGAAGGAGAATCCCGATGGCCTCGGCCGGCAATCCCACGGCTTGCAACACCATGACCAGGGTCACCATACCCGCGCTCGGAATCCCGGGCGCGCCGATCGAAGCCACGATGGCCATGAGACAGACCACCCCCTGCTGGGCGACATTGAGTTCGATTCCCACCAGGTTGGCCACGAACAGCGCGGCACCGGCCTCGTAGAGAGCGGTGCCATCCATGTTCATGGTGGCGCCCAACGGGGGGATGAAGGAAGCGATCCGGGCGTCGACCCCCAGGTGTTCCCGGACACTCCGCATGGTGACAGGTAACGTCGCCGAACTCGAACAAGTCGCGAAAGCGGTGAAGAGCGCTTGAGAGGCGCCCCGGAAAAACCTCGAGGGATGGGTACCGGTGATGGCGTATAAGAGGGCCGGAAGGGTGACCATGCCATGCAACAGCAATCCTCCGAGTACCACGGCTACGAAAGCGGCAATCCCGAACAACAGATCGAGGTCTTGCGTCGCCGTGAGCTTCGCCAAAAGCGCGAACACTCCGAGCGGGGCGAGGTGCATGATCCAGGCGACGATCACCAGGATCGCGTCCAGAAACTCTCGCAGCGACTGCCGTAGGTGTTCACCCCGATCGTGCAAACGAGCCAGAGCCAGACCGAAGAACAAGGCGAAGGCGACCGTGGCGAGCACGTCGCCCTCGGCCATCGCGGCGATGGGATTGCGGAACAGGCCGTGGAGGACCTGGAGGAGGAACTCGGCGGGGGTGAGTCGCTGCGTGTCCAGCGTGCCCGAGGATGCCCGGAAAACCGCCGGATCGAGATCCTGCCCAGGTTCGAATCCGTTCATCAGAGCCAGGCCCAGCACGGCAGCGAAGGTCGTCGTGGTCAGGAAATAGACCAGGGTCCAAGTCCACACCCGCCGCGCTTGGTCATGGGTTCCGAGGTTGGAGATTCCGACCGAAATCGAAGCGAACACGAGCGGAATCAGGATCATCTTGAGCAGATCGACGAACAGGGTTCCGATCAGATCCACGGCGGCGAGCACCGTTTGCGCCAATGGACTTTCCGGCCCAAGACGGTTGAGCCAGAGACCGAGAGCGAAGCCGACGCCCGCACCGGTCAGGATCGCGGTGTTGAGGGATGGAACACGCATCGGAAATCAAAAAGCAGAACGGAGACGAGCGACATGGGTCCCGTCTGTGTCCGGACGAGACCAGTATAAGGGCACCTTCCCTGCAGGCGATTGTATCTCAGGGGATCTGCCCGGGGGAAAATCGGCTCTTTCGAGATTCCGACCGGGAATCGGCGTGGGGGTAACGGGTCAGAGTATAGTAAACGGAAAAACGGTATCGAAAGATCCCCAAAAACGGCACACCGCTGCCCCCGCCGAGGAATGTCCACCATGCCTAGCGAAAGCCATACGAATCGGCTGATCCATGAAACCAGTCCTTACCTTCTCCAGCATGCCCGCAATCCAGTGGATTGGTATCCCTGGGGACCCGAGGCGCTGGAGGAAGCGCGCCGGAACGACAAGCCGATCCTGCTCTCCATCGGCTACTCGGCCTGTCATTGGTGTCACGTCATGGCGCACGAATCTTTCGAGGATGAGGCGACCGCCGAGGTGATGAACCGGTTGTTCGTAAACATCAAAGTCGACCGCGAAGAACGCCCCGATCTCGATCGCGTCTATCAGCTCGCGCATCAGTTGCTGACCCGTCGTGGTGGGGGCTGGCCGCTGACGGTGTTCCTGAGCCCCCGCGATCTGATGCCGTTTTTCGCCGGGACGTATTTTCCCAAAGAGCCGCGCTACAACATGCCGCCGTTCGTAACCGTGCTGCGGCGGGTGGCGGATTTTTATGCCAACCACAAGGACGATCTGGAGCGGAACAAGCAGGAATTGCGGCGTCTCTTGGAGACTCTGGAGCGGGGCGGGGGGATGACCTCGGTGCCGGATCGGGAACTTCTGGAACGTGCGCGGAGTGAGTTGGAAGCGAACTTCGACGCGATCCATGGCGGATTCGGCGGGGCGCCGAAGTTTCCCCATGCGCCGGAACTCGAATTTCTGTTGCGATTCGCCTCGGTCGATCCGAAAGCGGCAGCGATGGTCGAAATTACCTTGAGCAAAATGGCGCAGGGTGGCATTTACGACCACCTCGGCGGCGGATTTGCGCGCTATGCGGTGGACGAACGCTGGGAGATTCCGCACTTCGAGAAGATGCTCTATGACAATGGCCTGCTGCTCGGTTTGTACGCACGCATGTTCGCGCGTACCAAAGCCGCGGCTTACGCTCAGGTCGCCACGGAGACCGCGACCTGGGCGGTGCGCGAGATGCGGTCGCCGGAAGGAGGTTATTACGCCTCGCTGGATGCGGATTCCGAAGGCGGGGAAGGCAGGTTCTACCTGTGGGACCGGAAAGAGGTGCAGGAGATCCTGAACCCAGACGAGTATGCGGCTTTTTCCGCGTACTACGGCCTCATGACGGCGCCGAACTTCGAAGGGCGCTGGCATCTCCGCGTCGCGCGAAGCCTGGACGAAGTGGCGATCCTGTTGCAAAAACGCCCGGAAGAAGTCGAATCCTTGTTGGCGACTGCCCGTGCCCGCCTGTTCGCGGCCCGGGAACGGCGGGTTCGGCCGGGGCGGGACGAGAAGATCATCGCCTCGTGGAACGGGCTGATGATCGCCGGCATGACCGTGGCCGGCCGCCTGCTGCAGCGGGAGGATTTCATTCGCTCGGCGGAGCGCGCCTTCGATTTCGTGCGCGGAACGATGGATGTCGAGGGACGCCTGCAATCGGTCTACAAGGATGGCCGGGCACGCTTCGATGCCTACCTCGACGATCATGCCTTCTTGCTCGATGCGGCCTTGGAACTCTTGCAGAGCCGCTGGCGTTCGCAAGATCTGCTATGGGCCATGGACCTGGCGGATCGCCTGTTGGCGCGCTTCGAAGACAAGGACACGGGCGGCTTCTTTTTCACCGCCAGTGACCACGAAACATTGATCCAGCGACCCAAGCCCTGGATGGACGAGTCCATGCCTTCCGGTAATGGCGTCGCACTCCGGGCGCTATCGCGTCTCGCTCATTTGACGGGGGAGTTGCGCTATGCCGATGCCGCCGAACGCGGGCTCAAGGCGGCCCGTGCCAGCATGGAGCGATACCCCAGCGCCCATGGGGCACTGTTGAACGCCGCACTGGAATGGCTCGATCCGCCGGCTACGGTGATCGTACGCGGGGAAGAGGAACTGCTCGTGGAATGGCGCACGGGTATCGGCTCGGCTCTTCCCGATGCCCTGGTTTACTGCATTCCGACACACGCGGAGGATCTCCCGCCGGCGTTGGCTGCGCGATCGGCGAGTCCCCAAGGGCCGTTGGCCTATCTGTGCCACGGCGGGATCTGTGCGCCCCCGGTCGATTCGATCGAAGCGCTTCGGGCGCAATGGAAAGCGCAGGCCTGAGACGCGCGACGTCAAGTCATCCCGGCAGATGGTTAGGACATGAAAGGTGAGCTTGGCCGGCGATCGGTCGAGCTTGCCGGCCCGTTGCCCGTGGAGCTACGCTGATCCTCAGAGAATCGGTTACCCAAAAGTGCACGGATGAAAACCCGAACCTTGCCCAGTATTCACGAACTCGTCAGTACCCGGTTGCCCAACCGCTATGGTTCTTTCGTCGTCCACTGTTATGGCAGCACCGCAGACGACAAACAGCATCTTGCCCTAGTGAAAGGGGATGTGGCCGGTCATGCCGATGTGCTGGTACGCGTCCATTCGGAATGTCTGACCGGAGATGTATTCGGATCGACGCGTTGCGACTGCGGCGAGCAACTGGAATTGGCCTTGCGCGCGATCGGTCAAGCGGAGCGCGGCGTGTTGCTTTATCTCCGCCAGGAGGGAAGGGGCATCGGACTGGTGCAGAAGCTCCGCGCCTACAATTTGCAAGACGAGGGACTGGACACGGTCGAAGCCAATCTGCGACTCGGGCACCAAGCGGATGAGCGCGACTATCATGTGGCGGCGCGAATTCTGAAAGATCTCGGGGTTCGCAGTGTGCGGCTGATGACCAACAACCCGCGGAAACTCGACGACTTGCTCCGTTATGGCATCCCCGTCAGCGCACGGGTGCCAATCCAGGCACCGAGTCATCCGGAAAATGTCCGCTATCTCCGGGCAAAGGTGGAGAAAATGGCGCATCTCCTGTCCCTGGAAGGGGGCAATCGGTTCCC
This sequence comes from Methylococcus sp., assembly GCA_035559395.1. GTDB lineage: Bacteria > Pseudomonadota > Gammaproteobacteria > Methylococcales > Methylococcaceae > Methylococcus. The sequence goes on along the minus strand of DATMAX010000013.1, from coordinate 83,955 downwards.
GCCGGATTTCGACTTTCTGGAAACGTTGTTCGCCTCCCTGGCCGCGGCCCACTCGCACCCCTCTGGGAGGCCCTTCGTGACGCTGGCGTATACCCAGAGCCTCGATGGTGTCATTGTGGAGGAAGGGAACCGAGAGGATTCATCTGCGGCGGAACCCAGCGAACTCGGGCGCACTCTGCGCGCTCACCACGATGCGCTGTTGGCGGACGTGGATTTCCTGGTCGGTGCGGGGGAACAGCGCTCCGCACCGTCGTCGTGGATCGAAGACGGTGTGCAACTCGTGGTGCTCGACAGCCATCTCCGCTTCCCATGGCAAGCGTACCGACTGGGCCGGAATCGAGCTCCTTTGGTCGTTACGACCGAGACGGTTCCGCAATCGGCGTTGCTGGCGCTGCAAGCGCACAGGGTGCGTGTCCTCCCGGTCGCCGCCGAAGTCGACGGTGAGGCGGGTCTTGCCGCGACGCTGGATGGTCTCGGCCGTCTTGGGTTGCGCACGTTGCTGGTGCAAGGCAGCGCCGGCTTCGTCAGCCGGTTCCTGCGTTCGGGGCTCACCGATTATGGCGTGATCACCATCGCCCCGCATTGGCTCGCTGGCGGTCCAATCGGGCGTGGGATCAGGGGGGGTGGCCCTTCATCGTCCCATCCCGTTACCCTGGCGGATTGTCGCTATCACACTTTCGGTCGAGACCTGATCGTCCATGGACCGCTGGAAATCGAGCGCAGCGGTTCTGCTCCCGGATGATTGCCGCCACTGGGGTGCCAATGATGGGGCGGATGGCGAATCCGTTCCTCTTGCGCATCCTGCTGATCCACGGCGTCATCCTCACTATCGGTGGTATCCCTCTGATCTGTCTCGGTGACGAGACATACCGCCGTCCATCGTAACGCGAAGAGGGAGATTTCCATGTCCAGATTGATCCGGATCCTGAGCCTGTTGTGCTCGGTTACGACAGGGGTTGCCGAACCTTTACGCATCGTCGCGGACGAGTGGCCGCCTTACGTGGATCCAACGGTGCCGGGGCGAGGGCTCGCGATCGAGCTCGTCACGGAGGCGTTTTCCCGCGCGGGTTACCCTACCCAGCTAACGGTGGAGGATTGGTCGCACAGCCTTGAAGGCGCGGTCATCGGCGTCTACGACGTGGTCGCCAACATCTGGTACACGGACGACTGGGCACGCGATCTCCATTACAGCGACGCCTACCTCGTCAACGATATCCGCTTCGTCAAGCGGAAAGGCAGCGACATCGTGTTCGACGATTACCGGGATCTACGGGGACGAGTCATCGGAATCGTCAAAGATTATGCGTATCCGCAGGCTTTCCTGCGGGCGGGGGGCTTGATCAAGGTGGTCAACGACGTTCTGGTGCAGGCACTGGGGGACCTCGTCGCGGGGCGCTGTGATTTGGTCATCGACGACAAGCACGTCATCGACTTCACGATGCGAAAGTACCTCCCGGACAGCCTGTCCCGGATCGAGTATCTGTCCAAGCCGGTGGGCCTGAATCAATTGCACGTCGCCGTGAGCCGTGTCAACCCCCAGCATGATCGGATCGTCGCCGGCTTCAACCGCTCGCTCCGGCAGATGAAGGCAGACGGTTCCTATGCGCGTATTCTCGACGCGTACGGATACCAGCCTTAGCCCCGCCGCAAGTCGGGCGAGAAAGACGTTCGTCGGAGTGGTTTTGCGTCGCTCCGGCGCTCCGTCTATCCGCAGTAGCCTTTTTTCCCCGCTTCCCGCCCACTGGTACTCCTGAGTCCAGTCGAGGGTGGCTGTGGCGCCACTCCCGGAGTTCCAAAGTTTCCTTACCAGGCCGGTCATCTTGTCTAGCACAAGGTAGTAATGTTAATGTTACAAACGAGAATACATCTCACCTACAATTAGGTTTGTTCTACGACGCGAAGGTAAGGGAGAGGAAAACATGAACCATCGATCCAAGGTGCAGCCATCGCTTCGGGCCGTGATATCCGCGCTGCTCTTGTCTGGGGGAGGCGGCGCAACCGCCATCGCTGCCAAAGCACCGACCATGGAAGACCTCTGGAGGGTCATCCAGCAACAGCAGAAGGAAATCGAGGCCTTGAAGTCCAAACTCGGACAGACCGAGACGGAGCAGCAGGAAGTCAAACGGGAGGTCGAGCAGATCAAGAGCGCCAACGAGTCCGCTCCGGCGACCGAACAGACCGAGAGCAAAACCAAAAGCAAAGCGAAATCGGAGGTCGAGCGCAAGACCGATATGCTGGCTGCGGAGGTGGACAAGCTTAAAACCACCCTGCTGATTCCGGAAAAACGCGAGTACAAGAGCATGTACGGTATGGCGCCGGCCGCGTCACAGGTCTATATGATCAAGCGCGGTCTTTCCTTGGGGGGATATGGCGAGGCTTTCTACACCAATTACCAGAACGACAATGTGGACGACGATTTGCGGCGGCGCAGTACCGCAGATCTGCAGCGGCTGGTCTTGTACGCCGGCTATAAGTTCAACGACTGGATCCTCCTCAACAATGAGATTGAATTTGAGCATGGCACTACTGGCGAGGGGGCAGAAGAGAAAGGGGAAGTTTCCGTCGAGTTCTCTTATTTGGATTTCCTATTCCATGATAAAGCGAATGTCAGAACCGGTCTCCTGCTGGTGCCGATGGGCTTCATCAACGAAATCCATGAACCGTTGTTCTTCCACGGCAATCGGCGTCCACAGGTGGAACAGACGATCATTCCTACCACGTGGAGGGAACTCGGGGTTGGCATGCACGGGGAGTTGGTACCGGGGTTCGTGTACCGGGCCTATGTCATGAACGGTCTCAACGCCGAAGGATTCGGTCCAGGTGGGATTCGCGAAGGGCGGCAGAGCGGTTCGAAGGCGCTGGCGGAAGATCTCGCCTTCACCGCGCGCTTCGACTACATGCCGCCGGAACTGCCAGGGCTTCTGGTGGGAGCCTCGACCTGGCTCGGCAACTCGGGGCAGGGCACCAAATTCGAAACCGCCTCCGGGGCTTTGAGCAAACCGGGCGTATTCACGCAACTCTATGAAGGGCATTTGCAGTGGCATTATCGCGGCTTCGAATTCCGCGCCCTCGGCGCCTGGGGCGGGATCAACGATGCCGCCGTGCTCAGCGAGGCCAGCGGCAAAACGGTGGGCAGCTCGAACTATGGCTGGTACGTGGAGAGTGCCTATGATGTCTTGCCGTGGCTTTGGCAAGGGACGACCCAGTATCTGGCCCCGTTCGTCCGCTATGAACGCTATAATACCCTGGCAACGGTGCCCGAGGGTTTCACGGACTACGACGGGCTCTACGATCGCATGATCTATCAGTTCGGGTTGACCTATAAGCCCATCACCAACATCGTGGTCAAGGCCGATTACCGGAACATCAGTTCCCGTGCCGGACAACTCCCAGCGGAATTCAATCTGGGTATCGGCTTCATCTATTGACGCAAGGTGCGTTTCCTTTGTCGACGGATTCCTCGCTATCAGTTCGGTACCTTTGCGGCGGTTGGGGGAGGAGGATTGGCCGGTCCCTCGGGATGGGGATCCTGCTGATCACCGCCCTCCGCTCCGAAGCGGTGTTTTATTACAGCATGGAGGAGGGATTCGAATTGGCGTTCGGTCCCGGCGTCACCGTGACGCCGGAGCCGGTGTTCCTCACCGACGAGCAGATCGCCGCCGTGGAGCGGGAAGCGCGCGTCAAACTGGAGTCGGGGTTGTTTACCTTTTATACCGCGGAACGTGACGGCAAGCCGCTCGGCTATGCCGCCATCGAATCGCATACCGTTCGGTCGCAGCCGGAGACCCTTCTGATCGTACTGTCTCCGGAAGGGGTCGTGACCCAAATCGAGGTGCTCGCCTTTCATGAACCCCCGGAATACCAACCTCCGGATCGCTGGTTCGAGCGATTGAAGGGGCGGGAAATCGAGGATCTGGTTCCCGGCCATGGCATCGACGCGATCTCCGGGTCCACTTTGAGTTGCATAGCGGCTCTCTCCAGCGTGCGCAAGGTCAAGGCGATTTTCAAGCAGGCCTATCCTACGGGAGGGAAGTGATGCGTTTCTTCGTGACCGGGGAGCAGAACCGGCAGAGGATACTGAACACCTTGGTGCTCTTGTTCCTCGTGTACATCGCCTTGCTATGGGTCAGCAATGGATTGATGTACTTCCACAAGATGGGGCTCACGGCGCAATCGGTGGTGGAGTATTACCTCGGTTCGCCGGAGCATTTCACCCAGCCCAAGAGTTATCAGAGTCTCCTGGAGGTGACGCACTTCCATCTTTTTTCCATGGGAATTTTGGTGGTCACGCTGGCGCACTTGGCGTTGTTCACCGCACTGCCCACGGGTCTGAAAGTCTGGCTGACGGGGCTGACGTATTTCGCCGCCGTGGCCGACGAGGCGGGAGGGTGGCTGGTCCGCTTCGTGCATCCGGCCTTCGCCTATTTCAAGATCGGCGCTTTCCTGCTGCTGGAATCGAGTCTCCTCGCCTTGATCCTCGTGGTATCGCTGTCCCTCCTGGCGCAGCGCTCGAGACTGCGCGATAAGGAGCGGGAACGACCCACACCGGCGGCGACGGAAACCGCCTGATCGGCGTCACCAGAACGTCAACGACTTGCTCGGGTACCCGGTCGGGATCTCCAGTGCACGCTCGGACAACGGCTCCGTGTGGATCCGGCTGAGGGTCAGAAAAACTTCGGGCCGTGAAGAGCTTGAGTGGAACTCCACCGGTACGCCGGGGTAGTCGTCGAGATCCACCGTCGGAATCGGACCGATGTCGACGAAACGTGTAGCCACGTCTTTGGCCTGGTCGGCAACACGGGCAGAGAACGCCAGCAGGGAGCGCAGCGCATCGTAGTCCGACTTCGGTAGTCCGAGTGCTTCGGGTTCCGCAAGGCAGACCTCGCCTTTCTTTTCCGACCCCTGGCGGAGTTCCAACCGGTTGCAGACGATACCTTCAGGTGTTTTCCCGGCCCCGACTCCGATGAGACGAACCGGCGCTTGCGCCTTAGGCCTCGCGGTCAGCCGTTCGAGGTCGACTCCTCCCAGCATTTCCGCCCATTTTGCCTTCTGTTTGGGCGACAATTGACCGATCTGCTCACCGAATCCTCGCAGCAACGGTTGGATTTGCTGGGCCTGGGAGGTCAGCTCGGCGATGCGTCGTTCCGTGACCGGCGTGTAGGATCGCTGGTGATGATCGATCAGAAACACGACCTTATCGGAGCCCCGGAACAGGATGTCGAACTTGGCGCCGTCGCTGACCGAGCGGATCAACACCCGATCATCCTTGATCAGGACGGCCTGCGGCGCGGTTTCGCCGCTGAGTCGGTATTCCAGCGTGCTGTCCGCCAACACGGCGCCGACGGCAAGGAATGACGATACCAGACAGGCACGGGTGGTGGGTCGAGAATGGAACATGGAAATCTACCTGATGAAACACGAATCGAAAGAATGCGATTGGACGCTGTCGACAAGGCGCTCCAGCGATCGCCAATTCCGTTACCATAGGCCGGAAAGAGGCATGGCCTACCTTTCTTGCAAGACGGCAATGGGCGACAATCACCACAGAAACCATCATGAGGCTTATCCTTCCGGATCACAAGCCCGGTTGCTCTGGGCCTTGTTCCTGACAGCGCTCTTCGTCGGATTCGAAGCCTTCGCCGGCTGGCGTGCCAACAGCCTGGCGCTCCTGACGGATGCCGTACACAATCTGAGCGACGTGGCCGCCCTGGGGATCAGCTGGTACGCGATGCGACTGACGGCGCAGCCGGCCCATGCGGCCCGCACCTTCGGTTATCACCGGGCGGGGATTCTGGCGGCCTTGTTCAATGCAGCGGGTTTGGTGGGAATCGCCTTCGGCATCTTCTATGACGCCTATCGGCGCTTCCTGGATCCACCGCCGGTGCGTGCCGAGGTGGTGGTCGTGGTGGGAGCCGCCGCCTTGGTGTTGAACCTTTTCACCGCCTGGTTGGTCCATCATGGCAGCCGCCAAGACCTCAACCTGCGAGGGGCGTTTCTCCATCTCCTGGGAGATGTGTTTTCCACTCTGGGAGCGATTCTCGCCGGGATCGTGATCTGGTACACGGGGATGGATTGGCTCGATCCTCTGGCGAGTGTCCTGATCGGTGTGCTGATTCTCTGGAATGCCAAGGAGTTGCTCGGCGAGGTGATGGAAATCCTGCTCGAAAGCACGCCGCGCGACGTCGACATGAGCGCCATGGTGCGCGATCTGATGCAGATTCCGGGCGTACGAGGGGTACACGATCTCCATGTCTGGAGTATTTCGCGGCAATTGCGTGTGCTCTCGGCTCATATCGTGACCGAAGACATCCGCGTAAGCCAGGGTGCCGAGTTGCAGCGGCGGATCAACGCGCTCCTCGCCAGTCGCTACGGAATCACCCACACCACCTTGCAACTGGAATGTGAAGGATGCGAACCGGATTTGTTGTACTGTGACATTACCAAACCCAATCACCGCGTTTCCATACATTGAGTTGTTTCCATCCGGAGTGTGGGGATCGGGAGCCCTGCACTTACAATGACGTCCGATTCCATCGGTTCTTTGGGACCCACGCGCATGTATCCAACCCTTGAATCTTTCGTCGGCAATACCCCGTTGGTTCGCCTGCAGCGCCTTCCCGGCGATACCTCCAATCTCATCCTTGCGAAACTGGAGGGCAACAATCCCGCCGGCTCGGTAAAAGACCGTCCGGCGCTCAGCATGATCCGGCACGCCGAGGAACGCGGCGAAATCCGTCCCGGCGACCGTCTGATCGAGGCGACCAGTGGCAACACCGGCATCGCCCTGGCCATGGCCGCCGCCCTCCGAGGCTATCGCATGACTCTGATCATGCCGGAAAACATGAGCCTCGAGCGCCGCGCCGCCATGAAGGCGTTCGGCGCCGAGATCCTGCTCACCCCGGCGACAGGGAGCATGGAGGCCGCCATCGATCTGGCCCGGGCCATGCAGGCGCGCGGCGAAGGGAAGATCCTCGATCAGTTTTCCAATCCCGACAATCCACGTGCCCATTACGAAGGGACGGGACCGGAGATCTGGCGCGATACCCGCGGGCAGGTGACCCATTTCGTGAGTGCGATGGGTACCACCGGGACCATCATGGGCACCTCGCGCTATCTCAAGGAGCGGAATCCGAATATCCAGATCATCGGGGTGCAGCCGCGGGATGATGCCAAGATCCCCGGAATCCGGCGTTGGCCGGCGGAATATCTGCCGAAAATCTACGACCCCGGGCGTGTCGACCGCATCCTCGAGGTCGGCCAGGAGGAGGCGGAAACCATGACTCGCGCACTGGCCGCGCGCGAGGGGATCTTCGCCGGGATTTCTTCGGGCGGGGCGGTGGCGGCGGCGCTGCGGCTTTCCCGTGAGCTGGAACACGCGGTGATCGTGGTCATCATCTGTGATCGCGGCGATCGTTATCTCTCGACCGGTGTATTCCCCGCTTGAACCATGGGACGGCGGACGAGGAAAAAACCGGTACCGAAGGAGCCGGTCCAGGCGCGGGTCACTGGCTTTGCCCACGACGGTCGGGGGATCGCCCATTGCGAAGGGCGGGTGGTCTTCATCGAGGGGGCCTTGCCGGGAGAGGAGGTCAGTTTCGTCTACACGGAGTTGAAACGCGACTACGGCGTCGGTCGCGTCGAATGCGTCCTTGCCCCTTCTCCCCAGCGGGTGGCTCCCCGTTGTCCCCATTTCGGCGTCTGCGGCGGATGTGGCTTGCAACATCTGGCGCCGGAAGCCCAGGTGGTCCGCAAACAGGAACTCCTGTTGGAGCAATTCCGCCGCATCGGCAGAGTGGAACCGGAAGGGCTGTTCTCGCCCCTGTGCGGGCTAGATTGGGGATATCGCAGCAAGGCGAGGCTCGGGGTGCGTTACGTCGCCAAGAAGGGCAGGGTCCTGGTCGGGTTTCGGGAGCGGGCTAGCTCCTACGTCGCAGAGATCGATTCCTGTCCCGTCTTGCATCCCCGCATCGGGGAGCGGTTGCGGGAGATCGCCGAACTGATCGAAGGGCTTTCGATCCGCGAGCGGCTCCCGCAGATCGAGGTGGCGGTTGGCGAAAACAGCGCCGCCCTGGTGTTTCGCGTTTTGGAGGAACCCTCGGCGGAGGACAGAAGGCGGCTCTGCCGCTTCGGCGAGGAGCAGGAATTCGATATTTATCTTCAGCCTCGCGGTCCCGAATCGATCACCCCGCTATTCCCCGACCGTCCGCGGGAATTGATCTACAGTCTGCCGGAGCACGGGGTCGAGTTCTGCTTCGCGCCCACCGAATTCACCCAGGTCAATGCTGCGATCAACCGCAAGATGGTGAACCTGGTGCTGGCGGTATTGGATCCCGAACCCGAGGACCGTCTGCTCGATCTCTTTTGCGGTATCGGTAATTTCACCTTGCCGATGGCGCGGCGAGCGGGCTGGGTGGTGGGCGTCGAAGCCAGTTCGGGAGCCATCGAACGGGCGCGGCAGAATGCGCTCCGTAACGGGATCCACAACGTCGAATTCCACGGTGCCGATCTAACTCGGCCCGCGGCTTGTGGCGCCTGGGCGGAGGCGAAATACGATCGCGTCCTGCTGGACCCTTCCCGGGCGGGAGCCCAGGAAATCCTGGAACGGTTACCCCAATGGCAGGCGCAGCGGATCGTCTACGTGTCCTGCAATCCAGCCACCCTGGCTCGTGATGCCGGGATCCTGGTCCACCGCCAGGGTTATCGGATGGTACGGGCCGGGGTCATGGATATGTTCCCGCACACGGCCCACGTCGAATCCTTGGCCTGGTTCGAACGCTGATGGCGCACCTGGAATCGAGCGACTTCCTGCGCGTGGACATCGCCGAGCAGTGCCTCGAGGTGATTGAAGCCGGCCGCGTCGTAGGGCGCTACCGAGTATCGACGGCAAAAAACGGACTCGGTGAACGCCGCGGTTCCGCTTGCACGCCGAGGGGTTGGCATCGGATCCGTGCCAAGATCGGTGCCGGGCAGCCGCCGGACGCCGTATTCGTCGCGCGCAGACCGACCGGAGAGCGGTATACGGAAGAACTCGCCCGTCGCCATCCCGAACGGGATTGGATCCTGGGTCGGATTCTCTGGCTGGGGGGACTGGAGTCGGGCTTCAATCGCTTCGGCGAAGTCGACACCACGTGGCGCTACATTTACATCCACGGAAGTCCGGACTCCGGCGTCGATGGCCGACCGCAATCGCACGGCTGCATCCGGATGCGGTGCCCGGACGTGGTGGACCTGTTCGAGAAAGTGCGGGTCGGGCAAAAAGTGTATATCGATCCGGGCGCGTCTAGCGCCCGGGAGGGACCTTCAGAAGGAAGGTCACCGGCCCGTCGTTGACCAACGTGACCTGCATGTCCGCTCCGAAGCGACCGCTCGCCACTGGTGCATGGCGGCGCCGGGCTTGCGCGACGAGATACTCGAACAGCCGGCGACCGAGGTCGGGCGCCGCCGCCGGCGTGAAGCTCGGGCGCATGCCTTTGGCGGTATCGGCGGCCAGAGTGAATTGCGAAACCAATAGCAACCCTCCTCCCGTCTCGACGACGCTACGGTTCATACGCCCCTCGGCGTCGGCGAAGATCCGATAACCGAGCAGGCGGTCGAGCAAGCGGTCGGCCTGGGCTTCGGTGTCGTCGCGCTCGACCGCGATCAAGGCCAAGACCCCAGGCCCGATTTCTCCGACTACCTGCCCCCCGACCGCGACGCTGGCCTTCAGGACGCGTTGGATGAGGGCGATCATGGCGGGCTCAATAGCTAGGTCAAGGAGGGATCGACCTCGCGCGACCAGGCGTCGAGGCCGCCGGTCAGATTGATCACCCGGTCGAATCCTTGGGTTTCCAAGAACTGGGCGACCTGGAAGCTACGCACCCCGTGGTGGCAGACCACCACGAGATCCCGCGTGGGATCGAGTTCGCGCCAGCGGGTGGCCATTTCCGCCATGGGGATGTGAAGACTGCCTTCCAAATGGCAGAAGGCGAATTCCTCGGGTTCGCGCACGTCCAGGAGAAGTGGAGGTGCGTCGGAAGTGGACAGCCACTGCTTTAGCTCCGTGGGGGAGATCGACTGCATCGCCGGAGAAGTAGGTCAGTGTTTGATGCCGTTTTCCTTCAGGGCACGCAAGACCGTCTGACCGATCTGGGCCGGGTTGCGGGCGACATAGAGACCGAGTTCTTCCATCAGATCCATCTTCGCCTTCGCCGTATCGGAGTCTCCGGCGATGATCGCTCCGGCGTGCCCCATGCGCCGTCCCGCCGGGGCGGAGAGACCGGCCACGAAGCCGATCAGGGGCTTGCTGACGTTCTCCTTCGCCCAGCGCGCCGCCGCTGCTTCCTGGGGACCGCCGATCTCGCCGATCATGACGATCGCGTCGGTTTCAGGGTCATGCTCGAAGGCACGCAACACAGTGACAAAATCGGTGCCGTTGACCGGATCGCCGCCGATACCGACCGAGGTCGATTGTCCGAGACCCAAAGCCTGCATTTGCTCGGTCGCCTCGTAGTTCAGGGTTCCGGAGCGGGAGACGATGCCGATGCGGCCCTTCTTATAGATATGGGAGGGCATGATGCCCACCTTGCACTCTTCCGGAGTGATGATCCCGGGGGTGTTCGGACCGATCACGATGGTGTCCTTGCCCACCCGATAACGCTGCAGCCGGATCATGTCGTGGACCGGGATTCCGTCGGCGATGACCACCACCACTTTGATGCCGGCATCGATGGCTTCCATGACGGCATCCGCGGCGAAGGCCGGCGGCACGAACACGCCGGAGACATCGGCGCCGGTTTCCTTGACTGCTTCCGCCACGGTGTCGAATACCGGCAACCCCATGTGGGTGGTGCCGCCTTTGCCCGGGGTCACCCCTCCGACCACTTGGGTGCCGATCTTCATGGCGTCCTGGGCATGAAAGCTGGCGTGTTCCCCGGTGAAGCCCTGGAAAATGACGCGAGATTTCCTGGTTACGAATATGCTCATCGCTTTATCCTTGCACCGCCGCCACGGCCTTGGCGGCGGCATCATCGAGATTCTCTGCGGTAATGAAGGAAAGGCCGGATTCGGCCAGGATCTTGCGACCTTCTTCGACATTGGTGCCGGCCAGTCGGACCACCAGGGGAACCCGGATGTCGAGACTCCTGCAGGCCTGGATCAATCCCTTGGCGATCCAGTCGCAGCGGTTGATGCCGGCGAAGATGTTGACCAGGATCGCCTTGACGTTGGGGTCTTCGAGGACGATGCGGCAGGCATTGGTGACCTTTTCCGGGGAGGCGCCCCCGCCGACATCGAGGAAGTTGGCGGGAGTCCCCCCGTGCAGGGTGATGGCATCCATGGAGGCCATGGCGAGCCCGGCGCCGTTGACGATGCAGCCGATGTTACCGTTCAAGGCGATGTAATTGAGGCCGTGGCTGGAGGCTTCGACTTCCTTGGGATCTTCCTCGGCCAGATCGCGCATTTCCGTGATTGCCGGCTGTCGGTAGAGGGCGTTGTCGTCGAAGTTGAATTTGGCATCCAGCACCATCAGCCGTTCCTCGTCGCCGGCTTTCACCAGGGCGAGCGGGTTGATTTCGGCTTGCAGGGCGTCCTTGTCACGCATCAAGCGGTAGATGGCTTTCATCAAACGTACCGCCGGCAGCATCATTTTGCCCTTCAGTCCGATGGCGGTCGCGACCTTGCGGCATTGGAAGTCCAAAAGACCGATGGCGGGATCGACGACTTCCTTGACGATTTTTTCCGGCGCGGTCTTGGCGACTTCCTCGATTTCCATACCGCCTTCGCTCGAGGCGATCAGAGTGATGCGCTGGCAGCCCCGGTCGATGACGAACCCCAGGTAATACTCCTTGCGGATGGTGCTGGCCTCCTCGATCCAGATCCGCTGGACCAGGGAACCGGCGGGGCCGGTCTGGTGGGTGACGAGGCGGCTGCCGAGCATGGCGTCGGCGATCTGGCGTACCTCTTCGATGGAGTTGGCGATTTTCACACCCCCGGCCTTGCCACGCCCGCCGGCGTGAATCTGGGCCTTCACCACCCAGCGTTCGCCGCCGATTTGCTCGGCTACGCTGGCGGCCTGGGCGTCGGAATAGGCCACCGCTCCGTTGGGAACGGCCACGCCATAGCTTTTCAGCAGTTCCTTGGCCTGATACTCATGAATGTTCACGGGACAAGTCTCCTCAGGAGTCAGGGGATCGTTCAGCGGGCCGCGGTGCGCCCTTCGATTTGCTTGACCTGTCGTACCACGTTTTCCGCCATGCGGATGGAAGCGGCGTCGATCAAACGACCATCGAGGGACACTGCGCCCTTGCCTTCCTTGGCCGCCTGTTCCATCGCCTCCAGAATCCGGTAGGCGCGTGTGACCTCCTGTTGGGTGGGAGTGAACACCTCGTTGGCCAGCGCCACCTGGGAAGGGTGGATGGCCCATTTTCCTTCGCAACCGAGGGCAGCGGCACGGCGCGCAGCGGCCAGATATCCCTCCGGGTCGTTGAAATCGCCGAACGGGCCGTCGATCGGCCGCAGGCCGTAGGCGCGGCAGGCAGCCACCATGCGCGAGAGTGCGAAATGCCATTGATCGCCCCAATGGCGGAAGCGCCGGCCTTCTTCGTCCGGGTCCGTCAACATGGCGTAGTCCGGGTTGGCGCCGCCGATGTTGGTGGTGCGTGCCCGGACCGAGGCGGCATAGTCGGCGACTCCGAAGACCATGGCTTCCATGCGCTCCGGACAGCATCGCGCGATTTCCTCGACGTTGGCCATTCCCAAGGCGGTTTCGATGAGCACGTGGATGTTGATGGGTAGAAAACCATTGGCCGCTTCGATCTGGGACAGCAGGGTGGAAACGAAATGGACATCGGCGGGACTGCCGACTTTCGGGATCAGGATGGTGTCGATCTTGTCTCCGCAAGCTTCGACCACTTCGATGAGATCCCGGTAAGCATAATGGGTGTCGAGGCCGTTGATGCGGATGGAGACGGAACATTGCGACCAATCGTAGGCATGCAAGGCCTCGATGATGTTTTTGCGCGCCTGTACCTTGTCGTCCGGCGCCACCGCATCCTCCAGATCCAGGAATACGACGTCGGCACCGGCATGCGGCGCTTTCTCCAACATCCTGGGATTGCTACCCGGGACCGCGAGTTCGCTGCGGTGTAAACGATTCTTGACGGCCATGTGACCCCTCGTGCAAGTGATACTCGAAATGGAAATTTCAGTCCTTATCGGACGAGCAACCCGTTCTTGTTGGTCGATGTCCCTGCCCCCGACTTCCAACGGCCGGCGTTCGGGTGAAAGTCGGGCATGGCACGCTTTGTTGCCGGCGCTCGCGAAACCGCACATTATAATGGTATCAGGCCCTGTTTCCCTAACGGCATGGGTGGGAAGCGGTGGTGGCGCGTCCCGGGCGGGCAGGATCATCGCCTTTGGTGCAGGGTATTCCTGCTGCACCAAAAGTGAATGCAACTGGTTGTTCCCATCCCGCTTTTTTGCTAGCATCGCATCGGCAAGCAACGAACTGTTGCTTCGGGGCAACGTTTCATTCGAATTACAATCGTTTTGTCGAGGGGATCAAAAAATGACCGAATCCAAGAAAGTGGGTGGGGTCGCCACCCTAGTGACCGCTTCGATCGCGGTTGCGGCGATCGTTCCGCAGACTTCCATGGCCCATGGCGGTCCGACCGTGCAGGCGACCCTGGAGCGCCGCTTGCAGATGATGGAAGCAGAGATGAAGGCTCTGCGCGCCGAACTCGAGGCTTCGCGTGCGAAGGCCGAGGCCGAGGCGGCGGAAGCCAAGTCGGTGGCGCGGTCCACTGCCCAACGGGTGGAGGCTCAGCAGGCCGAGGTGAAGCAACAGCTCGAGCATGCAAAGGTCCATCATGACCTGTTGTTCTTCCGCGGCGGTTTCACGGACATGGAGCATGCCCGTAACAACGAACTCTTGTTGAACAATCCGACGTTGAACCCCGCCTACAACAAGAAGAACGACGGCGAGGGCTGGTACGTCGGCGCCGGTTTCGATCATCGACTGAGTGATGATGCCTGGGGCATGATGGATGACGTCGCGGTCGACGGTGAGGTCATGTTCGAGTACCTGAATTTCGGCACCAGCCGCAACGCCTTGGTCGCTGCTGCCAGTGGCGGTCTACAGATCGAGAATCAGCTGACGATGTTCACGCTGACTGCGTCGCCGAAAATCAAATACACCGGCCTTGGGGATTTCACCCCCTGGGTGATTCCGTTCGGTCTCGGCATCCATGTGGTCAGCCCGCCGTCCAGTGGCGTTACCGTGTTGAATCCCGGTTTGCAGCTCGGCGTGGGCGGCGAATACCGGATCTGGGAAAGCCTCTACGCCGGTGTAGACTTCCGTTATCATTTCACGGGGGGAGACCTGGATTACAAGACCGTTCTTCCGAACGGCACCACCATTCTCAACCAGACCAACACCGATTACCTGACGGCTGGCGCCTATCTCGGGTTTGGATTCTGATCTCGGCCGAGACTCGGCTACCGATGCGAAAGGGGGATGGTTCATCCCCCTTTTTCGTTGGGTTCGCTCGTGAGCGCCCCGGCTGGCTGGAACCCGGAAAACAAAACCCAGCTTTACCCGGCCCCCAGGCGGGGCGGGTGAGCCTTTGACGGAACTGTTGGTTTGCACACGGATTCGGGATGAGATCGCTGTATCCGCCGATCGAGCCCCATGCCGTCCATCGTCTGGAGGTGGGAGGCGGACATCGTATCTACGTCGAGGAATGCGGCAATCCCCATGGGGTTCCGGTCGTTTTTCTGCACGGCGGGCCGGGCTCGGGTTGCAAGGCCTATCACCGCTGTTTCTTCGATCCGATGCGGTATCGGATCATCCTGTTGGACCAGCGCGGAGCGGGCCGGTCGACGCCGCGGGGGCATCTCCGCCACAACACGACGGCGCATCTGGTGGCGGATCTGGAGCGTGTCCGCGAGGTCCTGGGAATCGAGCGCTGGTTGCTGTTCGGCGGGTCTTGGGGAGCGGCCCTCGCGCTCATCTATGCCCAAACCCATCCGGAACGGGTGAGCGGCCTGATCCTGCGCGGGGCTTTCCTGGCGCGCAAAGTCGACGTGGACTGGTTCGTGCATGACGGCGCCAACCGGATCTACCCGGAGTCTTGGGAGCGTTTCCTGGCACATTTCGGCCTCGACGAGCACAAGCATTTGGCGCGGGCGCTCTATCGCCGCCTGACCGGACCCGATGAACTGGAACGGCAACGGGCGGCGCGCGAGTGGTGGCTGTGGAGTTCACGGGTCACCCTGGGCGATGCGTTCATCGCCGAAGCGAATGATGTTCCGCCACCAGGAACCGTCGACCAGAGCCGGATCGAGCTCCATTATGCCGTGCACCGCTATTTCATTCGCGAAGGCCAGATCCTGATGGATTGCCACAGAATCGAACATCTGCCCGCGATCCTCGTGCACGGACGCAAGGACCTGGTCTGTCCGCCGGAGTCGGCCTGGACGTTGCATCGCCGCCTCCCGCGCTCCGAACTCCGCATGCTTCCCAATGCAGGACACATCTCTGCAGGCGAGGAGATGATCGATGCCTTGGTGACGGCTGCCGACGAAATACTGCTGCGTATTTCCCCGACCGCCGCCTGAAGCGGCCCCTGTGGTATTCTACCCTTTCTCCTTTTGAGCTTCTGTCTTCATGCCCCTGCCTGATTTTGGTCGCGCCCGCGTCCTGGTCGTCGGCGACCTCATGCTGGACCGTTACTGGTTCGGGGGGGCTTCGCGCATCTCGCCGGAAGCCCCCGTCCCCGTGGTGCGGGTGGACGCCGTCGAAGAACGCGCGGGCGGCGCCGGCAACGTCGCGCGGAACCTCGCGGTGCTCGGCTGTAGCGTCGACCTGGTCGGCTATACCGGCGCCGACGAAGCCGCGGCGCGGCTCGAGGATTTGCTCCGAGTCGACGGGATTCGCTGCCATCTCGTGCGTTGCCCGGGCCTTTCCACCGTCACCAAGCTCCGTGTCATCAGCCGCCACCAGCAACTCATTCGCCTGGATTTCGAAGACGGCTTCGGGCAGGTCGAAGAAGGCGATCTGCGGGCTCTTTTCGATACGCTGTTGGAACCGTCGTCGGTGGTGGTGTTTTCCGATTATGCGAAGGGGACGTTGCGGGGCGTCGGTGATCTAATCGCAGTGGCGCGTGCCGCCGGCAAGACCGTGCTGGTGGATCCCAAGGGGCTGGACTTCGAGCGTTATCGCCATGCCAGCGTGTTGACCCCCAATCTGGCGGAATTCGAGGCCGTGGTGGGCCCCTGTCGAAACGAATCGGAACTGGAAGAAAAAGCCTTCGACCTGGTTTCCCGACTGGAACTCGGTGCCGTGCTCGTGACTCGCGGGGAACATGGAATGAGCCTGGTGCGCCGGGATGCCGAACCTTGCCATTTGCCGGCCCACGCGAAGGAAGTCTACGACGTGACCGGAGCGGGCGATACGGTGATCGCCGTGCTGGCGGCGAGTCTCGCGGCCGGCGAATCGCTCCCGGAGGCGACCACGCTCGCCAATCTGGGAGCCGGGGTGGTGGTGGGCAAGCTCGGGACCGCGCCGGTGACCTCCGAGGAACTGAGGATCGCGATCCATGGCCAACGCGCCCCGTATCGCGGCGTCATCGCGCTCGAGGGGTTGCTCGAGGTGCTGAAGCCGCTGCGTGAGACGGGAGAGCGTATCGTCGTCACCAACGGCTGCTTCGATCTGCTGCATCTGGGGCACGTGCGCTATCTGGAGCAGGCCAGGGCTCTGGGCGACCGGCTGATCGTCCTGGTCAATGACGATGAGTCGGTACGGCGATTGAAGGGTGAGGGGAGGCCGATCAACCCGCTCACGCATCGAACGGCGATGCTGGCGGCGCTCGAGAGCGTCGATTGGGTCGTCCCTTTCCAGGGTGACACACCCGCGCCGGAAATTGCCCGCATCCTGCCCGATGTGCTTGTCAAAGGCGGAGACTACCATGACATTCATGCCATCGCCGGGCACGAGGTGGTTCTGGCCCACGGCGGGGAAGTGCGGATTCTCGATTTCGTAGCCGGTCATTCCACGACCGGCCTCATCCAGGCCATACGCGATTCTTGAACCCCCCTACCGAAATGTCCGAGTACGTGAGAACCGTGGACAAGAGGATCGAAGCCCTCAAGATCCCGCCCCATTCGATCCAGGCGGAGCAAGCGGTGCTCGGCGGCTTGCTTTTGGACAACCAGACCTGGGATCTGGTCGCCGATCGTGTCATGGAAGAAGATTTTTATCGTCGCGATCATCGGCTGATTTTCCGCGCCATCCGGCAATTGTCGGAAAAGCAGATGCCTTTCGACGTCGTCACCCTGTCGGAAGTGCTGGAAAAAAACGGTGAGTTGGAGGAGGTCGGGGGGTTGGCCTATCTCGCGGTGCTCGCCCGCGAGACGCCGAGTGCGGCGAACATCACGTCTTATGCCGACATCGTGCGGGAGCGGGCGGTGTTACGCCAGCTGATCCACGTCGGCACCGAGATCGCCGATTCCGCCTACCAGCCCGAAGGTCGCGGCGTCGGCGAGTTGCTGGAACAGGCGGAGCAGCGGGTCTTCCACATCGCCGACCAGCGCCAACGCGGGAATGCCGGCTTCAAGCCGATCAAGAGTCTTCTGGTGGCGGCGGTGGACCGCATCGAGATGCTGTACCAGAAGGAAGGCCATATCACCGGAGCCAGTACCGGCTTCACCGATTTCGACGACATGACCTCCGGGCTCCAGCCTTCCGATCTCATCATCATCGCCGGCCGTCCTTCGATGGGAAAAACCACCTTCGCGATGAACATCGCGGAACACGTGGCCATCAAGGAAAGCTTGCCGGTGGCGGTATTCAGCATGGAAATGCCCGGCGAGCAACTGGCGATGCGCATGATGTCTTCCCTGGGCCGCATCGATCAGCACCGCGTCCGCACCGGCAAACTGGAGGACGACGAATGGCCGCGGATGACTTCGGCCATTAACATCCTCGCTGAAACCCGACTGTTCATCGACGACACTGCCGCTTTGACGCCGACGGAAGTCCGCGCCCGCTGCCGTCGGCTGGCTCGCGAGCACGGGCAATTGGGGCTGGTGGTACTGGACTATCTCCAGCTCATGCAGTCTTCCGGGGGCGGAGAAAACCGCGTTGCCGAAATCTCCGAGATTTCCCGTTCCCTCAAGGCGTTGGCCAAGGAGCTGAACGTTCCCGTGGTCGCTCTTTCCCAGCTCAATCGCAATCTTGAGCAACGCCCCAACAAAAGACCGGTGCCCTCGGATCTGCGTGAATCGGGCTCCATCGAGCAGGACGCCGACCTCATCGTGTTCATTTATCGCGACGAGGTCTATCATCCGGACAGTCCCGACAAGGGCACCGCCGAAATCATCATCGCCAAGCAGAGGAACGGCCCGATCGGAACGGTCCGCCTGACTTTCCTCGGCCAGTATACCCGGTTCGAGAATTTCATCGCCGATCCGTACGCCGACGAGGGGTATTGAGGAATGTCCTCGGCGCGCGCCGTGTTGGATCTGCCGGCCTTCGCCCACAATCTGGCGCGGCTGCGCGAGCGGGCCCCCCATTCCCGGATCATGGCGGTGGTCAAGGCCAATGCTTACGGCCATGGCCTGGTCCGGACGGCGCGCGCTCTGGCGGATGTGGATGCCTTCGCCGTGGCGCGGACGGAAGAAGGGGTGATCTTGCGGGAGGCCGGAATCCGGCAGCGCATCGTGGTACTGCAGGGCTTCCTCCACGCCGAGGAACTCCGGATGAATGTGCGCCATGGACTGGAACCCGCCATCCATTCCCTCTACCAGCTCGGGATCTTGGAGCGAACCAAGCTCGATCGTCCCCTTGGAGTGTGGCTCAAATTCGATACCGGGATGCATCGGCTCGGCCTGAACGAGGAGGAGTTTCGCAAGGCCCGCGCGCGTCTCGCCGATTTGCCCGGTATTCGGCAACCGGTACCGGTCATGACCCATCTGGCGAATGCCGATGTTCTCGAAGATCCGGCGACCGCCCGGCAGCTGCGGCGGTTTCACGCGACGGTGCCTGCCACGGTGGAGCGGGCGATCGCGAATTCCGCGGGACTGTTGGCATGGGACGGTTCCCTTGTGGAATGGGTGCGTCCCGGAATCGCCTTGTACGGGGTGTCTCCATTCCCGGCACGGACCGGTTCCGAGGAAGGTCTGCGACCGGTCATGACGCTGCAGACCCGGATCATCGCCATCAAGGAACTCCGGCGCGGCGATGCCGTCGGCTATGGCGGGGAGTTCGTCTGTCGGCGCCCCACGCGCGCCGGCGTTGCCGCCATCGGTTACGGGGATGGCTACCCGCGCAATGTCCCGACGGGCGCGCCGGTGCTGGTTCGGGGCCAGCGTGTACCGCTGATCGGCCGGGTCTCCATGGATCTGATCAGCCTCGATCTCACCGACTGCCCGGAGGCGGAAGTCACCGATACGGTGACGTTGTGGGGGAACGGCCTCCCGGTGGAGGAGATCGCCCGCTGGGCAGGCACGATTCCCTACGTGCTGCTGTGCAACATCACACAGCGTGTCGACCCGGTAGAAATCCACTCGCCTTGAGTGTCGTCCACGCGATGGGCGATTCAGACTCGACGGTGGTTGGCGACCCACCCGGCGAGAAGCATGGAGAGGGGTGGAAGAGCCACGGTTGCCAGCGCATTCAGTTCATACACCAACCCCAGATGGGAAACCATGCGGTTGAGGAGATAAAAGCCTAAGCCGATGGTCACGCCGATCACGATGCGCTGCCCGATCGAGACCTCGCGGCGGCTGTCGAGTACGAAAGGGATGGCGAGGAGCAACATGGCCAGGGTGACGATCGGATTGATCAGGCGGGCCCAGAAAGCCTGTTCCACCGCCAGGGATTTCTGCGCATTTTCCATCTGGTAGAGAAGATAACGGTACAGTTCGTAAGCCGAGAGGTTCTCTGGCCGGACCACGAACACGTTGAGGAGATCGGGCGACAGTACCGAAGACCAGTTCTCCCGCTCCTTATGTTCCGCGACCGCACCGTCCATGCCGCGAAAGCGCGTCTGACCGATATCGAGCAGTTTCCACACCGTACCCTCGTAGACCGCCTGACGAGCTTTGACGGCCAGGGTGAGATGCCCGTTGCCATCGAGTTCGAAGATGTGGATGTCGCCCAGTTGCTCCGGTTTATGCAGTTCGCGGATGTTCACGAAGACATTGCCGTCGCGTACCCAGAAACCGTATCGGGTTTGCGAAGCCACCTGCTGTTTCAGTTCGCTGGCCTTGAGCATCTGCGCCGCGCGTTCCGCCGGCGGGGCGACATACTCCCCGATCAGGACGGAAGCCAGCGAGAGCAGCAAACCGGCGCGCAGGACCGCGGCGATGATCCGTCCCCGGGACACCCCGGCGGCTTGCATGGCGACGAGTTCGCGGGCATTGGCCAGGTTGCCGAGGGTGACCAGGCTGCCGATCAGCGCCGCCGAGGGAATGAGTTCGTACATGCTGTGCGGTGAACTCAAGGTAAGATAGAGAAAGATACTCCCCAGTCCGTAATTGCCTTGCCCCAGGTCGCGCAACTCGTCGGCGAAGGTGAAGAAATTCAACACCGCCAGCAGCACCACGGCGGCGAAAGCCGACCCTTTCAGGACCTCCCGGCCGATGTAGCGATTCAGCGTCCTCACGGGCGCCTCCTCAGGACGCGGAGCGCCCAGCGCCAGCCCACGCTCTGGAGCAGTAACAACGCCGTGCTCACCCCCATCAGGGCGTAGATCCCCCCGTAACTGAGCCACAAGGGAATTTTCCCGGTCACCAACAAACCTTGCGTGATTTTCTGCAAATTTTCGTAGATCACATAAATCAGAAACGCCGCCAACAGATTGCCCCAAACCCCGCCACGCGGAGCGGTACGCGCGATCGGTACCGCCAGCAGGGTGAGGCTCAAGGCACCGAAAGGTACCGCTAGCCGCCGTTGCAGTTCGGCGAGTTCGCGGGAATTCCCCGACACCCAGAGTTGGGCACTGCCGGCGGCCTCACGGCGAAGGCTCGCGCGCGGACCTTCCGGCGGATCGATGCGAACCCCGTAGGCTTCGAATTCGCTGAGTACGAAATCGACCTGGCCGGGAACTCCCTGGTAGCGGCGGCCATGATCGAGTACCACGAAGTGCTCGCCTTTGTCATTGCGCTCCAAGTGTCCGCCTTGCGCGATGATGACGCCGGTTTCCTCACCCTGACGGCTCTGCGCGAAGATCCCGCGCATGGTCCGATCCTCGTTCATTTCCTCGGCATAGAGGACCACATCGCCCTGGCTGAATTCGTTGAAGCGGCCGGCCTTGATTCCGCGCACGTCGGCCCCTTTCTCGTCGCGCGCGATGAGCGCCTGGCTCTGCCGCTCGGACCAAGGCATGCCTTGCAGGGACAGGAAGGCGCCGAGGATGCTGACCGGAATGGCGAACAGGAGCACGGCGCGGTAGATCCGGAGCGGACCGACCCCGGCGCCGGCCAAGATGGTCATTTCATTGTCCCGATACATGCGACCCAGCACCATCAGGATGGCCAAGAACAGCGAGGCCGGCAGCAAGGTGGCGACGGCGACGACGATCTTCAGCCCGAGCAAGAGGAAGATGGTGTCGGTCGAGACTTCGCCTTCGATGGCCTGGGTCAGGATGGACAGGAACTTGCGGCTGACGATGATGGCGACGAGGACGAAGAGTACCGCCAACAAAGTCTTGGCCAACTCGCCGACGATCAGTCGGTCGATGGTGGGCAATCCGAACCATCGTCGTGTTTTCGGCAGTTTCAATGCGGGAGGATTCATACTACTCTGTTAGGCAACCGGCCACAGGGGTTGCCACGAGGCCGGGCGAGCCAAATGGAGGCGGATGATAGCATGGACTATTCGACCAAGATCGATACCCCCGAGCGACTTTCGACCGATTGTGTGCTCCTGGGTTTTTTCCAGAAACGCAAACTGGCCCCGGCAACCGAGGTATTGGACCAAACTTTCGACGGTTTGCTTGCAAAACTCTTGAAGCGCGATGACCTCGAAGGGAAACCCGGTGACGTGATGCTGGTGAACCACCTGCCCGGCGGACGCATCGAGCGTGCACTCCTAGTGGGGTTCGGCAAGAAGGAAGAAGTCAATGTGGCGAGCTATCGCAAGAGCTTGGCCGCGGCGTTCAAGACCTTGACCGATTGTCGTGCGAAGCAGGCCGTTTCCACCCTGCACGAGATCGAGGTCGGCGAGCGCGACAGTGGATGGAAGATCCGTCACGCCGTCGAGCTCTTGGAGAGTTCGGTCTACCGCTTCGTGGAACTGAAAGGAGAGGCGGAAGAAAAGCGCCCGCCGCGCCTTTCCAGGGTGCAGTTCCTGGCCCGGTCCGAAGCCGAGGAGAGCATGGCGGAGCAGGGGATCCGTGAAGGTCTCGCGATCGCCCGGGGCATGACCCTGGCCAAGAATCTGGGCAATCTGCCGGGCAATGTGTGCACCCCCACCTATCTCGCCGAGCAGGCGCAGAAACTCGGCAAGGGCCACAAGAAGATCAAGGTGACGGTACTCGAAGAGAGCGACATGGAGGAACTCGGCATGGAGGCTCTCCTGTCCGTCTCGCGCGGCAGCCGGCAGCCCGCCAAGCTGATCGTCATCGAGTATCGGGGCGGCCCGGCCAAGGCCAAGCCCCATGTTCTGATCGGCAAGGGATTGACCTTCGATGCCGGTGGCATTTCCCTGAAGCCGGCGGCCAACATGGACGAAATGAAATACGACATGCTGGGGGGTGCCAGTGTCCTGGGGGCGATCCAGGCGGCGGCCGAACTGGAGCTTCCGCTCAACGTGGTCGGTCTGGTCCCGACTTCGGAGAATCTCCCGGACGGCGCGGCCAACAAACCCGGCGACATCGTCAAGAGCATGGCCGGGATCACCATCGAGATCCTCAATACCGACGCCGAAGGCCGGCTCCTGCTGTGCGATGCGCTGACCTATGCCAAGCGCTTCGAGCCGCAGGCCGTGATCGACGTGGCGACTTTGACCGGCGCCTGCATCGTCGCCCTGGGACGCCATCCGAGCGGACTGATGGGCAACGACGATGCGCTCTGCGAGAGTCTCGTGCGGGCCGGTGAATCGACCTGGGACCGGGTGTGGCGCCTGCCGGTCTGGGACGATTACCAGGAACAGCTCAAGTCCAATTTCGCCGACGTCGCCAACATCGGCGGTCC
Organism: Methylococcus sp.; assembly: GCA_035559395.1. Taxonomy (GTDB): domain Bacteria; phylum Pseudomonadota; class Gammaproteobacteria; order Methylococcales; family Methylococcaceae; genus Methylococcus. The sequence continues at coordinate 60,783 of DATMAX010000013.1, read as the reverse complement.
GGACGGCGGCACCATCACCGCGGCTTGTTTCCTCTCCCGTTTCGCCAAGGAGTTCCGCTGGGCGCATTTGGACATCGCCGGTACGGCGTGGAAAACCGGGGCGGAGAAGGCCGCCACCGGGCGTCCGGTGCCGCTCCTGGTGCAGTATCTTCTCGATCAGGTGAAATGACCCGGATCGATTTCTATCTCCTCGACGCAGGGGAAAAACCAGCCTCCTTCGCCTGTCGCCTCACCGAGAAGGCCTATCGCCAGGGTCACAGGGTGTATCTTCTGACCGATTCTGCCGCGGAGGCACGGTCCCTGGACGAACTGCTGTGGACTTTTCGCCAGGGAAGTTTCGTCCCGCACGCCGTCTTCGCAGAAGAAGCCGAGGCGGATGCCGCGGATCATCCGGTCGGGATCGGCTGGGGACCGGTTCCGGTAGCGTTCGGCGACGTCCTCATCAACCTGAGTTCGAAGGTTCCCGAGGAGTTCGAGCGTTTCCAGCGCGTCATCGAACTGGTCGACGCCGAGGAATCGGCGCGCGAGCTGAGCCGCGAGCGTTTCCGTCGCTATCGGCAACGGGGCTTCGATCCGCGCAAGGTCGCGGTGGCGGCGCACGCGTAAAGCCGTCCCAGGGATCCTTGGCTTATAATCAAAGGTTTCGCGGTTCGACAGCGACCGCCGTTGCCCCATCGTTTTTGGTAAAAAACCAATGGATAAGACTTACGAACCGCATGCCATCGAAGAGCGTTGGTATCGCTTCTGGGAGGAATCCGGTTTCTTCGCCCCGACCGGGGAAGGAAAACCTTATTGCATCATGATTCCGCCCCCTAACGTGACGGGCAGCCTGCACATGGGGCATGCGTTCCAGGACACCGTGATGGACCTCCTGATCCGTTACCACCGCATGAAAGGGTACCGCACCCTGTGGCAGCCAGGCACCGACCATGCTGGAATCGCGACCCAGATGGTGGTGGAACGGCAACTCGCCGCCCAGGGGAAGACCCGGCAGGAACTCGGGCGCGAGCGATTCGTAGCCAAGGTCTGGGAATGGAAGGAGCGATCCGGCGGCACCATCACCCGGCAACTGCGGCGTATGGGTGCTTCGCTGGACTGGTCGCGCGAGCGTTTCACCATGGACGAAGGGCTGTCGCGGGCGGTACGGGAAGTATTCGTGCGCCTTTACGAAGAGGGGCTGATCTATCGCGGCAAGCGTCTGGTGAACTGGGATCCGGTGTTGCATACGGCGGTGTCGGATCTCGAAGTGGTTTCCCAGGAGGAGCCGGGGCATCTCTGGCACCTGCGCTACCCCTTGGCGGACGGCGACGACTATCTCGTCGTGGCCACCACGCGCCCGGAAACGATGCTTGGTGACACGGCGGTGGCCGTGCATCCCGAGGACGAACGCTATCGCCATTGCATCGGCAGGAAGGTTCGCCTGCCGCTCACGGGTCGGGAAATCCCCATCATCGGCGACGAATACGTGGACCCTGCGTTCGGCTCCGGCTGCGTCAAGATCACCCCGGCCCACGACTTCAACGATCATGCCATCGGGGTCCGGCATGGACTGCCGATGATCAACATCTTCGACAAGAGTGCACAGATCCTTCCCCGGGAAGACATCCCCGCGAAGTACCACGGTCTCGACCGCTACGAAGCGCGCGACCTCATCGTCCATGATTTGCAGGAACTTGGTCTTCTGGAGAAGACCGAGGAGCACAAACTGATGGTCCCGCGCGGCGATCGCACGGGCGTGGTGATCGAGCCGTATCTCACCGATCAGTGGTTCGTGCATATGGAACCGCTGGCTGGTCCGGCGATCCGGGCCGTCGAGGAAGGTCGCATCCGCTTCGTTCCGGAGAGCTGGAGCAATACTTACTTCCAATGGATGTACAACCTCCAGGACTGGTGCATCTCGCGACAGATCTGGTGGGGACACCGTATCCCGGCCTGGTATGACGAAGATGGCCGGGTGTACGTCGGACATTCGGAACAAGAAGTGCGCGCGCGCCATGGATTGGGCGCCGGAATGCGTCTCCGCCAGGACGAGGATGTGCTCGACACCTGGTTTTCATCCGCCCTGTGGCCCTTCTCCACCCTCGGTTGGCCAGAGCGGACCCCGGAACTCGAGACCTTCTATCCGACCAGCGTTCTGGTCACCGGCTTCGACATCATTTTCTTCTGGGTCGCGCGGATGATCATGATGGGGCTCAAGTTCATGGGCGATGTGCCGTTTCGCGAGGTTTACATCCACGGCTTGGTGCGCGACGCCGAAGGCCAGAAGATGTCGAAGTCCAAGGGTAACGTCCTCGATCCGATCGACCTCATCGACGGCATCAGTGTCGAGGATCTGGTAGCGAAGCGTACCGAAGGCTTGATGCAACCGCAGATGGCGGCGCGCATCGCAAAGCGCACCCGGCAAGAGTTCCCGCAGGGCATCCCGGCTTACGGCACCGATGCCCTGCGCTTCACCTTCGCTTCCCTGGCATCGACCGGGCGCGACATTCGCTTCGATCTCAAGCGCGTCGAGGGCTATCGCAACTTTTGCAACAAACTGTGGAACGCCGCACGTTACGTGTGGTTGAACACACGCGGTCAGGACACCGGCTTGGGCCGGGAGGATGCTCGCTACAGTCTCCCCGATCGTTGGATCCGCAGTCGTTTCCAGGTGGCCGTGCGCGAGGTGTCCGAGGCCGTCGGGCGCTACCGTTTCGATCTCGCCGCCCAGACTCTGTACGAATTCGTATGGAACGAATACTGTGACTGGTATCTGGAGCTCTCCAAGATCGTGCTGCAGACGGCGGATCCGGAGACCCAGCGGGGCACGCGGCAGACCCTCGTCGTGGTGCTGGAGGGACTATTGCGACTGGCGCATCCCTTCATGCCTTTCATCACGGAGGAAATCTGGACCCGCATCGCTCCCCTGGCGGGACGGTCGGGACTCACTCTCCTGCGTGCACCCTATCCCGAACCGGATCCCATGCAGATCGATCCGGCGTCCGAACAAGAGATGGCCTGGGTGATGGAAGTCGTACTCGGCGTGCGTCGTATCCGGGCGGAGATGAACCTGGCGCCGGGGCGGGCCTTGCCGGTCTTGCTGCGGAGCGGAACCGAGCGCGACCGGGAGCTGTGGCAGCGCAATGCCGAACTGATCGAACGGATGGCGCGGCTCGAAAGCGTGACTTGGTTGCGGGAAAGCGAACCCGAGCCGGAAGCGGCCATCGCTCTGGTGGGGGATCTGCGTGTCCTGATCCCCTTGCACGGACTGATTGATAAAAAAGCGGAACTCTCGCGGCTGGAAAAAGAGATCCAACGCCTCGCCAAGGAATTGCCGCGCATCGAAGGCAAGCTCGCGGACGACGCTTTTCTTCACAAGGCCCCCCCGGATGTGGTGGAAAAGGAGAAGGCGCGGCTCGCCGACCTGCGGGCGAAAATCTCCTCCCTCGCCACGCAACGGGAACGCATCCAAGGCTTGTGAGGGCTTGCCGCCTCCATGGGAGTGGCACGAAGCATGGCTTGCGGGACGCATCCGAAGCATTCCAGGATGCTCTGGAGTGATGTGCGATGGCGTTGAACCCGACTCTGCAGCATTTGAGTGGACTCGCCAAGAGCCTGGTGCGGGAGGGCCTCCTCTCCGAAGAAGATGCCGGTATCTACTTCGAGGAATCCCGCCGGCGCAGGGTGCCGTTCGTCACTCACCTGGTCGCGAACAAGGTGCTCGATGGCGCCGCGATCGCGCGAGTCGCCTTTCAGGAGTTCGGCCTGCCGTTGTTCGACCTGGATGCATTCGCGCTCGACAGCGCCCCAATCGGTCTGGTCAGCGAGAACCTGATTCGCAGGCATCACATCCTGCCGCTGCGGAAGCGGGGCAATCACCTTTTCGTCGCGCTTTCCGATCCCACCAATTTTCAAGGCCTGAACGAGATCGCGTTCCAGACTCGGTTGATGACCGAGTGTGTGCTCGTCGAAGAAGAGAAACTGTCCCGTTGTATCGATCTTGCCCTGGAAGCGGCCGATACCAGTCTGAAACAGTTGCTCGACGAGAACCTGGACAATCTCCAGATCTTGCCGGTCGACGAAGAGACGACCTTGGGCACGGAAGAGACCTCCGAAGTGGAGGACGCCCCGGTGGTGCGTTTCGTCAACAAGCTGCTGTTCGATGCCGTGCGCAAGGATGCCTCCGACATCCATATCGAACCCTATGAAAAGTTCATGCGCATCCGCTTCCGCCACGACGGGATCTTGCACGAGGTCGCGGCGCCTCCTTCCACGCTTGCCGCCCGGATCTGCGCCCGTATCAAGGTGATGTCGCGCATGGATATCGCCGAGCGTCGCGTTCCCCAGGACGGACGCATCAAGATGAAGCTTTCCGCGTCACGGTCCATCGATTTTCGCGTCAATACCTGTCCGACCTTGTTCGGAGAGAAAATCGTGTTGCGCATCCTGGATTCTTCCTCGTCCCAGATCGGGATCGAATCGTTGGGCTTCGACGCGCAACAGAAACAACATTTCCTCGAAGCGCTCGCCAAGCCCTACGGCATGGTCCTGGTGACCGGTCCCACAGGCAGCGGCAAAACGGTGACCCTTTACGCCGGACTTCATTTGCTCAACGGTGTGGAGCGTAACATTTCGACGGTCGAGGATCCGGTCGAGATCGCCGTGGCCGGCATCAATCAGGTCAACGTCAATTCCAAGACCGGGCTTACCTTCGCCGAGGCGCTCCGGGCCTTTCTGCGCCAGGATCCCGACGTCATCATGGTGGGCGAGATCCGTGACCTCGAAACCGCGGAAATCGCGATCAAAGCGGCGCAGACGGGACACCTGGTGCTTTCCACCGTGCATACCAACGACGCGCCGCAAACGCTGAACCGTTTGATGCAAATGGGCGTCCCCGCCTTCAACGTCGCTTCTTCCGTGCTGTTGATCATGGCCCAGCGTTTGGCGCGACGTCTCTGCCCCCACTGCCGGCGCGAGCAAAAAGTCCCGCCGGAGGTCCTTTTGAATGCCGGTTTCCGCGAAGAGGACATCGGCCAGTTCACGCTTTTCGGGCCGGCAGGATGTGATCGCTGCGTGAAGGGATACAAGGGGCGGATCGGGATCTTCCAGGTCATGCCCATTTCCGAGGAAATCAATCGGATCATCCTCGAGGGCGGTAACGTCATCGCCTTGAGCGAACAGGCCCGCGCCGAGGGCGTGGCCGATCTGCGGGAATCGGGCCTGCGCAAGGTCAAGGCCGGGGTCACCAGCCTCGAGGAAATCGAGCGGGTGACCCGAGACTGAGCGGATGGTGGATCGAAGCGGGGTAACATTCCTGTGGGAAGGGCTGGACCGAAACGGCGGGCGCACCCGCGGAGAGATCGTCGCACGCTCGGAGATCACCGCACGCGCCGAGTTGCGGCGGCAGGGGATCCGGGTGGTCAGGATCCGCAAGAAGCCGAAAACGTGGTTCCGCAGTTCCAACAAAATCTCGACCAAGGAAATCGCCGTATTCAGTCGCCAATTGGCTACCATGCTCGCGGCCGGCGTGCCGCTGGTGCAGGCATTCGACATCGTCGGCAGCAGCCATGATAATCCGGCGATGCAAGCGTTGTTGTTGGAAATCCGCTCGGACGTGGCGGCGGGGAGTCCGTTGGCGGATGCCCTGGCCAAACACCCTGTACAATTTGATGAGCTGTTCTGCAATTTGGTCCGCGCCGGTGAGCAGGCCGGCGTCCTGGAGACCTTATTGCGCAAGATTGCCGATTACAAGGAGAAAAGCGAATCGCTCAAGGGCAAGATCCGCAAGGCCTTGACCTATCCAACCGCGATCGTCGCCGTGGCGGTGATCGTCACCGCGATCCTGTTGATTTTCGTCGTACCGACCTTCGAAGAGCTATTCAAGAGTTTCGGCGCCGATTTGCCGGTGTTCACCCGCTGGGTCATCCGGCTTTCCCATGGGGTCCAGGACTGGTGGTTCGTGATCATGGGAGGGTTGGGCTTGGCCGGCTTCGGTTTCGCCAAGCTTCGGCAACGTTCGCCCACGTTCCGCTACTGGGTGGATCGGTGGCTGCTGGCGCTGCCGGTGATCGGCCTCATCCTCCACAAGTCGGCGGTAGCACGGTTCGCCCGCACCCTGGCGACGATGTCTGCGGCCGGCGTGCCTCTGGTGGAGGCCATGCAGTCGGTGGCCGGGGCGACGGGGAACAGCCTTTACGCCACCGCGGTCCTGCAGATGCGGGACGAAGTGGCGACCGGGCAGCAGTTGCAGGCTGCCATGCGGCAGGTCGAACTGTTTCCCAGCATGGTCGTGCAAATGGTGGCGATCGGCGAGGAATCCGGGGTCTTGGATACCATGTTGGGGAAAGTGGCCGATTTCTATGAAGAGGAGGTGGACAACGCCGTGGATTCCCTGAGCAGCCTGCTCGAACCGATGATCATGGTGGTATTGGGGGTTTTGGTAGGTGGATTGGTGGTGGCGATGTATCTTCCCATTTTCAGGCTCGGCTCGGTGATCTGAGATGGATACACTGATCGATCTGCTGTCGCTGCATCCACCCGTGCTGGTGGGCGTCGCGGCGGTTTTGGGCATGATCGTCGGCAGTTTTCTGAACGTGGTCGTCCACCGCTTGCCTTTGATGATGCGGAGGGCGTGGCAGCGGGAATGCCAGCAGCTCCTGGAACTGCCCCCCGAGGAAGCCGATGCGGAGGCGCGCTATGACTTATGGACCCCGGGATCGCGCTGTCCCCATTGCGATGCGCCGATCCGTTTCTGGCGGAACATTCCCGTGCTGAGCTACGCTCTCCTGCGCGGGCGTTGCGCCGATTGCCGCCAGCCGATCGCACTTCGCTATCCGCTGGTGGAATTGCTCACCGGTCTGACCTTCGCCCTGGTTGCCTGGCGTTTTGGACCGTCGTGGCAGAGTCTCTGGGGCTGGTTTCTGACTGCCGCCCTGATCGCGCTCGCTGGCATCGATTGGGAGCATTTCCTGTTGCCGGACGACATCACCTTGCCGGTGCTCTGGCTTGGCCTTTTGGTCAATGCCCAGGGCTTGTTCTGTAGCCTGGAGTCCGCCTTGTACGGGGCAGTCGCGGGTTATCTCGGACTCTGGAGCGTGCATCGCCTGTTCCTGTACTTGACCGGTCGGGAGGGCATGGGTCACGGAGACTTCAAACTTCTCGCCATGCTGGGCGCCTGGTTGGGGTGGCCGGTACTGCCGTTGATCATCCTCTTCTCCTCGCTGTCCGGGGCGGTGATCGGTTCCTTGGTGCTCGTGGTCCGGGGATGGGACCTGCGCACCCAGATTCCCTTCGGTCCTTACTTGGCGCTGGCCGGCTGGATCGCCTTGTTGTGGGGGGAAGCGATCCTGACCGCTTATCGCCACTGGGCTGGATGGGGAACGTGAGGGGATGATGCTGCGCGTGGGCTTGACGGGGGGGATCGGCGCCGGCAAGACGACGGTGGCCCGCTTGTTCGCCGAACGCGGGGTCCCGGTATTCGATGCGGACGAAGTCGCCCGTCGCCTGACGGAACCGGGCCAGCCGGCGTTCGGCGAGATCATGCATGCTTTCGGTACCGGACTGCTCACTGCGGATGGGACATTGGATCGCGCTGCCTTGCGGCGGTTGGTATTCACCGATCCGGAAGCGCGTCATCGTCTGGAAGCGATCGTTCACCCGAAGGTATACTCCGCGCTAGAGCATTGGCTGCAAGGGACGGTCGCTCCGTACTGCCTGTTGTCCATCCCGCTGTTGCTCGAGAGCGGGCGGCTCGATCTGGTCGATCGCGTCCTCGTGGTCGACTGCCCGGAAACACTCCAGATCGAGCGCGTGATGCGGCGGAGTGGGTTGAGTGAAGCCGAGGTACGGGCGATCATCGCGACGCAGGTGTCGCGTGCCGAGCGTTTGGCAAAAGCCGACGACCTCGTCGTGAATGCCGGCACCCTGGATGCTCTCGTGCGCGCCGTCGAGGCTTTGGATCAAAAGTATCGGGCTCTCGCTGCCGGCTTGACTAATCCCGGCCAAAGTCGACAATGGCGTGAGTCCGAAACCCGGTCTGAAGATCACGCTGGCGCAGAAGTTGCTGCCCCGCCAGCTTCGTCATTCCTTTCATCGGTTTCCCAAGATTGAAGAATCAAATCGTTTACGAATTTCCGTTGAGCGAGCGGATGCGCCTGTTCCTGCGGCTCGAGCATCTATTTCGGCAGGGACGACATTTTCTCCAGGACGATTCGGTTTGGGGCAGCCGCTCGGCGGTGGCGACGCTGATCGAGATCGTGGCCTTGCTCAGCCGCAACGATATCAAGTCGGAGATGCTGAAAGAGCTGGAAAGGATCACCGGCTCCCTGAGCAGAATGCTGGGGAACCAACACATCGACCAGGATCGCCTGCGGGAGGTTCTCGGCCAGCTCGAAGCGGTGGGAAACAGTCTCTATGCCAGCACCGGCAAGATCGGCTTTCAGGTCATGGAAAACGAGCTCTTCAAGACCGTCACGCAGCGCAGCGCCATCCCCGGCGGGACCTGTTCCTTCGACCTGCCTGGGTTCCACTTTTGGCTCGGACGGGATGCGGCACGGCGGCGACAAGAACTGACCGAATGGTTCGAATGCTTTCGGCCGGTGCAGGACGGGATTGCCATGATTCTCGGTCTAATCCGGGACAGCAGCGTGGGAGTGTGGGAAACGGCCCGTGCCGGTTTCTACCAGAAGGCGCTCGATCACGGCATCCCTTTCCTGCTGCTGCGGGTCGCCGTCCCGATCGAGTTGCCCTATTTCGCGGAGATCAGTGGCGGCAAACACCGATTCACGGTGCGGTTCCTGGAGGGGCGGAGCGACGAACGTCCGGTGCAGTGCAGCGAAGACATTCCTTTCTTGCTTACCACCTGTGTGCTTTGATCGGTCATGACGCGGGTCTATCGATTGGTGCGCTGCCCCCGGTGCGGCAAGCCGGTGCCCTGGGTGGAAACGCAGAAGCTCCGGCCATTCTGCAGCGAACGCTGTCGTCTGATCGACTTGGGGGATTGGATCACGGGCAAACATGCCATTCCCGGCGAGTCGGCCGAGGACGAGAATCCACTGGGGAGCGATACCGGGGAAGCGGATCCATCGCCGCGCTGATCCGAAAGCCGGGGGGCTTCAGGGGATTCCGGGACGGTCTTTGGTGGGATCGGAGGGCTCGGCTTGGCCGTGATACCAGGCCAGTTTCTTCCGCAGCTCGACGACCTTGCCGATGATGATCAAGGTCGGTGCCTTGACGTCGGAGGCGACTACCTTCTCGGGCAGAGTTTGTAAATCCGCCACCAGCACCCGCTGATTGGCGGTCGTTCCCTGCTGGATCAGGGCCGCGGGAGTAGTCGGCGCGGCACCGTGGCGGATGAGTTCGGCGCAGATTTGGCCGACGCCCTGGAGTCCCATGTAAACCACCACCGTCTGATCCGGGGATACCAGTCGTTGCCAGTCGAGACCCCGGACGGTACCGTCCTTGAGATGACCCGCGACGAACACGCAGGAGTGGGCATAGTCGCGATGGGTCAGGGGAATCCCGGCATAGGCTGCGCAACCGGAGGCCGCCGTGATTCCCGGCACGACCTGAAATGGGATCCCGTGCTCCATGAGGGTTTCGATCTCCTCCCCGCCGCGACCGAAGATGAACGGGTCACCGCCTTTGAGCCGGATCACCCGCTGGCCCAGGAGGGCAAGGCGGATGAGGAGTTCGTTGATTCTCTCTTGGGGGAGTGTGTGCTGGTTGCGCTCTTTTCCCGCGTAAATGCGTTTTGCGTCGCGTCGCACCAACGCCAGCACTTCCGGGGACACCAGGCGGTCGTAGACCACCACGTCGGCTTCCTGGAGTAACCGCAGTGCCCGCAAGGTGAGAAGATCCGGATCGCCCGGACCGGCTCCCACCAAGGCCACCGAACCGACTCCGGAAGGAGTTTCGCTTTCCCGCAGGATTTCGCTTTCGATCAGGGTCTCGGCCTCGGAAATGCGACCGGCCAAGGCCAGGTCCTTGACCGCACCCTGGAGGATCCGTTCCCAAAAATGCCGTCGCCTACGCCCGTTCGGGAGCGCCCGTTTGACCCGTTCCCGCAGGCGAGCGGCGAGTTGGGCCAGGAGCCCGAGGCGGGCCGGAATCCATCCTTCGATCTGGCTACGCAACAAGCGGGTCAGGACGGGGGAAGCCCCACCCGAAGATATCGCCACCAGGAGCGGCGAACGGTCGACGATGGCTGGGAAAATAAAGTCGCAGAGGTCGGGGCGGTCGACTACATTGACCGGGACCTTGGAAGCGCGCGCCGCTTCGGCGATCGCCAGGTTGACCGAATGTCGATTGGTTGCCGCGATGACCAGTCCGAAACCGCGCACATCACCGGGTTCGAACGACTTGATGCGGAGTTCGATGCGCCCGGCATCGGCGTGCGCCCGGATGGGAGGATTGATTTCCGTGGCGAGCACGGTGACGCGTGCTCCGGCTTGCAGGAGAAGGTCCAGTTTACGCTCGCCGACGCCGCCGCCGCCCACCAGTAGGCAGGGCAAATCGCGTACCTTGAGGAAAATCGGCAGGTAATCCATGGTCCCCGGCTTTTGCTAGAATGCGGCCTGGGAATGGCGAAACCAACGCAGGCTCATGTCATTCGATCACGAATTGGATACCAGTGGCTTGATGTGCCCATTGCCCCTGTTGCGACTGAAGAAGACGCTCCAGGTCATGAGCGCCGGCCAGGTGGTGCGGGTTCGGGCGACCGACCCGGCTTCCGTGCTCGACTTCGGCGTCTACCTGGAGCAGGCCGGGCACGAGCTGTTGCAGCACGCGGAAGAGTCCGGGGTGCTTGTCTTTCTCATCCGCAAAGGCTAAGACACGCTCACGCGAGCTCCATTGGCTCTCAGGCTGATGATCGGCCAGCCCCGTCCTTCGGCCGTCCGCCGTAGGGCGTCGTCGGGGTCCACCGCCACCGGATGGGTCACCCGCGAAAGCAAAGGAATGTCATTGTGGGAGTCGCTGTAGAACCAGCTATCGGCCAAATCCTGGCCGCGTCGTTCGAGCCAACTTACGAGCCGCTCCACCTTGCCTTCGTGAAAGGAAGGAACCCCGGTGAAGCGGCCGGTGAACCTCCCGTCCACGAACTCCGGCTCGGTCGCGATGAGGTGCTCGATCCCGAACAGCCGGACGATGGGTTCGGTCACGAAGCGGTTCGTGGCGGTGATCACCAATAGAGTGTGTCCTGCGACACGGTGGCGTTCGACCAGGTCCCGCGCGGCCAGCTGGACCAGGGGACGGATCTTTTCGTCGACGAACCGCTCCCGCCAGCAGAATAGCCTTTCGGGTTCATGCTCCGCCAGAGGGCGCAGAGCGAAATGCAGGAATGCGGCGATGTCCAGGCGACCGTTCTTGTAATCCTCGTAGAAGCGTAGGTTCGCAGCCTGGTAATGGGCGCGGTCGACGATCCCGTTGTCGACCAAGAACTGCCCCCACAGGTAGTCGCTGTCCCCGGCCAGGAGAGTATTGTCGAGGTCGAATATTGCCAGAGCCATGGGTTTCCTTTACAGTCCGGACCATGACGGAATTTCCCATCGGTGTCTTCTCGTGGCGACAGCTGAACCGCCCATGCGTGGGCAGACAGGCTCGCTGAAATTCTCGCGGTCCACTGCTTTGATGATGAATCGGGACGATGGGAACAGTATACCAGTTGAAGACGATGAGCGGATCGACGCAAGATCTGATCGATGCCGAAGGATATCGCCTCAATGTCGGCATCATCTTGTGCAATGAGCAAAGGCGCGTATTCTGGGCGCGGCGGGCGGGTATGCATTCCTGGCAGTTTCCGCAAGGGGGGATCCGGAGGAACGAGGATCCCGATGCCGCCATGTTTCGGGAGCTCTATGAAGAAGTCGGTCTCGAACAGCAAGATGTCGAGGTGATCGCCCGTACCAAAGACTGGCTCCGCTATCAACTCCCCGAGCGCTACATCCGCCGTGGCTCCCTTCCCCTGTGTATAGGTCAAAAACAGATCTGGTACGTCCTGCGTCTGACGGGGCAGGAAGTCCAGATCCGCCTGGATCGCTCCGAGCGACCGGAATTCGATCGCTGGCGCTGGGTCGATTACTGGTATCCGCTGCGTGATGTGGTCTATTTCAAACGTGAGGTATATCGCCAAGCGCTCGGGGAACTGAGCCGCCATCTCCATCCCCATCCCCTTCCTTAGAATAGCCGACCGGTCGTCAGTAACCGGTCGAAGACAGGTCGAGACCCGTGCATGGCTGGGGCAACCTGCAAATTCCGGTGGCGATCGAGCCGGCGGAATCGACCTCGATCCATCGGTAACCCGGCGGCGACGGGTCGAGCGAGAAGGTCCAGCTGTACGGTGTGAACTGAAAACAGGTGGAGGGCGACCCCAACACACGGATCCGCTCCCGCTGTATATCGACCACTTGGTGTGCGTGACCGTGCAACACCAGGCGCACCTGCGGATGGCGCTCCAGCACCCGAAAGAGATCGTCGGCGTTGGTGAGCATCATGCTATCCATCCATAGGCTGCCGCAGGGGATGGGATGATGATGCAAGGCGATCAGGGTAGGGCAATCGGGATGATCTTGTAGGACTCCATCCAGGAACAGAAGCTCCTCCGGGGCCAGGGTGCCCGCCGGCGAGCCGGGGACGGTACTGTCCAAGCAGACGATGAGCCAGGCTCCGGTTCGCAGCCAAGGTTCCCAGCGCAAGGATTGCTGAGGGAGAAACTCGCGCATCAGATGGGCATCGTCGTGGTTCCCAGGCAGGCAATAGCAGGGAAGTGGGAGTTCGGCACAGGCGGCGGCGACGCGTTGGTAACTTCGCTCGTTCGCCTCTTGGGCGAGATCCCCGGTGAAGAGCACGAAATCGAAGGAACGTCCGCCGCCGTTGACGAGCTGGATCACGGAGCGTAAGGAGAGTTCCGTATCCATGCCGAGGAAGGTTCGCCCCGGCTCCGGAAGGAGGTGGGAGTCGGTGAGGTGGAGGATGCGAAGTTTTTCCGGGTGGTCCATGGCGTTCGCGCTCATGCGGATTCCGCTCTGGCGGTTTGGGCTTGCGGGCACGCGCTCATCGGATTGGAGTACTGTCACGGTCGGTCAAGGTCTTGATCATGACTCTCGAATTGCGCGTGGGATCATAAGTTTTGCGTCGCTCGGCAGGCAAATCGTCACGACGACCGATTTCGAAGCCCCGCTCGCGGAACCAGTGAACCGCTTGGGTAGTTAGGGCGAAAATGCGCTTCAGACCATGGCGCCGGGCACGCTGGGTGAGGTAGTCCAGCAAGCGCTCGCCTCGCTGTTCACCGCGATACTCGGGATGGAGCGCAAGGCAGGCGATCTCGCCCATATCCTCTTCCGGGTACTCGTGCAAGGCCGCGCAGCCAATGATCAGGCCGTCTCGCTCGATGACCACGTAATCTTCGATCTCCGTCTCCAAGCGTTCGCGCGGACGGCGCACGAGGGCGCCGCTCTGTTCCAAGGGATGGATGAGTTCGAGGATGCCGACGATGTCGGTGCTATGGGCTTGCCGAAGCTCCTCGAACGGGCTGGCACTGACCAAGGTCCCGATACCGTCGCGGGTGAAAAGTTCCAGCAAGATCGCACCGTCGATGTGACGGTCGAGGAGATGCACCCGTGCCACGCCCGACTGGCAGGCTTTCACCGCCGCGCGGAGATGGACGGCGACTGTCGCTTCCAATGCGGTCGGGTCGGCGAGGAGTTGTTCCGCTTCGCGGAGCGTGATGTGCTGGATCAACTTCTCGGAGCGCAGCATGCAAGCTTGCTCCATGAGTAGCAGCAGCTTGTCCGCGCGCAGACTGGCGGCGACGGCGGTGGCCACTTCCTCCGCGCTCAGATTGAAGACCTCGCCCGTCGGTGAGTAACCAAGCGGCGAGAGCAGGACGACGTTGCCTTCGGCCAACAGTCGCTGGATCGCTTCTTTGTCGATGCGCCGCACTTCGCCGGTGTAGCCGAAGTCGACACCATCCCGGATTCCCAATGGGCGGGCAGTGACGAAATTGCCGGACGCCACGCGGATGCGCGCGCCGGCCATGGGGGAGTTCGCCAAACCCATGGAAAGGAGGGCCTCAATTTCCACACGCACGGTGCCGGCGGCCTCTTGGACGCACTCCAAAGCGGTCGCGTCGGTGATGCGGAGTCCCTGGTGATAGCGGAGATCCGCCTGACGAAGCTTCAGCCTTTGCTCTACCTGGGGTCGGGTGCCGTGGACGAGAACCAGTTTGACTCCCAAACCATGCAGCAGGGCGAAGTCATGGACGAGATGGGCAAAGCGGCCATCGGTCAGAGCTTCACCGCCGAAGCCGACCACGAAGGTTCGGCCGCGATGGGCGTGGATGTAAGGCGAAGTCCCGCGGAGCCAGTGTACGAAAGCCGCCGGGTCGATGCCTGCGATCACATGGTTCGCCTTCAAACCGGATGCGGGGTGAGGCAGTAACGCTCGATCAGCCCGCGCAGGATGCGCGTCGCCGGCTCGATGTGAGCCACCGGCAGGAATTCGTCGGGTTGATGGGCCTGCTCGATGTGCCCCGCGCCGAGGATCACGGTTTCGAGACCGAGACGCGAGAAGAACGGGGCTTCGGTACCGAACGATACGGCGCCGGCCTTGCTGCCGGTCAAATGCTCGCAGCAGCAGACGAGTTCGGCATCGGCAGCCGTGGCGAAGGCAGGCACGCCGTCGAACAGACTTTCGATCGCCAGCGCGAAGCCGGCGTTCGGCCGCAGCACAGGCCCGAGTCTCGTGCGCAGGAGTTCACGGAGGTCATCGATCTGCATCCCCGGCAGAAGCCGGATGTCGATGCTCAGCTCACACTGTCCGCAAATCCGGTTCGGGTTGTCGCCGCCGTGAATCGCTCCGAAGTTCAAGGTCGGAAACGGCACGGCGAAGGCCGGGTTACGGTATTTGTCCTGCAATTCGTTGCGCAGCCGGAGCAACTCGGACAGGATCGCATGCATGGCTTCGATGGCATTGGCGCCGAGCGAGGGGTCGCTGGCATGCCCGGATCTTCCGCGGACTCGGATTCGCTCCATCATCACGCCCTTGTGCGCGCGCACCGGCCGCAGGCCGGTCGGCTCGCCGATCACGCAGCGACGGGCAGGGTGTAAGTCTTCCGGGAGAAGGGACTTGGCTCCGGCCATGGAACTTTCCTCATCGGCGGTGGCGACGATCAGCAAAGGTTGCCGGAACGACTTTGGGTCATAAGAGCGGACTGCCGCGAGCGCCAGCGCAAGGAACGATTTCATGTCGGCGCTGCCGAGCCCATAGATGCGTCCGTCACGTTCCACGGCCTCGAAAGGATTGCTGTGCCAACCGTCCGGATCGCAAGGGACGGTGTCGGTATGGCCAGCGAAGACGAGCCCATCGCCCTTTTCGCGGGGACCGATCGCAGCGACCAAATTGGCTTTGGCGCCGTCGGTGGATCGGATTTCGACCTCAAAGCCGAGCGTGTCCAACCAGTCCGCGAGAAGCTCGATGACGCCCCGGTTGGACTGATCGAAGCGGGGATCGAGGGAACTGACCGAAGGCCGGGCGATGAGGGACCGGATCATCTCGCGGATGTCGGGGACGGTCCGGGCCATGGCAATCAGAGTCCCAGGTTGTGGTCGGTGACGGCTCCTTCCGATGCAGAACTGACCAGCTTCGCATACTTCGCCAGGACACCGCGGGTATAACGTGCCGGTGGTTGCGACCAAGCCGCATGCCGGCGTTCGATCTCGGCCGCATCGAGATGCAGCGTCAACTCTTGGGTCTCGGCGTCGATGGTGATGCGATCGCCATCCCGGACGATCGCCAGTGGCCCTCCCGTATAAGCCTCGGGCGTGATGTGGCCGACCACGAAGCCGTGCGTGCCGCCCGAGAAACGGCCGTCGGTGATGAGGGCCACTTCCTTGCCCAAGCCCTTGCCCATGACCGCCGAAGTGGGCGAGAGCATTTCCCGCATACCGGGCCCGCCTTTGGGTCCTTCGTAACGGATGACGATCACTTCTCCCCGCTGCACCGTTCCATCGAGGATGGCATGCAGGGCCTGTTCCTCACAATCGAACACCCGCGCCCGCCCGGAAAAGCGCAGCCCCTCCTTGCCGGTGATCTTGGCGACCGCACCCTCCGGGGCGAGGTTGCCGCGCAGGATGACGATATGACTGTCCTTCTTGATCGGATCACCCAGGGGGCGGACGATGTCTTGGTCCGGCGGGTAGAGTGCGACTTCGGCGAGATTCTCGGCCCAGGTCTTGCCGGTCACGGTCAGGCAGTCGCCATGGAACAGTCCGGCCTCCAAGAGCATGCGCAGCAAGGGCAGAATGCCGCCAATCTCGATCAGCGCCGCCATGTGGTAGCGTCCGCTCGGACGCAGGTCCGCCAACACGGGGACGCGACGGCCGATGCGGGTGAAGTCGTCGAGGCTGAGATCGATCTCGCAAGCCTTGGCGATGGCCAGGAGATGGAGCACGGCGTTGGTCGACCCCCCCAGGGCGATCACCACCGCGATGGCGTTCTCGAACGCCTTCCGGGTCAGAATGTCGCGCGGCCGAATCCCGAGCTCCAGGAGCCTGACCACTTGGGCGCCGGCGCGCTCACAATCGCGTCTCTTGTCCGCCGATACCGCCGCCTGGGCGGAACTTCCCGGCAGGCTCATCCCTAAGGCTTCGATCGCCGAGGCCATGGTGTTGGCGGTATACATACCGCCGCACGACCCCGGACCGGGAATCGCGTGCTCCTCGATGGCTTTGAGCTCCCGGTCGTCGATCCGTTGATTGGCGCGTGCTCCCACCGCCTCGAAGACCGAGACGATGTCGAGCTTCTGCTCGCCGAGACATCCCGGCAGGATGGTGCCGCCATAGACGAAAATCGCCGGGCGGTCGAGGCGCGCCAAGGCGATCAGGCAACCCGGCATGTTCTTGTCGCAACCGCCGATGGCGAGGACACCGTCATACCCCTGGCAGCCGACCACGGTTTCGATGGAGTCGGCGATGACCTCGCGGGAAACCAGGGAATACTTCATCCCTTCGGTGCCCATGGAAATGCCGTCGGAGACGGTGATGGTATTGAAGATGACCGCCTTGCCGCCGTTGCCGTCCACGCCACGGGCGGCATGCCGGGCGAGTTCGTCGATGTGCATATTGCACGGGGTTACCATGGCCCAGGTCGATGCGATACCGATCTGCGGCTTGGTGAAATCGGCATCGGTAAAACCCACGGCATGCAGCATGGCTCGACTGGGTGCGCGTTCCATGCCGTCGACGACCGGGGAAGAATGGGTGCGGGGATCTGGGGGCGAAGTCATGGTGTCGTTCCGTTTCCTTATGCTTTGGGGTATCGCGTCGAAGCGGGCCGTGATCGGATCAAAACGAATCCCAGCGGTTACGCTTGCGCCAATGGATCTGGGGAAAGAACAGGCCGAGCAGGATCCCCCCGAACAACACGCCTGCCCCGATCAGGAACCAGCGTTGCCGTTGGTCGTCCAGCAAGGCCTGATTTTGGAGACGCTTGGCTTCGAGTTCACGCTCGAGGTTGATGACGCTCTTGCGTAACTGGTCCCGTTCCGCTTCGATCTGGAGAGCATTGGCGGAGACTTGGCGAATCGCCGCGAGTTCGGCGCTGAGGCGCTCTTTTTCCGCGCTCGCCTGCTGCGCCGTACGCTCGGCCGCCTCCTTGGCGGCACGGAGGGAGGCGAGCTCGCCCTCCAACGCCTTGTGATTTTCGGACAACTCAGCCAGCTTTTGCCGGAGTTCGTTGTTCTTCTGCTTCAACTCATTGAAGTCCCGAAGCAGCACCACCTGCGGGTTGCTGCGGCTCCGCGAGGAAGGCTGGCCGCTTTCGTTCGGGCCGAGCGCCAGCCTGAGCGGCGGCACCGTTCCTGCGGCGGGCTGCACTGCCGTACCATGGGTCTCGAAGGCAGCGACCCCGGACACCCCGAGGACCTCAGCGGCAAGAATGGCGAGTAGGCACGATACCGTTTTTTTCACTGCGATCCTGGTTTCGTAAAAAGTCCTTTTTATGGTAGCAACAAAACGGTCTTGGTTGATTCCCGGCGCTGCGGCGAATGACGGTGGTGTTCTCAACGGCTGCAATCCGTCAGGAGAAACTCCAGCAGCGCCTTCTGCGCGTGCAGGCGGTTTTCGGCTTCGTCCCATACCACGCTCTGGTTTCCCTCCAAGACCTCCGTAGTCACTTCTTCCCCCCGGTGGGCGGGTAGACAATGCATGAATAAGGCATCCGGCTTGGCTTGGCTCATCAGTTCGCTGTCGACCTGGTAATTGCGGAAGGCGCGGAGCCGGTCGGCCCGTTCGCTTTCCTGTCCCATGCTGGCCCAGACGTCGGTGACGACGAGATCGGCTCCGGCGACGGCGCGCCTCGCGTCCCGCTCGAGGCTCACGTGATCGCCCGCGTCTGCCACCAACCCCGCTTCCGGTTCGTAACCCGCAGGGCAGGCGATGCGCAAGTGGAAATCCAGCATTTCCGCGGCATGGATGTAAGTCTGGCACATGTTGTTGCCGTCACCGACCCAAGCGACGACCCGACCGGCAATGTCGCCTCGATGTTCGAAATAGGTCTGCATGTCGGCGAGCAGTTGGCAGGGATGGAACCGGTCCGTCAGGCCGTTGATCACCGGCACGCGGGAATATTCGGCGAAAATCTCCACGGTACGGTGGGCATGGGTACGGAGCATGATGCAATCGACCATGCGTGACAGCACCCGCGCCGAATCTTCGATGGGTTCCCCCCGTCCCAATTGGGTGTCACGCGGCGACAGAAAGATGGAACTGCCACCGAATTGAGCCATGCCGACCTCGAAGGAAACCCGGGTACGCGTGGAAGATTTTTCGAACACCATCCCTAAGACCCGGTTTTTCAAGGGTTCATAGGAGCTTTTCAGGTGCTTGAGTTCGATGGCTCGGTGGATCAAAGCGCGGAATTCACTGGGGCTTAGATCACGCAGGGTGACGAAATGACGCGGTTTCATGCTAGGGATCGGTGGCTGAAGGCGGAGGGTCAGGAATTCGAATCGGGTTCGGTCAGGAGAATCGCGCTCAAATGGTCGACCAGGGTGTCGGCTTCCTCATCGGAAAGGATCAGGGGCGGGAGCAACCGGACCGTCCGCTCGGCCGTGACGTTGATGAGAAGCCCGCGTGCCAGCGCCCGCGCGACGAGATCCCCGCACGGCCGTTCGAGTTCGATGCCGATTATGAGTCCCAGTCCGCGCACTTCGCGGACCGCCGGGTGACCGGCCAGTTTCTCCCGGAAGCCTTGCAGGAGGCGATCGCCGAGGTATGCGGCACGTTCCGCCAAGTGCTCCCGCTCCAGGGTTTCGAGTACCGCCAGGGCGGCGCTACAGGCCAGCGGGTTGCCGCCGAAGGTGGAGCCATGCTTGCCGGGCGTCAGCATCTCGGCGGCGACCCCGCGCGCGAGACAGGCACCGATCGGAACCCCGTTGCCCAGCGCTTTGGCCAGGGACATCACATCGGGGGAGATGCCGGCATACTGATGCGCAAACATCTTCCCGGTGCGACCGATGCCGGTCTGGACTTCATCCAGCATCAACAGCCAACCTCGTTCTTCGCACAAGATGCGAAGCTCGCGCAGGTAAGTGGGGGCCGGGATGCGAACACCGCCTTCGCCCTGTACCGGTTCCACCAAGACGGCGACCACCGCCGGGTCGCGGATCGCGGCGAGCGCGGCGATGTCATTGTAGGGGACGCGCACGAATCCCGTCACCAGCGGCGCGAACCCATCCTGCACTTTGGCGTTGCCGGTCGCACTGAGGGTGGCCAGAGTGCGGCCGTGGAAACTCCCTTCCATGACGAGGATTTTCGGTTCCTCGATGTGGCGGTGGTGTCCGTATCGCCGGGCGATCTTGATCGCGGCCTCGTTGGCTTCGGCACCAGAATTGCAAAAGAACACGTTGTCCATTCCACTCAAATGGCAGAGCTGAGTGGCCAGCGTTTCCTGCTCGGCGATACAGTATAGGTTCGAGGTGTGGATCAGGCGGCCTGCCTGTTCGCAAAGGGCGCGTTGCACCGCCGGGTGGGCATGGCCGAGATTACAGACGGCGATGCCGGACACGGCGTCGAGATAACGCCTGCCTTGACTGTCAAATAGCCAGGCGCCTTGACCGCGCGCGAACGTGACCGGTTGCCGGGCATAAGTCGGCATGATCGAACTCGTCATGGGTTTCCGTCGGATGGTGCCAAAAACAAAAGGCAGTCGCGCTGACTGCCTTCGGTATCGTCGCTTCAAAGGGTAACGGAAAAGAGGCGGCAGTACAAGCGCTTCGTTGCTGCCGGGTTCGCGCTCCGGATTCGCGGCATGGGTGGCTATTTCGGGAGGTCTGGGCGATGAGCAGTTGGGTAAGTGTGCTGTTGAATTGGGCGGTCGTCTTGAGCGATTATCCCGCGCCGGCCGCGGTTCCCCGCGTCGAGTTCAAGCCGCATGCGTTTTTCGTCGAACACGCCTGTCTCGGGCGCCCGTGCAAGGCGTTGGGGTGGTACAACGACGACGGCGTCGTCTATCTCGACGAGCGCCTGCAGCAACCGGATACGCCCGAAGCGCGCGGTATTTGGGTGCATGAGATGGTGCATTATTTGCAACACGTGAGCGGGAAATATCGTTCGGGAACTTGCGAGGAGCGCCTCGCGCGGGAGCGCGAGGCCTATCGCATACAGTCGCTGTATCTGGCGGCGGCGCACGGGATGGCGTCCGGTCGTCCGGTGGTTTTCGGCGAATGCAGGCGCCACTGACGGGCCGAGGCTTGACGAACCTGCAGCCATCCCCAACAATCCGAGTGAAACAGTAGGTTTTGTGTAGAGGTAGCATTGTGGACATAATGGAACGAATCAAGCGGCAGGTGGGAGAAAATCCGATCATCCTGTACATGAAAGGTACACCCGATTTCCCGCAATGTGGTTTTTCGGGGCGGGCGGTGCAGATTCTCGAGCGCTGTGGCGTAGAGTACGCCTACGTGAACGTATTCGAGGAGCCCGAGATCCGCGAGCAGCTGAAAGTCTTCTCCCAGTGGCCGACCTTTCCGCAGTTGTTCGTTCGCGGCGAGTTGATCGGTGGCAGCGACATCATGATGGAGCTGTTCGAGAGCGGCGAGCTACAAAAGCTGCTCGCGGATGCGGTGGCGGGCGAAGATCGCTGAAGTCATTGGCCCGGGAAAGCGGGCAAACCGTGCTGTTCCATCAAGGATTGCCAGCGATTCACGATGGTGCAGAAAAGCCGCGCGGTTTGCCTGGCATCGTAAGCGGCTGAGTGCGCGTCGGCAGGGTTCCAGCCGAGGCCGGCGGCGCGTGCCGCGCGCGCCAGCACCGTTTGCCCGAAGGCGAGGCTGGCGAGCGTCGCGGTGTCGAAAGTCGTGAAGGAATGAAACGGGTTTTTCGAAATTTTCGCCCGCGTGACCGCCGCGTTGAGGAAAGCGATATCGAATGCCGGATTGTGTCCCACCAGGATGGCGCGGCTGCAACCGTGGCGCCGGAGGGAATCTTCCACGGCAGCAAAGATCCGGAGCAAGGCTTCCCCTTCGTCCACGGCGAGTCGGAACGGATGGAACGGATCGATGCCGTTGAAACGGAGGGACGATTCGTCGAGCCGGGCTCCCGCGAATGGTTTGATGTGGGTATGGAGCGTCTCGGCCGGTTGCAAGTGTCCATTACCATCCATTTCCAACAATACGGCGGCGATTTCCAGGAGGGCATTCACCTTGGGGTCGAGACCGGAAGTTTCCACGTCGACGACCACGGGAAGATAGCCGCGAAAGCGTTTGGCCAAAGGGGATCGGGTTGGTTTCATGCGGATCACGCGCGCTGCTCGACTCGATGGACGGCGGCCATTATAGTAACGGGTGCCTATGGGGATCTCGGCATCGGGGGTCGAGATTGCGTTAGAATTGCGGGCATAGCGTAACGCCAGTGGAACCCGAGAAAGGTATAAAGAACAAATGAAAAATTCTCGAAATGCGGCAGGTCGATTCGCGCTAGTCATGGTCGTGGCCCTCGGGGTGGCGGGTTGCTCCGCGCCCAGGGCGAAAAAGCAAGGGGTTCCCGCTGCGGAGGCGCATGGGGATGCCGAGGTGGGGAGGGATGCCCGTGACCCTTGGGAGGGTTGGAATCGGAGCGTGCAATCGTTCAACGATACCGTGGACGACTATTTCCTGAAACCGGTCGCGAAAGGATATCAACGAGTCACGCCCAGTTTCGTCGATCGCGGAGTAACCAATTTCTTCAGCAACGTCGACGATATCTCCGTCATCGCCAACGACTTGCTGCAGTTCAAATTGATCCAGACCGGGCAGGATCTGGGGCGCTTTCTCGTCAATTCCACCATGGGCTTGGCGGGGTTCATCGATGTCGCCGTCAATCTCGACCTGCCCAAACATTACGAGGATTTCGACCAAACGCTGGCGGTCTGGGGTATCCCCTCAGGACCTTATCTGGTGCTGCCGATCATCGGTCCGGGGACGCCGCGCGGGGTGGTCGGTTTCGCTGGCGATACTGCGTCCAATCCGATCAATTACGTTACCCCCGCGGCGGTGCCCTGGGGGGCGGGTAGCGCCCGACTGGTCGACGTGCGAGCCGATCAGTTGAGTGCGACCAAGATCGTCGACGAAGCGGCGGTCGATCGCTATGAGTTCATCCGGAACGCCTATTTTCAACAGCGCAATTACCTCATCCACGATGGCAACCCGCCCTTGGATGAGGACTTCGGCGGAGGCGAAGGGCTGGAGATGGAGTTCGAACTGCAGGGCATCGAGGATCGGGTGAAAGACCACAAGGCCAAGGAAGGGCGACCGTCCGAGTCCGCACCGGCGGAACCAAGCCCCTGACTCTCTTTCCCTGGAGCAAAAAGCCCGCGCTTGCGGGCTTTTTGCTGTCTGCCACTAGGAAAGTTCAGTCGGCCCGGGAATGGAGTCGCCAGCCAATGGGCTGGCCAGCCAGCAGGGGGATCAGCTCTTCCCCAGCGAAAGGAAGGTGCTCCGGAATGGTCCAATCGACCTTTTCCAAAGTGACGGTGCCGCGGTTGCGAGCGATCCGATAGAAATCGGCGCCATGATGGCTGGCGAATCCCTCCAGTCGGTGCAGAGCTCCGGCCCGTTCGAAGGCGGTCGCGTACAGCTCCAGGGCGCAAAGCGCGGTGTAACAGCCGGCGCACCCGCAGGCGTTTTCCTTGTGGGACCGGGGGTGGGGAGCGCTGTCCGTGCCCAGGAAGAAGCGGGGATCCCCCCCGGTGGCGGCCGCGACCAATGCCTGCCGATGGGCCTCCCGCTTGAGGACCGGCAGGCAGTAGTAATGGGGACGGATGCCTCCGGCCAATAGCGCGTTGCGGTTGTACAGAAGATGATGCGCGGTGATGGAGGCGGCGACATTGTGGGAGTGGCTCCGCACGAAGTCCACGCCTTCCTTCGTGGTGACGTGCTCCAGCACCACGCGCAAGCCCGGGAAACGCCGTACCAGCGGTGTGAGATGGCGTTCGATGAAAAAGGACTCACGGTCGAAGACATCGATTTCGGGATCGGTGACCTCGCCGTGGATCAGTAAAGGCACGTCATACCGCTCCATCGTCTCGACGGTGGAATAGATCCGCTCGAGGTCGGTTACCCCCGCTTCGGAGTGGGTGGTGGCGCCGGCGGGGTAAAGCTTGAAGCCAAGAACCTCGGGGGCTTCGGCGGCGCGGCGGACTTCGTCGGCGGGTGTGGCATCGGTCAGATAGAGCGTCATGAAGGGCTCGAACCGATGTTCCGCGGGAACCGCATCGAGGACGCGCCGTCGATAATCGAGCGCGGCCGCCACCGTGGTCACGGGGGGGCGCAGATTGGGCATGATGAGGGCGCGCCCGAACTGCCGCGCGCTGTGGGGAACCACATCACCCAAGGCGGCTCCATCGCGGACATGCAGATGCCAATCATCGGGCAGCGTGAGGGTCAGGAAGTCCATCATGCCGGGCTTCTGTGGGAGCAGAAAAAAGATTATAGCCGCGCCGGATCGGACCGGAAGCCGTGCCCGCCAAAAAAGAGCCGGCCCCGATCACCGGCTGCGAGGCGAGGGGAAAACGATTGGCCTGGGGCCGGCGCCTTCGGACGGCGTGGCGTCAAAGGGCAAGCTTGATACCGACCCACGCGGTGCGGGGAGCGCCCGGGCCGACGAAACGGTTGTTCCAATAGGCGTCGCCCAGGACATCGCTGGCATTGCCGTAGAGCCCGAAGTTCTGGTACTGGGTATCGAACAGGTTGTTGACGCGGGCGAAGAGGGCGAAGTGCTCGTTGTAGCGATATTCCCCGTGCAGCATGACGATGGCGTAATCCGGGAGCGGCGGGGTCAGGTTGGCCTCATCGCCGCGCAGGTATTGCCCGCTGTTATAGATGATCTCGGTCCCCGCGCTCAGCCCTTCCAGCAGGGTGACGCTGGCGTCGAATTTCAACATGTGTTGTGGCAGTCCGGGAATGCGGCTGCCTTTGCGGACGAAAAGGACGCCATCCGTGGCTTTCGGGTTGTTGGGGCTCGCCGCCAGGAAGGGGGTCTGGAAAGTGGCATCGAGCAGGGTGTAGTTGAGGCCGAGTTGGTACCGATCGAATGTGCCGTGAACACCGAGTTCGAAGCCGCGGCGCAGGGTCTGGCCGACGTTGTCGAAATATCCCTCGCCGCGCTGGGTACCGGCGCTGATGAACAAGATGTCGTTGCTGTTTTCGGTGTGGAACAGGGTGGTGTTCCAGTGGATCGTCCCGTCGAGTACCCCGAGGAAATCACCCCGGGCGCCGATTTCCCCGGTGGTGGCCACCACCTGCTTGAGGGGCGGGTCGGAGAGGAAGGCGTTGGGCAACCGGCAGGGGGCATCGGGATCGGCGCAACTCAGTTCCACGGGCGTCGGCGCCCGGTTCGATTCGCTGTAGTTGCCGTAAAAGTTGAGCTCCGGTCGTAGGGTATAAGTCAAGCCGGCCGAAGGGTTGAAGCGGTCATAACTGTGATCGCCGGTGAGTTCGGTTCCGAACTTGTCGGTCATCTGGATCTGGGTGAGGTTGTAGCGGCCGGAGGCAGTGAAGGTGAGTTCCTCGGTGAGGGAAAAGGAATCGCTCACATAGACCCCATAGTTGTACACACTCGTGTCCAGCCGGACGCGAGGTTCCTCGAGGATGATGCCGCTGCCGACCGTGCCGCGATTCGGCAGGAGTCGCGCCAGTTCGGTATCGGAGCCGAAATGGACATGGCCTTCGTTGTAGACGCCGCCGACGAGGAAACGGTTTGCCCGGTCCAGGAGCCTTTGGTTGAATGCGGCCTGGAGGCTCCCGCCGTAGCTGCGCTGGCTGGTCTGCGTGAAGTTGTTGGTGGCGCCCTCCACGGCCGGGTTGAAGAGTACCGGGTTGCCGCGAATGTCCCGCACGATCTCGCCTTCGCCATCGTCGTCGCAGAGGTATTGCGGATCGTCCTCGCATTCCTCGTAATCCGAGTCGTCGCCGTTGAAGGTGTCGATGATGTTTTGGCGGAAAAAGGCGTTGCCGGAGAGTTCGATGTCGTCGGTCAGCCAATGGTTGCCGTCCGCCGAGGCAAGAAAGAGATTGGTCTTGGTCTGGTCCGGGAAAGTGAAAATGGCGTTGGGTTGTTGTTGATAGAGCTGGATCGGCACCGCGCCGTTGCCAACCATGTTGTTGTCCGTCGCCGCGAAGTTCACATTGAGGTTGGATCGGTCCCCATCCTTCCAGCTCAAGGTCGAGAACCATTGCATCACGCTGGTGGGGGAAAACTCGCGCCAGCCGTCTTCGTAAAAGTTCCGGAAGTGAAAATAATACCCATAGCGGCCGTTGTTCCAGCCCGACTCGACTTCTTCGGAATTGCGCCCCCAGGATCCACCGAAGACCTCGGTGCGATGGCCCGGCGCGCTGAAGCCGGTCTTGGTGCGGACATTGATCGCGCCGCCCAAGGTGTTCTGGCCGAACACCGGGTTGGAACCCGACTCCAGGCTCATGCGGTCGATCGCTCCTTCGGGGATCAAGTCCCAGTTCACGGTATCGCCGAAAGGCTCGTTGAAGCGGATGCCGTTGACGTAAACGGAAAGCCCCTGGGGCAGGCCCAGCAGAGGGGAGGCGGTGAAACCGCGATATTGCACATCCGGCTGGAAGGGGTTGTTTTGTGCGTCGTTGACGTTGACGCTGCCGAAGAAGCGATTCATATAGTCGGGCAGGGTCACGCTCTGGGCTTGGTCCAGTTGTTTCGCGTCCACCGACTGCACGTGGGAAGGGAGTTTGTATTCGAGGATCCCGGAATCCCCGATCGGGGAATCGGCCACGATCTTGAGGGTGTCCAGTTCCAGACGGCCGCTGGTGTCCTCTGTCGCCGCGAGACCTCGGGTCAGACCCACGATCGTCAAACCGCAAGCGGCTATCGCTGGGATGCGCATGTTTCGCATGGGGTATCGTTTCGACGAAGACGCGCAATGCTACGGTAAGTCCTCGTCCGGCAATATGGGAAAAAGTCCCGTTTTTGTCGCTACCCGGTCCGGGCGAGCCAATGCTGGCAGCGGGCCGCCCGGGTGCAAGTTACCGATTACGCCTGCCTGTCGCGACCGCCGCGCAGGCAGGTTGCACGCAGACAGGTAAGAGGGCGCGGCGGAATTCGGGGACTCCGCCGCTTCGATGGCTGGTAGTGGTGGAAAGGATGTTGCCGGTGGAAAGCCGGTTTCTTCCCCAAGCCCGATCCGTTGCCTGGTGCGACGGGTCGCAGGTGGGGCTCAAAGTGCTTGGTCGCCGGTTTCCCCGGTGCGGATGCGGACGGCTTGTTCGAGATGGGTGATGAAGATCTTGCCGTCCCCGATTTTTCCCGTGTTGGCCGCCTTGACGATGGCATCCACGGCCCGATCCACCAAGGCTTCGCTGACCGCGACTTCAAGCTTGACCTTGGGCAGGAAGTCGACCACATACTCGGCCCCGCGGTACAACTCGGTGTGGCCTTTCTGCCGCCCGAAGCCCTTGACTTCAGTCACGGTGAGCCCGCTGACGCCGATTTCGGAGAGGGCTTCGCGGACATCGTCCAGCTTGAAAGGTTTGATGATGGCAGTGATCAGTTTCATGTGCTTCTCCGCAATGGTCTGTGTCAGGTAACTCTGGGATCGGTCGTTGATCAGCGCGCCCGATTGCGGATGAGGTCTTCCACGACGGAAGGATCTGCCAGCGTGGAAGTGTCACCCAGTTGGCTCAAGTCGTTCGTCGCGATTTTTCGTAAGATCCGCCGCATGATTTTACCCGACCTCGTCTTCGGAAGTGCTGGAGCCCACTGGATCACGTCCGGAACCGCGATCGGCCCGATTTCCCGTCGCACCAACTCGATGAGTTCCTGCTTGATTTGTTCGCTGGGTTCGGTATCGGCGTTGAGGGTCACGAACGCATAAATGCCCTGGCCCTTGATGTCGTGCGGATAGCCGACCACCGCCGCTTCGGAGACATGGTCGTGAAGCACCAGGGCGCTCTCGATTTCGGCGGTGCCCATACGGTGCCCGGAAACGTTGATGACGTCATCCACCCGACCGGTGATCCAGTAGTAACCGTCGGTGTCGCGTTTGGCTCCGTCCCCGGTAAAGTAGTAGCCGGGATAGGTGGCGAAGTAGGTGCTGAAAAATCGGGGATGGTCCCCGTACAGGGTGCGTGCCTGGCCCGGCCAGGACGCCGCCAGGACCAACACGCCTTCGCCCGGACCTTCGATCGGCTTGCCTGCGACGTCCATGAGGGCGGGTTTGACGCCGAAGAAAGGCAACGTGGCCGAACCCGGTTTCAATGGCGTCGCGCCCGGCAGAGGCGTGATCATGATGCCGCCGGTTTCGGTTTGCCACCAAGTATCGACGACCGGGCAGCGGCCTTTGCCGACCACGTGGTAGTACCACTCCCAGGCTTCCGGGTTGATCGGCTCGCCCACGGAGCCGAGGATCCGCAGGCTGTCGCGACGGGTGTTCTCCAGCCACCGATCGCCCAGCCCCATGAGCGTCCGGATCACGGTCGGTGCGGTGTAAAAGATGTTCACTTGGTGGCGGTCGACGACCTGCCAATATCGGTCCGGGTTGGGAAACGTGGGCACGCCCTCGAACAGCAAAGTCGTCGCCCCGTTACACAGGGGACCGTAAACCCCGTAACTGTGGCCGGTGATCCAGCCGACGTCGGCGGTGCACCAGAAGACTTCGCCGTCGCGATAGTCGAACACGTACTTGTGGGTGACAGCGGCGTATACGAGGTACCCACCGGTGGTATGCACCACGCCCTTGGGTTTTCCCGTGGACCCGGAAGTGTAGAGGATGAACAGAGGGTCTTCCGCGCCCATTTCCTCGGGTGGGCAATCGGCAGCGGCGGCTGCCACCGCCTCGTGATAGCTGTGGTCGCGCCCTTCGGTCCAGGGAATGCTCGCGCCCGTGTTGCGGACCACGAACACGCAGCATACGTTCGGACAATCTTGCAGGGCGGTGTCGACGTTCCGCTTGAGCGGAACCGATTTACCGCCGCGCCGGCCCTCGTCCGCACATATCACATAGCGGCAGTCGGCGTCCTGGATCCGATCTTTCAGCGCCTCCGCCGAAAAACCGCCGAACACCACGGAATGAATGGCACCGATGCGGGCACAGGCCAACATGGCGATCGCCGCTTCCGGAATCATCGGCATGTAAATGCACACCCGGTCTCCCTTGCGCACACCGCGTTCCTTGAGGGCGTTGGCGAAGCGGCAAACGCATTCATGGAGTTCACGATAGCTCAGCCGCCGCTCGCTACCGGGTTCGTCGCCCTCCCACAGGATCGCCGTTTGCTCGCCACGGCTCGGGAGGTGCCGGTCCAGACAGTTGTAACTGACATTCAGTGTCGCGTCGGTGAACCATTCGATGTGCGGGGAGCGGAAATCCCACTCCGTCACCCGCTTCCAGGGTCGGGTCCAGGACACGAACTCGGTCGCGAGTTCCGACCAGAAACGCTCTGGGTCGGTGAGTGAACGCGCGTACATTTCCCGGTACCGTTCCGCCGAGACGTGGGCGGTCGCCGCCACCGATGGTGGGACGGGATAGATATGTTCGTGACTCATTGCCATGCAGCGGTCGCGGATGCGACCCTCCGATCAGGAAAGAGGCCCGTGATTGTACCGAACGAACCATTCCCATTTCGAATGATTTATGCCGCGGTCGCAAAGGGTTCGGATTCACACTTCCGATCCGGATCCCGGTCGACCGGCGCTTTCTCGTTCGCGTCGCTGCGGAGTGGGGGAGCGCAGGCGCAAGCAGTGGGCGTTTTCCGGCAAAATCCCTTGTCGTGGTTGGGGTCATGTGGAATACTTGATTCATCTTCCGAGCGGAGCCCGCCACTGCGTCCACCGCGCGCGGCGAAGGGCCCCGTGGGTGCTCCCAAGATCAATCCGGACCGAGCCCATGCTTTCCCGAGCTTGTTTCGAAGACACTGAGTTCTTCGGCGCTACCGATCGCAACGATGAGGTCGCAGACCTCGATTCCCCGAATCCCCAGCCATGCGGACTCGATCCCGAATCCAGCGGCACGGATAGGGAATGTTACCCCGCCCAATTTCGGGGAGATGCCGAGGAACTCCAGCCGGACGCGATCCGTATCTACCTGCGGCAATTGCGCAGGTCGAAATTACTCACCGCCGAGGAAGAAGTGCGGCTCGGCCGCCTCGCCCAAGAGGGGGATGCCAACGCGCGCCGCCGCATGATCGAAAGCAATCTGCGCTTGGTGGTGAAGATCGCGCGGCGCTATCTGAACCGGGGTTTGTCTTACCTCGATCTGATTGAAGAAGGAAACCTGGGGCTCATGCATGCCGTGGAAAAGTTCGAGCCGGACCGTGGTTTCCGCTTTTCCACCTATGCCACCTGGTGGATTCGGCAGACGATCGAGCGGGCTTTGATGAGCCAGACGCGAACCATTCGCCTGCCCATCCATATCGCCAAGGAGATGAACGTGATCCTGAAAACGTATCGTCTCCTCATGGCGCAAAGGCAAGCTCCGCCCACCGCGCAGGAACTGGCGCGCTATCTCAACAAGCCGATCGAGCGGGTGGAACGCTTTCTTCGCCTGCATGAAATGGATCTGTCGGCGGATGCCCCGGTCGGCCCGGACCCATCCCGGAGCCTGCTCGACCTGGTACCAGACGAGGCCGCTTCCACCTTGGTCGAAACGGTTTTCGCCGAACGGATCGAAGGCAAGATGTCGCAATGGTTGGCTCGGCTCACGCCGCGGCAGCGGGAGGTCATTGTTCGACGGTATGGTATCGCGGGGCGCGAGGTGGCGACGCTGGAAGAAGTGGCGTCGGACCTGGGCGTGACGCGGGAACGCGTTCGCCAGATCCAGCGTGAAGCCCAGCAGCGCTTGCGCACGATGCTCGAGGCCGAAGGCTATACCGCGGAAACGGTCTTCAACTAGCTGAGGCTACGGGGGCCGGATCGGGCCGGAGGAGGAGGTGTGGGTGCCGAGAACCAAGAATCCGAACGCGTCGGTGTCGTCCTCGTCCATGGGATCGGGGAACAGAAGCGCTTCGAACATCTGACCGGCGAGGCCTTGCAACTGATCCGTGCTTTGCAGGCCGATCCGGGAGTGGCGCGGGTTTCCGTGCATCCGCGCTCAGTCCAGGACGCCCATTTCGCCGCCGAGCACGAATTTTGGCGCGCCGAAGGCGAGGCGCCGGTGCGGATCGACGTCCTTTGGAAGGACCGCGCGCGGAAACCCACCTCGTTCTTCCTTCATGAGGTCTGGTGGGCGGACCTGGACGACAAGATCACGCTGTGGAATCAGGTCCGCTTCTGGTTCTGGGCCTTGGGACTGTGGGGTGTCAA
This sequence comes from Methylococcus sp., assembly GCA_035559395.1. GTDB lineage: Bacteria > Pseudomonadota > Gammaproteobacteria > Methylococcales > Methylococcaceae > Methylococcus. Next base: position 30,013 of record DATMAX010000013.1, on the reverse strand, counting down.
GCATTTCTCCCGTTCCACGCTGCCGGGTTTCGCGAAATACATGGACCTGCCCCGGTTTCCGCCGGGTCGGGCGGAGCGACGGGAATGGCTCGTCAGGTTTCGTCTTTGGTTCGCGGGTGTGGTCTTTCTCATGGCGATGGGCAGCGTCGGCCTGCTGAACTATCTGTTGCGCCGACTACATGCCGGACAACTGCCGGGGGCCGATGTCTTCTATCGCTATCTCGGCGATGTGAAGCTCTATCAGGATCGTAAGCGGGCGGGGGAAGGCGCCCTCACCGATGTCGGCGAGCCGCCACGGGTGGCGATCCGGCGCCGCATGATCCGGGTGCTGGTGGATGTGTGGCAGGCCGATTACGACCGCTGGTATCTCCTGGCGCACAGTCTCGGGACGGTGCTGGGCTGGAACGGTCTCATGGAAAGTGCGCATGCCTTGCCGAATTACCTGGATCAGGAAACCTGGAAGCGGATTCAGGGAACGAATTTGGTTACCCATCTCGGCGACCCCGGGCCGGTGGGTGCAATGCGCCCGGCGCGGCCGGTGTGGATCACCGACGATTCCCTGGCACTCGACCGGAAGGTCTTGTTCACGAAATTGCGCGGCTTCGTCACCTACGGTTCGCCCCTGGACAAGTTCGCCTACCTTTGGGGAGCCATCGTCCCAATCAACCGGGACAAGGATGTGTTCCCATCCGATTTCGAGTGGATCAACGTCTTCGCTCATACCGATCCCGTGGCGGCGGAACTGAACGCTTACACCGATGCGATCGAGACCCCGAAGGCTTCGTTCACGCCGAAAAATTACGCCTACAAGTCCCATTCCGTGCTGTTGCTGAGTCATCTCCGTTATCTCAAGTTCAAGGTCGAGAAGGAGGATTGCTTCGTGCGCCGTCTGGTCGGCTGGATGTCGAATCCGGAACAGTCGTTCCCCGCCCCGACCGAACGGGATCCGAGTTGGGACCCGGATACGAGCCCGCGCAAGGGATTCGCCATCCGCGCGGTCTGGTGGGTCGCTGCGGTGGTGATCATGGCGCAGATCATCGTCGGGCTGACGCTACCAGCCTTGCAGGGATTGGTGGATGCCTTGGCGGATTGGGGCGCCGAGTGTGTCCCCTGTATCGAAACCGCCGCTGCTGGGGCGCCCGAAGCCAGTTCCAGCTTGGGAGAATGGCTGTGGCCGACGCTGGGGCAGTTGCTGGGCGGCACGACAGCGGTGTTCTTGACGGCGGCTGCGATCGTGACGACGGTCGGTTTGCTGCGCGGTGGGTACGAACTTCGTCTCGACCGCGGGACGGAGTCGGAACGACGCTGACGGAGACTGCGTCTCGGGCATCGGCGCAAGGCCGAAGTCTGAGAGGGATCGCCTTCGCTCAGCGCTTCTTGCAGACGGTGACGATGTTTTTGTCACCGCATCGTTCGTAGCGGACGGTATCCATCATCTTGCGGATCAGATGGATGCCCAATCCGCCGATTTCTCTTTCCTCCAGACCGCGAGCGAAATCGGGCGGGGTCGCCGCGAGTGGATCGAAAGGCGCGCCGTCATCGGTGATCCGGAGCCGGGCGGTGCAGGGATCGATGGTGAGCCGGACCTCGATTTGGCCGGTGTCGCGGCCGGGATAGCCGTACTTGATCGCATTGGTCACGAGTTCCTCCAGTACCAGCTGGAGTTGCAGGATGAGGGCTTGTGACAATCGCGATTGCCGGCAGAACGATTCCATTTCCTCCATCAGCAGGAACAGGGAATCGAAGTCCGCGCCGATGCTTCGTTGGAAAGTCAGCGGCCGTTCTGGGGGATCGGTGGGCTTCATGGGGGCTCCACGTTGCGGCGGATCTCAGGGTCGGAAGTGATGATAGAATCGGCGTCGCGGTCGGGTCCGCCGCGCAGAGGTCCGGCCCAAGTCAGTCACGGTTTCATGTTCATATACCAAGGGGGCGCCGTGCAAGATCCTCGCAACAACGACAACAACAAAGAGCTGCCCGCCCGATCGGGCGTGGAATTGGAACGCTTCCTCGTCGGGATTCGGGGGTTTCGCACGCGTTTCTACGAACGCCACCCGGAAACCATGCAAAAACTGGTATCCGAGGGACAGCGACCCACCGCATTGATGATCGCGTGTAGCGACTCGCGTGTCGATCCGGCGCTGCTCCTGGATGCCGAGCCCGGCGACTTGTTCGTGGTGCGCAACGTCGCCAACCTGGTTCCTCCTTACCATCTCGGGCGAGGCCCGAATGGCGTGAGTGCGGCCATCGAGTATGCGGTTCGTGATCTCGGGGTACGGCACATCATCGTGTTGGGCCATGCCCATTGCGGCGGCATCCGGGCTCTCCTCGCCACGGCCACCGGCGAACGCCCCCAGCGTGATTTCCTCGCCGACTGGGTGTCCATGGCGCTGGATGCCTGTTGGCAGTACGTACCGGATCGCCCGGGCGAAGGGGTCCGGCAGGTTTCCCTGGAACGCCTCCGGGATTTCCCCTACCTCGTCGAGCGCGCCGCCATCCACGGTTCCCTGCGTAATCTCAGGTCCTATCCTTGGATTCGCGAGGCACTGATCGAGAGGAGACTGGCTCTGCACGGCTGGTGGTTCGACCTCGAAACCGGAGACTTGTGGACCACGGACGGCAGCGAGGAGCCGTTCCTGCCGCTCGCAGAGTGACGGCCGCGATGCGAAAACCAGAGTCGATCGCCTACGGGCTGGAGGACAGGCCCCCGCACGCCGTCGCCTTGTTCGTCGGTTTGCAGCAGATGTCCTTCCTGGGGGTCTATCTGGTCATTTCTCCCCTTTTCGTCTACACGACGCATCTCGGCATCGCCGAATTCCATCGTCTCACCGCTGCCACGTTGCTGGTGTCCGGGCTCGGGGTGATGTTGCAAGCGGCGCGGCGGTTCGGAATCGGGGCTGGATACTTCTGTCCGCTGCAAGTCACCTCCACTTCCTTCGTCACCCTGAACATGGCGATCATCGCGGGTGGCCTGGAGACGGCCTTCGGCATGATCGCCGCCCTGGGCGCCGCCCAGATCGCTTGCGGCGAATTGTTTCGGCGCCTACGGGGCATCTTTTCGGTGGAGCTCGCCGGGGTGGCGGTCGCCCTGGTGGGACTCGGGCTCGGTTACAACGGGGTCCGGCTGATGGCAGGGGTCGATCCGCCGGCACCGCTCGCCGATCACGATATCCCGATCGGAGTCCTGAGCCTGTCGGTCATGGTCGCCTGCAACGTCTGGTCGCGGGGCCATCTGCGCCTGTTTTCCGCCTTCGTCGGATTGGCCGCCGGAGTCGCCGCCAGCATCGCCCTGGATGGCATAGCGAGCGCGGATCTGGACCAATGGCGGCGGGCTGCCGTCTTCAGCCTCCCGAAGCTTCCCGCCTTCGGGTGGGGGTTCGACCCAGTGCTCGTGGCTCCCTTCGTCGTCCTCGGGCTGGCCTTCTCCCTGCATGGTTTCGGAGCCCTCGCGGCGGCCCAGCGCTTCAACGACGCCGAATGGCGCCGCCCGGACATGGCGCAGGTTTGCCGTGGGATCCGCGCCGAAGGCGTAGCCAACCTCGTCGCTGCCCTGGTGAATGGTCTGCCGCTGACCTCGAGCGGTGGGGCGGTCACGCTGGCGGCGGCCACGGGCTGCACCAGCCGCTATATCGCGTACTGGTTGGGCGGCATCATGATCTCCTTGGCGTTCCTGCCGAAAATGATCGCCTTGTGGTTTCTGATCCCGGTGCCCGTGATCGGGGCGGCTGCGGTGTTTCTGTCCGCGTTCACCCTGTTGGCGGGCCTGCAGATGATCGCATCGCGCATGCTCGACGGGCGTAAGATCATTACCGTGGGGATCTCGTTGATCCTCGGCATCAGCCACGAACCTTTGCGGCATTTCTTTCAGGAGGAATTGCCAAACGCGCTGGTTCCGGTGACGCAGTCGGGGGTCGCGCTCGGTGTCGTCGCGGCGACGATCCTTTCGGCCCTGTTCCGGATCGGGGCGAATACCCGCTTGCGGCGCGTGTTCGTCCTCGGAGAGTCGCAACTTAAGGACGTGGTCGAGTTCCTGGAGCAGCAGGGGCGAGCCTGGGGGGCGCGGCCGGATACCGTGCACCGTGCGGAGTACGCGATGTGGCAGGCACTCGAGATCCTGCACGATCACGGTTTCGTGGCCCGGGATGGTGAGGGAAAAGGAGAAATCGAAGTGGAAACGGTATTCGACGAATTCACCTTCAGCGTCATCGCCAGGTATCGCGGCGATTCCATCCCGCTGTCCACCCAGCCTCCGAGCCATGAAGAGTTGCTCGATGAGGATACGGGTGTGGTGCGAATGGCGGGCTACCTGCTGCATCGACTCGCCGATCGTGTGCGATCGCGCGAGTTGGCGGATGGCATGGTGGAACTGCGACTGACCTTTACGGATTGACTCTTGCCGGGTCGTCTTGCTGCAACGAAAACCATAGGGGGGTTGATCGATGCTCGATATCACTTGTCATCATCGCGAGCCATATCTCGTGGCCACTCTGAGCGGGCGCATCGACGCCGCCGCGTCGCGGGCGTTCGAAGAGCAGGCGCTCGATTGGTTGCAGTCGGGGGCGCGGGATTTGGTTTTCGATTTGTCCCAGGTTCCTTACATCAGCAGTGCCGGGCTTCGGGTGTTCCTGCTGGTCGCCAAGAAGGCCAGGGAGGTCGGAGGATCCGTCAAGCTTTGCGCGCTCACCCCGGCGGTCAGCGACGTCTTCGAGATCAGCGGTTTCCGCGCCTTATTTCCGATCTTTACCACGCTGGAACAAGCTCTGTGAGGGGGCAGGCGTGATTCCGAAACGTCCCCGAGGCATAGGCGGCCGACCGGAAACATGAAAAACAAGGCATGGGGATTCGGTCTGTTTCTGGGGATGGTATCGCTCTTCGCCGTCGCCTGGGTTTTCTACGACCGGCAACAACCTCCGATTCGGCTTGGCATCTTACACTCCTTGAGCGGTGCCATGGCCATCAGTGAAAGTTCCGCGGTGGACGCGGAACTGATGGCGGTCGAGGAGATCAATGCGGCCGGTGGACTCCTCGGCCGCCGCGTGGAGGCGGTCGTGGCCGATGGAGCCTCGGACTGGCCGACGTTCGCCCGCGAGGCAGAGCGTTTGATCACCCGCGAGGGCGTGAGTGCCATCGTGGGCTGTTGGACCTCGGCTTCGCGCAAAAACGTCAAGCCGGTGGTCGAGCGCTACGATCACCTGCTGATCTATCCCATGGCCTACGAAGGCTTGGAGATGTCGCGCAACATCGTGTACACGGGCGCGGCGCCGAACCAGCAAATCGTGCCGGCCCTGAAGTGGAGCCTGGACCGGCTCGGCCGGCGGATCTTCCTGGTCGGGTCCGATTATGTCTGGCCGCACACCGTCAACGCCATCATCCGGGACCGCATGAAAACGCTCGAGGGCGAGATCGTGGGAGAGCATTACATCCCCTTCGGCAGCCGCGAGGTCGAGTCTGCAGTGGCTGCCATCCAGCGTTCACGTCCGAACGTGATCTTGAGCACCGTGGTGGGGGATAGTAACGTCGCATTCTATCGGGCATTGCGGGAAGCCGGCCTCGAGCCAAGTGCCACGCCGGTGGTTTCACTGTCCATCGGCGAAGACGAACTGCGCAATCTCTCCCCGCGTGACACCACCGGGCATTACGCGGCCTGGGGTTATTTCCAGACGGTGCAGCGGGAGGAAAACGCCGCCTTCGTGCATCGCTTCCGTGCTCGTTACGGTTCCCATCGGGTCACGGCGGATGTGGCCGAAACCGCTTACTTCAGCGTGTTGTTGTGGGCGCAGGCGGTGCGCGATGCCGGCACGCCGGAAGTGCGGCTGGTCAATGAGGCCATGCTTGGCCAGAGCATCGGAGCTCCCGAGGGAGTGGTCACCGTGGATCCAGCAACGCGCCACACTTGGCGGTCTTTCAACATGGGCCGGATCCGGGCCGATGGTCAATTCGACATCGTCTGGTCGGCGGAGCACTCGATCCGCCCCGTTCCCTATCCGAGAACTCGTAGCATCCTCGCTTGGGAACAGTTTCTCCAAGATCTTTACGAAGGGTGGGATCGGCAATGGGCGAATCCGCGTCGATCGAACGGGTCGGAGGCGAGGCGATGAAGAGCTTCGGTAGGCTCCGGGGAAGCCGGACCATCGCCGGCCGCATCCTGTTTTGGTTCGTGATCCTAGCTTCGGTTCCTGCCTTGGTGTTGACCCTCTCGGCGACCCATTTGTCGGCGCGGACCCTGCGCGAGAAGGTGCAGCGAGAACTGCTCTATGTCGCCCAGGCGAAGGCTGAGCGTATCGAGACTTACGCCTTCGAACGAATCCGTGCGGCGGAGGTTCTCGGCAACAACCGGACTTTGGCCGCGGCTGCGGTAGCGCTGGAAAGACATCGCAATGATCCCGGACGCTATCGCCAAGAAGAGCAAGAGTTCGATGCCCGCATCCGCCCCCTTCTCGATTTCATGGCCGACAATCTGGGATTCCGGAACTTGCTCGTGTTCTCGCCGCGCGGGGAGGTGTGGTTCCAGTCGCGACCGGTGTTGCCACTGGAGGGAAACCTGCTGGAAGGCAGGTTCAAGGACTCGGCACTCGCCAAGACCTTCGACCGGGTGGCGACCTTGCTCGAAGCCGACGTCTCGGATTTCGAATGGTATCCGGGTAGCGAAGTCCCGCTGGGTTTCGTCGCAACGCCCTTGTTCGACGCCGACGGTAAGATCGTCGCCATGCTGGCCCTGCAGCTGGACACCGATGCCGTGTTCGCCACGTTCGCCGACTACACCGGTCTGGGCGAAACCGGGCAGGCCGTGGCCGCTCAGCTCGAAGGGGAGGAAGTCCGCCTGATTTCGCCTTTGCGAGGTCGACCCGATGCGGCGTTCAAAATGCATGTCCGGATCGGCGATTCCTACGGCCAGGGAGTTCAAAGAGCAGTTCTGGGCAACCAAGGATTCGGTGAGATCCGCGGAATCGACGGGGCGCGCTCCTTGGCCGCTTGGACCTACCTGCCCTCCTTCCACTGGGGCATGTCGGTGCAGATGCACCTGGACGAGGCGATGGAGTTGATCCAGACCCAGCGCTGGGTCAATGCCGTGCTCCTGGCGCTTCTTCTCCTGCCGACGGCGCTGGCCGGACGCATGGTAGCACGAACCATCTCGCGTCCCATCGGCGCGGCCATCGGCGCCGCCGAGACAGTGGCTTCGGGAGACCTCACGGTCCGACTCGACAGCGACCGCGACGACGAAGCGGGAAAGCTGCTCAAGGCGCTGGGCCGGATGACGGCCCATCTCAATTCCCTGGTGGGTCAGGTGCAAAAGTCGATCATCGAGCTGGTGTCCACTTCCAATGCGCTCGCGGTCATGACCAAGACGCAGGGAGAGGACGTTTCCGCCCTGGGCGCCACCACCAACCAGATCGCGGCGGCATCGCGGGAGATTTCGGCGACCTCGGAGGAATTGCTCAGGACCATGAGCGATGTCACCCAAGTCGCCGCCGCCACGGCGGAAATGGCCAACGCCGGGCGTGACGAACTGGACGGGATGGAGCAGGTCATGCATTCCCTGGTCGAATCGACCGGAACGGTTTCCGAGAAACTGAACGTCATCAGCGAGCGCGCTGCCGACATTTCCGGGATTACCACCACCATCAAGAAAGTGGCGGATCAGACCAACCTGCTTTCGCTCAACGCGGCGATCGAGGCCGAAAAGGCCGGGGAGTATGGTCTGGGGTTCGCCGTGGTGGCGCGCGAGATTCGCCGACTCGCCGACCAGACAGCGGTGGCGACACTGGACATCGAATCAATGGTCCGTGAGATGCTGAGCGCGGTCTCGAGCGGGGTCATGGAGATGGACAAGTTCGCCGAACGGGTCCGCGCGATCGTGGCCGAGACCAGCCGCATCAGCCAACAGTTTTCCCGGATCATGGAGCAGGTCGGTACCTTGACTCCGCGCTTCGACGCCGTACACGAAGGCATGCGCTCGCAATCCGCCGGTGCGATGCAGATTCGCGATGCCATGGTGGCCCTGACCGAGAGCACCCGGCAGTCGATCGAAACATTGGAGGAAACCAATCGCGCCACTCAGCGGCTGGAGACGGCGATCGCCGAACTCCGTAAGGAAATCGCCATCTTCAAACTATCGTAATCGAGTTCGGATGCTCTACCGGTCATGACCGAGCCTTTCCGTCGCCTGGGCTTCGCGTTTCTGCTCATCGTCCTGGCCGCTTTGGTGTTGCTGGCTACGGATCTGCGGTCGCGGCATGGGGGAGATTCTTCCCGGGCGGCCATAGCGACGGACCGCTCCCCCGCCACGCGGGAAGGAAGCACCGGTGACACTGCGGAAGCGGTTCGACGACGCTTGCAGTCCGGGCGCGTGTACAAGGTGGGATTGGCCTATTTCGCGCCCGAGGCGGGTGCCGATTCGGTGTTGGCGGGGCTGCGCGAAGGGCTCAAGGACTATGGGTTGGAAGTAGGAAAGAACCTGGAAATCCGCACCCTGCACGCGCAAGGGGAGATCGCGCAGATCCCTTTGCTCGGCCACGCTCTGGACACGAGCGATGTCGACGCGGTGATGACCCTGACCACCCCGGTATTGCAGGGTGCGGGGCTCCGGGTGAAACGCCATCCGGTGGTGTTCACGTACGTGTTCGATCCGATCGCGGCGGGCGCCGGCAAGAGTTTCGAGGATCACTTGCCCAACCTGACTGGGATCGGTTCTTTTCCGCCGGTCGAGGAGCTGGTCGCGTGGACCGTAAAAGTCCTGCCCCGGCTGCATTCCGTGGGTACGCTCTACAACCCGAGCGAAGCCAACTCGGTCAAGGTGGTGACGGTGCTGCGCGAACTCTGCCGGAAGCGGGGGCTGACCTTGGAAGAGGTGCCGATCCAGACCACCGCCGACGTCGTGCAGGCCGCGCAAGCTTTGGTGGCACGCAAGGTCGGTGCGATCCTCGCGATCGGGGACAATACCTTGTTTCAAGCCATCGACGCGGTCGCCAAGGTGGCGCGGGACGCTGCCATCCCGTTGGTCATGGATCAACCCGAGTTCGTTGACCACGGTGCCTTGATGGTGGTCGGGGTGGACTTCCGCGAGAGCGGCCGGGCCGCGGCCGAGCCACTCGCCCGCGTGCTGACCGGGGAAGATCCCGCCGCGATCCCGATCCGCAACGTCAGCAAGCTGACGGTGCTGCTCAACGCGGACAGCGCCCGGAGGCTCGGGATCGAGTTTCCGCCGGAACTCAAGGCGTTGGCCGCCCAAGGCGGAGCGGGCCGGGAAGCTGCCGCTTCGGCGCGCCGGCCCTGGCGGATCAAGCGGCTCTTGTACGTCGAGTCGGCGCCCGCGGAGGACGCCTTGCGCGGCATCGACGACGGCTTCCGGGCCGCGGGTCTTGTGGCGGGGAAGGATTTCGTCCTCACCACGGCTTCGGCCCAAGGGGACATGGCGACGCTTTCGAACTTGATGGACGGCATCGACGGCGACGGCACCGATCTACTCCTCGTGCTTTCGACGCCTACGCTCGAGGCCGCCCTGCAGCGGGTCCGGCGGGTGCCGATCGTGTTTACCTTCGTGGCCGATCCGTTCCGGATCGGTGCGGGGGAAAGCGAGGAACGCCACCTGCCCAATGTCACCGGGGTCTATACCCTGGGGCGCTACGGGGAAATGGCGGAACTCCTCTCGCGCCATTTTCCCCACATTCGCCGCGTCGGGACCTTGTTCAGTCCGGTCGAGGACAATTCGGTCAACAACAAGGATCTATTCGTCGCGGAGACCGCGCGGCGCGGGATCGAAACCGTCACCGTGCCGGTGAATGCGCCGGGCGAATTGGCCGATGCCGCGACCGCGCTGGCGGCCAAGCCCATCGATGCCATCGTCCAGATCCCCGACAACCAAACCGTGGCCGGTTTCGTAGCCATCGTTCGCGCCGCGGTGCGCATGAGAAAGCCTCTGTTTGCCTTCACCGAAGCGGCGGTGCAGCAGGGCGCGGCTGTCGCCCTCACCCTCGATTACTATCGCGCCGGTTTCGACGCCGCCGGCAAGGCGGCGCAAGTCTTGCTGGGACGGGCACCAGGGACGATTCCGTTCTCCCGCGCCGCGAAGGTCGAACTCGTGGTCAGCGAAGACAACGCCCGGACCCTGGGACTCGAGCTCCCCGGAGATCTCGTGGCTCGGGCCAACCGGCGCCTGGGTCGGAGTCCATGAGGTGAACCGGCACGATCCGAACCGCGGTAAAGAGCTGCGCGTCGAACTGGAAGGCCGCCTGGATGCCGCATGGAGCGGCTCGCTCGGAAAGAGTCTGCTGGAGGTGCAGCGCTCGGGCCGCGAGTGCGTGGCGCTTGACTTTTCCCGGGTGGATTTTCTCAGTTCGGCCGGAATCCGCGTGCTCCTGATGCTGGGGAAAGGGCTCCATCAGAGCGGCGGCCGGCTTCGCATCCTCGATCCGATCCCGCCGGTACGGGAAATTCTGGAATGGGTCGGTCTCGGCACGCTCATCGACGACACCGGTGATTCCCCGCGGCCCGTCGCGGGGCGTGCGGAAGTGGCGGGCGCTTGCTTCGGCGCTGTACGCTCGCTCGGCGGATCGGAGTGTGAGGTCTACGAACTGGATCGGTCCGCGCTCCTGGAAGGCACTCTGGTCGGCACCGGGGATCCTTTCCCCAGGCCCGATTCCGCGCGGCGCGAGCCGGTGTCGCTGCGGTGTACGCGCGATTCCCTCGGTCTGGGACTCGGCGCCTTCGGCACGGGCGTGGATTGCTGGCGACGGGCCGGCGAACTGCTCGCCGCCGGCGGCCTGGCCGTGGTACTCCCCGGGGACGACCCCTGGCACGCGGACTGGATGATGCAAACCGGCGGCTTCGTGCCGGAAGCCGCCCTGCTGCACGGCATTTGCGCCCGAGGTGGATTCCGCCATCTGCTGCGGTTCGGTTGCGCGGCGGACACGCCGGTACTACGCGTCAGCGAACTCGTCCCGGCGATCCTGGAGATCTGTCGGGCCGAAACGGTCGCGTTCGCGGCCGTGGCCGAGATCGACGTCCTGGTCGGCGCCGCCTTGCAAGTGCCGCCGGCGCTTCTGCCGGCCGATCCCTTCGCCTATCCCGACATCCAGGGCCACTTGTCGTTCACGGCGGAACCGGCGTATGCCGATGAAACCGCTCTGATCGTCGGGTTCGCCGCGCGGCGGGCCGATCCGCTACGCTTGCGCTGGTTGCGGCCGCTGACGGCGGAGACCGGTGTCCAGGGGCACCTGCATGCCGCCGTCTTTCCATATCGCCCGATGCGCAAGGGCAGGATCGATCTGAGCGAAACCCTGGAGGGTCTGTTGGACATGCAGACCGTACGGGGGGTGCTGCATCTCGTCAACGACGACCGCGAAGGCGTGGGGGCGGGAGAAAGCCGTTTGCGCCGCGGGGCCGTCTGGTGTGCCCCGCTGCGGTTTCGGGAGGGTGCGGTCGCATGACGTTGTTGATCGGAGCGGTGACGCTCGGCACCATCCTGGCGCTGCTCGCATTGGGGGTCTACATCTCGTTCCGGATCTTCGCCATCGCCGACATCACCGTGGATGGTTCACTCACCTTCGGCGCCGCGGTGTGCGCGGCGTTACTGGAAAAAGAGGGGTTCGATCCGGTATTTGCCACCGCCGCTGGATTCCTCGCCGGCGCCTTGGCAGGAACCCTCAGCGGGATTCTGCAAACCCGTTTTCGCATCAATCCCCTGCTTGCCGGCATTCTCGTGATGACCGCTTTGTACTCGGTGAACCTGCGCGTCATGGGACGCAGCAACATCCCTTTGCTCGGGGCCACGACCCTGGCGACGCATTGCGAGCGGCTCGGGCCCATCCTCTTTGCCGGGGAGAGGGTCGATCTCCTCGGTTGGGATGTGCCGGCGGCCGATCTCGCCATGCTTCTCCTGGCGATCCTGCTGGTGGTCTCGTTCGCCGTGCTCCTCTGGGCCTTTTTCCGCACCGAATTGGGGACCGCCATGCGGGCCTGCGGGGACAACCCGCAGATGGTCAGCGCCCTGGGTGGCAACGTGCAACGCTATCGGGTATTCGGTCTGGCGCTGTCCAATGGGCTGGTGGGGCTTTCCGGCTCGCTCTGGGCGCAGTATCAAAACTTCGCCGACGCCCAGATGGGGCTCGGCATGGTGGTCTGGGGCTTGGCGAGCGTGATCATCGGGGAGGCGATCACGGCGGCGCCCAGCATCGGTTTTGCCATCGTCGGAACGATCTTCGGCTCGGTGTTGTTCCGTGAACTCATCGCCGCCGCCCTTTCCTTCGGGCTCGACCCGAACGACCTCAAGGCCGTGATCGCCGTGTTCGTATTCGCCGCCTTGGTCATGCCCGATTTCCTCGCCCGCGCGCGCCTTTTTCCCAGGAGAACGGGGTCATGACGGACTCCTTCACGGTCACGCCGATGGTGCGCCTGACCGCCGCGAGCAAGGCCTTTCACGTCGGCACGGTCAATGCCGTGCGCCCCCTCGACGGCGTCGATATCGAGGTCGCGCCGGGCTCCTTTGTGCAAGTCATCGGCGCCAATGGCTCCGGAAAGTCGACCCTGCTCAACGCCATCGCCGGGACTTTCTTTCTGGATCGCGGCCGCATCGAACTCGACGGCCTGGACGTCACCCATATGCCGGAATATCGACGGGCCCGTCTGATCGGGCGGGTATTTCAGAATCCCTTTTCGGGAACGGCACCAAGCCTGTCGATCGCCGAGAATTTCTCCCTGGCGGTGGCGCGGGGGCGACCCAGGGGCTTGCGGTGGGCGCTCACGCGAACCCTGCGCGAAGAACTGCGGGAGCGCGTGCGGGAACTCCGCATGGGATTGGAAGACCGGCTCGACACCCCGATGGGGACCCTCTCCGGCGGGCAGAGGCAGGCCCTCACGCTGCTGATGGCGACCTGGATCCGGCCCAAACTGTTGCTGTTGGACGAGCACACCGCCGCGTTGGACCCGAAGAGTGCGGACCAGGTCATCGCCCTCACCGACGCCCTGGTGCGAAGAGATCGCCTGACCACGCTGATGGTCACGCATTCCATGCAACAGGCGGTCAACCTCGGTGACCGCCTGGTGATGATGCACAAGGGCAGGGTGTTGCACGATTTCCCGGCGGCCGCCAAGCGGCGACTGCGGGTGGACGACCTGCTGGCGCGGTTCGAGGACGTCCGCCGGCGCGAACTGCTCGACGAGAGCGCGGCGGAATTATTGCGGCGCAGTTACGTGTAACCGCGACTCCGGTCAAAAACGAACCTGCGACTGGAAGAAGAAGTAGTTGACGTTGTCGTGATTCTCCGGGGCTCCGGGGGCATTGCGGGCAAAGCCGCCCTTGATCAGGGTTTCCCATCCCGCCTGGAAGGCGAAGTTCTCATGGGCGTCCCAGCGGAACCCCACTTCCACCGTGTGGCCCATGAAGTCCCCGGACTTGCCACTGGGGTCGACCAGATTGGCCGGTTGCCAGGGTGCCTTGGGGTCCGCCATCCACCAGAGACGGTGCGCCACTTGCACGGCGAGATCGCGGTGCGGCACCAGGTACAGGCGATAGCCGGGAGCGTTGAGGTTGTTGCGGGCGAACGGTCCGAAGATGCCGGTCGGCCCGTATTCCCAGACCCGCGCACCGTACAGGGTGTCGAAGGAGTGGCTGGTGATGTTGTCGCCGCGGCCGCTCGTGCCACCGCTCGCGTAATCGTACTGCAGTACCAGGCGCGGGTCCCAGGGCAGATCGAAGGTATAGCCCGCCTGCACGTGCTCCATGAAAGCCCGTACCTCGGTGACGGGTGCATCGGGGGAGGTCCGCGCGGTTCCCACCTGGGCGATGCTCTCGACCTCGAAATCGGGTTCGCCTTTGCGGGGCTCCTTGTACCAGCGCAAACCCGGGGTATAGAGGGCACGATCCTTGGGGCTCGTCTCGTCTTCCTTGAGATAGTACAAGTACAACTCGCCGAGGCTTTGCCAGGGCAGGAGCTTGCTCCCGAACAGCCCCGTGAACACGGTATTTTTCTGTTCCTGGTCCCAGGCCCAGTCATTTTGGAGCAGGAGATCTTTCTCTTCCGGCAAACGCACCACCGGCTGGGTCGCGAAGGCTTGGATCTCCCAATCCCCGCGCCCTTCCCGCAGCCGCATCAGGAGACCGGTGAACGCATTGGTCGTGTTGCGAAAGGCATTGCGGGCGATCAAGCGCCGGCTGCCCAGGTCGATCGTCTGTCGGCCGCCCTTGACGCCGAGGTCGAGCCCCGTGTCGAATGCATCACGAGTCACCCAGGTCGCGTAAAGTTGCGGAAAATCGGCGACGTCGACCATGGTGTTGTTCAGGGTCGAGTCCGGACCGGCTCCGAACTGGCGGGCATCCCAGAATTCCACCCCGATGCGGAAAGGTTCGTAGTTCGCCTCCAGCCACAACACGGTCTGCAGCGGAATCTGGTACTGGCCGCCGGTCTGTCCCTTGATCCAGGGCACATCGTAGGTTTCGTAGCGGGTGCGTTGCTCCAAGGTCACGGACAACCAATCCGGGAGTTTCAACGCCTTCTTGATGCTGTACGGCGGCGGCCAGTCGAAACGGGTCTTGCCCGTGAACCAATCCTGTCTTTGACTGCCCATGGCCGAGAGCGACCAGCGCCTCGGCTTGAACTCCGGGATCACGGCCCCCCTTTTGTCCTCTGCCGGTGTCTTGCCGACTCCGTCGTTGCGCTGGGCCGAATCGGATCGCCCGGTGACGGGCCTCTGCGGGGAACGACCCCCTTTGTTCGGAGATCGCGTGGCTGCGCTTACGGCTTGACCCGCACCTTGCGAGATTGCTGGGCTCGGGCTGCGCTGGCTCTCTTCAACGGCCATCCCCTCGGTCGGGAGGATTCCAAGCAAAATCATCGCGCCCAGCAGCCACGCTTCCCGGTTCTTCGTCCCCACTTGCCACCGGTAGGAAGGAGAGCGGGCGAGGATGCGGAAAGCATGTCGTATTTCATACCATGGGCTGGATCCGGTCGTGGTCCGTTTTCGAGTACTCAAGGGTGAATTTCTCGCCGGTTCATCAGAGCACCTTGCTGGTTTGAAACCTCCCCCTTCAGGGGGGACTGTTGAAATAGACGACGGCGCATTGGCGCTGTTATCTTCCCCGGTAACCCCGTCCTGAAGGACGGGGGGCAATCCGCCGTCGTCTATCCGCTGGCGGGTTTTCGCCCGGCGGATGAGGTCGGGCGCGGATTGAAACATGATGGAAAATCCCTGTCTGTGGTGGATCGGCAGGCTTTGCAGCGGAGGTGCCTCGAAGGCGGATCAGCACTGGACATGCCAGCGATTTCTTTGGGTTTCACCGGACGCAGCCAACCGCTGGATCGAACCGCAATCCGCCGTCAAAACGCATAATAATGTGATTTCATGTTTTTGTTTGTTTATATTTTCCACTATAGCATGAAAAGCACTTGCCCAACTGCGGGATCGAAAACGGCTGGCTGGAGTCCTTTCCCTTTGGGGAACTCGGAGTTTCGCGAACGATCCCTTTCTTAGGTTGCAGATCGAAAGCATCGGTTTAATCTGATCCTTCTTTTTCATTTCACGAAAACGCGTCGGGCACGGGGCCGCCGTCGCTCCGCGCGCCTGCAACGGAAAGGTCGGCGGCTGTTCGGACGAGGAAGACCATCATGAAAGCAAGCGCACGCAATCGGTTTTTCGGAACGGTGACCGATGTTCAGGTCGGCTCGGTCTACGACGAGATCGTGATCGGCCTCAAGGGAGGGCAGAGCATCGTCGCCACCATCACGAAGGAGTCCGCAGAAAAACTCGGGATCCGGGTCGGGAGCGAAGTGGTTGCCTTGGTCAAGGCTTCCGAGGTGATCGTCGTGACCGACACCGGAGGTTATCGTCTCTCGGCACGCAACCGGCTGAGCGGGACCGTCAGCCGCATCTTCCAGGGTGTGGTTACCGCGGAGGTCGTCATCGACTTGCCCGGCGGCGATTCGGTGACCGCGACCATCACCAACGAGAGCGTGGAATCACTGGGCTTGCAGGAAGGTCAGCCCGCCACCGCGGTGTTCAAGGCGGGATCGGTCGTTCTCGGGATCGGGGCCTGATTCCGGGTGAAGGGCTCGCCCGAGGCAATTTGCCGGAAGGATGGTTTGTCGTGTTCCCGAGACTCGAATCTTTTCGCCGCGTCATGGATTGGTTGGAGCGGAACGTCCGCGTCTTACCGGCGGAAGAAATCCCGCTCGCCGAGTCCCATCGCCGCCGGCTGGCGGCGGGATGTCGCGCGCCTTGCGATCTCCCGTCGCAAGAGGTGGCAGCCGTCGATGGCTATGCTTTGCGTGCCGCGGAGACTTCGGGATTGGATTCGTATCATCCCGACTTTCTGTCCTTGCTCGGGACGGCGACTCCGTGGAACCCATTCCCCGGCGAGTTGGCGCCGCGGAGCGCCGTGAGAGTCACGGAAGGAACCCCTCTGCCCAGAGGAGCGGACGCCGTGGCTCCCCTGATCCTCGGTGAGGAACAGGGAAAGGGGGTGAACGTGTACGGGCAGGTCGTAGCCGGTGAAAATGTCCGCCGGCGCGGGGCCGATGTGCGCGAAGGTGGATTGCTGCTCGAAGCCGGAGCCCATCTTCGGCCCCAGGATCTCGCAATAATGGCCGGCTGCGGTCTGCAACGGGTGCGGGTCGTCGCGCAGCCGCGAGTTCGCATCGTGATCCTCGGTGGGGGGGCGGCCGGACTCGCTGCGCCGAGCGGGGGCTTCGAGGCGATCTCGGTGCTGCTTCGCGCATGCGTGGAGAGGAGTTCCGGCAAGGTAACGGAGGTGGTGCGGCTTGCCGAGGATCGGGAAGCGATCCGGGGCCACCTGAAGGCTCCGGGAGCCGATGTGATCCTCCTCGTGCGAAGCGGGAGCCAGGGCGGGAAGGACCTCGCGGCGGAGGCTCTGGCTGAGTGCGGGGAACTCGCGATGCTCGGCATCGCCTTGGAACCCGCTCGTTCGTCGGGTCTGGGACGGGTGAGGGAGAGCCTGGTTTTCCTGTTGCCGGGGGATCTCGTGAGTGGCCTCTGTGCCTACGATTGTCTGGTGGCTCCTGCCTTGGACCGGCTCGGCGGAGGCGAGTGGGGGCGGTTCCGTCGCCGGACCGAGGGGGTGCTGAGACGCAAGATCTCCTCCTCGCTCGGTTTGGTCGAACAGGTCTGGGTGCGGGTCGGCGAAGCGGGGATCGAACCGCTCGCGACCGGGAGCGCCGGGCGGCTCGGCATGTTGTTGGCGGCGGACGGTTACGCGCTGGTGCCGGAAGAATGCGAGGGCCATGCCGCGGGGACTCGCTTGTCGGTTTTCCTTTACGAGTAGGGAAGTGAAGCATTCGCTCGAAGTTCTCGCCGCGGCGCGCCAGGAGCAATTCCTCGCCGCCATCGATCCGCAAGAGGCGGCGCGCCGCTTTCAGGAACATCTCAACCTGGCTCCGCTGGGTCGGGAGCGGATCCCGCTCGCGGAAGCCCTGGGCCGCGTCCTCGCGGCCGCCGTCTCGGCCCCGGTCGACGTGCCGGCCTTCGACCGGGCGAGCGTGGACGGCTTCGCCGTGCGGTCCCAGGACACGTTCGGGGCGAGGGATGTCTCATCGGTCCGGTTGCGGCTCAACGACGAGGTATTGACCCCGGGGAAAGAGCCGAATCTCACCGTCGCCGGGGGTACGGCCACCGCGATCGCCACCGGCGGCATGCTGCCGCGGGGAGCCGATGCCGTGGTCATGATCGAGCACACGGAGCTGATCGAAGAAGGGGCGCGGCTCTTCGTGGAAATCCGCAAACCGGTTGTCGCCGGGCAATTCGTCGCCTTCGCCGGGAGCGACATCGCCAAGGGGGAGACCGTCCTGCGTCCGGGACTCCGACTCACGTCGCGGGAACTCGGGGTGCTGGCGGCGGTGGGGCTCGAAAAGGTGGAGGTATTCCGGAAACCCAGGGTGGCGATCCTCTCGACCGGGGACGAGATCGTGCCGCCCGGAACGCCCCTCGGGAGAGGAAAGATCTACGACTCCAACGGCACCATCTTGGCCGCCGCGGTGCGGGAACTCGGTGGCGATCCGGTCGAGTTCGGCGTGCTTCCGGACCGGGAAGGTGTTCTATGGGAAGCGTTGCAGGAGGCCCTGCGATATGATCTGGTGCTTCTTTCCGGGGGAACGTCGAAGGGAGCGGGCGATCTTTCCCATCGTTGCCTGGCGCGACTCGAAAATCCCGGCGTGGTCGTCCATGGAGTCGCGCTGAAACCGGGCAAACCCATCTGCCTTGCGGTCACCCAAGGCAAGCCGGTGGTCGCGCTGCCGGGCTTTCCGACTTCGGCGATCTTCACCTTTCATACCTTCGTGGCTCCCGTGCTGCGTCGTTTCGCCGGTCTCGCGCCGGAGCCACTGACCACGATCGACGCCACCTTGCCGCTGCGCGTGTACTCGGAGCGCGGTCGCCTGGAGTATCTCTTGGTCAGCCTGATCCCGACCCCCGAGGGATTCGCGGCCTATCCGCTGACGAAAGGATCCGGTGCCGTGACGGCATTCAGCTTCGCCGACGGGTTCATCGCCGTGGAACCGATGACGGAGATGGTGCCGGCGGGAAGCCCGGTGAAGGTTCGCCCGTTGAGCCGGCAGCTCACGCCCGCCGATCTGGTGTTCATCGGCAGCCAATGCCTGGGGCTCGACGTGTTGCTCACGCGGCTCCAAGAGGAGGGTTACGCGGTCAAGACCTTGTATGTGGGCAGTCAGGGAGGGGTCGCGGCGGCCCGCAGGGGGGAATGCGACCTCGCCGGGGTGCATCTCATGGATGCGGAGACCGGTGAATACAACCGTCATCTCCTGACTCCGGAACTGCGCCTGGTTCCCGGTTATCGCCGTCTGCAAGGGGTGGTGTTTCGCTTGGACGACCCCCGCTTCGCTGGCAAGAGCCTGGAGGAGGCCGTGGCGACGGCGCTCGCCGACCCGAGTTGCATCCTGGTGAATCGCAATCCAGGCAGTGGCACCCGCCTCCTGATCGACCGTTTGCTGGGCGGCCGACAACCTCCGGGATATGCGGTCCAACCCAAGTCGCATCACGCCGTCGCCGCGGCAGTCGCGCAGGGACGCGCCGACTGGGGAGTGACGATCGATGGGGTCGCCCACCGCTACGGCCTTGGATTCTTGCCCCTGCAGGAGGAGCATTACGACTTTCTGTTGCCGGTCGCCCGCGCCGAGCGACCGGCAGTGCGCCGGTTTTGCGAGTTGCTCCAGGATCCGGAGCTGGTGGCCCGACTCGCCGCCTTGGGATTTCGTCGCTCCTGAGTACGTCCTTCCCAGCCGACGGCGTTTGCGCTATGGTGGGATCGGGAACCTTCGAGCAGCCGCACCATGGGCCAGGAAATCCAGCACACGGAATTTTCCGAACAAGACTTTCTTCGATTCGGGCAGAGGCTTGCCAGGGAGACGCAGGAACTTCGGCAGCGGGTGGCGGCCGGTGGATTCTCCGAGGAAGGGATTTACTGCGGGCTGGAACTGGAAACCTGGCTGGTCGGCCCGGACCTCGCGCCCGCGCCCGCCAACGCCGCCTTTCTCGCCGCTTTGTCCAGCCCCTTGGCGTCGGCAGAACTCGCGCAATACAACGTCGAGTTCAATACCCCGCCGCGCGCGTTGACCGGCCACGTGCTGGCGCTGATGCGGGAAGATCTGCGGGAGCTCCTGGATACCGCCACCGGCACCGCCCAGTCCATGGGGCTGGATCTCGTCGCCATTGGCATCTTGCCGACCCTGACCGACGATCGCTTGAGCGCCGCGCGGATTTCCGATCTCCACCGCTACCATGCCCTGAATCGGCAGGTGCTCGCCGCCCGGCAACTACGGCCGATCCGGCTCGACATCGCCGGTCGCGAGCACATCCGGAGCGAACATCGGGACGTGATGCTGGAGGCCGCCACGACTTCCTTCCAGCTCCATCTGCAGGTGCCGGCCGGGCGCGCCCATCGTTTCTACAACGCCGCGATCCTCGCCTCGGCGGCGACGGTCGCGGTGGCGGCGAACTCACCGTATCTGTTCGGGCGGGATCTCTGGGCCGAGACCCGCATCCCCTTGTTCGAGCAGGCCATCGATCTCGGCGGCTACGGGGAGGCGGTGCGGGGGGCCACTGCGGCGGGTCGGTTTCGGTTCCGGCTATGCGCGGACCTCCCTGTGCGAGTGCTTCGAGGAGAATCTGGAACATTTTCCGCCGCTCCTCGCCGAACTCTACGAAGAACCGCCGGAACGGTTCGCGCACTTACGCCTGCACAACGGTACCATTTGGCGCTGGAACCGCCCCTTGGTGGGATTCGACGCCGACGGTCGCGCCCATTTCCGCATCGAACACCGGGTGCTGCCGGCAGGACCGAGCCTCGACGACATGGTGGCGAATGCGGCGTTCTTTTATGGCTTGGTCACGTTCCTTGCGAACGATCCGGTTCCGCAAATCCCTTTTTCGACGGCGAAGGACAACTTCTACCAGGCCGCCCGCCATGGCTTGGAAGCCACCGTGGATTGGCTCAGGCCGAACCGGCTGCGGCTCGGCGAGTTCGTGTTGGAAGAGCTTCTTCCCCAGGCTCGGCTGGGGCTTGCCCAGCTCGGCGTGGATCGGGAAGAAGCCGAACATTTCCTGAACCTGGTTGCGGAACGGGTGGCTTCCGGGCAGACCGGGGCGGAGTGGCAGCGACGTTTCATCGCCGCCCGTGGGCGTGATTTCACAGCCCTCACGCGAACCTATTTGCACCGGCAACGCAGCGGAGAACCGGTACACCGATGGCCTTTACCCTGACCCGTCTCGATGCCGTGCCTGCGGGCCTGTTGCAGGTCGATGCCCGGCGTTTGTACGAGCTGTTGCCGGGGCCGACGCTGATTTCTCTCGACGGGAAACGCGAACCGCCCCTGTTCGTCTCGGTGCTGTTGCACGGCAACGAAACGACGGGCTTTCAAGCCGTGCAGCGCTTGCTACGGAAATACCGGAAAGGTGCGCTGCCGCGTTCCCTGGTGCTTTTCATCGGTAACGTGGTGGCGGCGCGCTATGGGTTGCGGAGGCTCGACGAGCAGCCCGATTACAACCGCATCTGGCCGGGAGGAGAAGGTCCCGAGAGCGCAGAGACGGAACTGGCGCGGCAGATCGTGGCGGAAATGGCGGTCCGCGGCCTGTTCGCCAACGTAGACGTGCACAACAACACGGGGCGCAACCCCCATTACGCCTGCGTGAGCCGTCTCGATGCCGAGACCCTGCATCTCGCCACCATGTTCGGGCGCCTGGTGATCCATTCGCAACGTCCGCGCGGTACCCAGGCGGCCGCCTTCGCATCGCTCGGTCCGTCGGTGACCCTGGAATGCGGAAAACCGGGACAACCCTATGGGGTGGATCATGCTTGCGATTTTCTCGATGCCTGTCTGAACTGGTCCCGATTCCCGTCCCATCCGTTGGCACCGCACGATCTCGACCTGTATCACGCCGTCGCCCAGGTGAAGATTGCCCCGGGGGTGAGCTTCTGTTTCGGCGGTGACGAGGCGGAACTCCTGTTCGAGGAAGAAATGGATCGGTTGAATTTCACCCAACTCTCCCCGGGTCACGTATTCGCGAGACTGGGCCGTTACGGCGGCGGCAGGCAGCCACTCCTCGCCTACGGGGAGAACGGCGGCGAATGCGCCGAAGAATACTTCGCCGCGGAGGAGGAAATGTTGGTGTTGCGGAAGCCGGTCGTGCCGAGCATGTTGTCGCTCGACCAACGGATCGTGCGGCAGGATTGCCTGTGCTATTTCCTCCAACGCATGTCTCCGCCCGAGGGTATTTGCGGTCACTGACCCAACGGAGCCGGCCAAAAGGAACTCGCGAAAGTTTTGGGAGGTCTCAGGACCATGGATTCGGAAAGGGGGTTGTGAGGCCCATGAGCCGCAATCGCCTTCCGGGGAGGTGAAAAGGAAGTCACGGTGCAAGGATGCGGAACGGGGTTTTCCCGACACCCGGAAGGCTCCTCGGTCCGCCCGCGATTTCCGGCGCCATGCCGCTTTCCGGGAGCCGATGGAGTCGGGGGTCGCCATCGAGTGGGGTAGCCATGCCAATCCGCAGCAACGTCCCCGTCACCGCACTTCTGGCCCGGTTGGAACCGGAAAACGGCGCAGTGGGAGCCGGCCAGGGACGGAGGAAGGAACCGAATCCGGTGCGGCTCCAGCAGATCCTGGAAAAAGTGCAAGCGGCCCGTGGCAAGTGCCTGGCTCGGGACCGTTTCTTGCGTAGCTTGCTGGAACAGATTCCGCAAGCCCTTCTCGTCGTCGACCGAAAGGGTCGAGTTGCGTTTGCCAATCGTGCCGCGGAACGACTGGCGGAAGTCGCATCGGGAGGACTGCTTCGCAAGAGAGTGCTGGCTTTACTGCGACGGGGGGAGCGACGAAGAGCGTTCGAGTCCTTCCGGCGAGCCTCGTCGGGCACGACCGGGGCATTCCGGATGGATCGGGTTCGAGGCGGGCCGCAGTCTCTGTGCGTGCAGTGGAACGTCCTACCCGATCGAGAAGGGCAAATCGACAAGATCGTGTTTCTGGGGCAGCCGATTCCCGGTCGAGTGCCTTCGGGAGTCACGGCGAGCCTTTTCTCCGGCTCCCCAGAGCCGATCCAGGAAGAACTTTCCGCTTTGCATCGGATCGCCGACGCGATTGCCCGAGATATCGAGGTGCGCGAGCTGTGCGTGATCGTTCTCCACACGCTGACGAGATTGCTGCGTGCCGATACGGACTGCGGGAGAGGAATCTTTCTTCGGGAAGACGGAAAGATGGTGCCGGTGGTTATCCAGGGGAGTGAGCCCGCTTGCCTGGGGACGGCGCCGGGGGTGCACGTAGAAAATTGCCTTTGTGGACGGATCGTGCGGACCGGCGAGATCCTCGTCACCCGAGGGTGTGAGCATGGGTCTGTAGTTTCTGGCCAGACACGGGCGCGAAGCCGGGTTCTCCTCCCGATCGAATTCCAAGGCAAGGTTTTGGGCGTGCTCTACTTCTATCTTCTGGATCCGACGGCCCGTTTCGACTGCCAGCGCCTGCAGACCCTGCTCGCCATTACTCGCTTGCTGGGGGCGGCAATCGAAAATCGTCGGTTGCAGAAAGAACGGGTGATGCTTTCCCTTAGCGATCCGCTCACCGGCCTGGCCAACCGGATGCACTTCGAAACCATGCTAGCGGTCGCCATCGCCGAGGCAAGGCGTCGCGGCGAGCCGCTCTCGACATTGATGCTCGACCTCGACCACTTCGGGTACTACAACGCCGCACGGGGTTGGCGGGCGGGCGATCGCTTGTTGCACTGGGTCGGACAGGTGATCGAAGGCGAGCTCCGGGTGGTGGATCGGGTGGCTCGTGACGCGGAAGACCGGTTCTGGGTACTGCTGCCAAAGACGGAAAGCGCGCAGGCAAGAGAAATCGCGGAACGATTGCGGGAGGCGATCCATGAAGCGAGCGGGGTGCGAGTGAGCATCGGATTGGCTTGCCTCGGGCCGGAGGATCGCGGCGTCGAGGATTTGATCGCGCGCGCGGACGCCGCCCGCCTGTGGGCCAAACGGTCGGGGCGCGACCGCATCGCGGTGGCGGAGAGTCGCCCGACGGTCGCACAGGAGAGCCCGCCAAAGTGAGGGACGATCGCGCCGGTGGCAGGTTTGCCTGCCCAAGGGGTGGTGGCCGGCTCACCCAAACCGCTTGGATATCGTCCAGCTTGATCCCCGCTTCCTTGTGGTGACCAAGCCCGCCCAATCGACTGGGCGGGGGATGGACTGTGTGATTTCACGCAGTAGTGCGTCATTTCACACAGTGATCATGCCTGGTCTACTCACTCGGATCATCCAACTCGCTGATTTCGTTGATGAGCGCTCTGTCTGGCATGGATGTTGTGAAGGAAAGACGGGAGAACCCTGAGTCTGCCGAATATGTCACGGTTTCGGGACGGTGCGACCACGTTCAAAATTACAGCCGGTCTCTGCCTGCTGACGGGGATGGTTGCTCTCCATCCCGCAGCGGGAGTCGGGGCCCAGCGGGCGCGGGTGAGCCACGTCCGCGTGGATCTTCGCGGCGGCGAACCGGAGAGGATCGAGATCGAGGCAAGACACGCGCCGCTCGGCCAGGTGCTGGATGCGATCGCCCACAGGCTGGATATTTCCATACACTATTCCGTCTTGCCGACGGAACCGGTCAGTGCGACCTGTCTCGGCGAAACCGTGAAAGAGGTCATGGACTGCCTGCTGGGTCCCAGGGCCAATCTCGTGTTTCGCTACCCGAACGGGTTCTTGCAGGGAGAGGGAACGGGGGTTCCGGTGGAGCTTTGGGTGTTGGGAAGCAGCTTCGCGGAACGCTCCCCTTCTTCGGCACAGGCGGAGTGTGGGACGGTCAGCGGGAAAAACGAGTCCCCGGCCAACGCAGTAGTCGTCGATTCCGGGTTGACCGAAAAGCTGTTGCACATGGCCGGGTCCGAGGACCCCATGGAGAGAATTGGCGCATTGTCGCAATTGGCCGGAGCCCGGTCGGTGGACCCCGGGGTGGCCGAAAAGATTCTGCAGGCTGCCTTGAGTGACCCGAACCCCGATGTCCGGGGGCAGGCGATCTATGCTCTGGCCCAGCGGGGCGGGGAGGGGGCGGCCGCGTTCCTTCACGAGGCATTGAAGGACAGTGCGCCCGCCGTGCGGCTTCTGGCGGTGGATGGTCTCGGCAGCGATGCCGAGAGTATCGCCCGGCTGCGACAAGCGCTTCGGGACGAGGACGAGGCGGTGCGGGAGTTGGCCGCGATGAAGATCGAGATGCTGGGGATCGAGGCGGGAGAGGAAATTCAATGACCGAATCAAGGGTTGCAGATCGGGATAAAGGATGCGATCGTGCCGCTCCTTGCCGAGCAACGGAGGAAATCATGAAATTCTCGATGCAAAGAAAGCTCTTGGTCGTCGGCTCCCTGCTGGTTATGGCAGGGTCGATCGGTGAAGTCGCGGCCCACAATCAGGCCGGCAGCTTCACGACGGGGAAAAGAACCGCCGTGGACTTTTACCAGGTCACCTGCAGTGCCGGTACGGACCACCCTGAGCTTCTCCGTCAGGGACTTCACGGCCAACTCTTCCCGGGTCGTCATCCTGGTGCAAAAAGGTGCCGGTGCCGATTGTTCCGGTGACGCACCCTGCGCGCGCAATATGGCGGACAACAATGATCAAGACAGCAAATACAGCCCTACGACCTTGCTGAAGCGGGGCGAGGGGATATACAACCTGTTCGTCTTTCACAACGCCTCCGGCAAGGACAGCTACGATGTGCAATATCACTGCGAAGACGCCTTGGGTGGACACACGGAGACCAGCATCGTGACGCGGCAACAGCAATGACACCAGGGTCCCGATCTTCCCCGATCTTCGTGGTGCCGGTGTCCTGAGCGCCCTTGCGGAAAGGCCGGGAAGGGATCCACGCCACATCTGAACGACTCGAAACCCGCATGAATTCGCGTCTCATTCTGACCGCGCTGTTGTCCCTGACGCTGGCGGCTCCCGCCCGCGCCGTCGAGCCCGGCTCCCCGATGCCCGCCTGCACGCTCAAGTCCTGGGGTACGGAAACCCCGGTGGATCTGGGTCGGTTCAAGGGCCAGGTGCTCTACGTAGACTTTTGGGCTTCCTGGTGCGTGCCCTGCGTCCGCTCGTTCTCGTTCATGAATGCCTTGCATCGGGAACTGCGCGAGCAGGGACTGCAAGTGCTGGCGATCAACCTCGACGAGAACCCCGAGGACGCGCGCGCTTTTCTGTCCAGGCATCCGGCCGACTTCACCGTGGCGGTCGATGCCGGTGGCCAATGTCCGGAGAGTTTTGGTGTCCTGGGAATGCCATCCTCTTTCCTGGTCGACCGCCGGGGTGTGGTTCGCCACGTGCACCTGGGTTTCCGTCCCGGAGAAGCCGAAGAACTCCGGAAATGGGTGGAAGATCTGCTGGCAGAGCCCGGGGCGAAGCCGGCAAGCTGACCAGCGGCGATTTTTCTGAGCGCATCGGAATGAAACCGGTTCATTGGTGGTTTCCAACGGTATTGCTATACCTGGGGCTCACCGCTTGTGCCCGGGTGGCGCCTTGGGAGCGCGGCCACCTCGCCAAACCGCAGATGGCCTTGGAGCCCAATCCGGTGCAGCGCGCCTTGCGGGAGCATACCTACATGAGTCGCGAGGCCGCCTCCGGTGGGTCGGCCGGGAGCGGGGGCGGATGTGGTTGTTATTAGAGCCCTCGGCGCCTGCCGGCGCCTTGCGGCGCGACTTTTTTTGCGCCGACGCAGACCGGCGGATTCCTCTCTTCAGGCCCTGACGGCGGCCGCCCTGTCCCTGCCGGGTCTGGCACAGGCCGGGTCGGACAATGTGGGCTTCCAGTATGGCTATTACAAGGAGGGGCCACGGCAGCTTTTCGGGGTCGTCAGCGCATTCAAACCGATCACCGTGAACAGCCTCCACGGCGGTGGGGACTTCGTCCTGACCGATCGGCTCAACTTCGGTTTCGACTTCATCCAGGATACCTGGGGAGGGGCCACGCCCATCGCCACCGCGCCCCAGGACCTGCGCGGCAATCGTTCCACCGACGGGGTTTCCGGGGCGACGCCGTACATTTCCCCCGGCAATCCATTGCTCTTCGATTCCCGATTCAACGTACTCAGGACGAACGGTTTCGGGGTCCCGACCGGCGGAATCAGCAAACAACTGGTGCACACCCTTTCCTCGGCATCGCCCGAGACTCGCAAGCAGGGGGATTTCCGTCTGGGGTATGAATGGAATGAAGCGGCGTTGGATGTGGGAGGCGGTCTTTCCCAGGAAAGAGACTATGAATCGGGTTGGGGCAGCGTAATCGGGCGCTTCGACTTCAACCAGAAACTGACCACCTTGAACGTGGGCTTGAGTTACACCCACAGCGACATCGCTGCCATACTCGACCCCGACGCCTTGCCCTATATCAATACCTCTGCTTTTGCCCGCCAGATCCGACCTCAGCCGGGTACCGGCAATGAGATTCTTTCCGGAGTGCGGCAAGATTGGGCCGCGCATATCGGTCTGACTCAGGTGCTGACGAAGAAATCCTTCCTGGAAACTGGTCTCGGGTTTACCCGGAGTACCGGATACCTGGAAAATCCTTATAAGGTGGTGGAAATCGCTTTCATCGATCCCAAGGAAGATTCCGGATTCCCGGGGACTTATATCGGTTATGTGCGGGCCTTTTTGGAGCAGCGCCCCGATGCGCGGGATCAATGGAGTTGGGATGCCCGGTATGTGCATTATGTGGAGGGTTGGGATGCCTCCTTGCATCTCGCCTACCGCTTCTTTTCCGACAGTTGGGGAATCGATGCCCATACCTTCGAAGCCGACTGGGTGCAGCCCGTGGGCACCGGCTGGATGATCACCCCGCGCGTGCGCTATTACTTCCAAAATGCCGCCGATTTCTACGTACCTTATCTGCTTTCCCTGCAGTCCGTAAACGATATCGACCGCACCAAACTACCGAGCGATTTCTCCAGCGATCAACGTCTTTCCGCGTTCGGCGCCCTGAGCGGCGGGGTGACGATCGAAAAACGCTTGGGCAAGGGAATCCGGCTGTTCGGGGATTTCGAATACTATACCCACCAGGGAGGATTGAAATGGGGAGGGGGCGGAGCAGGGGGCTTCACCAATTTCAATTATTGGCAGGCCAGCGGCACCCTGAGCCTGGACCTGGACGAAAAATATGCGCTATTGGGCATGGGCGAAGGGGAGGCGGCTGTTCCCGGCGGTCATCATCACTATCATCACCCGATCCCTCAGCCGCCGGCCGGGGTGATGTTCGGGCATATGTTGCCGCAGGCCGGCGATTTCATGATCGAGTACCGGTATATGTTCCATAGTCAGAGTGAGCCCATGCTGCAGGGTTCGCATCCGGTGAACGACGCCACCATCGTCACCCGTGGCTGCGGTGCGTACAGTTGCACGCAGGTCGCGACCGATCACACGATGGCGATGCACATGCTCGATCTCATGTACGCGCCCACGGACTGGTTGAACCTGATGCTGATGCCCATGTTCGTCGACATGAGCATGGACGTGCGGCGGTTGCCCAGCTTGACGGGACCCAACGTGCCGCCGCCCTACCCCGAGCAACATGTCCACGGCGGAGAGCAGGACAGCGGCGGGGTCGGGGACACCGTCATGGCGGCGTTCGTGAAGCTCCTGGACGAGCCCGGTCATCACCTGCACCTGTCCCTCGGGTTGAGCGCCCCGACCGGGGCCACCGATTTGAAGTTCCGCCGCAGCCACCAGATCGGCCCGAACTTCATGCACTACAGCATGCAGCTCGGGAGTGGTACCTGGGATTTCCGCCCCGCCCTGACGTATGCCGGTCTGTATGACCGCTTCACTTGGGGCGGACAGCTCAACGGCACTCACCGCCTGGAAGATCGCAACGAATCCGGTTACGTGCTCGGCGACGAATTGCAGGCGATGGCCTGGGGCGGCTACACCATGAACCACTGGCTCACGGCCACGGTGCGCGGGGTGTACACCACCCAAGGGGCGATCCGCGGCGAGTTTAGACCCCGGATTCCGATTTCCCAGCCCATGGATGTTCCCGGAAACTACGGTGGCCGTTACTGGGATGTGGGATTTGGCTTGAGCGCCGAGGTACCTAGTGGGAATTTTCAGGGCAGCCGCCTGGGCGTCGAATGGCTTCAGCCGGTAGCCGAGGACGTCAATGGCTTCCAGCTGGAACGGGACGGAAGCTTGTTCGCCACCTTTACCATGCATTTTTGATCTACGGCGGTCCCCGGGGTGGGGGATACGCTGTCGCAGCGAAAAGCCGCCGTGGCTCCGTATCTCCCACGAGATCGCAACGGAGGGGACAGGATGCAGTTGTATTGCAAGAGTTTCCGCGCCATGGGCTCCCCCTGCGAGATCCAGCTTTATGCGGCGAATCCTCACGAGGCGGAAAGGATCATGGAAGTGGCCATCGCCGATGTGGGGCGGTTGGAGGCGCGCTATTCCCGTTATCGTGCCGACAGCTTTCTCTCCGAGATCAACCGGGTGGCTGCCGTCGGCGGCCGCATCGCGGTGGATGAGGAAACCGCCGGGCTTTTGAATTACGCCGCGACCTGTCACCGCGAAAGCGGGGGTCTGTTCGACATCACTTCGGGCCTCCTGCGACGGGCCTGGCGCTTCGACCGCGGCGCACTGCCGGACCCGACGCAGATCCGCGAACTGCTCGGCCGAGTCGGCTGGGAAAAGCTGCGCTGGAAGCCGCCGGTTCTGGAATTTCCGCTAGCCGGCATGGAGCTCGATTTCGGCGGTGTGGTCAAGGAATACGCCGCCGATCGGGCCGCGGCGCTGTGTCGGGAAGCGGGTGCCTGCCATGGCTTCGTCAATTTGGGGGGCGACATCAAGATCATCGGTCCGCGCGCCGACGGCGGTCCTTGGCGGATCGGCATACGCCATCCGCGTCGCCCCGGGGCACTCATCCAGACGATTTCCTTGCACGGCGGGGCGCTCGCCAGCAGCGGCGATTACGAGCGCTGTATCGTCCTCGATGGGGTGCGCTACGGTCACGTGCTCCATCCCAAGACCGGCTGGCCGGTGCGCCACCTGGCCGCGGTCACCGTGGTGGGGGAGTTCTGCGTGGTGGCGGGCAGCGCTTCCACCATCGCCATGTTACAGGAGAAGGACGGCCCGGCCTGGCTCGAAACCTTGGGTCTGCCGCATTTTTGGGTGGACGTGCAGTGCCAGGTCGGCGGGCCCCTGGCGCCATCGATCACCGATGCCGAGGATTGGGATTTGCCTTGATCGGTGGCGGGTGGCACATCGGATCGCTTACAAACAATCCGGCCCCAAGCGGGACCGGAGACCGCGACCGTAGTCCTTCGGAAAAATGGGGGCGGCGTTCCCGCCCCCGAAAAGCCCCTATTTCTTCGGCCAGTACTGCGAACCGGTGGGGGTCTTGATGGGCGCATCGCGATTGATCTGGGCTGCGGAAGGCGTGATGCGCACCTTTTGCCCGCTGGGACAGTTCGGATTGGTCACTTTGAGAGTCGCCGGCGAATTGTAGCCGTGCAGGCCGACCCCATCATAGTTCGAACCCACCGCC
>DATMAX010000012.1:0-20429 GCA_035559395.1 Methylococcus sp. | reverse complement strand
GAGCTTCGGCCCAACACCGCCTCGATCATCACCCGGGAAAGCGATTACGTCTGGAACGATGCGGAATGGCTGAAGAATCGCGGCGAATGGGATTGGTTCCATCAACCCCTGACCATCTATGAAGTCCATGCCGGTTCCTGGAAGCGCGATCCGGAAGGCGGCTACCTGAATTATCGCGAACTCGCACGGGAGTTGGTGGAGTACGTCAAAGCGAACGGCTTCACCCACATCGAACTGTTGCCGGTGACGGAACATCCCTTCGACGCTTCCTGGGGCTACCAGACCACGGGATACTTCGCGCCGACGAGCCGGTTCGGGACCCCGGATGATTTCCGTTACTTCGTCGACTACTGTCATCAAAACGGCATCGGCGTGATCCTCGACTGGGTCCCCGCCCATTTTCCGAAAGATGCCCACGGCCTCGCCCGTTTCGACGGAACCGCCCTGTACGAACACGAGGACCCGCGTCTCGGCGAGCACCGGGACTGGGGTACGCTGATTTACAACTATGGCAGGAACGAGGTGAAGAACTTCCTGCTGGGCAGCGCGCTGTTCTGGATGGACGAGTTTCACGTCGACGGACTGCGCGTCGATGCCGTTGCGTCGATGCTGTATCTGGATTATTCGCGTCAGCCTGGCGACTGGATCCCCAACAAATACGGCGGCAACGAAAACCTCGAAGCGATCGCCTTCCTACGCGACCTGAATACGGTCGTGCATCAGCGCTTCCCCGGCGTCCTGGTCGTCGCGGAGGAATCCACGGCCTGGCCGCAGGTGACGCGACCCACCTGGACCGGCGGTCTCGGGTTTTCCATGAAATGGAACATGGGCTGGATGCACGACACCTTGGTGTACATGAGCAAGGACCCGATCTACCGCCACTATCATCATGACCAGTTGACGTTCGGGCTCCTCTACGCCTTCACGGAAAATTTCGTGCTGCCCTTTTCCCACGACGAAGTGGTGCACGGCAAGGGTTCCATGCTCGCCAAGATGCCCGGAGACGAATGGCGCAAGTTCGCCAATCTGCGCGCGCTGTACACCATGATGTACACCTATCCCGGGAAAAAACTCTTGTTCATGGGGTGTGAGTTCGCCCAAGGTGCCGAATGGGACCACACGCGGGCCCTCGATTGGCACCTCCTCGATTTCCCCTTCCATCGCGGCATGCAGGGATTGGTCCGCGACCTCAACCGGCTTTACCGCGAGACCCCGGCGCTCCACTACCACGACTTCGAGAGCAAAGGTTTCGAATGGATCGACTCGCATGACGCGGCACAGTCGGTGATCAGTTACGTGCGTCAGGACGACGAAGACCATGTCGTGGTGGTGATGAATTTCACGCCGATACCGCGTCACAACTACCGGATCGGCGTTCCCGCGGCGGCGAAGTACCGGGAAATCTTCAATTCCGACGCCGCTTACTACGGCGGCGCCAACATCGGCAACTGGGACATCACCACCGAATCGATCGAATGGATGGGGCGCGCCCAGTCGGTCTCGCTCACCCTGCCTCCCCTGGCCGGTATTGTATTGGCGCCCGTGCCCTCACCTGCACAAAGCGGCAGCGAGGCGGTGGAAGAGCCTACGGAAGAGGAATGAAGATCCTGTTCGTCTCCAGCGAAGTCTTTCCGCTGGTGAAAACCGGGGGCTTGGCCGACGTTTCCGGCAGCCTGCCCGCCGCCCTCCACGCCTTGGGTCATGATGTGCGCGTCCTCATGCCCGCCTATCCGACCGCGGTGGCCGCCGCCAGCGATCTCACGAAGTCCCGCTTCCAACAGGCTGGCGAAGAGATCACCATGCTGTCGGGTACGCTTCCCGGAACGGCAGTCCCTCTCTGGCTCTTGGACGCCCCCTCTGCTTTCGGCCGTGGCGGGAATCCCTATCTCGCCCCGAACGGCACCCCGTGGCCGGACAACGCCGACCGTTTTGCCCTCTTGGCGCGGGTAGCGATCGATCTCACCCAGGATCGCCTTGGTTTCCGCTGGCGACCCGAGGTGATCCACTGCAATGACTGGCAGACCGGCCTGATCCCGCCCCTGCTTCGCGACGAACCGACCCGTCCCGCGGTGGTTTTCACGGTGCACAATCTGGCGTATCAAGGCCTGTTTCCTTACGACACCTTCCGGCGCCTCTCCCTCCCTCCCCGTTTGTGGTCCATGGATGGCCTCGAATTCTACGGACAGATGTCCTTCCTCAAAGGCGGTTTGATCTTTTCCGACTGGCTCACCACGGTGAGCCCGACCTATGCCAAGGAGATCCAGACCACGGCGTTCGGCTGCGGCCTGGACGGATTGCTGCGGGCTCGCAGCGACCGTCTCACCGGCATTCTCAACGGCATCGACGACACCACCTGGGATCCACGGAACGATCGCTACATCGCCACCTGCTACGGCCCGGATTCGCTCTTCCGCAAGCAGGAAAACCGCTCTGCCCTGCGCCGCGGCTTGCAGTTGCCGGACACTGATCCGGACGTTGCCCTGATCGGGATGGTGGGGCGATTGGTCGAGCAAAAAGGCGTGGACCTCCTGATCGACATCCTGCCCGACCTCATGGAGCTGCCACTGCAATTGGTGATTCTCGGCAGTGGTGAAGGGGAGTTCGAACGCGCCCTGGCGCAGGCGGCGGAATTCTTCCCGGATCGCATCGCCATCCGGCTCGGCTACGACGAACCCCTCGCCCACCTCATCGAGGCCGGATCCGACATGTTCCTGATGCCCTCGCGCTTCGAGCCCTGTGGCCTCAACCAGATGTACAGCCAGCGTTACGGCACCGTGCCCATCGTGCGCAAGGTCGGGGGATTGGCCGACACCGTGGAAGACGCCACCCCCGAGCGGCTGGCCGATGGCACGGCGAGCGGGATCGTCTTCGAACCGGCGAAGCCTGCCTTCTTGCTGGAAGCGATTTACCGGGCACTGGCACTGTTCCGGGAGCCGGAAACCTGGCAAAGGATCTGCCGCCGGGGGATGACGAAGGACTTTTCCTGGGGGCGGAGCGCACGACATTACGTCGAGGTTTATGAGCAGGCCATCATGGAATCTGCGCATCCGTCCCCCACCCGGTACTTCCCCCGGCTTGGGGACACCGCCGTGGCGACCCGTTAGGATGGGCTCCCACAGTGCCAAGATCCCCCGCTAAAGCGACTTTCTTGCCAGAAGAGCGCCAGCCTCGGAAAATTTCCTCAGGTAGAAACATGAGTGGAGCCGGACGGTTCCCGTCCCGCTATTTTCCTGTATAATTTTTGAATCTCTGTGGGGCGGTAGCTCAGCTGGGAGAGCGTCGCGTTCGCAATGCGAAGGTCGGGAGTTCGATCCTCCTCCGCTCCACCAATCCGATCAGCCAGTTAGAGGGATCTTGCTACGGCTGCCCGGTCATCATGACCGCGATCGCCTGCCAAGCGGCGTGGATCACGGACGCGAAGATTCATCATCCCCCGCCTGCATATCGGGCATCACCGCCTCAGTCACGCATCCCGCACACCTTGCGGAGATACGCCGCCGTCCTCGATTCGGACGAGCGTACCACTTCTTCGGGCGTACCCCAGGCAAGCACGCGGCCGCCCTGCTCGCCGCCTTCGGGTCCGAGGTCGATCACGCAGTCCGCCGCCGCGATCACATCCAGATTGTGTTCGATGACGACGACCGTATCGCCGCGGTCGACCAGACGCTGCAGCGCCGCGGTCAGCCTCGCGACATCCGCCATGTGGAGTCCCGTCGTGGGTTCGTCGAGCAGGTAAAGCGAGGGACCGACGCCGGGGGAGGCGAGCTCGGCGGCGATCTTGATGCGCTGCGCCTCGCCCCCGGACAGGGTCGGGCTCGGCTGGCCCAGTTGCAGATAACCCAGCCCGATTTCGGAAAGGAAATCCAACGGGCGTCGGACGG
This sequence comes from Methylococcus sp., assembly GCA_035559395.1. Taxonomy (GTDB): domain Bacteria; phylum Pseudomonadota; class Gammaproteobacteria; order Methylococcales; family Methylococcaceae; genus Methylococcus. The sequence continues at coordinate 16,548 of DATMAX010000012.1, read as the reverse complement.
CCGAGAAGGGCAGGAAGAAATCGCGCGCTTCGTCCACGCTCATCGAAAGCACGTCGGCCACCGATTTCCCCTTGAGCAAAACCGCCAGGGTGTCGGCGTTGTAACGGCGGCCGCCGCAGGTTTCGCAGCGCATGTAAACCACCGGCAGCAGCGCCATTTTCACTTCGATGCGGCCCTCGCCCCGGCAACGCTCGCAGCGCCCACCGGGGACGTTGAAGGAAAAGCGGCTGGGTCCGTAGCCGCGGGCGCGGGCGTCGGGCGTGGCGGCGAACAGCATGCGGATGCCATCCATGATGCCCACGTAAGTGGCCGGCACCGAGCGGGGGGTCCGGCCGATGGGTGATTCATCCACTTCCAGCACGCGGCCCAGCGCCTCCCAGCCGCGCAGGTCTTGCAGTGTGGTCGGCATGCGGCCCCCGCCCAGCCTCGCCTGCAAGGCCCGGTAAAGCACCTCGCGCACCAGGGTGGACTTGCCGGAACCGGAAACCCCGGTGACGCAGACCAGCCGTCCCAGCGGGAATTCGACGGTGAGATCATGCAGATTGTGCAGCCGCGCGGCGGTCACGGTAAGCCTCGGGGCTTCTTCGAGCGGGCGTCTGGGCCAGGCGGGCCGTTCGCCGCCGCCGCGCAGCCACAGTCCGGTGACGGATTTTTGCGAACGGGCGATGTCTTCCGGGGAGCCCACCGCCACCACCCGCCCGCCGTGGGGTCCCGCGCCCGGGCCGAGGTCGATCACATGATCGGCAGAGCGGATGGTGGCCTCGTCGTGCTCGACCACCACCACCGTGTTGCCCCGGTCGCGAAGACCGGCGAGCGCCTGCCCAAGCCTTTCGGAGTCGCGCGGATGCAGCCCGACGGTGGGCTCGTCCAGGACATAACAGACACCGCGCAGATTCGAAGAGAGTTGCGCGACGATGCGGATCCGCTGGGCCTCTCCGGTGGAAAGGGTGGGCGCCGCCCGGTCCAGGGTGAGATAGCCGAGCCCCATTCGATCGAGCAGAGAAAGGCGCGCCCGTATCTCCGGTACGATGTTCTCCCGCACCTGGGGCATGATGCCGCCGAGAGACTCCAGCCAGTCTTGCGCCTCGCGGATGCTGAGCCGCGCCACGTCGCCGATGTGGTGATCGCCGATCCGGACCGCCAAGGCTTCGGGGCGGAGCCGCGTGCCTCCGCAGGCGGGACAGGGCTGCGGACGGCCTCCCTCCCAACCGGTCGCGGTCTTGACTCCCGAACCCCCGCAGGCCGGGCAGGCGCCGAATCTCTGGCTCCAGGTGAACAACCTGGGATCGGCGGGTGGAAGCCCCGCCCCGCAGCGGGGACAGGACTTGCGCGTCGAATAAAACCGATCCGGCGCACCGCGCGCCGACGCGATCACCATGCCGCCGCTCAGCTCCAGTGCTTGCTGCACGGCGGTGCGCAAGATCTCCAGCCGATCGGGGCCGGGCGGCACGCGGCCGAGCACCGCCTCGATGTCGTGCAGCTCATAACGCTCCAAGGTGGGCGGATGAGCCGTGGCCCACAGGCCGCCATCGACGCGCACGGTATGCACCCCGCGTTTGGCCATCGCGGCAATGACATCGCGGTGGGTGCCCTTGCGCTTGCGCACCAGCGGCGCCAACACCATCACCTCGCGGTCGGCGAAATCCTGGGCGATGCGCGCGGCAAGGCTCGGCGCGTCCGCCATCACGCCGGGAATCCCGCACTTGGGGCAGTGGGGAATCCCGAGCGTCGCGAACAACAGGCGCAGATAATGGTAGATCTCCGATGCGGTACCGACCGTGGACATGGGGCTGCCGCGGGAAAGCTTCTGTTCCAGGGAAACCGTGGGCGGCATGCCTTCCACCCGGTCCACCTCGGGTCGGGCCAAGGGTCGGATGAACTGCCGCGCATAGGCCGGCAGGCAGTCCAGGAAGCGGCGTTGACCCTCGGCGTACAGGATGTCGAAGGCTAGGGTGGACTTTCCCGAACCGGAAACCCCGGTGACCACGACCAGGCGATCCCGCGGAATCTTGACCCGGATGTCTTGCAGGTTGTGCTGCCGCGCGCCGCGGATGCGGATGAAGCCGGCCGTTGCGACATCGGCCAGAATTTTCTCATAGGGCACCGCGGCCTCCGCCACCCGCTTCCCTTTGCGGACAGCCGGAATCTCCGAGGCTTTTCGGATGGCACGCCCGGTGGGCGTCTTGAGGCGTGCCACCGCCTCCGGCGGCCCTTCTCCGACCAAGCGCCCGCCCCCCTCTCCCCCTTCCGGCCCGAGGTCGATGATCCAATCGGCCGACTGGGCGACCTCCATGTTGTGCTCGACCACCAGGACCGAATGGCCGGCATCGACCAGCTTCTGCAAGGCGCCCACCAGCATCGAAACGTCCGCGGCATGGAGTCCTGTGGTCGGCTCGTCGAGAATGAACAAAAGGTTCCGTGCCGCCTTGACCTCGGCAAGCCGCTTGGCCAGCTTCATTCGCTGCGCTTCGCCCCCGGACAGGGTGGGTGCCGGCTGGGACAGGGACAGATAACCGAGGCCGATTTCGAGCAGTGGCTGGAGCGCCTGCACTACATGGGGCTCATCGGCGAAAAGCCGGGCCACGTCGCGGGCCGGGAGATCCAGGAGCTCGGCGATCGAGTAGCCGCGACAGCGAACCTCCAGTACTTCGGGGCGGTAGCGATGGCCATCGCAGCCGGGACAGCGGACGTACACATCGGGCAGGAATTGCAGCTCGAGCCTTTCGTACCCGGCGCCTTTGCAGTGGGGACAGGCTCCGGCGGCCGCGTTGAAGGAAAAGGCCGCGGGACCCAGTCCTCTTGCGCGTGCCGCGGGCGTTTCGGCATAAATCTGCCGGAGTGGATCGAGCACCTTCAGGTAGGTGGCGGCATTCATGCGCGAGCTGCGCCCGAGCGGCGATTGATCTACCAAAAGCACGCCCGAGAGGAAATCGGCGCCCTCGATCGCCTCGCAAGTGCCGGGCTCGGACTCGCTCAAGCCCCAGTGCCGCCGGAGCCCGCGGTAGAGCACCTGATCCACCAGGGTGGATTTGCCCGATCCGCTCACTCCGGTGACACAGACCAGGACCCCCAAGGGGGTGTCCACGGTCAATCCCTTGAGATTGTTTTCGCGGGCGCCTATGACCCGAAGCCGTCGCTCGGGATCGGGGCGACGGCGCTCTGGGGGGGCGGGCATCCGCAGGCGGCCCGTGAGATAAGCCGCGGTCTGCGAGCGTTCCTGTGGCAGGAGTCCCGCAAGCGGCCCCTCATACACCACCTCGCCCCCCTCCCGGCCGGGCCCAGGACCCAGATCGATGACATGGTCGGCGGCGCGGATCAAGGACGGATCGTGCTCGACGACCACCACCGCATTGCCCGCACGGGAAAGCCTCCGGAGCACCACGGCCAAGCGTCCGGCGTCGCGCGGATGGAGGCCGACCGAGGGTTCGTCCAGGACGTAAAGGGTGTTGGTGAGAGAACTCCCCAGCGCGGTGGCCAGCGTCACCCGCTGCGCTTCTCCCCCGGACAGGGTGCGCGACTGCCGTCCCAGGGTAAGGTAATCGAGACCTACGTCGAGGAGGAAGCGCAGGCGTCCGCGGATCTCGCGCAGCAGCAACTCCGTCGCCGTGTCGTGCGGCGACGGCGAAAAGCTGCGGAAAAACGCCTCCGATTCGGCGATGGCCATCGCCTCCACCTCCGGCAGGGTCCTTCCCGCGATGCGGAACAAGAGCGCATCCGGCTTGAGCCTTGCCCCCCGGCAGGCGGGACAGGGCAGATAACGGCGGTAATGAGACAGGAAAACGCGCACATGCATCCGATAGACCTTGGACTGGAGCCAGTCGAAGAAGCCGCGGATGCCGTACCAGCGCGTCTCCCAATGCCCGCGCCCGCCGGGCTCGCCTTCCCAGATGAGCCGCCTGGCTTCCGCGCTCAGATCTCGCCAAGGCAGGCCGGCCGAAATCCCCCGCCGGCGCAGAAACCGCAGCAAGTCCTCCTGGCATTCGCTGTAGACCGGACTCTGGAAGGGTTTGATGCAGCCGTCCGCCACGCTCTGCCGGGGGTCGGGAATGACGAGGTCCGGATCGATGTCCATGATGCGGCCGAACCCCTTGCAGGTCTCACAGGCGCCGATCGGGTTGTTGAAGGAAAACAGCGCCGGACTTGGGTCGCTGTAATCCAGTTGGCAACGCTCGCAGCGTAGCCGTTCGCTGAAGCGGAGCGGCTCGCCGAGACCCTCCACCCACACTTCCACCCGCCCCTTGCCGAAGTGGAGCGCCGACTCCAGAGAGTCGACGATGCGGGCGCGGCGGTCCGCCTCGACGAGGATCCGGTCCAACACGACCGTAACGCTTCCCTGGTGGGGCCGCAGCCCCGCCTCTTCCAGGGAAATCGCCCCGCCCTCCTCCAGCACGCGCCGGAAGCCCAGTTGCTGCAGGAGATCCCGGAGTGCTTCGGGCTTCCCGCGTCCGACGTAAAGAGAGAAGCAAACCAGCGCGCGTTTTCCCTGCGCCCGTTCGACCAGCACGGCGAAGATCGACGAGGGCGAATGACGCCGCACGGGCTCCCCGCAACTGCGGCAGTGGAGCGTCGCCGAGCGAGCCCACAGCGCCCGCAGGTAGTCGGCGATGGACGTCATGGTGCCGACGGTGGAGCGGGAAGTTCGGATCGGGGTGGTCCGGTCGATGGCGATGGCGGGCAGCACACCCTCGATGCGATCGGCCACGGGCCGGTCCAGCCGCTCCAGGAATTGCCGGGCGTAAGGGCTGAAGGTCTCGACGTAGCGGCGATAGCCCTCGGCATAGAGCACGTCGAAGGCCAGCGAGGACTTGCCGGCTCCGGCCACGCCGGTCACCACGGTCACCTTCCCCACCGGCACGCGGACGCTGATCCCTTTCAGGTTATTCTGACGAGCGCCTTCGACGAGGATGAACGACGGGGACACGATCTCGGTTTGAACGGCTTGGCGACGCCAGTCATCTTGCCACGGGAGTCCCAACGTTTCGAGGCGGAAGGAAGATGGGGAAAAAGGCACTACCACCCCGGCCTGCCTGCTGCAGGCAGGCGCATCGTGCCACCCCTCCTTGGAAAGGAGGGGGAATTTCTTGGTTTTCATTGGTCAGATTTCGCCCCACCTGCGCTTTGACGCGAGCTCTCCCGCTTCCTGTCTGGAGATGGGTCGGATCGACAAAGCTTTACTCCCCTCCTCTCCGAAGGGGAGTCGCCGGAATGGTGACCGATCCGGCTGGGCTTGACTGCATATCTTCCCCTCCTTCCCGAGGGGTCGCCGCTACGCGGCGGGGGTGGCGCTAGCTTGCAAGATACTGCCGGATCACCAACAACACGCCTTCGAGGTTTTCCATCACCTCGCGATTCTCAAACCTCAGCACCTTCAGTCCCTGAGCCTGCAAAAACTCAGTCCGCCGGGTGTCCTTCTTCCAAGCCTGCGAACTGTCGTGCGCCGCGCCGTCCAGTTCGATCACCAGGCGTTCCGCCGGACAGTAGAAATCCACCACATACGGCCCGATGCTGTGCTGGCGCCGGAATTTCCTGCCGTTGAGCTGGCTGCGCTGCAGTTGCTTCCACAAGTAGATTTCGGCCGAAGTCATGTTGGCACGCAGGGCTCGTCGTAAGGCTTTGAGCTGTTTTCGGTTATGGATTTTATCGATGCTCATCGCAACCACCCCGGCGCTCCGCGCCACCCCTCCTTGGAAAGGAGGGGCTATTTTCTTATTTCTTCGCGCTGATCCGAAATCAAAGGGCCTGAAATGGACTGGATTGCTTCGTCGTAATGCTCCTCGCAATGACGCGTCATCGCAAGGCCTCGGAGGGGCCTTGCGATCCACGATCGCCAAGTTCATAGGTTCCGGAACCCACGCTTCTGCTTGCAACGCGAGGGAGCGGCTTCTCTCTTCCTCTCCGAGGACGGATCGGCAAAAGCTTTCTCCCCTCCTCTCCGAGGAGGGGTCGCCGCTACGCGGCGGGGGTGGTGAAAAAACCAAATCGCTCACCCCCGCTCTAAAGAATGGAACCTACCTCGAATCCTGCCCTCACTCCTCACTCGCCTTTTCCCCGCCATGCAAAAACGCATGAATCCGCCGCGCCGTGACCGGCCCGATCCCTTCCACCTGAGCCAGTTCATCGATACTCGCCCCCCGGAGCCGCTGCAAGGAACCGAAATGGCGCAGCAGGGCTTTCCTTCGCTCCTGGCCGACGCCGGGGATGTCTTCCAATTCGGAGCGAAGCCGTTCGCGGAGCATGAGCTTCCGTTGGTAAGTGATGGCGAAGCGGTGCGCTTCGTCACGGAGGCGCGCGAGCAACAGCATTTCGGGCGAGTCATGGGACAAGACGATGGGCTCTTTCCGACCGGGAACGAAGATTCGCTCCGGGACCTCGGCGCGGCCTTCGTAGGGAGTTCCCCCTTCCCCGAGTGTACGTTCTTTGGCGAGGGCGATGACGTCCACGTCGGCGACGCCGAGATCCTTCATCGCCGCCTGGGCCGATGCAAGCTGTCCTTTGCCACCGTCGATCACCATAAGGTCGGGAAGATCCTGCTCCCGAAGCCCGTGCTTCAGCCGTCTTGACACCGCCTCGTACAAGGCTGCGAAATCGTCGCCCACCCGAACGGAAGTGATCCGGTAGCGACGGTAGCGGTCCTTGTCGGGCTCGCCGTCGATCATCGCCACTTTCGAGGCGACCAGAGTGCCGCCCTGGAAATGCGAAACGTCGAAACACTCCATGCGGCGGGGAACGCGGCGGAGACCCAGGCGCTCCTTGAGCCTTTCCAAAACCGCGGGCATGGCTTCCCCGCCGGGCCGCTTCCGCATCTCTGCCTCGGCGTTACGCTGGCTCATCCTGACCAGCTCGATCCTTTGCAGTTCGTTGTCGCCGAACTTGCCGCCACCCTCGGGGACGACGACGCGAACTCGTGTTCCCTTGCGTTCCGTGAGGATTTCCCCGAGCGCCTCCATGCCGTCGACCTCGAGCGGAAGCAGAACCTCGTCCGGCACGAAATTGCCGGCTTCGTAATAAAGATTGAGAAAAGCCGCGAGCACCTCCCGATCCGGGAACGCCTGCCCGCCGAAAGAAAAGGCCTGTCCGCCGATGACCCGGCCGCGGCGTACATAGAGCATGTAGATCGAGAGCCGATGGTCCTCCCGGAAAAAACCCACCGCGTCCTGATCAATCGCTTCGGTCGCGATGATCTTCTGCGGTTCGAGGGTCCGTTCGATGGCCTCGAGCTGGTCACGCAGGCGCGCCGCCTCTTCGAAGCGCTCCGTCCTCGCCGCTTCTTCCATGCGCGAACGCAAGGCTTGGACGAGATCGGCCTTTTTGCCTTCCAAAAACTGGATCGCATCCTCCACGTGGCGCCGGTACTGCTCGGGCGGAATGTCGTACACCGAGGGCACCGGGAAGCGGGCGATCTGGCAGAGCAGACAGGGTCGCCGCCTGTGGCTCGCCGGATCGTGATCGGAGCAAGTGCGAAGCTTGAAGTACCGGTTGACGATGCGCAGGGTTTCGCGCAGGGCCGAAGCGAGCGGGAACGGACCGAAGTAGCGCGCCCCGTCGTTCTCCACCCGGCGCGTCACTTCCAGTCGGGGATAGCGCTGGGTCGGATCCAGGCGCAGGTAGATGAAATTCTTGCCCTCCTTGGGTCTGACGTTGAATCGGGGCTTGTAGCGCCGGATCAGCTCGTTCTCGAGCAGCAGCGCCTCCTTCTCGTTCTTCACCACCACCGTCTCGATATCGGCCAGCAGTTGGTCCAGAAAGGGCACGAAAAAGCGCGGGTCGCCGCCGGCGAAGTACGAGCGCACCCGGTCGCGCAGGTGGACGGCCTTGCCGACGTAGAACACCCGCCCGGCCTTGTCTTTCATGAGGTAGATGCCGGGTTCGCTCGGAAGCCGGGCGATCTTTTCTGCGAGCGCCTTTTCCATTCGAAGCGACCTACATTTCACAAACCCCAAGTGTGAGCGCGTATTCGCTCGATGAGACGCGGATCAATCCCTTCGACAATCAAGGACAGCCCGCTTACATATCCAGCGGGCTTACCACCCCGCGCCCGCCCTTGTTCAGCACGTGGGTGTAGATCATGGTGGTGGCCACATCGCTATGGCCGAGCAACTCCTGCACCGTCCGGATGTCGTAGCCCGACTGCAACAGGTGGGTGGCGAAGGAATGGCGCAGCACATGGGGCGACACCGGCTTGGTGATGCCCGCGAGCCTTGCCGCCTCGCGCACTCCGCGCTGGATGCTCGCCGGATAAATGTGATGCCGGCGCACGACCCCCGTGCGCGGATCGGTGGAACGCACCGGCGAAGGAAACACCCACTGCCAACCCCACGCCTTGGCCGCATTCGCATACTTCGTCGCCAAGGCATCCGGCAGATACACCTCGCCGAAGCCCTCCGCCAGGTCCCGCTCGTGCAGCGCCTTCACCTTTTGCAGATGCGCCTTGAGCGGCAGGATCAAGTTCTCCGGCAACACCGTCACCCGATCTTTATTGCCCTTGCCCGCCCGCACGATGATCTCCCGCCGCTCGAACTCAAGATCCTTCACGCGCAGCCTCAGACCCTCGAGCAGGCGCATCCCCGTGCCATAGAGCAGGCTCGCCACCAACCCCGTGGTACCCGACATGGCCTCGAACAGCCGCCGCACCTCGCCGCGCGTGAGCACCACCGGCAAACGCCGCGGTGCTTTGGCCAGGATGATCTCATCGAGCCAGGGCAGCTCCACCCCCAGCACCTCGCGGTAGAGAAACAGCAAGGCCGCCTTGGCTTGGTTCTGGGTGGAGGCGGAGACGTTGCGTTCGACGGCGAGATGCGTGAGAAACGCAGTCACTTCCGCCGCCCCCATCTCCTGTGGATGCCGCTTGCCGTGAAACAAGATAAAGCGCCTGACCCAATCGACATAAACCTGCTCCGTGCGAATGCTGTAATGTCGGAGGCGGATGGCCTCGCGCAGGCGATCCAAAAGCTTGGGCGGACGGGGCGTTGCGGTGATGGTTTCCATCCGCGGAATTTTAGGCTTCCCCTAATAGAACGTGGCAAATGATTTTCTTGCAATATCAAGAAGCTGCATGTGGAAACTTTGACTTAGATAATACACTGTGCTAGGTTGCTCATCGTCTAATTTACGTTAGGCCGAGCATCCGTTAGGAGAGGAGTTGGCTTGAGGAAAATAACGTTACTGGGGGCGTTTCTTTGCTTCTTATTAGTCTGCAACATAGCAGCCGGCTACGGTCAGAATAAATTTACTGGCATATTTGTAGCGGATTCTAGGCCACGCGAAGTGGTGTATCTGGGCTTGACTCAAACGGGAGATATAGTGTCCGGTTCGCTAGTCATTGTTACGCCGGACGGGTACGGAAACACAAAGAGCAATACCTTGCCCCTGCGAGGAACTACCGACGGAGATGCTATTACGTTAACTGCCGAAAGGCTTTTTCAGGATCTCGTAATAAATGGTAGAAAGCAAGGAGAAACAGTTGTGCTTATGTTTCCAACTGATTCAGGGAATATGTCAACCGTGACTTTCCTGCCTACAACTGATCGGGATTACAATCTAATGCTCAGCCGATGGCAAGAAGAACTTGCTGCGATCTACAAAGAAAAGGAAAGCCTAACGAAGCTTGCTAACACTCTTGCCGATGACATTAATGCGGTTAAATCCACCGGGATCAAGAGGAATCTCGCTGATATAAAATCCGCATTGGATGATGAGCAGACAGCGCTTCATGATCTTGAAAATGATCTTGCCGAATTAAAACACGACGCATCTCTTCGACCGATGACCTGTTATCAGGCCAATTCAAGAGTTGACTATGATTACAACTCCAGGATGGCGTATAGCTATAGTTCACGTCTCGGTTATGCCCATGATAAGTTCATGGCGAGACTTGAAGAGTTAGAGCATCGCCTTTCTAACGTTGAACCTCTCGTTACGAAAATTAGACAGGAGACTCACGCCCTGGATCAGGCAATTAAAGAAAGCAAATATCCCCTGCCTAAATTGTATGCTAAGCCAGGGGATGAAGCACAGGTGCTGATACAATATCAAGCGCTTGCTGCCTCTGCGCGCAATGAATTACCACTTATGAAGTCCGCCCATTCAGACATCCTGAACAAAGCTAAAGGGATCATGCGTGAGGGAGAAGCAATACTGAAGAAAACACAGGCATCAGTCAGATGTGATTGAATGATGATTCCTGAACCTTTTGGTTATATGCTGAGGCTTCTAGTTGCAAAACTACCAGGTTGGTTTATTCGCTATTTCTACAAACCTGACAGGATCGCAAACTCAATCGATATTGATCTACGAAGTAATGCCCCAATCAACATCAGTTTTGGCATGGAGATTCCGGAAATCAGCCTGTGTTTCCACATTTACAATAGGAGTCCTTTCAACCTTATCCTTGATCGTTTATTAATTGATTTCTGGGTTGGTCAGCCAACATTAAAGGGAGCCATATTGAGGCGATACGTTATTCCCAAAGGTGAATCGGTTGATAACGTTTATTTTTCTTGTCCGCTTACGTCGCAGCAACAAAATCAAATTAGAGGGCGGTGCAATGGCCAGCTTTTGTCTGTTCCTGTCTCACTCACTATCACCGCATACTTAGAATCAAAGGTTGGCATGATATGTTTGGACAAGCGTATCGACCGTTCAGATGTACCGTGTAAATAAGCCTAACAATCGCATCAACTCGGACTGCCAACTACGCTGCGCTTCGTTGGCAGCCGGTTATGCAGCACGATAGGCCGGCGCTGCGCGCCGGCCTATCGGGGTCGCGAATTGATCGAATTCGGGGGCGGCGCGCAGCGCCGCCTATCCCCTCATTCGAGCGGACACCGCTCGCATCGCTCGCGTAATGTGCGACCGCATCGCCTGCGCAGCAAAGCTCTTGCCTTGGTAAAACGCGGATTCGAGCATTTCGCACACCACCTGATAGCTGGTGAAGCAGTCCAGCCGCAGTGCGTAATCAACACCTTCGATCTTGAAGGTCGCCACACCTCCCGGCTCGTCCGTGCTGCCCTTCCATTCGCTCTGGTACATCTCTTCTCCTGTAGATTGCGCTCTAACCCGTCGTTCGAGCGCGACCCTCCGCAAGCGGCGCTTCGCGCCGTTGCTCCGGGCCGCTCAACTTCGCGTTCGGCAGAAAGAGTAGCAGTGTGCCAAAATAGAGCTATCCGGATAATGTGAGGTTGCGTGGGTATGCCTGTTATTTCAATGTTTTACGGCATCATCATCCGCATGTACTTTCTGGACAACCAGCATCACGGTGTACCTCATATTCATGCCCGATATGCTGAATTTGAAGCATCTGTGCGGATAGACGATGGAGAGGTTCTCGCCGGTGAGCTTCCCAGGAAGCAGTTGCGCTTGGTTCAAGCCTGGATAGAGTTGCACCGCGATGAGTTGATGGCTGACTGGGAGTTGGCTGTCTCGGGAGAAACTCCTTATAAGATTGATCCTTTGTGAGGTGGGTATGTATTGGGACGTAAAGAAAGTGCGTCCAATGGACGACTACCAAATTTACGTTGAGCTGGAAGATGGACGAAAGGGCCTCTTTGACCTCAAGCCGTATCTGGAGCATGGCGTGTTTAGAGAGCTGAAAGACAAAGCTTACTTCTCACAGGTTGATGTTGTATTTGGTGCGGTCACCTGGCCTCACGAACAGGATATCGCGCCTGAAACCCTGCTGGCCGGGCTAAAGCCAATAGAGAACAACACTGTCGAACAATCACATTATTGAGTCCGATGGCTCAAGCGGAACGTTGGGCATTAACAGAACCGTGGTCCAAGAGGAGCGTGCCCCAGCAATTTTTTAAAAGTTTTTAACCAGGAGGTGAATCATGGCGACTTGGGACGAGATCAAACAAGACATCGAGAACAACGGCAACGTGCTCACGATTAACATGGAAGTATTGCGTGACGCAATCGGCGCTGGAAAACTAGGAGTCAATGTTCGTAATGACATCAGCAGGGCCCTCGCCGGTATGGGGCTTGGTCATATTCCGCAAGTCCTCCCGACTTACCAACACGAACAAGTGCGTTTATATAAACGTGGCACGGCAGTCGGTGAGTTGATCGATACCGTGTTGACCCCCGGCCAACAGAATGACCAAAAGTTGGTGGAGCGTCTTGGTGAGGAACAGCCTGATTTTGCGGCTATTGTGCAGCAGATCCGCGAGCTAGTGGCAGAGTGAGACGACACCGCGGAAATCTTGCGCCAGCCCAACTTGTCATTCCAGCCGACCGCCTTCCGCTTCGCTCCAAGCGGCGGCTGAATTCGCACGTTCCCCCCTCGCTTCGCTCGGGGGGAACGGGACGCACAAACGGCGGAGGGGGCTCGAATGACCACCAAAATGACCTATAAACTCATCACAACTGCTGGTGAAGAAACAGCAAACGGCAATGTTGCCTTTAGGCATTAGAGCAACTTGTGAACGAGCATATTCGTGAGGATTGGGCGCCCATGGGAGGAGTTGTCGTATCTCCTGTGATCGGTCCCAAGGCTGTAGGCCCGATAAGGGATAACTGGTTCATATGTGTAGTACAAGCCTCGGTTCGCGAAACCGAGGAATGACGATTCGGAATATTGGAGTAGATATTATGCAGAAGCAACTTACAGCAGTTATCGAGCGGGAAGGGAATGGGTATGTATCTCTTTGCCCGGAACTCGATATCGCCAGTCAGGGCGATACGATCGAAGAAGCCCGCGAAAATCTTCGGGAAGCGCTAGAGCTATTTTTCGAAACAGCCTCGCCCGAGGAGATTCGCACGCGCTTGCACGAGGAGGTGTATGTGACCCGAGTGGAGGTTGTCGTTGGGTAAGCTCCGTGTCCTTTCCGGGAGCCAGGTTTGTGCGATCCTTGCGCGCCATGGATTCCTTGAGGTACGGCAGCGTGGCGGCCATGTCGTAATGCAGAAGCGCTTGCCTGATACAACGGGTACCGTGCCAGTTCCAAACCACGCCGAACTGCGTATTGGCACACTTCAATCCATCATCCGCCAGTCTGGTATACCCAGAAGTGAGTTCGAGTCGTGATCGATCGCCCTCCGATGCACTCCCCTGAACGCGCCAAAAAGCGGCGCGCCGGTGAGCTGATACATTAAGCGTAAAGCGCCTAATGATGAATCAACATGAATCGCGGTAATGGAATGGAACCAGACGATGACCGGTAAATTCCCGATCTCTCGCCCATCGGATCGCCCTCTGGCAGGCTGCCATCAAACGGACATCGGGCCGTTCCAATTTTTAACTTGATCTACCTGAACTCGACATTCGCCGGGATCAGAGCAACGTGGCCACCGCGTCGCACTCGGTTTTCGTGAGTTCGAAATCGAAGATCGCTAGATCTTCGCGCATGTGGGTTTCCGACGTTGTCCCAGTCAGGGGAATGATGTCGATTTGGGTCAAATAGCGGAAGAAGATTTGCTCGGGCGTGCGCTGGTATTTCGATGCCAAGGCTTGCAGTATGGCGTGCGCCAGCACCTGGGGATTGGCCGTGAGGGTCCAGAAACTCTGATAAAGCATCTGGTGTTGCCGACAAAAGGCACGGATCTCGCGGTCGTATCCGGTGTCGGCATAGAAACGGTTTTGGACCACGGCCGGTTTGATTTCGGATTTGCGATAGAGACGCTCAAGCAGTTCTGGCTCATAGCAATTGCTGATCCCGAGTTGCCTGGCACCCCCGGCATGGAAGATCGTTTCCATCGCTTGCCATATTTCCATCGTTTGCTCCTCGCTCGCCAAGGGCGCATGGAGCACCAGGCAATCGAGGTAGTCGGTCTGGAGGTTGTTGAGGGAGGTCCGAAACGATTGTGCTACCTGTTTGGAAAGGCTCGCTTTCGGATCATAAGGGATCCGCTTCGGATCCTGGCCATTCAGCGGGGTGAATTTGCTCTGGAGATAGATCTCCGCACGGGTGAATCCCCCAGACAGGCATCGCGCCAAGCCCGCGCCGACCCCGGCTTCGTCGTAGTGCTTGGGCTGGCAGGCGGTGTCGATGCCACGAAATCCAAGGGCGATGGCCTGTTCCACCAGTGCCGCAGTGCGTTCTTCTTTCCAAGCTGTGCCGTAGATGATCTTGGGGACCCGCACATTGTAGGCGGATATCACAAAGTCGTTCTCTTTCATTCACGCTTCCCAGAAAAGTCGGTCAACGAGCTCGTATCCGCGGTATTCCGCAGCCGATCAACTCTCCTCGTTGGACCGCCGCTCACCAAGCCAACTTGCGGATTCTACGCCCTTTGTGGCTCGGCCCCTTGGGGAAACCGATCGCTTCGAGCAGGGCGCGCGAAGGGAGTTTCAGCCCCAGCTCCATCTCCTTGAGGAGTTGCAGCCGGTCGCGCAACACCGCGGCGGCTTCGAACTCCAGCGCCGCGGCGGCTTGCTGCATCTGGGTTCGGGTCTCCGCCATGAGCCGGCGGATCTCGTCCGTGCCGAGTAGTTCCCCTTTCGCCTCCGGCGTGAGCGGCAGAGCGTGGGGCGCGGCATCGAAGAGATGCGCCGAGAGGTCGAGGATGTTCCGGTGCACTTGCTCGGGAGTGATGCCGTGCCGTTCGTTGTGCTCGCGCTGAATGGTGCGGCGGCGTTCGGTTTCTTCGATGGCGATCCGCATCGACTCGGTGATCGTATCCGCATAAAGGATCGCCTTGCCGCGGGGGTGCCGGGCGGCACGCCCGATGGTCTGGATGAGCGATACCTGGGAGCGCAAAAACCCTTCCTTGTCGGCGTCGAGGATGCCCACCAGGGAGCATTCAGGAATGTCGAGCCCCTCGCGCAACAGGTTGATGCCGATGAGCGCGTCGAAAACCCCGAGACGCAGGTCGCGGATGATCCGCACCCGCTCCAGGGTATCGATGTCCGAGTGGAGGTAGCGGCACTTCACCCCCAGATCGAGGTAATAGTCTGTGAGCTCCTCCGCCATGCGTTTGGTGAGGCAGGTGACCAGAACCCGCTCTTTGGCTTCGGCGCGGGCGCGGATTTCCCCGAGCAGGTCGTCGGCCTGGTTACCGGCCGGGCGGACCTCCACCTCCGGGTCGAGCAGCCCCGTGGGGCGGATGAGTTGTTCCACGACCTCTCCGCGGCTTTTCTTCAACTCGTACTCCGCCGGGGTGGCGGAGAGAAAAATCGCTTGGGGAATCCGGTCCTCGAACTCGTCGAATTTGAGGGGCCGATTGTCCAGCGCGGAAGGCAGCCTGAAACCGTATTCGACTAAAGTTTCCTTACGGGAACGGTCGCCGTGATACATGCCCGCGATCTGGGGAATGGTCTGGTGGCTCTCGTCGATGAAGATCAGGAAATCCTCGGGGAAGTAATCGAGCAGGCACGGAGGCGTCTCGCCGGGCGCCCGTCCGGCCAGGTGACGGGAGTAATTCTCGATGCCGTGGCAGTAACCGAATTGTTCCAGCATCTCGAGGTCCTTGAGCGTCCGCTGTTCGAGCCGACGTGCCTCGGTGTGCTTGCCCGCGGCGCGGAGTTCGGCCAGTCGCTCGGTCAATTCCTCGCGGATGGACCGGATCGCGTCCCAGCGCTGCCTGGCCTCGGTGACGTAATGACTGCCGGGATAGATGGTGGCCTTCTCGATCGCGCCGAGATCGGCGCCTCGCAAGGGGTCGAATTCGGATAGCCGCTCGACCCTGTCCTCGAAGAATTCGACGCGCAGCGCCCGCTCCTCCTCATAGACGGGAAAGACTTCCACCGTGTCGCCCCGCACCCGGAAGGTGCCCCGGTAAAAATCGGCGTCCGAGCGCTGATAATGGGCCTCCACCAGCTTGTGCAGCAGCCGCTCCCGGCCGAATTCCTCGCCCTGGTGCACCGTGACCGCCGACTGGAAGTAGGCCCGAGCGGTACCCAGGGTGTAAATGCAGGACACCGACGCCACCACGATGACATCGTGTCGGGTGCGCAGCGCGTGGGTGGTGGCATGCCGCATGCGCTCGATCTCCTCGTTGATGATGGTTTCTTTTTCGATATAGGTGTCCGTCGAGGGGAGATAGGCTTCGGGCTGATAGAAGTCGTAATAGCTGACGAAAAATTCCACGGCGTTGTTCGGAAAGAGGTCGCGGAATTCTCCGTAGAGCTGCGCGGCGAGGGTCTTGTTGTGGGCGATGACCAGGGTGGGTTTCTTGACCATGGCGACCACGTTCGCCATGGTGAAGGTCTTGCCCGATCCGGTGACCCCCAGGAGCGTCTGGAAGCGGCGGCTCTCCCGCACCCCGGCCGAAAGCGCCACGATCGCCTTGGGCTGATCGCCTCTCGGCTCGAAATCACAGACCAGTTGAAATTCGGGCATGGTGGCTCCAGGGTGCACCTATGGCACCGTCGCCCCAAGTGCGGCCCAGCCGGGTACCCCGTGCCCGCGCCGGGCACGGTCAAGGCGGCTGCCATATTCTTCGCCCACTATTTCCTCCGTTACCCCTCGCTTTGATCTTCCCTCGGTTTTTCGTCTTCCAAGCGGTGGATTTCATGCTACCTGTTTTTTCCGATTTTGGGCTGCAAGCCAGTCCGGCATGAACTGCTCCGGTGACTTGTAGCCCAGTGTCGAATGCTGCCGCTTCCGGTTG
>DATMAX010000011.1:0-53924 GCA_035559395.1 Methylococcus sp. | reverse complement strand
TTCCACCTTTCCCTGGGGGAAGTTTGTTTCCGCTTCAACCATCGGGATCAGGATCTGAAACCCTTGCTGGTCAAGCTTCTCAAGGCAACGAGTACGCAAGATATCAACCATAAATTGGTCCAGATTCGTTAGGAATTACCTCTGTATAAAGAGTTGAGACGGGACGCCGAGGACGGCGCCTCCAACCATGATTTCGGCAGGGACCTGATTCCCTACCTGGTGCCACGCGTACGGGTTTTCGCCCACCGTTTCGTCGACAGCTGCGTGAACATGGTGGGCGATGTGCCCTATTAGCGGGACGTCGGCACCGTGGATGCCTATTGGGAAGCGGGAAGCGAACCTGGATCTCACCCAAGTGGTTCCTGACCTCAATCTGTATGACGACGACTGGCCGATCTGGAGCGCCAGTTACCATTTTTCCGCCGGCCAAGGGCGTGGGATTCGTTGGTTGCGGACGGCTGCATCGTCAGCGGCGCCACGGTACAGCGTTCGCTGTTGTTCTCCAAGGTGCGGGTCGAGAGTTACAGCCACATCGAAGACTCAGTTCTCCTGCCCGAAGTCGTCGTCGGCCGCCGGGTCAGGCTGAAGCGCGTCGTGGCGGACAAGCATTGCCGGATTCCGGACGGGTTGACCGTGGACCCGGTCGAGGACAGCAAACGGTTTCACGTGACCGAAAAGGGCGTTACCCTAATCACCCCGGAAATGCTGGGGCAGCAGAGGCCTTGACTGAAGGCGGGCAATGGCGCGCTGCGTTTCCCCTGTTCACGATCATGCGGCCACTGACGAGGACGCCCTGAATGCCGCCAGGTCTTCCTCAACCAGCGTTTCCTTCTCGAGCAGCAGCTTGGCGCCGCGCTCCAGCCAGTCGCGCCGCCGTTCGAGAATCGCGGTCGCTTTTTCGAAGGCACGGCTCACGATTTCCCGCACCGCGCAATCGATCTCGCGCGCGGTTTCTTCACTGAATTCGCGCCGCATTTCCGGGATCTGGGCAGCGCCGCCGAGAAAACTCGGTCGTTCAGCTTCATAGGTGACGTGCCCGAGCTTCTCGTACATGCCGTAACGCATCACCATGCTGCGCGCGATGTCGGTAACCTTGGCGAGATCGTCGGCCGCGCCGGTGGAAAGATGTCCGAACACGATCTGTTCCGAAGCCCGTCCACCTAGGAGCACGGCCATCTTGTTTTCCAGCTCTTCCCGAGTCATGAGAAAACGGTCTTCGGTAGGCCGCTGGATGGTATAGCCCAAGGCGCCGATGCCGCGCGGGATGATGGAGATCTTGTGGACCGGATCCGCGCCGGAGAAACCCGGGGTCAGTGCGGCGATTTTTTCCGGGTCCACATCCTCGGCGAGGCGCACCTTTTTCAGATGCACGTTGAGGATTTGCACGCGTCCGGTCTTGTCGGGCCGGTCTACGAGAACCTGGCGATCGAAGCGGCCCGCGCGCAACAAGGCCGGATCGAGAATCTCGGGACGATTGGTGGCGGCCAGCAGGATCAGCCCCACGCTGGGGTCGAAGCCGTCCATCTCCGAAAGCAACTGGTTGAGGGTCTGTTCGCGCTCGTCGTGCCCACCCCAAGGTGCAAGGCCCCGCGCCCGGCCGAGCGCGTCCAGTTCATCGATGAAGATGATGGCGGGCGCTCTCTGCCGAGCCTGCTCGAACAAATCCCGCACGCGGGCGGCACCGACGCCGACGAACATCTCCACGAATTCCGATCCGTTGATGGAAAAGAAAGGAACCCCCGCTTCCCCCGCCACGGCGCGTGCCAACAGGGTCTTGCCCGTACCCGGCGGTCCCACCAGCAGCACGCCCTTGGGCACG
Organism: Methylococcus sp.; assembly: GCA_035559395.1. Taxonomy (GTDB): domain Bacteria; phylum Pseudomonadota; class Gammaproteobacteria; order Methylococcales; family Methylococcaceae; genus Methylococcus. The sequence continues at coordinate 52,105 of DATMAX010000011.1, read as the reverse complement.
CGGGCCCCCAGCCGACCGTAATCCTTGGGCCATTTCAGGAAGTTGACGACCTCCTTCAACTCTTCCTTGGCCTCGTCCACCCCGGCGACGTCATCGAAGGTAACACCGGTATCGGTCTCCACGTACACCTTGGCCTTGCTCTTGCCGATCGAGAGGAAGCCCCCGCCTCCCCCCATGCGCTCGGCGAACCGGCGCATCGCGAACATCCAGACCGAGAAAAACACCAGCGCGGGAATGACCCAGGAAAGCAGATCGCGCAGCCAGGTGGTTTCCACCACCGCGCCGTATTTCACGTCGTATTGCTCCAGTTCCCGCGCCAGCTCGGGGTCGACCCGCACCGCCACGAACTGCTGCTGGCCGCCTGCCCTGGGCTGTCTGAAAGTGCCCCGCACAGTGTTGCTGAAAATCTCGACCGACTCGATTTCGCCGTTCTTCAGCGCCTGCTGAAACTCGCTGTAGGTGATGTGTTCCACCTGTTGACCGGCAACCCAAAGGTCGTGCAGCCACATGACCGCCAGCAAGGCGAGGAGGAAATACCAGAGGTTAAATTGCGCTTGCTTGTTCATGGCGGTCTTCCTATCTTCATCATGACCCGTCCCGGTTCTGTCTCCACCGCGAACCCCAAGGTCGCACATCGGGGCCGCTCGGTCACGCTTTCGTCGACTCGACGCTCCCCAGGCCGATTTCCCGATGGACTTTACACCGGCGCTGGCGCGTCACTCCCGGCGAAGCGAAGACATGGTCGGTGCTTCTTTCCTCGAAGTCCAGTAGAGGATCCTCGGCAACAGCGCTCGCTCCATGGAGCAAGTCGCCAAGGCCCGGAATCCCGGATCCCGGCGTTGCCGTGGCGCGGCGGTTTCTCCGCCGGCCGGTCGGCGTTCCCGGAAATCGCTCTTCCCTGGTTCGCACCGTATTGTCGGAAAAAGCAGTCGCATGTTAAGTTGACGATGATTCCCCACCGCGGGGATCGGGATAGAGCACGAGCCTCCTCCCGACGGCAGTTGAAATCGCGATCCGAACATGAAGCAGGAGTAATTGGTACCATGGCTGAAACCCAAGAAACCGGCACCGCAGATCCCGCCAAGAACGAAAACGAAGCGCTGAAATCGATCTCCGATGCGATGCGTGAGGCCGCGCAGGACGCCGCCGAGGACGCAGCGAAAGTTCGCGAGAAACTCGCCAACGTGGACGTCGGACGCTCGCTGGCGCGCTTGGCCTACACGACTTCCTACATGGTGTCCTACGGAATCGTCTATGGCTCGGTCTTCATCGCCCGCTCCATTCCGCAGGACAACCCCATCGTCGAAGGCTTCATCGACGGGGCGCGCGCCGCCATGGACGCGCTCGAAGAAGCCAGAACGGCTCCCGAAGAATCACTCGGCGTGGTCCCCGCGACGAGCTGAACGGATTCGAAAGACTCCGGGGGCTTCCCATGACGCCCCCGCTTCCCACCCCGGCGATCCGGTTTCTTTTCGCTCTCGAGGAGTCGTTTCCATGGCATCCCTTGCACTGCAATCGCCGTCCCCGCGGCGTCACCCGGACACTGCCGTGTCCTTTCCCGCCGCCGGCAGCGTCGCGATTCGTAACGGCGCATTGTTCGCGGCGCCGGACAACCCGCTCTGTCGCGCCTTTCTGCGGCGTGTGTTCCAGATCGACGCCCTGCGCAGCGTCACCATCCAACCGGGACGGGAAGCCCGCATCACCCTGCACTTCGATACCGCGAAGCACTCGCAGACGGGGGTCATCGAACGACTTGCCGACTGCCTTTCCGAAGATCCCGGGCGGTCGGGATCGTCACCCCCGCTGCTGGGACCGTTGATCGCCGCGCGCGACCACCGTGGCGTGATCCGCCTCCACCGCCACGGGCGGCGTGTCACGGGTTGGCAGGTCGTCAGCGATCGCCTCGGTTCGGTCAAGCTGAAGAACCCGGTCCTCTACCGCAGGAACCACCTCTGCCAGGCCATCGAACGGGAATTGATGAGCGTGCTCGGGGTCGACCGTTACCTGACCCACTCCTTGCGTTGTACCGTGCAGATCGACTACGACCCGAGGCGGTTGAGTGGCGCCAACCTCATCGAAATCCTCGACAGTGCGCTGGAAAATGCCGAACACCAGGAAGAGTTGGACCCACTCGATCTGGATCTGGCCTTTTGCACGGCTTCCCTGCCGCTCGCCGCTGCGGCGCAGTTCGCCGTTCCCGCCCTGCTGCCGGTGTCGGCCGCCCTGTTGGCCTATACCTCGATCCCGAGCTTCGTAGGCGCCTACGAAGTCCTGGCGAAGGAAAGACGGCTCGGCATCGACGTGCTCGATTCCATCGTCATCCTGGGCTGTCTCGGCACCCTCCAGGTATTCCCGGGCGCAGTGATGTGCTGGTGTCTTTCCTTCGGCCGGCGTCTGGTCAAGAAGACCGAGGACCACTCCAAGAGGATGCTGCTCAACGCCTTCGGCAAACAGCCGCGCCATGTGTGGCTGGTCAAGGACGGCGTCGAGGTGGAAGTGCCGCTGGATCGAATCCGGCAAGGCGACATCGTCGCTGTACACACCGGCGACATGGTTCCGGTGGACGGGCATATCGTCGAGGGCATGGCGATGATCGACCAGCACACGCTGACCGGTGAATCGACCCCGGCGGAAAAGGGAATCGGCGACCGCGTGTTCGCCTCCACCATCCTGGTAGCGGGCAAGATCTTCGTTTCCGTGGAACACTCCGGAGCCGACACGGCTTCCGCCAAGATCAGCCAGATCCTGAACGACACCGCCGGTTACAAGCTGTCCTCGCAACACAAGGGGGAGCGTCTGGCGGATCGGATCGTATTGCCGACGCTGGCGGTTTCCGGCCTGGCCATGGCGACCATGGGACCGCACAGTGCGATTGCCGTCTTGAACAGCGATCTTGGCACTGGGATCCGCATGGCGGCCCCGCTTGCCATGCTTTCCTCGCTGGCCCTATGCGCGCAGAAGGGCATCCTGGTCAAAGATGGCCGTGCTTTGGAGCTGATGAACGAGATCGACACGGTGTTGTTCGACAAGACCGGAACTCTGACCCGAGAGCGACCAGAGGTGGGCCAACTCGTCACGGCGAATGGATATCGGGAACTCGAAGTGCTGCGTTACGCTGCGGCGGCGGAGGGCAAGTTCCATCACCCGATCGCCCTCGCCATCTTGCACAAGGCGGAGGAATGGGGGATTGAACTGCCGCCAACCGACGAAACGCAGTACAAGGTCGGCTATGGCATCCATGTCGAGGTCGACGGCCATGCGATCCGGGTCGGCAGCCCCCGCTTCATGGAAATGGAGGGCATCGCCCTGCCGCCGCAAGTTAGGGACGCCCTGGAAGAAGCCCACCGCGAGGGCCACACGATGGTCATGGTGGCCATCGACGACCGCCTCGGCGGAGCCTTGGAGCTGCGCGCGGCGGTGCGTCCGGAGGTCAGGGAAATCGTGGCCGGACTCCGCGCCCGCGGCATCAAACACCTCGCCATCATTTCCGGAGACCACGAGGCACCGACCCGCAAGCTGGCGGAGGAACTGGGCATGGACCGCTACTTCGCCCAAGTTTTGCCCGCCGACAAGGCCGATTACGTCGAGAAACTGCAGCGCGAGGGCCACAAAGTGTGTTTCATCGGCGACGGCATCAACGATTCGATCGCCCTGAAGAAAGCCAATGTGTCGATTTCACTGCGGGGGGCCACCTCCATCGCCACCGACACCGCTCACATCGTGTTCATGGAGCAGAGCCTGGGCAAGCTGTGCCAGTTGCGCGACATCGCGCGGGCGCTGGACCGCAATATCGCCCGCAGCTGGGCCATGATCCTCGCCCCTAACATCGCCTGCGTCGCCGGGGTGTTCACGCTCGGCTTCGGCGTCGGCATGTCGGTGTTGACCAATAACGTCGCTGCCTTGGCCGCTTTGGCCAATGGTCTTTTGCCCATGCGCAAGGTCGCGCTGCTGGAAGCCGAACGCCGCCACCAGCTGGAGCTGGAGCTCAAGCGTTCCGGCTACGGCGCCGCGCAGCCCGTGGGCGTAACTCCGACCGCAGCCTCTCCGAGCCCCCTCCCCGAACCGGACGCAGAGGACGAACCCGATGTGCTGGCGGCTTGACGGGACGAAAAAAGGTGGCGAGGTAGCCCTAGTGCTTCCTATACTCTACTTATTAGCGAGGCCGCGAACCTTCGCGAGTATCCCCGATCCTTCGCGGCGAGCGCCTAGCAAACCTGGAGGAATGACGAATGTCTGATCCCACTGCCTCACCCTCCGTTTCCAGGACTCCCAGACGTCGCTTTGCCGGCGGCGCAAGTCCGGCGGCGCAAGACACCTTCGCGACTGCAGCCAACAGTGGAATGGAGACAGCCACCCCGACGTCCCGGGCGCGCTTCCGCTTTTTCATCGTCGACTCCGGCTGGAACTCGCCGGCGGCCCGGGTCATCCGGGAGAACTTCGAGAAAATCCGCGAGTTCCAGGATGGTGATCCCCTGTATGTGCTGTCGAAGGCGCAGTCTACGGAGATCCTCCGCCGCAATCCCCATTTCATCGGCAAGGACCCCATCATCTTCGTACGCGACATGAACGCCCGCGGACCAGCCGACGGCGATGAGTACCATGGCTTCCACCTAAATCTAGGCGTCATCAAGGATCCCATCAAGGCGCTCGCCGCCCTCCAGGAATTCCTCAACTTCCTCGCCGCGCACCGGCACAGCCTCGACATCGAACGAGACATTCGCCAGAAGCTGCACCGCGACGGCCTGGTGGGAATGATCGAGGTCATCCGCGAGGGCGCCAAAGACGCCATGGGCGGGGGTTGACCGGGGCGCATCCCTGCGCGGCCACGTCCTTGTCCAGTCAACATGAGCGAACTCTTCGAAACGAGGTAGGCACCATGGAAAAACTCTCCGATCTACTCACTACCGCCGTAGGGCTGCTCTTCCTCGCCGTGATGGCCTTCGAAATCAAACGCAGGCGGGACCATCTGCGCGAGGTTTACAACGTACTCGACGCCGAAGACCGCAAGATCGTGGGTGAACTCGACCGGATGGTCGAACTCGGCGACATCCAACCGTACTCGGGCTAGCTCCCTCGACGCGCGGAAACACCATGGTCGAAAGCGTCTCGTTCGGTGCCGACTGGGTCCGGATCAAGGACCCGTCGGTCTTTGGCGTGGGAAACGAGACCTTGGCCGCTGCATTCACACAACGGGTTTTCCGGCTACCCGAGGTCCAATCGGTGACCTTGGAGCCGGCGCAGGCCACGGCGACCGTGGTGTATCGAGTACCGCGCAGCGATCTGGCAAATTTTCGGATGCGGCTCACGGAGACCGTGGGGGACTCGGAACCGCGCGCCGAAGACCTCCCCCTCCCTTCTTGGGTGTTCGGCGAACGGGTCACGTTCCACCGCTGGCAGGACCGCATATCCGCCTGGCGCATCGAGCGCGTCGGCAAATCCGGACTGGAATTGCACCATCCCACGCTGATTGGCAACGCCCGTCTCGCCGGGCGGCTCGACACCACCCTGCGTAGGCAGCATGGGATCACAAGGATCCGAACCACGGTGTCCACTGGTACGGTGCGGGTGCATTTCGACTCGCGAAGGATCGAGCCGCGGGAAGTCGTCCAGGTTGCCGAGGCATCGCTGGCGACTTCTGCCATGGTCGAACCTCCGGTTCCCTTGCCGGAATCGGTCGATTTCCGGGTGGCCAATACCAGTGTTGGCCTGAGCGCGGTTGGCGAACTCCTACTTCCCTTGGCCACCCCGGCCGCCGCCAGCTTTCTGGTCATCGCCAACGCCGGGCTTCTCGGTGACGCCGTGCGCCAGCTGGGTCGCGGCAAACTCGGCGTGCCGGTATTCCATACTGCCCTGCTCGCCTGTTCCATCGCCACCGGCCAGGTCCTCGCCTATGCCTTGACGGATTGGTCCCTGCGTTACTGGCAGCAACGCTGGCGCCAGACCGTGGCGCGGGCGACGCAGACCCTGATCGAGGAGAATTTCCCACGACCGTCCCAGGTCACGGTGCTGAATCCCGATGGCGAACACGCGGTGCCGACGCCGCAACTCCGCCCCGGCGACCGCATCCGCGTGCGGCAATCGGAGCCCGTACCCGCCGACGCGCGGGTGATCGGCGGAGTGGCCCTGGTCGAAGAAACCAGCGTGCGCGGTTTACCGCTGCCGGTACGCAAAAGCGCCGGTGACGAGATCCTCGCCGGCAGCCGGGTGATCGTCGGAACCCTGGAAGCCGAAGTCGAGCGCACCGGCGTCGAGACCCGCGCGGCACGGTTGAGCGCCATGCTCCTGCGAGCGACCTCGCAACTGCCGCGCGAACCCGCATTGCAGAAGAAAGCGGAAGATCTGGCGACGCGCACGGTGCCCCCCACCCTGGCCACCGCCGGCGTCGGGCTGGCGTTGGGCGACCTCATCACGGTTGGTGCCATCCTGCATCAGGACTGGGTCAGCGGACCGGCTCTGGCACTGCCGATGCAAATCCTACGGGACATGCGACAGGCGCTGCGCCGCGGCGTCGTGGTGAGGTCCGGTACGGCTCTGGCCCGCCTCGCGGAAAGCGATTTTCTGGTACTCGACGGCGATCATCCGGCTTTGCTGACACCGCGCCTCGAACTCGCAGACTTCCATACCCAACTGGCGGATCTCGACACCTTGCTGGCGCGAGCCGCCGCAGCTGCGCTCTATCTCGGTGACGACCGCACCACGGCATTGACGCGGGCGTGCCGGGAGCGGGGCCTAGTGGTGCACGAACCCGAATTGCTGGGCTTCGACCTGGGTTCGACCAGTGTGCGGATCGGCAAGCATCGGGTCGATCTGATCGGTCCCCCGACGCGGTCCAGCCGCCCCACCGAAGCGCTGTCGCTCTGGATCGACGGTGTCGAAACGGCCCGACTCCAGTTCCGCTTCGCCACGCCGCTACCGGCCACGGAACTCGTCACGCACTGGCGCGCGCGGGGCTTACAGGTCTTCGTCGCCTCGTCTCGGCCGGACGCGGAAACCTGGGAACTCGCCCGGCGACTCGGCGCCGATCTCGCTGGCGGCGGACTGGGGCCGGCGCAAAAGCTCCGCTTCCTCACGGGTTTGAAGAAACGGGGCTTGCATCCGGCCTGGCTCGGCGACTGCCGCGCCAACCCGGAACTCGCGCGTGAGGCCCAGGTGGCCGTCGGGTTCGCGGATGCGGCCGGTCCCGGCGGCGAAGCCGCCGAGCTCGTGATCCTGGGAGAATCCCCGGACCCGCTGGTCGAACTGCTGGGTCTCGGCCGGGCGCTCGAATCCAACATCGTCGCCGCCTGTCGCATGGCCACGGTCCCCAACCTGCTGTGCATCGCCGGCGCCTTCGGCGGTCTGCTCAACGGCATCACTTCCGGCATGCTCGCGAACCTCGGGGTCCTGAACGTCGACCGCCGCATGCGACAAATCATCGAACCCGGAGAAAACGAACGCATCGGTTCCGAACGCCTTCTCTTGCGTCGGGCGGCCGTCTCCTCGCCCCACCCGAGCTGATCTCTCCCGCGGCAAGACTATGAGCCGAAACAGACCTCCGCGCCGAACCTCGCGCAATACTGCTACCGATACCGCCGGCCCGCCGCCGCGGCGGAACCCAGCGGGTGGGATGAAAGGGCGATCGAGCGAAGGCGAAAGCCCGGCCGGGGGAATGCAACCCGAAGCCGCGCAAAGAACTCCGGCCACGCTCGAAGCTCTGGAAACGGAACGGAACACCGAGCGGCGCATCCGCCAGTTACCGCACGATGTCGGCTGGCTCCTGATCACAGCCGGCATCGTCGGTCTGGTCACTCCAGGAGTGCTGGGACTGCCGTTCCTCGCCATGGGCGGCCTGGTGCTGTGGCCCGGCAACGGCAAGCGGCTCGAACGCTGGCTCACGAACCAACCGCCGAAATGGGTCAAAGGGAGCATGAAGCAGATCGACCGCTTCCTCGACGATCTGGAGCGGCGCTACCCGCGCGATCCCGGTTCCCCCTGACTTCACGAACGCGAGGCAGCGCCCCGACTTCTCGCGGCCGGCGCGGCGAGGATCTGGGCCTTACGCCGGAGGAAGTGGCTTTCTACGACGCCCTGGAGACCAATGACAGCGCCGTGAAGGTGCTGGGCGACGAGACCTTGCGGAACCATCGCCCGCGAGCTCGTCAAGGCAGTACGCGAGAACACGTCCATCGACTGGACCATCCGCGAAAACGTGCGCGCGAAGCTACGGGTGATGGTGAAACGCCGCATCCTGCGCAAGCACGGCTACCCGCCCGACAAGCAGGAGAAGGCGACGCAGACGGTGCTCGAGCAGGCGGAGTTGCTCTCCGGGGAATGGGCGTTGGCCTGAACCGGGGTGCCCTAGACTTGGCAGAAGCGGCGTTGGCGAATGGCTTCGTACAGGATCACGCCGGTCGCGACGGACAAGTTGAGGCTTTCGATGCTCCCTAGCATCGGTATCCGAACCAGATAGTCACAGCGCTGCTTGGTCAGATGGCGAAGACCCGTTCCTTCGGCGCCCATGACCAGAACCAGGGGCACCGTGAAATCCACCTCGTAGAGGGATAGCTGCGCCTCGCCGGCCGCGCCCACCACCCAAAACCCCTTGTCCTTGAAAAGATCGAGGGTGCGGGCGAGGTTGGTGACCCGATAGATCGGCACGGTCTCGGCCGCACCGGAGGCCACCTTGGTGACCGTCGGCGTCAGTCCGACCGTACGGTCGCGGGTCAGTACCACTCCGCCTACCCCGGCGGCATCGGCGGTGCGGAGGCAGGCGCCGAGATTGTGCGGGTCCTGCACCTGATCGAGCACCAGGTACAGCGACGAACCTTCCACCGCATCGAGCGCCTGGAGAAGATCCGCCTCGTCTCGCTCGGGGGGCAAATCCAGCTCGAGGATCACGCCCTGATGCTTGCGCGCGTCACCTAAACGATCGAGCTGCCTGCGCTCCAGGGGCACGATCTCCACACCCAGTGCATCGAGACGCGCGGCGATGGGCCGCAGCCGACCATGCATCGCATGGCGGTCCAACCAGACCTTGCGCACTTTTTCCGGCGCTTGGGCAAGCGCGGTCTCCGCGGCGTGGACGCCCCATATGCGACGCGAATCACTCATTTCCGCGCTCGCCTTCTCCCCCCGCGACGTCTCGCCGCCGAGGCCGATGCGGTTTTCCGGATCAGTTCGAGATCGATCTTACGCTCGTCCAGATCGACCCGCGCCACCTTGACCCGCACCCGGTCCCCCAAGCGATAGCGCACGCCGCTACGTTGTCCGATGAGACGGTGGCCGATTGGATCGTGGTGGAAGAAGTCCTTGTCCAGGTTGGAAATGTGTACCAATCCCTCGATGTAGACCTCGCTCAACTCGGCGAAGAATCCGAAGGGAGTGACGGCGGAGATGATGGCGTCGAATTCCTCCCCCAATTTGTCCATCATGAATTCGCACTTCAACCAACTCAGCACGTCGCGCGTCGCCTCGTCGGCACGCCGCTCCGTGGTCGAGCAATGTTCGCCGGCCAGGACCAGATCGTTGTGGGTATAGCGGAATTCGGTCGGCTTGGCCTTGCGCAAGGCATGCTTGACGGCCCGGTGGACCAACAGATCCGGGTAGCGGCGAATGGGGGAGGTGAAATGGGTATAGGCATCGGAAGCCAACCCGAAGTGGCCTTTCTTTTCCGGACCGTAGACCGCCTGCGCCAGGGATCGCAGCATCACGGTCTGAATGAGGTGTTCGTCCGGTCGCCCCCGAACCTTTTCCAACAGCTCGGCATAGTCCTTGGGACTCGGGTGATCCCCCCCGCCGAGATGCAGACCGAGTTCACCGAGGAAGGTGCGCAAGTCCGCCAGACGCTCGGCCGTCGGGCCTTCGTGGATGCGCACCAGATGCGGCACCTTGGCGTGCGCGAGGAAGCGTGCGGCGGCCATGTTGGCGGCAATCATGCACTCTTCGATCAGGCGGTGGGCATCGTTGCGGACGAGCGGTAGGATCCTTTCGATCTTGCGTCCGGGGCCGAACACGATGCGCGCCTCTTGGGTCTCGAAATCGATGGCACCGCGAGCATCGCGGGCGCGGCGCAGACACCGATACACGGCATGGAGGTTCTCCAGGTGCGGCACCAGCGCCTTGTGGCGACGACGCAAGTCCGGGTCCTTGTCGACGAGCATGCGCGCGACCTCCGTATAGGTAAGACGGGCATGGGAACGCATCACTCCTTCGTAAAACCGCGACCGGGCGATTCGCCCCTCTTCGTCGACGATCATTTCGCACACCATGCACAGGCGGTCCTCCAGCGGATTGAGGGAGCACAGCCCATTCGACAAGAGTTCCGGCAACATCGGCAGCACCCGCTCGGGGAAATAGACCGAGTTGCCGCGCCGGTATGCTTCCCGATCCAACACCGTGTCGTGCTCCACGTAATGCGCCACATCGGCGATCGCAACGTAGAGTTTCCAGCCCTTGGCGGTGCGGCGGCAAAACACGGCGTCGTCGAAATCGCGTGCGTCCTCCCCATCGATGGTAACGAGGGGGAGAGCCCTGAGATCGACACGCCCTTCCTTGGCTGCATCGGGCACCGCGGGGACCAGGCCGGCCACGGCGGCGGCGACTTCCTCCGGCCATTCGCAGGGAAGATCGTAGTTCCGGATCGCGACCTCGATCTCCATGCCCGGCGCCATGTGATCGCCCAGCACTTCGGCGATCCGACCGATGGCTTCGCGATACACGGTCGGCTGCTCGAGGATTTCCACCACCACGATCTGGCCGTGCTTCGCTCCACCGAGGGCGTTTTCGGGAATCAGGATTTCCTGGGAGATGCGCTTGTTGTCCGGCACCACATAGGCGATGTCACGTTCGATGAACAAGCGTCCGACGGTGCGCCAGGTATTGCGCTCCAACACTTGAACCAGCGCCGCTTCACGACGCCCGCGCCGGTCGATGCCGCGCACGCTGACGACCACCCGGTCATCGTGCATCAGGGCACGCATGTCCCGCGGTGACACGAACAGGTCCGGGCTGCCATCGTCCGGCCGTACGAATCCATAACCGTCTGGATGCCCGATCACCCGCCCGGAAATCAGGTCCTTGGCATTGACGACACAAAATCGGTCATTCCGGTTTCGCACCAACTGCCCGTCCCGCTCCATGGCGTTGAGCCGCCGGCGCAAGGATTCGCAATCCTCCGGATCGACCACGCCCAGGAGTTCGGCGATTTCCTCCAGGGACATGGGCACCCCACGCTCCTGAAAAACTTTCAGGATCAGTTCCCTGCTGGGAATGGGACGCGCGTACTTCCCGGCCTCCCGTTCCGCGAACGGGTCTGGATAGCGGAACCGCCGAGGTCCGGAGGACGGGACAGGAGAAGAAGTGGCAAGATCGCTTTTCTGGTCTTTATCGCTCAAAGTGTGCTCTCAAGAATGCTTCGCGGTTGACATCCGACAAAGTGGATTTGTATGATACAAAGTCTCGCATGCCTTTCATGGCAAACCTCGTGCCGAGGTGGCGAAATTGGTAGACGCGCATGATTCAGGTTCATGTGGGGAGACCCATGGAGGTTCAAGTCCTCTCCTCGGCACCATGTTCTTCCCGACCGATCGGATCGAGCTAGCAAACGGGGCAACGGCGTTCGGTCTCTCCCTCACCGATTGGAAATCACCGCTGCTATCGTTCCGGGGTCACTTCGGCGCCGCGACCCCACCACCCGCCATCAACCGGGGCTCGCTGCGTAAGGATTGTGGATGACGATCGTATCCTGTCGATCCGCTCCCGTGGAAATGATGTCCACGCGCACTCCCACCGCTTCCTCCAGGCGATCGATATAGGCGCGGGCGTTCGCCGGAAGGTCGTCCAGACAGCGAATCCCCGCCGTGGATTCCTGCCAGCCCGGCATCTCCTCGATGATGGGCTCACAGCGTGCATGGTTGTCGGCGCCTACGGGCATCGTATCGATCTCCTGGCCGTCATACCGATAGCCGACGCAAATCCCGATCTTTGGCAGACCATCGAGCACATCCAGCTTGGTGAGACAGATACCGCTCAAGCTGTTCAGTTTGGCGGAACGGCGCATGAGCACGGCGTCGAACCATCCGCACCGACGCCGACGACCGGTAGTCGCGCCGAACTCCGCTCCCTTCCGCGACAGATGCTCCCCGGTGGCATCGAGCAATTCGGTCGGAAACGGACCATTGCCCACGCGCGTCGCATACGCCTTGGTGATCCCGAGTACATAGTCGAAGTTCAGGAGGCCCACGCCCGTGCCACAGGACGCCCCACCGGCCGTGGTATTGGACGAGGTCACGTAGGGATAGGTCCCGTGATCGATATCCAGCATCGCCCCCTGGGCCCCTTCGAACAGGATGTTTTCCCCCAAGGATTGATAACGATGCAGGATGCCGGCCACGTCGCCCAACATCGGGCAGAGCCGTTCCCCCAGCTCCAGCGTACGATCCAGCGTCTCCTGATAATCGACGGCGGGAACCTCGTAATAGCGGGTCAGCACGAAATTGTGGTAGTCCAAGAGTTCGCGCAAGCGTTCGGGAAGCGTCGCCATATCCCTGAGATCTCCCGCCCGCAGTCCGCGCCGCGCGACCTTGTCTTCATAGGCAGGTCCGATTCCGCGCCCTGTGGTTCCGATGGCCTTGCCACCGCGCGCCGCCTCGCGCGCGTTGTCGAGTGCGACATGTACCGGCAGAATCAAGGCACAGGCTTCGCTCACGATCAGCCGATCGCGAATCGACAATCCCATCGACTCGAGGATCCCGATCTCATGCATCAATGCCTCGGGCGAGAGCACCACGCCGTTGCCGATCAAGCAAGTCACACTGTCCCGGAGAATCCCCGATGGGACCAGGTGAAGCACGGTTTTCCGGCCATCGATCACCAGGGTATGCCCGGCGTTGTGCCCACCCTGGAACCGCACCACGGCACTGGCATGCTCGGTCAAGAGGTCGACCAGTTTGCCCTTCCCTTCATCCCCCCATTGGGTTCCGATTACGACGATACTTTTTCCCATGCGCTCAAAATTTCCATAGCCATTTCGTTCGGGACGCTCCGCCAACGGTAACAAGGCCGCTCGCCTTTACGAACTCCTAAAACCTTCGCGAAGATCTCCAGCTCATCATCCTAGTTCATCATACCTTCGATCCGGGAGGATTGCTCGCCTGCGTTGTCCGGGACCCTTCCGTCTCCGCGGTTTCCCCCGCAACCGCTACCCGTTCCCAGCAACCCCGCCGCAACCGGAGTTCATAACGGCATCCGAGCTCTGCGGCCCCGCCGTCCTGTCCGGGCAGTGCCTCCACTACCGCATGCCCCGCGCCCCTGAGCATCCGCACCGCCTCCACCAATCCCGGATCGTCCACCGCCGGAGCGAAAATGGCATCGGCGGTTACCCCAACGCACGGTTCGGAAACCTTCGAGAAACGCAGCAGCACCTTGAGGTCGGCACTGAACCCCGTCGCCGGTCGGGCCTTCCCGAATACCTTGCCGATGTCGTCATAGCGTCCGCCGCGCGCGATTTCGCGGCCGTAGCCGGGGATGAAGGCCGCGAAGACCACCCCGGTCTGATAGTGATAACCACGCAGTTCGGCCAAGTCGAAATGCACCGGCACCGAGGCGCATCGCGCCGACAAAGCGCCGGCCAGGGTGTCCAGCTGGTCGAGTGCCGAATGAACGCTTTCATCCGCCGCCGCGAGCCTCTGCCGGGCCTTGGCGATCACCTCACGGCCGCCGTTCAGTTCCACCAGATCCAACAGCATTCCCGCCACCGGCGCGCGGATTCCCATGGCGTCGATGACAGCCATCAGTTCCGGCCGTGCCTTCTGTTGCAGCAAGGAGAACAGCTGCGCCTCCTGCTCCGAAGACAGCCCGGCCTGCCTCGCCAATCCGCGGAAGATCCCGACATGCCCCAAATCCAGGTGAACTTCCTCGATTCCCACCGCCGCCAGAACTTCGAGCATCAACCGAATGATTTCCAAGTCGCTGGCGATCCCGCCGTGTCCATAGAGTTCCGCCCCGACCTGCATGGGGCTGCGGGAGTTTTCCAAATGATCCGCCTGGGTGTGAAGGACGGTGCCCAGATAACAAAAACGTGCGGGGATGTCGCCGCGGTGGGTTCTCGCATCGATGCGAGCCACTTGCGGTGTCATATCGGCGCGCAACCCAAGCAATCGACCGCTGATTTGATCGATCAGCTTGAAGGTCTGAAGATCGAGGTCCCGTCCGGCTCCAGTCAGCAACGAATCGATGAACTCGATCATCGGCGGCATCACCAGGCGATAGCCCCAAACCGCAAACAGGTCGAGAACACGTCTGCGCAGACACTCCAACCGTTCGGCATCCTCCGGCAGGAGTTCTTCGATGCCGTCTGGCAACAGCCAACGGTCCTCCTCCGGATTGGCAAAGAAACTCATCGAAGACCTGCTTGGAAAAGACGTGACCCACTTTGACGGCCGGAGCGAGTTCCGGCGACCCACTCATCGGATGAACTTTGCCATCCCCCATTGCGTGGGATATAGGGAAAAAATCATCACTTACCGGTCGATTTCTTGAAATAGCGGAAGAACTCCGAATCCGGTTCCAGCACCAGGGTGTCATCCTCGCGAATCGCGCTGCGGTAGGCCATCAGACTTCGATACAGACTGAAGAACTCTTTGTTCTTGCCGTAAGCCTGTGCATAGATATCCGCGGCAGTGGCATCCCCCTCACCACGCTTGATTTCCGCGTCGCGATAAGCATCGGCCAGGGTCACTTCGCGCTGCCGGTCGGCATCGGCGCGAATGCGCTCCGCCGCTTCGGCGCCGCGGGAACGGAAATCACGCGCCACACGGGCACGTTCCGCCTCCATGCGCCGATAGACCGAGGAACTGACTTCAGGCGGCAAGTCGATGCGCATGACCCGGACGTCTACCACTTGGATGCCCATCTCTTCGGCCACAGGACTCGCGGCGGCACTCAGCAGGTCGGGGATTTGCGAGCGTTCCGAAGAGACCAAATCGCGGATCGTGCGCTTGCTGAACTCGCTGCGCATGGCGTCTTTGACGATTTGATCCAAACGGATATTCGCCTGCACCACATCGCCCCCGACCGTCGTATAGTATTTCGCGACATCCCTCACCCTCCACTTGACGAAAGAGTCCACGAACACGTTCTTCTTTTCGGAGGTGAGGAAACGTTCCGGTTTCGACTCCAGGGTCAGAATCCGCGCGTCGAACTTCTTCACGTTGTTGATGAACGGAATCTTGAAATAAATCCCTGGAGCATAATCGGTCTCCACGATCTCCCCGAGGCGAAACTTGATCACCTTCTGCGTTTCGGAAACCGTGAATACCGACTGGGAAGCCAGCACCGCTGCCGCAGCCACGACTAGGATCGCCTTACCGTACACCATCACGATCCCCTCCCATCCCTGCCACGAGCGGTGGGTCGCGCCCCCGCCCTGGGACCGCCGGCTTGAACCTCGGCGGGCATGGGCGCGTAGGTGCCGCTCGGTTCCGTATCGGGCGCCGCCACTTCCGCGGCACTCTTCGGACTGCGGATCTTGTCCAACGGCAGGTACACCACGTTGTTGCTCCCTTTCACATCCAACATCAAGATATTGGCGCGTTCGAGGACGTCTTGCATCACCTCGATGTAGAGACGCTCGCGCATGACCTCGGGCGCTTTCTCGTACTCGCCCAGGAGTTGACTGAAACGACCGGCCTCCCCTTTCGCGCGCGCGATCACTTTCTCCTTGTACGCCTCGGATTCCTGGGTCAGCCGTGACGCCGCTCCGCGGGCTTTGGGAATGACTTCGTTGGCGTAGGCCTCGGCTTCGTTCTTCAGCCGCTGCTCGTCCTCCCGCGCCTTGATCGCGTCCTCGAAAGCCGCTTGCACCTCTTCCGGGGGTTGCGCATCGACCAGATTCACGGTGACCACGCGAATGCCAGCCCGGTATTCATCGAGAATCCGCTGCAGTTCCTTCTTGATCTCGTCGACCACCTCGCTCCTGCCCTCGGTGAGGACGAAATCCATGGAACTCTTGCCGATCACCGAACGTTCGGCGCTCTCGGTTACCTGCTTCAAGGTTCCTTCGGGATCCAGCACGTTGAATAGGTAGTCCTTGGCATCCTTGATCTGATATTGCACGGCGAGACGCACATCGACGATGTTTTCGTCCCGGGTCAGCATCAACGCCTCCTTCGGCACCGATCCGAGCGACCCCAATGCCTGCTGGCGACCTCCCGATCGGTATCCCACCTCGACGACGCGTTGTTGTTCGACGTTGACCACGGTGACCGATTCGATCGGAGCAGGCCAGTGCCAGTGCGGTCCGGGCTGCGTCGTTTCGATGTATCGGCCGAAACGGGTCACGACGCCACGACTGCCCTCATCGACGATGTAGATGCCGGTTAATCCCCAAATCGTCACGAGAGCAGCCCCGATCATGCCGGCCAACCTACCGGGACCAGCGCCAGGACGGCCTCCGAAAAACTTGTTAATGCGCTCCTGCAACTTGCGCATCACCTCGTCCAGATCGGGAGGCAGATTCTGCGAATCGCGTCCACTCCACGGGTCTTTCTTGCCGCCGCCCGGTTCATTCCAAGCCATTTGAGCACTCCTGTGACGATTTCATAGCGATTGTCTCTCGAGTCGCAGCGCTGTCGAATTATCCCGAAAAACACCCATACATACAAAAACGCAGAGAATTCACGAGGCGTTTTCGCGACAACCGATGGCGTTCGGGAAGATCACACGGCGTCCGCCTGCGACGAGGGACGGCAGGCGTCGAGGACACACCGGAGGACGCCGTCCTGCCTCGGAAACTCGACCTGCAAGGACCATCCACCGCCTTGGTCCGGTTCCTCCGACAATACCTTCGCGGTACGGTAGAGTCTTGCCCTCAATGCGCCTTGTGCCGCCGTGAGCTTCACGGTGCGCCGTTCGACCCCACCGCCCAGGACTTCCTCCAATACTCCTTTGAGCAGGTCGACACCCTGACCCGTCCGCGCCGAGACCCAGACTCGCGTGGGTCTCCCTGTGGCATCGCGGTCCACCCGCGGCAGAGTTCCTTGCAAGGCATCGATCTTGTTGTACACCGCGATACACGGCACGTCACCCGCGCCGATCTCCGCCAGAACCCGTTCCACTTCCTGGATGGTTTCCGCGAGACGTGCATCGCTGGCATCGACCACGTGCAGCAGGAGATCCGCCTCGCTGGATTCCTTCAGGGTCGATCGAAACGCGGCCACCAATTCATGGGGCAGTTGCCGGATGAAACCCACGGTATCGGCCAATACGACGGGCACCCCTCCACAGAGGAAACGGCGCAACGTCGGGTCCAGCGTAGCGAACAACTGATCCGCGGAGTACACGTCCGAACCGGTCAAGGTATTGAACAAAGTGGATTTACCGGCATTGGTGTACCCCACCAGGCCGACCACGGGGATTTGCGCCCGCTTCCGCGCTCGCCGCCCCTGGTTGCGCTGTACCTCTACTTGTTGCAGTCGCTTCCGAATCTGGCGGATCCGGTTGGCAAGCAAGCGTTTGTCGGTTTCGAGCTGGGTTTCCCCCGGGCCGCGTAAGCCGATGCCGCCTTTCTGTCGTTCGAGGTGGGTCCAGCCGCGCACGAGACGGGTGGACAAATGTTGCAACTGAGCGAGCTCCACTTGCAGTTTGCCCTCGAATGAGCGCGCCCGCTGGGCGAAGATGTCCAGAATCAGACCGTTGCGATCGACCACCCGAACCCCGAGAACCTTTTCCAGGTTTCGCTCCTGGCTGGGGCTCAAGGAATGATTGAACAAAACCAATTGCGCGTCGTGGGACTGGACTGCTGCATTCAGCTCTTCCAGCTTGCCGACGCCGATGTAATACCGCGGATCGGTCGCCCGAAGCCGTCCCACGACCGTGGCCACGGGGCGGGCACCTGCCGACAACGCCAACAAGCGCAATTCTTCCAGATCCGCCGGGTCTGCTCCTGCGGCGGGAGCGTGAACCAGGACTGCTAGCTCACCCGAGGCCGGACGCTCGAACAACCAATCCTCCAAACCCAAGTCGGTGCGCCGACGCAGTCGCCCACGAACCCGAAAGCGAAAAACTCAATCAGCTTCTTCTTGGACCTCGGTGGCATGAGGCAAGCGCACCGGACGAGACGGCACAATCGTGGAGATCGCGTGCTTGTATACCATCTGGCTGACGGTGTTTTTCAAAATGATCACGTATTGATCGAATGAATCGATTTTGCCTTGCAACTTGATTCCATTGACAAGATAGATCGAAACTGGGACATGTTCCTTGCGCAGGGCATTCAAGAACGGATCCTGAAGATTTTGGCCTTTCGACATCCGCATTTCTCCTTATTTTTATGGGATTGGGTGCCATCCCACCCGAAATTCATTGGAAATTATTAAATCAGAATTGACCTGGCTTAGCCATTGCGATGATCTTGAGACAGAGTGTTTTCTTTTCAAGAGTTACCGGACTAACCATTGCCTCCATCCGAATTCAGGAGGGTCTTCGCTTTCTTCAGACCATGAAACCCATACTTCGTTTCCCGATGCCGTGTCGCACGTCTGCCTTCGGACCGAATGGTTTACAATTCCCACCCCACGCCCCAACGCCTGAAATTCGATGAAACGACGGCAAGTCCACGGCCGCGTCATGTTCGATCTCGCCGGCCCAGCGGTCTCTCCTGAGGAACGGGATCGATTGCAGCATCCCGCCACCGGCGGGGTCATTTTGTTCGAGCGGAACTACCGGTCGCCGGAACAATTACGGGAACTGGTCGCCACCATTCGTGCCATTCGTCCCGAAATCCTTCTCGCCGTCGACCACGAGGGGGGACGGGTACAACGCTTTCGAGAGGGTTTCACGCGCCTGCCGCCGGCGTCCTCGTTCCTCAAGTCGGGTCGCCCAGATGCGCTGGAGCTCGTGGAACTGGCCGGCTGGGTGATGGCTGTCGAACTGAGAGCCCATGACATCGATTTCAGCTTCGCTCCAGTGCTCGACGTTGACGTCGGCATCAGTGCGGTCATCGGCGATCGCGCCTTCGCCGATAATCCCGTGGACGTGACCGCGGCGGCACGTGCTTATGTGCGCGGCGTGCATCGCGCAGGTATGTCCGCGGTCGGCAAGCATTTTCCGGGACACGGCGGGGTGGCCGCGGACTCCCACCTGGCGCTTCCCATCGACGACCGCACCTTCGAGGAACTCGAGGCACGGGATCTCCTGCCGTTCGCCGCCCTGATCCGGGAAGGACTCGAAGCCGTGATGCCGGCGCATGTCCTTTACCCCCGCATCGACTCGCAGCCGGCCGGATATTCCCGTTTTTGGTTGCAGACCATCCTGCGCGACCGACTGGGCTTTGACGGCGCGATCTTCTCGGATGATCTGTCGATGGCGGGGGCGGCCGCCGGCGGAGACCCGACTGAGCGGGCGCGGCTGGCCATCGAAGCCGGCTGCGATATGGTGCTGGTCTGCAACGCCCCGGAAGCCGCCGGCCTGGTACTGCAAACGATGGAGAAACAGACCTCCAGATCGTCCGAACCCCGCCGTCTGGAAGCCATGCGGGGAAGATTGCCCTGCTCTCGCGCGGAACTTCAGAAGAGCACCGCATGGCGCAGGGCGACCGAAATCCTCGACGCGTTTTACGGAAACCCTGTCTGACCATGACCGAACTCGACGAAATTAGGCGTGTACAGGCCGAAGCGGAGCGACTCTACGCAGAGGCCGAGGTGGAAGCGGCCATTACCCGGATTGCGCACGCGATCACCGAACGGCTCCGAGATACCAACCCCGTCGTCTTGACCGTACTCAACGGTGGCATCGTTTTTGCGGGCAAGCTCTTGACTCAGCTTTCCTTTCCCTTGGAGCTGGATACCGTTTGTGCCAGCCGCTATCACGGCCAAATCCACGGCGGCGGAATCTGGTGGCGCCTCGAACCGGTCCTGCCGCTGCAAGGGCGCACTGTTCTGCTGCTGGACGACATCCTCGACGAAGGCATCACCCTGGCCGAAGTCCGGGACTATTGTCAGCGACACGGTGCCGCCCAGGTGTGGATCGCAGTGCTGATCGACAAGGATCTCGGTCGGGAAAAACCCTGCCGAGCCGATTTCGTCGGCCTACGCACCGACGGCCGTTACCTGTTCGGATACGGATTGGACTATAAAGGTTACCTGCGCAATGCGGCGGGTATTTATGCCTGCCGGCCGACTGCAACGGAGGGGATATGAGTTTGATGGCGATCATCGGTGGCACCGGGCTGAGCCGCCTGGAAGATCTGGAAATCGGCAAACGCGAGATGGTCTCGACTCCCTATGGCTCGCCATCTTCGGCGTTGACGTTCGGTCGTCTGGGAAAGAAAGATTTCGTCTTCCTCGCCCGTCACGGTGAGCGGCATACGATCCCGCCGCATCGGATCAACTATCGCGCCAATCTTTGGGCCCTGCATCAGAGGGGCGCCCGCGCCATCTTCGCCGTCTGCGCCGTAGGCGGCATCGGGCCGGCGTTTGCTCCGGGTCGTTTGGCCATTCCCCATCAACTCGTCGACTATACTACCGGACGCAGCCAAACCTTTTTCGAGGACGATCTCGATCACGTCACCCACGTCGATTTCACCCATCCCTATAGCGCAAAGCTACGCACCGAACTGCTTGCTGCCGCTCGTTCCACCAGGATCGACGTGATCGATGGCGGAGTCTACGGTTGCACGCAGGGGCCTCGCCTGGAAACGGCAGCGGAAGTCCTGCGCATGGAGCGAGACGGTTGCGATATGGTGGGGATGACCGGGATGCCCGAGGCCGTGTTGGCGCGGGAGCTCGGCATGGATTACGCCGCGCTGGCGGTGGTGGCGAACTGGGCCGCCGGCAAAACGGAAGGCGAAATCACCATGGCGGAAATCGAGACGAATCTGGCGCAGGGAATGGCCGATGTTCTGCGGCTCTTGCGTTTTCTCGCCGCAACGGCGTGAACCGGCATCGCGCTAGAGCTCCCGGGTCGCGCTGAAGCGGATTTCCGGCCAACGTTCCTCGGCCAGCGTCAGATTCACACGACTGGTCGCCAGATACACGAGATGGCCGCTACCGTCCTCCGCCAGGTGATCGAAAGCCTTGCGGCGGAATTCTTCCAGCTTCCTCGAATCATCGCAGGAAACCCAACGGGCGGTGGTCACCGGTACCGCTTCGTAAGCACAATCCACGTTGTATTCGGATTTGAGTCGATATGCGGTCACATCGAATTGCAACACCCCCACGGCGCCGAGAATCAAGTCATTGTTGCGTAGCGGCTTGAACAATTGCGTCGCCCCTTCCTCGCTCAACTGCTGCAAACCTTTTTGTAGCGCCTTCGAACGCAAGGGATCTCGCAACACGACACGTCGGAATAGCTCCGGCGCAAAGTGAGGCACCCCTTCGAACTTCAACTCCTCGCCCTGGCTGAAAGTATCGCCGACCTGAATCGTGCCGTGGTTGTGAATGCCGATGATATCCCCCGGGAAAGCTTCTTCGACCTGCTCCCGGCTATCCGCCTGGAACGTGATCGCGTTCGCCACCTGCATCTGCTTCCCGGTGCGCACATGGAACAGGCGCATGCCTTTGACATACCTGCCGGAGCATATGCGTAGGAAAGCGATGCGGTCGCGGTGCGCCGGGTCCATATTGGCCTGGATCTTGAACACGAAGCCGGAAAACTTCTCCTCCCGTGGCTCCACCGTGCGTTGCCGCGCCCGCCGCGGTTGCGGCGGCGGCGCAAAATCGACAAACGCATCCAGCAATTCGAGGACTCCGAAGTTGTTGATTGCCGAGCCAAAGAACACCGGCGTTTGCCGACCCTGGCGGTAGGCGGAGGGATCGAACTCGTGGCTCGCGCCCCGCAGGAGCTCGATCTCGGCGCGAAGCTCCTCCGCCTGATCACCCAAGAGTTCATCCAGTTTCGGATGGTCGAGCCCATGGATCCGCTCCCCTTTTACGATGCGATCGCCATGGGAGGGGCTGAACCAGTGCACGGTATCTTCATACAGGTGGTAAACGCCCTTGAAGCGCTTGCCCATGCCGATCGGCCAGGTGATCGGCGCGCACTGGATGTGCAACACCCGCTCGATCTCGTCGAGCAGCTCGAGGGGTTCCCGGCCTTCCCGGTCCAGCTTGTTGATGAAGGTCAGGATCGGGGTGTCGCGCAGGCGGCAGACCTCCATCAGCTTGATGGTGCGCTCTTCGACGCCCTTGGCACTGTCGATCACCATGAGGGCCGAATCCACCGCGGTCAGCGTGCGATAGGTGTCCTCGGAAAAATCTTCGTGGCCGGGTGTATCGAGTAAATTGAAGATGCGGTCGCGGTGTTCGAACTGCATCACCGAGGTGGTGACCGAGATACCGCGTTCCTTTTCCATTTCCATCCAGTCGGAGGTCGCATGTCGCGCTGCCTTGCGGCCTTTGATCGAACCGGCGAGCTGGATCGCGCCGCCGAACAGCAAGAGTTTCTCGGTCAAAGTGGTCTTGCCGGCATCGGGGTGGGAAATGATGGCGAAGGTACGGCGCCGTTCGATCGCAAAGTCGAGATCGGACATGGAGTGCATGGGAAAAATCAAAAAATGTGTAGTTTAAGGCAGAATCCTATTGGACCGTGCACCGGCCACGGGTTCCGGTATCATTCGGCTGGCCAGACCGCCTGCAAACGGAACGATTTGACCGATGGATGACGCTCAACTACTCCGCTACAGCCGGCAGATGCTTCTGCCGGAAATCGATGCCCAAGGCCAACTCCGCCTGCTCGGCTCCAGCGTCCTGATCATCGGACTCGGTGGGCTCGGCTCGCCGGCAGCGATGTATCTCGCCGCGGCCGGCATCGGCCGCATCGTCATCAACGACTTCGACACGGTCGATCTCTCCAACCTGCAGCGCCAGATCGCCTTCGATACCGAAGACATCGGGAAGGCCAAAACCGCGGCGTGTTGCGACCGGCTGCGTCGCCTCAACCCGGACGTGACCATCGAAATGCTGCCCTACCGCCTCACCGGCCAGTCTTTGCGGGAGAGAATCGGTGACGTCGACGTGGTCTTGGACTGCTCCGACAACTTCGAAACCCGCTTCGCCATCAATGCGGCCTGCGTCGAACTGGGCAAGCCATTGGTCACGGGCGCCGTGATCCGCTTCGAGGGGCAGCTTGCAGTCTTCACTCCGGGAAGCGGCGATCAGCCTTGCTACAACTGCCTCTATCCTTTGCACGGCGAAGCGGACGCGAGCTGCGCCCGCAATGGCGTGGTTGCTCCCCTGCCGGGAATCATCGGTAGTATGCAGGCATTGGAAACCATCAAGCTGCTGCTCGGTATCGGCGAACCGGTGCGAGGACGGTTATTGCTTTTTGACGCCTTGCGCATGCAATGGCAAGAGATCAAAGTCGCGCGCAATCCCGGCTGTCCCACCTGCCGGCGGTAGTCTTTTTCCGGATCCGGTTTCAGGAAAAACTCGGTTGCTTTGCCAAGGAGCGAAACGTATACTGAGTGATGAGCATCCATACGCTCTGTTCTGACAACGTAGAAAGAATACGCATCAATTGTCTGGAGGAAACCACATGCGCTGGGAAAAACCGAGCTTCAACGACATGCGTTTCGGCTTCGAAGTGACCATGTACATTTACAACCGCTGATCCTTCGCGGTGACAAGGAAGCGGGGCTCGCCACGACGAGCCCCGTTTTCGTTTGTACGGCGTCACGACTCATCCCAGGAGCGCACCATGTTCATTCGCGTGCTCGGTGCCGGCGCAGGCGGCGGCTTCCCGCAGTGGAATTGCAATTGCCGCAACTGCCATGGCTTGCGCGCCGGGACGCTGAACGCGCGACCACGCACCCAGTCGTCCATCGCGGTGAGCGGCGACGGCAAGCGTTGGGTATTGTTCAATGCCTCTCCCGACATCCGCGCTCAGCTCGAAGCATTCCCGGCCATTCACCCTCGGAATGGAGTGCGCGACACCGGCATTCATGCCATCGTGCTGATCGATGGTCAGATCGATCACACCACGGGATTGCTGATGTTGCGGGAATCCACCCGGCCGCTGCAGGTATATTGCAGCGACATGGTGAAGCAGGATTTATCCACCGGTTTCCCGGTGTTCCGGATGCTGGAACATTACTGCGGGATCGTCCACCATTCGGTGCCGCTGGACGGATCGAGTTTTACCATTCCAGGCGTCGAAGGCTTGCGTTTCTTCACCCATGCCCTCAAGAGCAAAGCACCCCCTTACTCCCCCCATCGCCATGACCCTCATGACGGGGACAACATCGGCGTGATCATCGAGAATCGGGAAAACGGCCGCAAATTGTACTACGCTCCCGGACTCGGCGAGCTCGAGCCGCATGTGCTCGCAGCGATGGAACAGGCCGACTGCGTGCTCGTCGATGGCACCTTCTGGTGCGAAGACGAAATGCAGCGCGCTGGCATCGGCAACAAGAAAGCGCGTGACATCGGCCACCTTCCGCAATCCGGTTCGGGCGGCATGCTGGAAATCCTGGAGAGCCTGCCGAATGCCCGCAAGATCTTGATCCACATCAACAATACCAATCCGATCCTGGACGAAGATTCGCCGGAACGGCAAATCTTGACCCGAGCAGGGATCGATGTCGCCTATGACGGCATGGAAATCGTATTGTGAGGTAGCGCCATGAACGACAACACACCGTGGAGCCGCGAGGAATTCGAAGCGCGGCTCCGCGCCAAGGAGAAGTTCTACCACATCCATCATCCCTATCATGTCATGATGGCGAATGGGGAACTCGACCGCGAACAGATCCAGGGTTGGGTCGCGAACCGCTTCTACTATCAGATCAACATCCCGCGGAAGGACGCCGCGATCCTGGCCAACTGCCCGGACCGTGAAATCCGCCGGAAATGGATGCAGCGCATCCTCGATCACGACGGCCATGGCGATGATCCGGGCGGGATCGAGGCCTGGGTGCAACTGGGCATTGCCTGCGGACTGACACGGGAAAATCTCACTTCGTTGAAGCACGTATTGCCCGGGGTGCGCTTTGCAGTGGATGCTTATGTCAACTTCGCCCGCACGGCGACCTGGCAGGAGGCCGCCTGTTCCTCGCTGACCGAGCTGTTCGCACCCACCATCCACAAGCAGCGACTTTCGGGCTGGCCGGATCTCTATCCATGGATCGCGCCGGAGGGACTCGCCTATTTCCGCAAGCGCGTGACCCAGGCCAGTCGGGACGTCGAGCACGGGCTCGCGATTACCTTGGATCATTTCACCACCCGTCCCCAGCAGGAGCGGGCGCTGGAAATCCTCCAATTCAAGCTGGACGTCCTGTGGTCGATGCTCGACGCGATGTACCTCGCCTATGTCGAGAACAAACCGCCCTATTTCAATGTCTCCTGACCTCAAACCCGGATAAGTCGCGACGATCGACCGGTCTTAGTAGGAAAATTGCTCGCACCTCGAACGAATGCCGCCTGCCGTGAGTCTGGATTCCGACACCCCCCTCAGCTTCTCGCCGCTGCACCGCCTGCAGTGGGAAGAGGCGCAACAGCAATACGTGATCCTGTATCCCGAAGGGATGGTGGAGCTGAACCCCACGGCGGCGGCGATCCTGCTCCTGTGTGACGGCAGCCACACCATGCAGGAAATCGTCACAGAGCTGGAACGGCAGTATCAGGCCACCGGAATCGAAGCCGACGTGCGAGAGCTACTCGAAGCGGCGCTGGAAAATGGTTGGATCAGACAAGTCACCCGTCAGTAAGCCCCGCTGGCTGCTGGCCGAATTGACCTATGCGTGCCCGCTGCAATGTCCTTATTGTTCCAACCCGGTGGATTTTGCCCGCCACCGCGAGGAATTGAACACCGCGGAATGGCGGCGGGTGCTGTCCGAGGCACGTGCCTTGGGTGCCGTGCAATTGGGCCTCTCGGGTGGAGAGCCTCTGGTACGGCGGGATATCGAGAAAATCGTGGCCCATGCCCGACAGCTCGGCTATTACACCAACCTCATTACCTCCGGCTATGGGCTGGACGAAGCCCGGATCGTGAAGCTGAAGAACGCCGGGCTCGATCACATCCAGGTCAGCATCCAATCCCCGGAGAAGACCCTCAATGACCGGCTCGCCGGCACCGAGTCGTTCGAACATAAGCTCCAGGTTGCCCGCTGGGTGAAGAAGCACGGCTATCCCATGGTGCTGTGCGTGGTGATTCATCGCCAGAACATCCATCAGATGCGGGAAATCCTGGAGATGGCGGAAGAAGTCGGCGCCGATTATCTGGAGTTGGCCACCGCTCAATATCAGGGATGGGCTTTGCTCAATCGCGATCAGTTGCTGCCGACGCGCGAGCAGTGTGAGGCAGCCGAAGCGATTGCCCAAGCTTACAAAGAGAAGGTCAAGGGGCGCATGAAGATCTATTACGTCGTCCCCGATTACTACGAGGATCGTCCCAAACCTTGCATGAACGGCTGGGGCACCACCTTCCTGACGATCGCCCCGGACGGTTTGGCTCTTCCCTGTCACACCGCCCGCGAGCTTCCGGGTCTCGGCTGCCCCAACGTGCGCGACCACAGTCTGCGTGAAATCTGGTATGAATCGGACGCCTTCAATCGTTTCCGCGGCTTTGGCTGGATGAAAGAGCCGTGCCGTAGCTGTCCGGAAAAGGCAAAAGACTTTGGTGGCTGCCGCTGCCAAGCCTACCTGATGACGGGGGACATGACCGCGACCGATCCCGTCTGCAGCCTCTCCCCGGACCACCGGCGCGTGCTCGAAGCCATCGACTCGGCCCGCAGCGCACCCTCGATGGAAAGCCGGC
Organism: Methylococcus sp.; assembly: GCA_035559395.1. Taxonomy (GTDB): domain Bacteria; phylum Pseudomonadota; class Gammaproteobacteria; order Methylococcales; family Methylococcaceae; genus Methylococcus. The sequence goes on along the minus strand of DATMAX010000011.1, from coordinate 25,378 downwards.
CGCTGGTGTTCCGCAATTCCCGCAACTCCCGCGCGCGTTCTCCCTGACGCGGCAAGCGTGCGGAAGATCTGCTGCCGGCCCCGCTTTCCCGCCAGTGCGCGACCAGCAGGGTGGGCTCATTCGGCCCTGGCGATCCGGAGACAGGCCTGTGACAGCGCCAGCCAGGGATCGCCAGGTTCCATGCCTTTGACCACCCGGTCGACTCGCGCACACAAGCGGATGGCTTCCCAGACCCGGTCGAGGTCGACCCGCTCGAGCGCCTTGCCATAGGGTCCCTTGCGCTTGTCGGAAACCTTCAGCCGGGTCAGCACGTTTTCCACTGGCTGGCCGCGCCGGGTCTCACGGAGGAGTGTCGCCAGCACGCGCAATTCTCGGGTCACCGCCCATAGCACCACGAGCGGTGCCACCCCTTCGCCCTCCAGTCCCCGCAACACCCGCTGAACCCTTGCGGCTTGCCCTTCCAGCATGGCGGTGGAGATGTCGAAGACATCGTAACGGGCGCAGTCGGAAACCGCAGCGAGGATCTGTTCGTCCTCGACCCGGCCCGGACCCAACAGAATGTGTAGTTTTTCGATTTCCTGCGCGGCCGCGAGCAGGTTACCTTCGACGCGGGCCGCCAACAGACGCAACCCGGATTGATCCGCCAACATTCCCAGCCGGTTCATCCTTCGGTCCAGCCAGGCGATCAACTCCCGGCCCTCGAGCGGCCACACCTGTACCAATACGCCGACGGACTCGGCGGCCCGAACCCAGGGACTGTTCACCTCCTCCTTCAGGAGCCGCGGCAAGGTGATCAGCAGGATCGCATCGGGAGCCGGCTGGGCGAAGTAGCGTTGCAGCGCGCTGATGCCTTCCTTGTCCGGTTTCGAATGCAGCCGCAGATCCAGGATCCGGCGATCCCCGAACAAGGGCACGGAATTGGCCGCTTCCAGAAACGACGACCAATCGAACCCCGGCTCGACGTAGAACCATTCGCGCAGGCCATAGCCACGTTCACGCGCCGCAGTGCGCACGGCATCGGCCGCCTCGCCGAGCTGCAGGGGTTCGTCACCGGACAGTACATAGACCGGTGCCAGGTTACGCTCCAGCGCGGCGGGCAATTGATCCGGCTTCAGTTTCAGGATTTCTTCTCCGGACTTCGACGCAATTCGATCAAAACTCGCCGGATCAAGGACTCCGCCGCTTCCCGCTCCATTTCGGAGCGTAGCTGGGCCTCTTCTTCGCCCTGCCCGATCGGCGAGAGCTGGTTGTTGAAGTATTCCCGTTGGACTTCGAGTTCTTGGGCCGGAAGGATGACTTCGCCGTTGGGGGCACGCAACTCGTACAACACCCGGGTATAAAGATCGAACAAATTGCCCCGTCCGCCCAGATTTAAGGACATGGTGCGACGCTCGTCCTTCTCTTTCAGGATGCGGATGATGGCGCTGGCTTCGTCCGGCTTCCGCGTCAAGGTGGCCCCGGTCAGAGCCGCGATGTCGCGAATCCTCGTGCCGACCCGAGTCGCGCCCGGGCTTTCGATGTAAAGACGTTGGCCCACGCCGTCCCCCGGCTGGGTACCGCGCAGGTGAAACCCGCATCCCGTCACCAGGAAAACGAGCACAAGCAACACCCCGGTGCGCCGGCTTGGAATTCTCACGATCTACACCACGACGTTGACCAGTTTGCCCGGCACGACGATGAGCTTCTTCACCGGTCTGCCTTCCACGAACCGCTGCACGTTGGTATCCGCCAGCGCGGTCTCCTCGATGACTTCCCTGCCGGCGCTCACCGGCACGGTAATCTTACCCCGCAACTTTCCGTTCACCTGCACGACCAACTCGATCGTGTCCTGCAGCAAAGCCGTTTCGTCCACGGCCGGCCATGCTTCCTCCGCCAGCACCGTATCGTGACCCAGGGCACGCCACAAATGATGCGTGATGTGGGGGACCATGGGCGCGAGCATGAGCACGACCAATTCCAGCGCCTCCTGGCGGATCGCGCATCCCTGTCCGCTGACATCCTCGAAGCGGGACAAGGCATTGAGCAGCTCCATGTTGGCGGCGATCGCGGTGTTGAACGTATACCGCCGGGCAACGTCGTCCGTGACCTTGCGCAAGGTTTCGTGCACCTGCCGCCGCATCGCCTTCTGTTCCGGGGTCAACGCCTGCCGGTCCAACGCCGGCACCTCTCCGCCCTCCGCGACGTGCCGATAGACCTGGCGCCAGAGTCGCTTCAAGAAGCGGTATGCTCCCTCGACCCCGCTGTCCGACCACTCCAACGATTGTTCCGGCGGCGCGGCGAAGAGGATGAAGAGGCGCACCGTGTCCGCCCCATAATGCTCGATCAGCTCTTCCGGATCGACCGTGTTGCCCTTGGATTTGGACATCTTGCTCCCGTCCTTGAGGACCATCCCCTGGGTCAGGAGATTGACGAACGGCTCGTCGCCGGACACCAAACCCGCATCCCGCAGCAGCTTGTGGTAGAAGCGAGCATAGAGGAGATGCAGGATCGCGTGCTCGATCCCTCCGATGTATTGATCGACGGGCAACCAGTAATGCACACGCTGGTCCAGCATGCGATCCCTCGCATCCGCGCACGCATAGCGGGCGTAATACCAAGAAGACTCCATGAAGGTGTCGAAGGTATCGGTTTCGCGCCGCGCTGCCTTTCCACAGCGGGGACAGGAAGTCGCAACGAAGGACTGAAGACGCGCCAAGGGGGAGCCTTGCCCGTCCAAGGTCACTTCTTTCGGCAGCAAGACCGGCAGTTGATCGTCCGGCACCGGAACCGCGCCGCAATCGTCGCAATAGATCACGGGAATGGGGGTTCCCCAGTAGCGTTGTCGGGAGATCCCCCAGTCACGCAAGCGATAGTGGATTTGGCGCCGTCCGCGCCCGAGGGCTTCCAGTTTGGCGGCGATGGCAGCGAACGCCTGCTCCGAGGTCAGCCCATCGAACTCCCCGGAATTCTTCAGGACTCCCGGTTCGGTATAGGCGGATTCCATCAGATCCACCTCCCCACCGTCACTTGGAAAAACCACCTGCCGGATGGGGAGCCCATAATGGCGAGCGAACTCCCAGTCGCGTTGATCATGCGCCGGAACCGCCATCACCGCGCCCGTGCCATAACCCATGAGTACGAAGTTCGCGATCCAGACCGCCACCGTTTCCCCGGAAAGGGGGTGCACGGCGCGGAATCCGGAATCGACCCCCCTCTTCTCCATGGTCTCCAGCGCGGCCTCCGAGGCCTGGGTCTTCAGGCACGCATCGACAAAGGGCTGCAATTCCGGGTTCCGCTCCACCGCCTCGCGCGCCAGCGGATGCTCGGGCGCCACGGCCAGATAGGTCACGCCCATCAGGGTGTCGGGCCGGGTCGTGAACACGTGCAAGGGATCGTCCCGACCTTCCACCGGGAAGGCCAGTTCGACCCCGAGCGAACGGCCGATCCAGTTCCGCTGCATCATCCGGACCTGCTCCGGCCAGCCCGGCAACGCATCGAGTTCCTGCAACAACTCGTCGGCGTAGGCCGTGATGCGCAGGAACCACTGCGGAATCTCCTTGCGCACCACCGGGGTATCGCAGCGCCAGCAGCAGCCCTCGATCACCTGCTCATTGGCGAGCACCGTCTGATCGTTCGGACACCAATTGACCGGGGCGGTTTTCTTGTATGCCAGCCCCTTTTCCCAAAGACGCAGGAAAAACCATTGCTCCCAGCGGTAGTAATCGGGATCGCAGGTGGCCAACTCGCGGCTCCAGTCGTAACCGAAACCGAGGCGTTTAAGCTGGTCGCGCATGTAAGCGATGTTGTCGCGGGTCCAGTCGGCCGGATGCACCCCTTGCTGAATGGCCGCGTTCTCGGCCGGCAGACCGAAGGCATCCCAGCCCATCGGTTGCAACACGTTCTTGCCGCGCATGCGCTGGAAACGGCTGATGACGTCCCCGATCGTGTAATTGCGGACGTGCCCCATGTGCAGGCGGCCGCTGGGATAAGGGAACATCGACAGACAATAGTATTTCTCCCGTCCCGGGCTTTCCTCGGCGCGGAAAACGCCGCGCTCTTCCCATTCCTGTTGAGCTTCCCGCTCGATCACTTGCGGCTTATAAATTTCTTCCATTGCGTGCGGATTCGATCAGTGGCGCGAAAGTCGCTAGAATACCGGAGGCGGCCCCAAATCTGAAGACGAATGGCGGGCCTACCAAGGCGCGACGGGCGGCAGCGTTCAGGAGGGATCAATGCATAGGGTCATCTTCAATCAAAAAGGCGGGGTCGGCAAATCGACCATAACTTGCAACCTCGCCGCCATCAGCGCGACGCAGGGCAAGAAAACCTTGGTCATCGATCTGGATGTCCAAGGCAATTCGACACACTACCTGCTGGGGCACAAGATCGCCGACACGGACGTCACGATCGCCCGGTTCTACAAAGACACCCTCAGCCTGAACCTGTTCGGGAAAGGTCAGGAAAACGGGCTGACCCAAGTGACTCACGAGACCGCTTACCCCAACCTGTACCTCGTTCCCTCCCATTCGGAGCTGGAACCCCTCCAGGGCCGATTGGAATCCCGCTACAAGATCTACAAGCTGCGCGAAGCGCTGGAATCGCTGTCCGGATTCGATCGGGTTTACATCGACACGCCGCCGGTACTCAATTTCTACAGCCGTTCCGCCTTGATCGCCGCGCGCCGTTGTCTGATTCCTTTCGATTGCGACGCCTTTTCGCGCGAGGCCTTGTATGGCCTGCTGGCGGTCATCGCCGAGATCAAGGCCGACCACAACGACGCCCTGACGCTCGAAGGGATCATCGTCAATCAGTTCCAGCCGCGCGCCAGCCTGCCGCAAAAACTGGTCGAAGAACTGGTGGCCGAAGGCCACCCGGTGCTACGCAGCCGCATCTCCCCTTCGGTGAAGGTGCGGGAATCCCACAGCGAATCGAAGCCCCTGATCCACTACGCCCCCGAACACAAGCTGGCCAATGAATTCCGCGCCCTGTTCGAGGAACTGGAAGCTTAATCTAGCCGGCGGCGTCTCGCGAGCAACGCTCTGGCGAGGACCGATACGGCCCCGCCCACCGCTGGCCAATCGCCCCACAGAAGGTACGGCGTGCTGCCTGCCATGGGCTGCATGAAGCCGGTCAGCGCTTCCCGTCGGAACATGGGGGCCTGCGCCACCACCCTTCCTTGCGCGTCGATGATCCCGGTGATGCCGGTGTTGGTGGCCCGGAGCATGTAACGCCCGCTCTCGATGGCGCGCATACGGGCCTTCTGCCAATGTTGATGGGGAGCGAGCGAGTCGCCGAACCAGGCGTCGTTGGTCAGGTTGACGAGGTAAGCCGCTTCCGGCAATCCCGTCCGTGCCTCATGACCGAAGATGTCCTCGTAACAGATGGTCGCCGCCACCGCATAACCCGCGGCCCGCATCGGTGCCTGCTCCGGCACGCCGGCGGAAAAATCCGACAAGGGGATTTGCAACAGATCGAGCACGAACCCCAAGATCGGACGCAATGGCAGAAACTCGCCGAACGGCACCAGGTGGCGCTTGAAGTAGAAGCCCGGTTTCTCCCCCAAGGCGACGATGGCATTGTAGTAGCGATCCCCTTGCGGCTCGTAGTACGGCGCCCCGAGGAGAAGATCCGTGCCATGCTGGCGGGCTTCCGCTTCCAGCGGTTTCAGGAACCCCTCGGCGACCTGCTGGTAGAATGCCGGCACCGCCGTCTCCGGCCAAACGATGAGCCGCGAATCCCAGTGCTGACGGGTCATGTCTGCATACATCCGGAGGGTGGAACTCTGGACCTCCGGCTGCCACTTCAGATCCTGCGGGACATTCCCTTGCAACAGGGTGACCCGAACCGGTTCCCCGACCGGTCGCGTCCAGCGCACGGTCGCGAGTCCCGTGCTCCCCGCCAGGAGCAATGCCGCTACCAACAGGACTCGGCGGCGAGCACGTTCCTTCAGCAAGCAGGCGCACAACAGCGCTCCGCTCAACACCGCGAGGCCCCACCCCACGCCATGGACGCCGAAGATCGGAGCGATCCCGCGTAAGCCGGTATCGGTCTGACTGTAACCGACCTGAAGCCATGGGAAACCGGTGAGCAACCATCCCCGCAACCACTCGCTGCTCACCCAGGCGGCTGGAAACAGGAACATCGTCCGTGCCACCAGGGAGCCCGCCCCCGCAACCGTCGCGATCCAGCCCGCCAGTGCCGGAAACAACGACAGGTAAGCCACGAACAAGGCGGTAAGCGCGGCCGACGAGGCGACGTCGGCACCACCGTAGTCGTGCATGCTGACGAACACCCAGGAAACACCGAAACCGAACTGGCCGAGCCCGAACAGATAGCCGCGCGCCGCTGCCTGCGCGGGGGAAGCCTCCAACCAAGTCCAAAACAGGAGGGCCAGCGAAACCGGGGCGGCAAACGCCAGACCGAACGGTGCGAAAGCCAAAGGCAGGCCGAATCCGCCGGCCAGTGCGAGCAACAGGAAGCGCACGATTTACTCCACAGGCCGATCGCTGGCGGTCTGCGGAAGGCGCAACAGGCGAAGCAGATGGACCCGTCGATCGTCGGCGCGGAGCACGGTGAAACGAAACGGTCCGATTTCGAGCCGCTCACCGCGCTTGGGGACATGGCCGAGTTGATACACGATCAGACCCCCAATCGTATCGCATTCGCTGTCGTCGAGATCGGTGCCGAAGTACTCGTTGAATTCCTCGATGGGGGTCAGCGCCTTCAGGGTGTATTCCTGATCATTCTTGCGGAAGATGTATTCTTCTTCGCCGAAGTCATGCTCGTCCTCGATCTCGCCGACGATCTGCTCTAGCACGTCTTCGATGGTCACGAGCCCGGCCGCAGCGCCGTATTCGTCGACCACGATGGCCATGTGGCTGCGCCTCAAGCGGAATTCCTTCAGCAACATATTGAGCCGCTTGCTCTCGGGCACGAACAGCGCCGGCCGCATGATTTCCCGCACCAGGCGCTGCCGATCCCGGAAACTCTGGGCCAGGAGGTCCTTGACCAGCAACACCCCGACTACCTCGGCGCGGTCCTCCGCGATGACCGGATAACGGGAATGGGCAGACTCGGCGACGAGCGGAAAAATGGCATCCAGTTCGGCATCTTGCGGTACCACCACCATCTGCGCGCGCGGCACCATGATCTCACGGACCCGCAGTTCGGAAACCTGCAATACCCCCTCGATCATCGCCAGGGCATCCGGGTCGATCAGGTTCCGTTTCTGCGCGTGCCGGAGCAACTCGAGCAATTCTTCTCGGCTTTCCGGTTCGCCGGACAAGAAATGCCCCAGCCGCTCCAGCCAACTTCGATGTTCGCCGCTACTTTCCTCGCTCATGGCGTTTCCTTCACCTCATAGGGATTTTCCACACCCAGCTTGCTCAGGATTTCCACTTCCCGTGCCTCCATGATTTCCGCCTCCCGCTCCTCGACATGATCGTAGCCCTGCAAATGCAGCATCCCGTGGACCACCATGTGGGCCCAGTGCGCCTCGGCGCTCTTCCCCTGCTCGCGTGCCTCCCGCTCCACCACGGGCGCGCAGATGACCAGATCGCCCAGCAGTCGGTTGGGGATCCCCGGTGGTACCGCAAAGGGAAAGCTCAGCACGTTGGTCGGCCCCCTCTTGCCACGATATCTTTCGTTCAGCGCCGCCCCCTCGTCGGCATCGACGATGCGAATGAGCACCTCCCTGTCCTCCCGTTCCGCCGCGGCGGCCGCCCAAGCACGAATGGCCCGAAGCGGCGGAGTCCGGACCCGGCTTGCGCGTTGCAGTGTGACGGTGATCATTTCTCTTGTTGCAGACGGTCGTAAGTTTCGTAGGCGGCGACGATGCGTTGTACCAGCGGGTGGCGCACCACGTCGCGGGTATTGAAAAACGTGAAGCTGATTCCCTCGACGTCCCGCAGCACTTGCAATACCTGACGCAGGCCGGATTCCTTGTTGCGCGGCAAGTCGATCTGGGTGATGTCGCCGGTGATCACCGCCTTGGACCCGAAGCCGACGCGAGTGAGAAACATCTTGATCTGCTCGGTCGTGGTGTTCTGCGCCTCGTCCAGAATGATGAAAGAGTCGTTCAAGGTGCGTCCGCGCATAAATGCGAGCGGTGCCACCTCGATCACGTTGCGCTCCATCAACTTGGCCACCCGTTCGAATCCCAGCATCTCGTACAGCGCGTCATACAGCGGGCGAAGATAGGGATCCACCTTCTGCGCCATGTCTCCCGGCAGAAAACCCAGCCGTTCGCCGGCTTCGACTGCCGGGCGCGTCAGGACCAGGCGCCGCACCTGCTCCCGCTCCAAGGCCGCAACCGCGCAAGCGACCGCGAGATAAGTCTTGCCGGTACCGGCCGGACCGATGCCGAAATTGATGTCGCAGCGTTCGATGCTTTCCAGGTACTTCTGCTGGTTGGCCCCGCGTGCCCGAATGGAGGCCTGCTTGGTGCGGATGCAAATCGCAGCTTCTCCCTGCCCGTCCTCGCCGAGCAAAGCCTCGACATTCGCTTCCTGCAGCGACAGGTGCACGCGTTCCGGCGTGATGATCTCCTGCCGGGTCGCTTCGTAGAGACTGCGGAGGACCTGGCAAGCGGCGCGCGCCGCCTCCCCCGAGCCGATGATCTGAAAGCGGTGACCCCGGTTGGCGATCTCGACCCCGAGGCGTCGCTCGATCTGCCGCAGATGCTCGTCGAATTGGCCGCACAGGCTCGCCAGACGAGCATTGTCGGCCGGTTCCAGGATCAGATGCAGTGCGTTCGGAGAGTTAAGCAAGATGGGTCGGGACGACTGCTTCGGGCCTGCGGTTTTCGCGCCAACCATCGCCAAAACCGACTAGACGCCCACGCAGCGAATTGGGCAGGGCTTCGGTGATCACGACATCCACGAATTGCCCCACGAGACGCGGATGTCCCTCGAAATTCACCACCCGGTTGTTTTCGGTGCGGCCGCTCAACTGGCGGTAATCCTTGCGGGAGGTGCCTTCGACCAGGATCGATTGCACCGTGCCCACCATGCGCCGGGAAATCTCCGCGGCCCGATCCGCGATCCTCGCCTGCAGTCGCGCCAGCCGCGCACGCTTCTCTTCCAGCGGCACGTCGTCGACCATTTCGGCGGCGGGAGTCCCGGGCCGAGGACTGTACAGGAAGCTGAAGGATTGGTCGAAACCCAGGCGTTCGATCAGATCCATCGTGGCCTCGAAGTCCTCTTCCGTCTCTCCGGGGAAGCCGACGATGAAATCCGAGGACAGGCTGAGCTCGGGCCGCACTTGCCGCAGCCGCTCGACCTTCTCGATGTACTCCTCGCGCGTGTGCCTTCGCCTCATCAAGGCGAGGATACGATTACTGCCGCTCTGCACCGGCAGATGCAAGTGGTTGACCAGTTGGGGGATGGTGGCGAATGCCTCGATCAAGCGATCGGAAAACTCGGCCGGATGCGAGGTGGTGAAACGGATGCGATCGATGCCCTTCACGGCGGCGACGGAACGCAGGAGCGAGGCCAGATCCGCCTTGCCGCCATCGGCCAGGCGCACGCGATAGGCGTTGACGTTCTGCCCCAAGAGGTGAATCTCCCGCACTCCCTGCTCGGCCAAGGCGGCGACCTCCGCGATCACGTCATCCAGCGGTCGGCTGACTTCCTTGCCACGGGTGTAAGGAACGACGCAAAAAGTGCAATACTTGCTGCAACCCTCCATCACCGAGACATAAGCCTTGGGGCCTTCCGCGCGCGGCTCGGGCAGGGAATCGAATTTCTCGATTGCAGGGAAGGACACATCGACCACCGGACGCTGCTCTTTCCTTGCGCGCTCCAGCATCGCCGGCAGACGATGTAGGGTCTGCGGCCCGAATACGATGTCGACGTACGGGGCGCGTTTCTGCAACGCTTCCCCTTCCTGACTGGCGACGCAGCCGCCGACGCCGATCACCACCTCCGGGCGTTTCGCCTTGATGGGGCGCCAACGGCCGAGCTGGGAGAAGACTTTTTCCTGGGCTTTCTCACGAATGGAGCAGGTGTTGAGCAGGATCACGTCCGCTTCCGCGGGATCGCGTGTCAGTTCCAGCCCGTGCGATGCCTGCAGCATGTCCCGCATGCGAGCGGAATCATACTCATTCATCTGGCAGCCGAGAGTCTCGATATAGAGCTTTTGTGGCATGAAGTAAAATCGTGCAAAAGACTTCCAAAACGTCGGAAAGTTCCATTTTATCATCAGACTCGACCCGGCCAATCCGCCGACCCCGGCGGCGGGTGCGGCGGCCGGGGCGGTCGAACGCCCGCGAATACGGACTTCATGCCGTCGCCGTCTTGCCGGGGAACTTGAACGGATTGATGAAAGTCGAGCCGACGCGGAGAAAACGCGCCTCGGGATGATTGCGTGCCATCAGATCGCGCACGCGCTGCTCTTCCGATGCCTTGGCGTCGATCAGGATGAGATATTTCCCGGCCTCGATGTCGTCATGATAGGCCGCGATCTTCTGGTTCTCGGTCGCGAGTCCCATCAGTCCCCCCACCCAAGCTCCGAACAAAGTGATGAAACCGAAGATCGCCACGTACACCAGACCGCTCTTCTGGGGACCGAACGGTTCGTCCGAGATCACGTAAGCCGTGGACAGCAAGGCGACGACGAAACCCACCATGGCTCCCCGCTCGGCATAGCGGACCACGTCGTATTTCTGGATGAAACTAGCGGAATGCACGTGGCGCTTGTATAGGCCCGCTTCGTCCTTGCTGATGACATGAAAGTTCCAATCGGAAATCCCTTCCCGATGCAGATCGGCCGAGATTCGCTCGGTGGTGTCGAGATCCTCTGCAAGATAGTACAGGCGTTTCATGGGCAACCTCCTTATCTATTTAAAGAACGCAATAGACCCATTCGTCGCTTATCGGAAACAAGCCGATTCTCAAGAATCGACAATCTGATAATCCTTTTCCACCACGCTGTCAATCGCGGAAAGCGCCCGGCCCCGCCTCACCCGTCCAGCCATTCGAGCCAGTGACGAACCGGCACTTCGGCACGGGAGGCGAGATGCACCAGGCAACCGATGTTCGCGGTGGCGATTCCATCCGGTTGACCCGCCTGCAACGCGGCGAGTTTGTCATCCAACAAGCGGCTCGCCAATTCCGGTTGCAGGATGGAATACGCCCCGGCCGCGCCACAACAGAGATAAGGATCCCGAACCGGCGGGAGTTCGAACCCGACTCCCCGCAGCAGAGGTTCGACCACACCGGAAAGTCTCTGTCCATGTTGCAGGGTACAGGGCGAGTGGAAGGCAATTCTTCTTTTTCCTCCCGGCTTGAGCGAGCGCCAATCTTCCCCACTCAGGACTTCTGCCGGATCGCGGGCCAAGGCCGACACCCGTGCCGCTTTCCCGGCATACTCGGGATCCCCGCGCAGGAGTTCCCCATATTCCTTGATCCAGACGCCACACCCGCTCGCGGTCACGACGATCGCCTCGATCCCGCGTTCGATCCACGGCCACCACGCATCGATGTTGCGACGCATGAACGCGAGGCCCCCGTCTTGGGCATCGAGATGGTAACTCAAGGCGCCGCAACAACCGCTGCCCGGTGCACGTACTAGGGAAATCCCCAACCGGTCCAGTAGCCGCGCCGCCGCGGCATCGATCGAAGGAGCCAGGAGCGGCTGGACGCAGCCATCCAGCACCAGCATCCTGCGGCCGTGACGCGGCTCCGGCCAGGGTTTCGCCGGCGAACTTGGGAAGATTCTGCGCCGCAGCTTGGCCGGCAGGACCGGCCGAGCCGCCTGCAGGAGGCGCCACACCGGGCCGAAGCGCCGTCGATCGGGCAACCAGAACCGCAACAGACGGCGCAGCCAGCGATCGAAGACGGGTCGCTCGATCTCTTCTGCCAGCATGCCGCGGGCGATATCCACCAATCTTCCGTAACGCACACCGGAAGGACAGGTAGTCTCACAAGAGCGGCAGCTCAGACACCGGTCCAGGTGCAGGCGGGTCCGCTCGCTCACCTCCCCGCCCTCGAGGAATTCCTTGATCAAGTATATACGGCCGCGCGGGCCGTCCCGTTCGTCCCCGAGCAAACGATAAGTGGGACAGGTGGCGTTGCAGAAACCGCAGTGTACGCAACTCCGCACGATCCCTTCGGCCTCGATTCCTTGCGCCGTCTGGCGGAAACGCTCGGCCACCTGGGTCCGCATCGTCAAAAACCCTCGCCGAAACGCCCCGGATTGAGGATGTGTTTGGGATCAAAGGCGCTTTTCAGGCGCCGGTGCAAGGCGATCAGGCTCGGATCCAGGTCCTGGAAAAACCGAGCCGGCGGATGCGCGGCGCGAAACAACAGGGCATGCCCCCCGACGGCACGGGCAGCAGTGCGGATTTCCTCCCCCGCGGCCCACGTCCACAACCAGCGTTGTGCCCCGCCCCAATCCCACAGCCATTCCCCGGGCAGGGGAGGGACATCCGCCGCAGGGGGTAGCGACAAGCGCCACAAGTCTCCCGCACTTCGAAAAAACGGGTGGGTTTGCTCACGAAGACTGCGCCAATACGAGTCCCCTCCCGCTACCGGATCGCCTCCCAAGCGTCGGGCCGCCGCGGCGGCCGCGATTTCCGCCCCGGACAAGCGCAGCCACAACCGACCATCGTAAGCCAGGGCAGAAATCGGCCAGACTCCTCTCGAATACTCCACCATCTTTTGCCGCGCCTGTTCCCAAGCCAGATCAAAGGACAAAGTAATTTCGCATTCCGGTTGCGGCAGGACCTTGACGGAAACCTCCAACAATACCCCGAGGGTACCGAGCGCCCCGACCATCAGCCGTGACACGTCGAAGCCGGCCACGTTCTTCATGACCTCGCCCCCGAAGGAGAGGATTTCCCCGCGCCCGTTGACGATCCGGCAACCGAGCACGAAATCCCGCGCGCTCCCCGTGAACGGCCGGCGCGGCCCGGAAAATCCGCAGGCGAACGTCCCACCCCAAGTGGCATCGCCACCGAAATACGGAGGCTCGAACCCGAGCATCTGACCGTTTCGGCGCAAGGTTTCTTCGATATCCCGGAGCGGGGTTCCGGCGCGGGCGGTGAGCACCAGTTCGCTCGGCTCGTAATGCACAATGCCAGTGTGCGCCGCGACCGAAAGCGTATTTCCTACCACCGGGCAGCCGTAAAAAGACTTCGTCCCGCCGCCCCGGATTTCCAAGGCCAACCCCGAAGCCATGGCTGCCTCGACTTGAGCGGCGATCTCGTCGGCGCCATCGGCCGGGGGATGCGCTTCCATCCTCAGAACCGTTCCAGCTCCGGATGGTCCAACCGACCCCCGTGCACGTGCATGCGCCCGAACTCCGCGCAGCGATGCAGGGTCGGGATCGCCTTGCCCGGATTCAGCAAACCCTCGGGATCGAAAGCCGCCTTGAGGGCGTGGAATTGCCGCAATTCGGCGGGCGTGAACTGGATGCACATGGAGTCGATCTTCTCCACCCCGACGCCGTGTTCCCCGGTGATGGTGCCGCCCACTGCGACACACAGTTCGAGAATCCGGGTACCGAACTCTTCGACCCGCGCCAGATCGCCCGGTTTTTGCGCATCGTACAGAATCAAGGGGTGGAGGTTGCCGTCACCGGCGTGGAACACATTGGCGACCGCGAAGCCGTATTCACGCGACCACTCCCCGATGCGCCGCAACACCTCCGCCAGTCGGCGCCTCGGGATCGTGCCATCCAGGCAGTAGTAATCGGGGGTAAGCCGACCCACCGCGGGAAACGCCGCCTTGCGCCCGGCCCAGAATTTTTTCCGCTCGGCCTCGTCGCGGGCTTCGCGCAATTCCTTCGCTCCGAAGGATGCGAGCACCGCTCGTGCCCGTACCGCATCCGCCTCGACCTGCCCGGCCATCCCATCCAGCTCACACAGCACCAGTGCTTCCGCATCCAGCGGGTACCCGGCATGGACGAAAGCCTCGGTCGCGTGGATGCTAAAGCGATCCATGAGCTCCAGACCGGCCGGCAACAAACCGGCGGCGATGAGTCCCGCCACCGCATTCGCCGCTGCCTCGATGCTCGCGAACGAAGCCAGCAGCGTCTTCGCGGTCTCCGGGATCGGCAACAGTCGCACCACCACCTCGACGACCACGCCAAGCAAACCCTCCGAGCCGTGGATCAGAGCCAGGAGGTCGTAACCCGGACCATCCAGGCCAAGCGAACCGAGAGTCAGCAATTCCCCGTCCATGGTCACGACCTTCACCTGCAGCACATTGTGCACGGTCAGGCCATACTTCAGGCAATGCACGCCGCCGGAGTTCTCCGCCACGTTGCCGCCGATGCTGCAGGCGATCTGCGAGGAAGGGTCGGGGGCATAGTACAAGCCATGGGGGGCGGCCGCCTCGGAAATGGCGAGATTGCGCACCCCGGGTTCGACGCGTGCGAATCGGTTGACGGGATCGATCGCCAGGACCCGGTCGAACTTGGTGAGGCTCAACAATACTCCGTCTTCGAGCGGCAAGGCTCCGCCGGAAAGACCGGTGCCCGCCCCGCGCGCCACCATCGGAATCCGATACTCCCGACACAAACGCAACACCTGTCGGACCTCCTCGACGGTGCCCGGCAGTACCGCGATCCACGGCCGACGCGTATATGCGGTCAATGCGTCGCAGGCAAACGGTCGCAAATCCTCCGGATCCGTCAGGAGTGACTCGGCACCGAGGTGGCGTCCCAGTTCGCGAACAAAGGCGGCCTTGTCCGCGGCTTTCCCGCGGCGATCGGGGTCCGGGGCGAAAGCGTTCACGATCGCCGATCCCAAAAACTCAGGGCGCCGCCAGATTCGCGGTCGGCCAACAAAAACAGCCGGTGACTGAGCATACCGGTGACGAACCCGCCGAGATGGCCCCACCAGGCGACATCGCTATACGGCGCACTGCTGCCGAGGCCGCTAGTGGCCTTGTAGAGCTGGATGATGACCCAGATCCCGAGGAAGGCAACGGCCGGCACTTGTACGAAAAGCGGCAAGAAAAACACCCAGATCACGATCCGGGCATACGGATAGAGGAAAAAGTAGGCCCCCATGATACCGGCGATGGCCCCGGAAGCCCCCACGGTGGGCACGGTCGACTGGGGACTGAAGTACACCTGCAGCAAGCCGGCGACGACGCCGCAGAGAAGATAAAAGAAAAGGAAGCGAACCCTGCCCATGCGATCTTCGATGTTGTCGCCGAAAATCCAAAGCAGCCACATGTTGCCGACCAGGTGAAGCCCGCTGCCGTGGAGGAACATGCTGGTGAGGAAAGGGGTGTAATCCCCACTCGGGAACCCCGCCGCCTCGGCCCATTCCGGATACGTGAAACGGGCCGGAACCAATCCATAGAGATGCAAGAGAACTTGCAGGGCGCGCGGAGGTAACCATTGTGAATAAAGGAACGCCAGCGTGTTGGCGGCGATCAAGGCCCAGGTCACCCAGGGCGTGTACCGACACGGGATGGTGTCCCGATAGGGAATCATGTCTGCCCTACCCGCCGCGGCAAGCGGCGGAAATTCACCAGCGTGTCCAGGACACCCACTGCCGCGAGACCGGTCACCGCGAACTGCGGCACCACCACCAGGGCGATATACGGCGGCAGCAGCCAGAACCAGCCGAGCCCGTGCGCCGCGGCGACGCCATGAATCACGGCAGCACCGGCAAAGGCGTACACCATCATGGCCACCAGCAGGACATGCAGCTGCAACTCCGGGTTTCGCAGTCCCGCCAACAGGACCAGTGCGACCGCAACCAGCAGGGCGAAACGTGGCGGCCGGAGACCATGGAACTCCGGCGCAAATCCCTGGGGGTTGTAGAGCAGAGATTGCATCCAGCGTGCCAGTAACAGACTCAAGAACGTACTCGCCCCGAGCAAAAAGCCGATGATGCCGTTCATGAGCCGCAGCGTCCCGTCGCGTTCGAAGCCTTCCATGCGCGCCCCTTTCACGCCTTGAACGGCTTGTTGCAGCCATGCCTTCCAAAACAGGGTGGCATTGCCGGAAAGCAGCTCGATGGCCACCACCCCCGCCATTACCAACAACCCGATCGTCAACAAAGCCGGTCCCTGCGCCTCGGTAGCCCGCAGGACCAGGGAGGACGCGAGGGACAGAGTCCCGAGCAACACGATCAGGGGAACTTCCAGCCCCGGCCGCGGCGGGATCAGGTACCAGCTCACGGCGACCGGCACCAGCACCACCAAAAACAATATCGTTCCGGACCATCCTCCGCGACGCAGCGTCACCAGCGCGACGACCGCGGCCGCGAGCAGTGCGATCGGCAAAAAATAAAGGGAAATCACTGCCAAGACACTGGCAAGGATCGCTGCGTGCCAGCTGCTCCGCATGATGAACTCGGCGAAGTCGTACGTCACCTCGCGCATTTGCCAAGACCTCCGTTTCACTTCGGTGTGGGTTACGGTAACGTAACACACCCTCGACGGGAACGCTCGACCGCTTGTGGGAACCTTGGTTCCAAGGACCCCGGCAGCGGCTGGAAGGTTCCCGCCATCGCCCTGAGATCCCTGAAGGAACCCCAAGTGAGACAGTCACGCCTGACCCGCATACCCCCGGCACCGTCGTTTGCCAACCGGCCCGATCGACGTCGGCTCCTGGAACGGGGATCGTTCCCGCGCGGCGCGGCCATATCCGCCAACTGCGAAAGAATCCTGCGAACCATGAGGTCCTGATCCCCATGCAGCCCCGCGATGATCGCTTTTCCCCCGCTAGCCTGACCCTTTTCGGTCACCTGCGCCAATGGCTGGACCGGAACGTTTTTGAACTCGGCCGCGAGGTGCGGGTTTCCTACCTACCGCCCCTCATGGTGTACCTCGCGGCCGGGATCTCCGGGCTGACGGGCATCGTCGGCACCTTCTTCGTCAAGGAATACCTAGGACTTTCCGCCGAGTTCCTGGCCGAACTGGGCTTCTGGGCCATGCTTCCCTGGGCCATGAAGATGCCCATCGGGCATCTAGTCGACCTCCTCTGGCGCTACAAGGCTCAGCTCGTATATCTGGGCGCGGGGCTGATCACCGCAAGCCTTCTGATCATGATCGGGCTCCTCGCCATTCCGCTCGGGATGCGCGGCATCCTCTCGGCGGAGACCTGGTACGTGCTCTCGGTGCTGCTGGCACCGTTGGGCTATGTCATCCAGGACACGGTCGCCGACGCCATGACGGTGGAGGCGGTACCGCGGGTTGACGATCAGGGCCGACCGCTCCCCGCAGACCAGCTCAAGCTCGCCCACACCACCATGCAGACCCTGGGACGGGTGGCCATCATCGGTGGTACCCTGCTGGTCGCGGCCGTCAACGTCTACATGTTCGGTGGTGTCGAAAACCTGGACGCGGCACAGAAGGCCGCGGTCTACCTCGACATCTATCGCCTCGCCCTGATCATCCCCCTGATTTCCGTAGCCGGCGTCTGGCTGGCGGATTTCCTGAAAGAACGGCAAGCATCCCGCCTCGCCGCGCAGGGCTTCACCCGGGACGCCATCGAACGGTTGCAATCCGTGCGTGAGGAACCGCCGGAAATGAACCCGTGGATCTTGGGCGGTGGCCTCGCTTTTCTCTTGTTCTCCCTGGGTATGGGACTGGCGGATTTTCCCTTCAACGCCGAAGTCGTCTTTCTCGGCTCGCTCGGCATCGTGTTGTTCCTGATGGGAAGGCTCACGGAAGACCTGCCACCGCGCGCCCGGCGGGAACTCCTCGCCACCGCCGCCGTGATCTTCGTGTTTCGTGCGGTACCGACCAGCGGCGCCGGTTCCACCTGGTGGATGATCGACGAACTCGGCTTCGATCAGCAATTCCTCTCCAAGCTCTCGCTGCTCGCGAGTGCGCTGACGTTGATCGGCATGTTCGTGTTCCGCCGCTTCATGGCCGAACGCCCGGTCATCCATGTCTTCGCTGTACTGGCAGTAGCCGGCGCCCTGCTCTATCTGCCCAACATCGCGATGTTCTATGGCCTCCATCACTGGACCGCCGCCCATACCGGCGGGCTCGTCGACGCCCGCTTCATCGCCCTCGTCGACACCGCCCTGGAATCGCCGTTAGGTCAGGTCGCCATGATCCCCATGCTGGCCTGGATCGCCCGCTCCGCGCCGGCCTCGCTCAAGGCCACCTATTTCGCGGTGATGGCGGCCTTCACCAACCTCGCGCTGTCGCTCTCGCAACTCCTGACCCAATACCTGAATCAGATTTACACGATCACCCGCGAAGTGCGGGATGCGGCGACCGGTACGGTCCTCATCCCGGCCGACTACAGCGAACTCGGAAAACTCTACATCACCGTCGCGCTTCTCACCGTGCTCCTGCCCCTCGGAGCGGTCTTCTTCGTGCGCCGCAAGGTTCTTCCGCCCATGGTGGAGGAATCATGAAAATCACCCTCGTCCCCGTCACACCCTTCCAGCAGAACTGCACCGTGCTCCGCTGCGAGACCAGCGGCCAAGGTGTCGTCGTCGATCCCGGCGGCGACCTCGATCGAATCCTTGCGGCGATCGACGAGGCGGAGATCCAACCGGTGAAGATTTTCCTGACCCACGGCCACGCCGATCATGCGGCCGCGGCTCCGGCGCTCGCCGCGCACTTCCGGATCCCGATCGAAGGGCCGCAGCGGGAAGATCTTTTTTGGCTCCAAGCCCTGCCCGAGCAATGCCGGATGTTCGGTTTGCCCCCGGCAGCCGCCTTCACTCCCGACCGCTGGCTCGAGGACGGCGATACGGTTCGCTTCGGGAACGAGATCTTGGAAGTCCTGCACTGCCCCGGTCATACGCCCGGGCATGTGGTTTTTTTCCATCGCGGCGAACGCATCGCCTGGGTGGGCGATGTATTGTTCCAAGGTTCCATCGGCCGCACCGACTTTCCCCGCGGGGATTACGCGACCCTGCTCCGATCCATCCGCGAGCGCCTGCTGCCACTGGGTGATGATGTAGTTTTCATCCCCGGCCACGGCCCCACCTCCACTTTCGGCGAAGAGCGTCGGACCAACCCCTTCCTGAAGAATCTCGGCGAAATCTCCCGGCATTGGCGCCGCTAACCCCCCGCGCGGATGTTGCGGTAACATTGCGCGCGGAGCGGAAACTCGGCTAGGCTTTGCGCCCTCACGTCGAAGGCCGAGGCCGCGGCGGCCCACGCGACAGGGAATTCACGAGTCGGTGGCATTCCTACTGGAAGCGTCCAAAAACTCTACGGATATCGGCAGCAGATGCGCGAGCGGACCGAAACCAACCGCTTTTTCAGCCTCAAATGGAAAGCGATGCTCCTGACGAGCATCGTCCTGCTGGCGATGACAGGCTCGTTCGCATTGTTCGACCATTTCGAATTGCGCAAGCAATTCGTCGAACGCCGCGAGGATTTACAGGGTCAGTATGTACGTCAAGTCCAGGGATTGCTCGATCAGGCGAACCACCGCCTGGTGCAATTGGGCACGACCGTCGCCTCCCTGCCGACGATTCAGAATCTCGCGCGACAAGAGAAGAAAGGTCTGGCCGAGGTCTTCGGGCACCTGAGCGCGACCCTGGCACTCAATCTCGGCGTCGAACACATCGCTCTCGTCTCCAGGGGTGGCGAAATCGTCGCGTCCCACATCATGGACGACGATGCCGAAGGCCAGCGCATGTTGGCCGAAAGAGTCGATCAGGTTCTCAAGAACGAGACTCCTCAGCAATTCATCCATTGCGGGGACACCTGCCTCCAATACGCCATCGCTCCGGTACTGGGTAGCGAGGGCGTGATCGGCGTTCTGATTTTGGGAGCGTCCCTGGCGGATGTCATCACGGACTTCCATCGGGTATCCGGTACCGATGTCGGCCTGATCGTGGAGCAGCCCGATTTGCCCCGGCATGAGGGATCGATCACGGGGCGCTGGTTTCCGAAATGGCACGCAAACATCGTTGCCCTGACCAATGCGCAGCGTAACCTTCTCCTTTTGAATCGGATCGCCGACCGCGGTGTCGTTCTGAACGACCTCTTGCGCCCGGTCCGTGCCGTAGCCGATGACCGCGAATACGAGATTCGGATCTTCCCCTTGACCGGTTTCGGCGAGCGGCAGCGGGCGTTCCTGACGGTGATCGCGGACATCAGCGAGGCAATGGCACGCATCCGCAGCGCCACGCACCGCAGCATCTCTCTCGGTATCGCGGGACTTCTGATTGCCGAAATCTTCTTGCTCGGGATCCTCTGGGCACCGATGTCGCGACTGCGACGGGCTACCGAAAATCTGCCGCAACTCGCGGAAGGCGCATTCGCGACGGTGCGCGCGGCCATCGCTGGCAGCCGCCGCAAGCATCACCTGCGGGACGAAGTCGACATCCTGAATGAGACCGCCATCGCCCTCTCCCATCAACTGGAAACCCTGAGTCACGAAGTCGCGCAACGTACCCGCGACCTTTCCGAACGCATGAAGGAGGTCACCCGCGAACGGAATTTCGTGGCCCATATCTTCGATACCGCTCAAGCCGTGATCCTGACTCAGGATCGGCACAACCGGATTCTGATGGTCAACCGTTATGGCGAGTCCCTCACCGGATACCGCCGGGCGGAACTCATCGGACTCCCCTTCACCGATTTGCTGGCGAAGGGGGTTGGCGGGAGCGATGCCGGGGAACGGCTGGCCGAACTGGTGTCGGGCAAGCGCTGGCACCTCGAGGAAGAACGTGACCTTTACTGCAAGGACGGCAACGTGGTGAACATCTTCTGGCAACACTCCCGCCTCGGCGAAGACGTCGGTGACGAGGCGGCCGTGCTTTCCGTCGGTATGGACATCACGGCGCGGAAAAGGGCCGAGCTTCGTCTCACCTGGCTCGCCGACCACGATCCCTTGACCGGTCTGTTCAACCGCCGCCGCTTCGAAGAAGAATTGGAGTTGGCCATCGCCAGCGCCACGCGCTACCGCCACAGCGGCGCCTTGTTGTTTTTCGATCTCGATCAGTTCAAGTACGTGAACGACACCAGCGGCCATGCCGCCGGTGATCAACTCCTGCTCACCCTGAGTCAGTCCTTTTCGGCGGTGCTGCGGGAGGTCGACGTCATCGGCCGCCTGGGCGGGGACGAATTCGGCGTCATCCTGTTGCGCGCCACGGTGGATGAGGCGATTCGCGTGGCGAAAAAAATCCTCACACATGTGCAGGAAACCGAATTTTCCATCGAGGGCCGGACCTACAAGATCTCCGCAAGTTTGGGGATCGCCCTGTTCCCGGATCATGGCAGTGAAGTCCAAGACCTCCTCGCACGCGCCGATCTCGCCATGTATCAGGTCAAGGAAACCGGCCGGGGCGGCTGGCACATACTGTCCAGCGACGATCCGAGCCATCGTCTCATGCAGGAATACGTGACCTGGAAGCGACGGATCGAGAGCGCGCTCACGGACGATCGCTTTCTGCTCTATATCCAGCCGATCGTCGACATTTCGCACCGCTCCGCCAGCCACTATGAAGTCTTGCTGCGCATGCGCGGCGACGATGGCAGCGTGATCGGTCCGTTCCACTTCATCGAGGTAGCGGAACGGTCCGGCCTCATCCGGCAAATCGATCGCATGGTCATGGCCAAAGGCATTCATTATCTGGCGGATTTGCGAGATCGGGGCCAGAAGGTCACCCTGACGCTCAATCTCTCGGCACACGCATTCCGCGACAATGAATTACTCACCCATCTCGGCGAACTATTGCGGCAAACCCGGCTCGATCCGCAACAGCTCATCTTCGAAGTGACCGAAACCTCGGCTTTGGCAGACCTCGGCGCGGCGCGACGGCTCATGGAAGCGATCCGAGACATCGGCTGTCAATTCGCGCTCGACGACTTCGGTACCGGCTTCTCATCGTTTTACTATCT
This sequence comes from Methylococcus sp., assembly GCA_035559395.1. Lineage (GTDB taxonomy): Bacteria > Pseudomonadota > Gammaproteobacteria > Methylococcales > Methylococcaceae > Methylococcus. Next base: position 3,614 of record DATMAX010000011.1, on the reverse strand, counting down.
CAAGGAACTGCCGTTCGATTTCATCAAGATCGACGGATCGTTCATCCGCAATCTCGCCGACAGGGACGACGATCAGGTTTTGGTCAAAGCCATGGCGGAGATCGCCCGGGCCTATCGAAAAAAGACGATCGCCGAGCAGGTGGAAGATCAGCGGACCCTGGATCTTCTGGCGGAATATGGCATTGATTATGCCCAGGGGTACTTCACCGGCGTACCGCAACCGATCACCGACTTGTTCGAAACAGCCGGAACGAAACCACCATGACTCCCAATGCCGTGACTCCGACTGCAAAACGTAGCTGCCATGGGCGTCTTACCATGGCATGATTGCCAAGCCGAATACCCTTGAATCGATCATTCCAAACCCGAGGATGGGAACCTCATGTCGACGACCACTGATCTCCAGGAACGTTTCTCCCAACATTTCGAAATCGTCCAGGCGACCACTCCGCAACTTTTATCGGAGTCCTACCGGCTACGTTACCAGGTATATTGCCTGGAAAAGCGATTTCCCGGTTTCGAACCGGAAAACTATCCGAACGGCGAGGAATCGGACGAATACGACGAGCGCTCCGTCCATAGCTTGCTGGTGCACCGCCCCAGTGGTGAAGTCGTCGGAACCGTTCGACTCGTGCTCGCTGATCCCAACGCCCCGGATTCTCCTTTTCCGTGTGAGGTTCATGCCGGAAGGTTGGAGAAATGGTCGCATACTCCCATGGATCGATACCGGATTGCGGAAATTTCACGATTCATTCTATCGGCGAAACTTCGTAGTCGGAAAATTATGGAGAAATCGATTCACAACATCTCTTCTGATTGGGTCGACACTACCTCACCCTTAATCAAGAGCCACCAGCGTGATTACGGAATCTTGGGTTTGATCAAAGCATTTTTGCAATCGAGCCGGCAATACGGAATACGTTATTGGTTGGCCGCAATGGAGATTGGTCTTGACAAAAGGGTACGGCGTTGTGGAATACAACTTGATCGGGTGACACCGACTCTCGACTATTACGGTCCTGTGAATATCTATCTAAGCCCTATCGAAGCGGTAATGCGCCGCTGCCATGAGGGTTTTCCTGAGGTCTGGAATTTTCTCACCGGTAATGGCCGAATCTGGCCCATTGATGAAAATATACCTCTGCAAGGTTCTATTTTTTTGCCCCTGAGGCAAATTAACTTATAATACATCCGGCTGGCCGTGGTATAGGAAAATCTTGGAGGTCTGTATCATGACCGCCAGCAACTCAGCTGACCGGGATGGATTGAGCAACCCGATTCTTGGCCACCACACCACCCTGGGAAACCGGGATCCGGAGCGTGGATGAGCCGACTCCAGGTGGCGTTTGGAGCTGGAATGCGCTCTGCCCTGCTCGCCTGGCTCTGCTGCGCGATGCTGTTCCTCGGCACGGCTCCGGCCTTGGCCGGGGACATCCAGGTCGTGGTGTCGCGTGATGTCCCGCGTTCGAAACCGCTGCCGCGCTATTCCCTCATCGCCATCTTCGGCATGCGCATGACCACTTGGCCGGACGGCACGGCGATCCGGGTGTTCGTATTGCGAAACGACCACCCGCTCCATCCCCGCTTCTGCAAGGAAGTGTTGCAAGTCTTTCCCCACCAGTTGCAGGCAGCGTGGGATCGCCTGGTTTTCTCCGGCACAGGCCAGGCACCGGAAGTGGTGGATTCCGAAGAGGAAATGCGCGAGCGCGTGAGCCGAACACCCGGCGCCATCGGGTATCTGCACAAGGACCAGATCGACAACAGTCTAGCCATCCTTCCGCTTGCCCTATGAACCCGAACCTTCGCCATGCCGACTACCCGATCCCGACTCGATGTCATTCGTACCCCGAACCGTACCGCCCCATGAACGCATCATCCCCTCCCCTTCCCGGTTCGCCGGCTTGCCGGCGAATCCGACCTGCCTGCGCCACAATCGCGGGAGGCAGGTCCAACAACACCGTGGCCGCCCGGTCACTTTGCGCATTGCTCGCCTTGGGAGTGTATGCCGACGGTTCTGCCTTCGAACTGTTGGACGGCGTCCAGGTGCACGGCTTCGCGACCCAAGGGTTATTCACCAGCAATGGCAACAATTTCATCGGCCCCAGCGCCCACAGCGTTTCCCTGCAATTCACCGAACTCGGGATGAATGCCTCCTGGTCGCCGCTGCCCAAGCTGCGCTTCTCCATCCAGGGGCTTTCGCGCCGTGCCGGGGGAATTCAGGACGGCAGCCCGGTGCTCGACTTCGGCCTGATGGACTATAGCTTCTTCGACGAGGAAGACTATCGGCTCGGCATCCGCCTCGGCCGGGTACGCCTCCCCTATGGGCTTTACAACGACACCCGCGACGTCGCCTTCACCCGTCCAAGCATCTTGCTGCCGCAGTCGATTTACCCGGAACGCACTCGCAACTATACGATTTCCGGCGACGGTGCCGGCTATTATGGCGAGTGGCGGAACCCTTGGGGCAATCTGACCTTCGACTTCGTGACTTACTTCCCCCGCACCGAAGAATCGGCGAAGATCGCGATCATTGGTTTGAAAACCGTGGCCGGAAACCTCACCCCCGGTTCCATCAGTTCCGACCTCTCCTATGTTGGACGGCTCGCCTATGATCTCGATGGGGGGCGTCTGCGTCTGGCCCTGACCGGAGCCTACGTCACGACCCATTACGATCCGGTGTTCACCTGGCCCTACGACTACTTGGCCGGTAATGATCAGTTCTTCCCATGGATCGTTTCCGGCCAGTACAACACCGAGGACTGGACCTTCACCAGCGAATATTCGCTACGGCCTATAAACCACAGCGGCTTTGCCCCCGTAGCCTTTGCACGCTATGCCGACGAAAATGTTATCGGTGAAGCTTATTATTTCCAGGTGCAATACCGTTTCACGCCGCGCTGGGAACTGGTAGGACGTTATGATGCATTGTATATCAATCGGGATGATCCCAACGGGATGAGATTTCAGCGATTATTGGGGGAAATCGGCTACGATTACCCTGCATATAATCGGTATGCCCAGAACTGGACCGCCGGAATCCGTTATGACGTGACTTCCTGGATGATGCTACGGGCGGAATACAATTACGTGAACGGCGGCGCCTGGCTGCCGAGACAGGATAACCCCGACCCGGCCGCCGTTGCCAAGTATTGGAACGAGTTTTCCTTCGAGGTCTCGCTCCGGTTTTGAAACCCACTTGCCACGATGGATCGGAGAAGCACTTCCCGTGTCGTTCCTCGCCATTACGGTCGCAATGACGGATGGGGCCGATTCAGGGCTTCCTGAATTTGAATGAGATTAGCGGAATCTCGACCCTCTTTTACAACAACTTGACCAAGGCGGCCATGCTGCCGACCGCTATGACCATCAGGCTGCCGAGCTTGATCGTCATCCGGTATTCCAGGTCTTTCATGTCGCGCCGCAGACCCGTCTCCAGTTCTTCCATATCGCGCTTGAGACCGGTCTTCATCTCATTCATGTCGCGCCGCAGACCCGTCTCTAGTTCTTCCATATCGCGCTTAAGACCGGTCTTCATCTCATTCATGTCGCGCCGGAGTCGCTCGATCTCTCCCAACAGCCGGGTTTCCAGATCCTTCAAGTCCTGCTTGCTGGAC
>DATMAX010000010.1:0-42628 GCA_035559395.1 Methylococcus sp. | reverse complement strand
GCGGTCGCGAGGCAAATATGTTCTCCAGCAAAACCGTCCAACCGCCGGTACTCAAAAAGGCGTCCAGGCCGGGGCGGTGTTCCAGGCGCCCGCGCCGGACCAGTTCATTGGCCCAGTCCTCCGCAAGGCGGTCCAGTTCCTCGGCTTCCCGCAACGGCGGCAGCGCGTGGGTCCCCCGTATCGCGTTCAGGGCCTCCAGCCACTCGCCGGCGAGCGAATTATGGGTGAATAGCAGAAGGAAAACGATCGATACGAATCTCATCGGCTGAACTCCGGGGACTGCGGCCCAATCCGAAAGCACTTTCCGGACTCCTATCGGTGAAGGGCGCAGTGTGTTTTCGGTGACACGATATTAGCGAACCCACCGTATCGGGGAAATCCTCCGGCGGAGGCGCAGCCTCACGAAATGTGAAAATCCCGCTCAGGAAGCCGTCGCTGGCTCCCGGGCGTACAATCTCTGTTACCAAGCGATCGGTCAAAGCCTTGTGATCAACGCTCTGGAGCTATATCCGGCGGGAGCTGGCACTGTATCCCGTTGTCGGCACGCTTCTGTATCGTGGTTCCACCCTCGGATCTTTGTTTGCAAGGAGTCGAAAAATGAAAAGCCATCAAAAGACATTGCTCTTCATGTTGTCCGCTTTCCTGATGTGTGGATCTCCCAGGACGGTCTTGGCGGCGGCCGCACCTCCCGATTCGGCACCGGCTGCCACTTTTAGCGAAGCGATATTGGGCAAGCGTTTTGCGGGTACTTACCTCGTCTCACGTGATCCCACGACGGGACCATCACGGGTCCTCACCATTTTCGCCGACGGCAATCTGAGCAGCATGCAATCGATCCAGACCCGTTCCCCGGTGACGCAAGACTCGTTCACCAACCAACATGGCACCTGGAAGTGGGTGGGGACTCGCAAGCTCGAGGCCACCGTCCTCGATTTCACCTTCGACCCGCCGACCGGGAATTTCGTCGGCACAGGGATCGCAGTTTATCGGCTGACCTTCGCCAAGGACTTCGAGAGCTTGTCCGGGGAAGTCGAGGGAAAGATTTTCGCCGCTGGCGTCGATCCCCTCGATCCCGGCAACGCCCAGCCCATCGCCACCTTCACCGATCGCTTCGAAGCCCGGCGGGTTCATGCCGGGGATGCGAATCGATGAGTAGATATTCGGCGGCCTTGGCCGCCGTTCAGACAGCTCGGCAATGGCGGTTCTCAAAGAACCAGGTAATGGTCGATGAGCAAGGCGGAGAAAATGCCGACCAGGTACACCAGGGAATAGCCGAAGGTGCGCATGGCGAGGCGGGGATCGGCTTTCCTCTTCAGGCGGACGGCGTAATGGAGAAAGATGCCGCCGAGCGGCACCGCCCCGAGCAGATAGAGTCCCCCGCTCATTCCCGTGGCATAGGGCAGCAGACTGACCAAGAATAGGATGATCGTGTAGAGCAGAATGTGCAGCTGGGTGAAGGCGATGCCGTGGGTAACAGGCAGCATCGGGATGCTGACCTTGGCGTAATCCTCTCGTTTGGCGATCGCGTAAGCCCAGAAATGGGGAGGAGTCCACACGAAGATCAGGAGAAACAGCAGCAAAGCATATGGATGTACTTGCCCGGTCACCGCGCACCAGCCGAGTACCGGGGGCGCGGCGCCGGCGGCTCCGCCGATGACGATGTTTTGGGGAGTGGCGCGTTTCAGGTACACGGTGTAGATCACGGCATAGCCGATCAGCGACAGAAAGGTCAGGAATGCCGTGAGGACGTTCACGAAGGCCACCAGGATCGCCATCGAAAGGACGCCGAGTGCGAGAGCGAAGGCGATCACCTGGCGCGGTTCGATGCGACCGGAAGGCAGCGGGCGATTTTGGGTGCGTGCCATGGCTGCGTCGGCCTGTCGATCCAGGAAATGATTCAAGGCGGCGGCCGAGGCGGCCGCGCAACCGATGCCGAGCGCGCCCCAGAAGACACGGTCCAGGGGGGGCAGTCCGGGTACGGCGAGGAACATGCCGATCACCGCGGTGAAGACGATATGCCCGACCACCTTGAGCTTGCAGAGGGCCAGATAGGTTCGCCAGGAAGAAGCGCCGGCCGGTCCGGTAGCGGTTTTCGTCGTCATCGATTCCAAAGGCTATTACGTTAGAATGATCCGGCTTTCACGAAGGCCGGCTGTGTACCGTGGCCGGCTCATCACTCAGGGAGAATCTTGCAAATGTCGATGCCGAGACTCGGGCTGTTGGCTCTGATGCTTCCCATGGTCGCGCCGGCGGCGCCGCCGAAGGTCCATGAGTTCACCTTGGACAACGGACTCAAACTGTTGGTGCAGGAGGATCACCGCGCTCCGGTTGCCGTATCCCAGGTCTGGTACAAAGTCGGTTCGAGTTACGAGCATGGCGGGATCACCGGCGTCTCGCACATGCTCGAACACATGATGTTCAAGGGGACGAAGAAACACCCGCCGGGAGAATTCTCCCGCATTATCGCAGCAAACGGGGGGAGTGAAAACGCTTTCACCGGCCAGGATTACACCGCCTATTTCCAGACCTTGGAGCAGAGTCGACTGCCGGTGAGCTTCGAATTGGAAGCCGATCGCATGCGCAATCTGCGCCTGTTGCCGGAGGAGTTCGCCAAGGAGCAGCAGGTGGTCATCGAGGAACGTCGCTTGCGCACCGAGGATCAGCCCCGCGCACGTTTAGAGGAACATTTCCAGGCCGTGGCTTTCACCAACAGCCCGTACCGCAACCCGGTGATCGGCTGGCCGGAAGACGTGGCCGGATTGACTCTCGCCGATCTCGAGACCTGGTACCAAAATTGGTATGCGCCCAACAACGCCACCTTGGTCGTGGTCGGCGACGTCGATCCCAAGGCCGTGCTCGAGTTGGCCAAACGCCATTTCGCGCCGCTCCGCCCGAGCAAGCCGCCGATCCTGAAGTCCCAGGGCGAAGTTCCGCAGCTCGGACTGCGTCGCATGACGGTCAAGGTTCCCGCCAAGCTGCCGCATCTCATCCTGGGCTACAAAGTACCTTCGCTCAAGACCGCGCCAGAAGAGTGGGAGGCCTATGCTTTGGAGGTGGCGGCCGGAATCCTGGACGGTGGCAACAGCGCGCGTCTGTCCAGCCACCTGGTTCGCGGCCAGCAGCTCGCGGCCGGTGCCAGTGCCGGCTACGATCTCTACGCCCGTCTTTCCACGCTATTCAATCTCGAGGCAACGCCGGCCCAGGGCAAGTCAGTCCAGGAACTGGAGGCGGCTCTGCTGGAGGAGGTCCGTAAGCTGCGCGAAGAATCGGTGACCGGGGAGGAACTGGCGCGGGTCAAGGCGCAAGTGCTGGCGAGCAATATCTATCAGCGTGATTCGATGTTCTATCAGGCCATGCAGCTCGGGGTCGCCGAGACCGTCGGGATCGGCTGGCGCAAAGTGGAGGAATATGTGGACAAGATCAACGCGGTGACCGCCGAACAAATCCGGAAGGTGGCGCAAAAATACCTGGTGGGCGAGGGACTCACCATCGCGCACCTCGACCCGCAACCGATCCCGGAGGGGGCAAAGATTCAGGAAGAACCCCAAGGCATGGGAGGTGAGCATGTCCGTTAAGCGGGTTGCCGCCGTCTTTCTGATCCTCCTGTTTTTTCCACTGCGAGCCGCATTCGCACTTCCGGAAATCCAATCCTGGAAAAGCCCCAGTGGGGCGCGGGTCTATTTCGCGCGCACCGAAGGGTTGCCCCTCCTGGATCTCCGGGTGATCTTCGATGCCGGCAGTGCCCGCGACGGGGATCTCTTCGGGCTCGCTTCGTTGACGTCCGCACTTCTCGATACCGGTGCCGGCGAGTGGGATGCAGACACCATCGCCGCGCGGCTCGAGGGGGTCGGCGCGGTGCTCGGTACCGGCATCTCGCGCGACAGCGCCTGGGTTTCCTTGCGCAGTCTGACCCAGCCGAACCTATTGCGACCGGCCCTGGAAACGGTGCGGGAAATCCTCGCCCGGCCGCGATTCGCGGCGGAAGATTTCGAGCGCGAGAAAAAACGCCTGCTACTGGCGCTGAAGCAACGCGAGGAATCGCCCGGAGACCTGGCGGCCATCGCCTTTTTCGAGGCATTGTATGGCGATCATCCTTATGCCCATCCGAAGGATGGGTACATCGCCACCGTCGAGAAAATCACCCGGGACGACATCGACCATTTCTATCGCCGCTTCTACGTCGCCACCAACGCGGTGGTCGTGCTGGTGGGCGGCATCGACCGTGCCCAAGCCGAGAAGATCGCCGAGGAATTGCTTTCCGGTTTGGCGGCCGGCGCGCCCCCGCCGCCGCTGCCGCCGGTCGACCCGGCTCGGCCGGGGCAGACGGTGCGCAAGACTTTCCCTTCGGAACAAACGCACGTGTTTTCCGGTGCGGCGGGGATGCGCATCGACGACCCCGATTACTTCCCGTTGTACGTGGGCAATCACATCCTCGGCGGCAGCGGTCTGGTGTCACGCATCAGCGGAGAGGTGCGCGAGAAGCGGGGCCTGTCCTACAGCGCGTTCAGCTACTTCTATCCCTTCCGCGGGCTCGGTCCTTTCCTCATGGGACTGCAAAGCCGCAACCACAAAGCCGAAGAGGCCCTGACCGTGCTCCAGGCCACCCTCCAGGAATTCCTCGAGAAAGGGCCGACCGAGAAGGAACTGGAAGCGGCCAAGAAGAACATCACCGGCGGTTTCGTGCTGCGGCTCGACAGCAACGGCAAATTGGCGGAGCAGCTTTCCACGATCGCTTTCTACGGCCTGCCGTTGGATTATCTGGCGACCTTTATTCCCCGGGTTCAGGCCGTCACTACGGAAGAGATCCGTCGGGCATGGCGGGCGCGCATCCATCCCGATCGCCTGGTCACCGTCCTGGTCGGTCCGAACCAGGCTGCCTCCGGTGCGCAATGAGCTTCGCATCATCGGCGGGGTATGGCGCAGCCGGCGGATCCGGTTCGCGCCCGAGCCGGAGGTCCGTCCGACCCCCGACCGGGTGCGCGAGACGGTGTTCAACTGGTTGCAATATGAGATCGCAGGCAGCAGTTGCCTGGACCTCTATGCCGGCAGCGGTGCCCTGGGATTCGAGGCCGCATCGCGGGGGGCCTCCCGAGTGGTGCAGGTGGAACGAAATCCGCGCAGCTGTGCCGCGCTGAGGCGGGCGTGTGCTGCCTTGGGGGCCACCCAGGTCGTGGTGGTGCAAGCGGATGTGCTACGGTTTTTGAGCGGCGAAGCGGAAGCTTTCGACCTGGTCTTTCTCGATCCGCCGTTTCGTGCCGGTCAGGTCGGCCCGTGTTGTCAGCTCCTCGAGACGAGAGGCTGGCTGGCGGCTCATGGGATGATTTATGTCGAGGCCGAGGCAGGTCCGCCCCCGGCGGGGATCCCGGATACGTGGACGCTGCTGCGCGCGAAAACGAGCGGCGGCGTGGCTTATCGCTTGTATCGACGGCAGCGGGAGTCCCCTGCATGAACATCGTTGCCATCTATCCCGGCACCTTCGATCCGATCACCAATGGCCACGTCGATCTGGTACAACGCGCCAGCCGGCTTTTCGATCGCGTCCTCGTGGCCGTGGCCGAGAGCAAGAACAAGACGCCTTTGTTCGACTTCGAGGAACGCATCCTTCTCGCGCGGGAGGCCGTCGCTTCGCTGGAATGCGTCGCAGTGATCGGATTCAACACCTTGCTGGTCGATTGCGCCCGCAAGCACGGCGCCCGTGTGATCCTGCGCGGACTGCGGGCCGTTTCCGATTTCGAATTCGAATTCCAATTGGCGGGGATGAACCGTTCGCTCGCGCCGGAACTCGAGACGATTTTCCTGACCCCCGGGGAAAGCTATGCTTTCCTTTCCTCTTCGGTGATCCGGGAGATCGCCAAGCTGGGAGGGGACGTGTCGGCTTTCGTGCCGGACCATGTCCATGCGGCGCTGGTGCGCAAGTTTACCCAACCCTCCTCGATTCCTTGAGCCGAAAAACGCACAAATGTGCCGACTCTGCCTGCCTTCATGAGGCGCCGGCTTTCGACGGCAAGATTTCCTTTTTTCCGAGAACATCGCCGCGTCGGCGTGATCGATGAGGGCATCCGGCGTCTCGCCGTGATGCGGGTACAGGCTGACCCCCACCGAAGCACCGAGTTGGATCGTCTGGTCGCCATGCTGGATCGGCTGGGCAATGAGGTCGGTTACCTTCTCCACCACGACCTGGGCCTTGGCCCGGCTGCCGACATCGGGGAGAAGCAGTACGAATTCGTCCCCTCCCACCCGGGCGACGGTGTCGTTGCGGCGCAAGTGGCGCTGCAGACGTCGGGCGACCACTGTCAAAGCTCGGTCACCGGCTTTGTGACCGTAGCGGTCGTTGACCGGCTTGAACCCGTCGAGGTCGACGTACAGCACGGCAAAAGTCAGACGGTTGCGCCGTGCCTGGGCGATCGCCCGCTCCAGACGGTCGTTCAGGAGCCGACGGTTGGGTAAACCGGTGAGCGCGTCGTGCAGGGCAAGGTAACGGATATGGATGCGCTCTTCCAGCGCCAGGTGAATCAACAAGGCAACCAACAGCGACAACAGGAAGGCTCCCAGGCGTAAGTGAAACAACCGCTCCTCGTCGATCCGCCATCCTTCGGCGGGTGCGGCGGCCATTTCCCAGGCGCCGCCAGGGATTTGGATTGGCAGGCGGACGGGTTCCTTTTCGAATAGCCGCGCGTCGCCGAAGATGATGCCTCTGACTCCGTTGAGACTCGCTGTTTCGCGCAATGCCCAATCCAGACCGCGCTCGTTCCGTTCGTGATCCACTGCGGCAAAAAAAGCATCGGCATCCACCACGAGACTGATGATCCCCCAGTAGAGGCCGTTTGGCAAAAACACTGGGGTGCGGCTGATCAAGCCGTGCCCGCCCTGGACCAAGTCGACCGGTCCGGTGAGCACGGTGCTGCGGGTCTCGACGGCTCGCTTGACCGCAGCCCACTGGCTGGGCAGATCCTCGTAGCGCGAACCGATCACCTTTTCGTTGCCCTGCAAGGGATAGATGAAGCGGATGATGTTGCCGGGAGCGAGACCAATGTTGCGAAGGTGGCGCCCATGCCGGTAGACCTGACCCAGGACGAGTTCGACGCGGTTGGCCTCCAGCGTGGGATAAGCCGAAACATAACCACTGAGCCCGTTGGCGAGGTACAGCGTGGAATTCAGATCCCCTTCGATCCGCGCCCGGAGGATGGACGCATCGGCCAGCACCCGAGCCCTCAGGCTTTCATGGAGCCGCTCGGCTTCCCGGCGGACGAATCCTTCCGCCAAGACCACCAGTGCCCCGAACAGGGCCACGCAGAGCAGGGAGATGAACCACCGCCGATTGAGGAGTCCCGAATCCATGCGGGTTTGTGATCGGTTGCCAGGTCTAAGCGCCACGTCCGCCGTTGGGGATGCGGAAAAAGCCGATGGGAAAAGCCGCTCCCTGCCCGGAGATCATTTCACGAATTGGCGTCCGGCGGCATCGACGCAGATGTCTTCGTAATAGTCGTAATCGTGGGCACAGGCCACGCAACGGTTCTTGCAGGCGTATTCCACCACATTACAAGCCCGAGCCGGGGGCAGGTTCGGCGGGACCATCACGCTACCCACCTCCTCGAAGCGGTAGTCGTCGTAGTAGGAATCCACCCGATAGCATTGCACCGCCATGGGTTGATCAAAATCCTCCTCGAAGGCCGGCACTTCGGATGCCAGTCCCAGCACCACGCCGATCGGAAGAAAAAGCCGCGCCGCGCCGGCGAACCAGGTTCCCATGATCATCCCCCCTTCAGAGTTCGCGCGATTTTGCGGGCTTCGCGCAGCCGTTCCATGCAGGCGCTGGAGACCTGGCGATGATGCCGCCGCAGGCACTGGGCCAGCCGCCCCTTCCCCGGAGCGACCTCGCGGCAGAATTTTGCGACATCCGCTGCACACGCGTGCCGGATCTCATGGGAGCGGGACAGCGCCGCCTCGAATCGTGGCCTGCAATCCGCCGACAGTTCCTCTTTGTGCTCCTCAAGGCAACGCTGGATTTTTCCCTCTCCGAGGCCGAGCCCAGGGCAGAACTTGGCGATGTCTTCGGAACAGGGAAGATTGCGTTCCCTCGCCCCTAGCGGCGACGCCGCCAAGGTTGCCAACCAAATCCCGCCGATCACGACGATCCTCGTTTCCTGGACGAACTTCGCCATCCTCTCCCCCCTTCTTTACAAGGCCCCGCACCGCGCCGCAAAAGCACCGGTCGTTAGGTTTCGGGAGTTAAGCTACGCCCCACCGGGAAAGCCGTCAACGACGGGATGGGGCGTTTGGGAAGACCCGCGATCGGGGGGAGGATAGATACGTCGCGGGGTACATTGACATCGCCCGGGAATCTCGCGATAAAGTCTTCTCGGCGATAGGAGGTACGAAATGGAGCCGAATTACGAAGCACTGGGGCGTTATCACGCGGCATTGGAGACGTTCCACGACCTCACCGCCAAGCGACATCGGCTGTGCGGGGAATTGTGCCGGATGTTGGCCCAGACTCTCGAACGCAGCGACGAGACCCTGGCGCTGTTCGATCACGAAGACGCACGGGTGTTATTGGAAGACATCATCGCCCTGAACGCCAACCTCATTCAGGTCATCGAACACGTCAATCGGCATGCCGCCGAGTGCGGAAAACCGGAAATCCGGCTGGTCTATCCCAAACGTTGACGGCGCGACTCTTTCGCTTTTTTCGTGCCGAATCGCAGACGGTGGTTCGGGTTGGGACGATCCGAGCTGCGGAACATGCCAACCTCCGCCTCAGTCCATAAGGTCATTCTTGAGCGAAACCGAAAGGGAATTATCATGGCGTTGATCATCACCGACGAGTGCATCAACTGTGACGTCTGCGAACCCGAATGCCCGAACGGGGCGATTTCGCAAGGCGAGGAAATCTACGTCATCGATCCCGCCCTCTGTACCGAGTGTGTGGGGCATTTCGATCGGCCGCAGTGCGTCGAGGTGTGCCCGGTGGAATGCATCCACAAGGATCCGGACCACGTCGAGGACCACGATACCCTGTACCAGAAATACCTCCACCTCACCGCCCGCACCGCCTGACATCGCTGCCGGCTGCTCATTCCCATTCTTCCTCGTCCGTGAGACGCTCGGTGCGATAGCGAAACGCTTCCATTGCCTCGGACCAATGGTCAGGAGGGAAACCGGCCTTGATCTTGAGTTGCCGGATGAATTCCTCGGGCTCAGGCAGACTGGTCCAGACCGAAGGCAGGAAGGTCCCGCGCCGGCCACCCTCCTGGAGGATCAGTCCGTCCAAGCCGGGCCGGAGTTGCCGCAGCAGATCCGCTTCCGTGCTATGGGAAACGGGTTCGGGTGCGGTGAGCAAGGAAATTTCGATTTGTAGGTCGTCCAACTCGGATTCTTCCACGGCGCGGAACCGGATGTCGCGGAACGCCGCCCAATAGGCGTTTCGCGCCACGTCGACAGCCAGCGGAAAACGCGCCTCCAGGGAACCGACGCAGCCGCGCAAGGCGCCGTTCTTTTTCAGCGTGACGAAAGTCGCGCGCGGCGCGGCCAAGGCGGGAGGAAGCTTGGCCGTCTCGGGAACAAGCGGTGTGCGATGCCGGAGTCCGAAACGAATCGAGTCGCGCGCCAAGCGGAGCAGGAATCGCCGCTCTTCCGTAACGAGTTCCCCGGTGGCATCATTCGAAGACATATGCCCCGTATCCCACGACGCTTTCTTTGGGACCGGCGGTGTCGCCGGAGTTCCTGAGATCGATGGTCCTTCCTTTCAGCCCATGCTTGCGGGCGGCGATGAGCAGTCCGCTCACGGGCAATCTTCCGCAAGCGTCCTCATAATCGATGTCCTCGGGGCGTAACGCCTCGATGGCCCGCGAGGTCGCCTGATCCATACGCCGGGCGGTGGCGTAATCGTGGTAATGGCTCAGGTCGGAGCTGACCAAGATCAAGGTTTCGTCGCCATCCCACAACTCATCGAGCACTTGGGCCACTTGTCTCGGATCGGCGTCGCCAACCAGGATCGGCACCAGGGAAAAATTCGCCAGCACCTCCTGCAGGAAGGGGAGATGCACCTCGAGACTGTGTTCGAAGGCATGGGCCTGGTCCAGCCTATGGACGAAGGGGAACTGCAATAAGGCTTCGATCGTCTCCCGGTCGAGCGGGACGGTGCCCAGCGGGGTGGCGAATGCTTCCGCACTGCTGACGGCGAGTCCCTGGAAGACGACGCGGTGGGAAGGTCCCAGCAGCACCACGCGGCGGATGGTATCGCGCCCGGCGCGCAACTGGGCGTAAGCGCTGGCGGCGACGGGACCGGAATACACGTAGCCGGCGTGCGGCGCGATGATGGCCTTGGGTAACGTATCCCCGGCTTTCGGCTCCGTGAGCATCGATTGCACCATGCTCCGGAGTTGGCGCGGATCCATGGGGTAAAACGTGCCGGCAACGGCGGGCGGACGTATCTGCGGCATGGCGACCTCCTGAAGTGCCGGAGCAAATCGACGAAGCCCTTGTCTATAACGACAAGAATCCTCATTGTAGACATAGGTGTCAACTCCCCTCACGCGCGGGGTACCTTTTATGGATACGACCATCGATTCCTCCGAGGCTTTTCCTACCCGTTATTGGCATAGGCTGGACGACGGTCGTGTCCAGTGCGATGTGTGTCCGCGTTTCTGCAAGCTGCACGAAGGCCAACGGGGCTTGTGTTTCGTGCGCGGGAACGTGGGCGGCAAAGTGGTTTTGCTTTCCTACGGCCGTTCCAGCGGTTTCTGCGTCGATCCCATCGAGAAGAAACCACTGAACCATTTCCTCCCCGGCACACCGGTTTTTTCCTTTGGCACTGCGGGCTGCAATTTGGCCTGCAAGTTCTGCCAAAACTGGGACATCAGCAAATCGCGGGAAATGGATTCCCTGTTGGACCGGGCCAGTCCCGCAGCCATCGCCAAGGTCGCCAAGGAGTTGGGATGCCGCAGTGTCGCCTATACCTACAACGATCCGGTGATCTTCCACGAATACGCGATCGACACGGCAAAGGCCTGCCGGGAACTCGGCATCAAGTCGGTGGCGGTCACCGCAGGCTATCAGTGTGTGGAACCGCGCGCCGAATTCTATCGCTACATGGATGCCGCCAACGTCGATCTGAAAGCCTTCACCGAGGATTTCTACCACCGCATCTGCGGCGGTCATCTGCAGCCGGTCCTCGAAACCTTACAGTACATCAAGCACGAAACCCGGGTCTGGTTGGAAATCACCACCCTTTTGATTCCCGGGGAGAACGACTCGGAACAGGAAATCGAAGCACTGACGCAGTGGGTGATGGAGAAATTGGGGCCTGACGTTCCCCTGCACTTCACCGCCTTCCATCCCGACTGGAAGATGTTGGACAAGCCGCCCACGCCGCCCGCGACTTTGATCAGAGCCCGTCAGATCGCGATGAAGAACGGGGTACGCTATGCATACACCGGCAACATCCGCAACAAGGCAGGCGACAGCACCTATTGCCACCACTGCGGGCAGCTTTTGATCGGGCGTGACTGGTACGAGCTATCGGAGTGGAACTTGACCCCGGAAGGAAAGTGCAATCGCTGTGGCACCCCCTGCGCGGGCGTCTTCGAAGCCCGACCGGGAACCTGGGGCGCCCGACGCCTGCCGGTCAACATGGCCGCCCGCGCCTGAGGCGCAGCGGTCTTCCAGGCTCATTCCGCCGCTTGCTGCCGAAACCGGGCGATCTCGTTCCGGACTGTTTCACAAGGGGCCGATCGCACGAGGTTTTCGATCCGGTCGCGGAGCAGCTTTTCGAAGGGTTTACCAACGAGTTGCCCCACTTTCACCTGCAAGCCGCCGATCATTTCGAGTTGTGGTTCCTCGATCCACTCGAAACCGCTCGCCAAAGGCGTGACGGAACAACCGTCCATCGGATCGACGCGGAGATCGGCCCAGGCCGTGAGCGTACCTTCCAAGGTCCGTTCCTTGATTTTCATGCCCCCGAGTTGCTCGGTGGAAACCCCGGCTTGCGCCTGGAAGCGCAAGGGTATGGCGGCGTGGAAGATTCCTTCGGTCTCGGTGAGCGAGAGCGGGCCGATGGTTTCTACGGCGAACTTCCAATCCGCATCGGCACAGGCTTCCACCCCGAGCAAATCCCTGCATAGTTTGGTTTGACCCTGATCCTGGGCCTGTAACGGCCGTTGCAGGGGGACCGCAAGTCTCTTCGCCGGCTCGGCCGGTAGTGCCGGTGTCGCGGGCTTGTCCCGTCCTCGTGGCGCCGGTACGGGGCTCGGAGCAGGCGCCTCGGCCCTGGGAGGTTCCGGCGGCGCGGTCTCCTGGGGCGACTGGCGCCCGCCATAGTACCAGATCCAAAACACCAGCCCCGCGGCGAGCAACACCGCCACGATCTTTTGTCCCATTTCGGTCACCCGTTTTTTCCTTTTCCCGGCTGCTTCCGCGGCGCCAGGGCCGCGGCTTCACCTCAGTCGTATTTCACGTACTTGAAGCGGGGATCATCCGGCGTTCCGGCCAAAATGCCGCCGGTCTCCCGCGCCGGTTGCCATTGGATCACTTCCTCGATTTTCTTCGCCAGCGCGAAATCCTTGTCCGTCACCCCCTTGGCCGAATGGGTGACAAGCTTGACGATCACGAAGGCATAGGAAACCGTGAGATCCGGGTGGTGCCAGGCCGCCTCGGCCAAGTGGCCTACGGCATTGACGACCATCAGCGTGGCCTTCCAGCCGCTGGTCCTGAACTTGCGTCGGATCCAGCCATTCTCATAGGTCCAATGGGGAAGCTCGGCCTGAAGGCGCGACAGGATTTCTTCCTCGCTGTACACTCGTTCGGTAACTTCTGGCATGACACGTTGTTCCTCCCGCCCAAGGGCTTCGGAGTGTAACTCGAATGGGGAGGCAGCGAAAATGGGAACATTTTCCGTATCGGAGGAAGGGGTTAAAAAGGTTTTCCATGCCCTGGTTTTTCGCCCGCGGATTGGAACCCGGGTTACAATGATCTCGGATGCCGGTTTTCGCTTCCGCGAAGCGAGGCTTGGGTCGGATCAGCTTTTGACACACAACGGAGAATGAGCATGAATCTGCAAGAAGAGATGGAAAAATTCCGCGACGGACTCCTGCAACAGCGGGACGAGATGCTGGTGCAACTGGATCTGGCACGTATGGATCTGCGCGATGAATGGGAAAAGGCGGAGGCCAGGCTCGAAGAGCTCAAGGGAAGGATCGAGGCGGTCGCCAACGAAGCGAAGGAGGCCTCCGAGGATGTCTGGGCAGGTGTTCAGATCCTCGGCGAGGAAATTCGCAATGCCTATGAGCGGATCAAGAAACGGCTCTGAGATCGTGAAAACCTAGGGGCTTTGCTCCGTGCAAGGCTAACAACAGCGCCGGACACCGCTCCAACGGCGCTGCTGCTCTCTGCGGAAGAACTCTTTGCGATCCAATGGCGTCTCATCAGTGGCGTGGGTGGATCGCCAATGTTGCAGATAACGCTCATAGGCATCATCGCCGGTGACTTGGCGAATCCCCCGCCAAAGTTCCCGTAGCTTCGCGCGCAGTCTTTCCCACATGGTTTCTGGTCAGGTAGTGTCGTATGATCAATTACTTCCTGCTTTTCCTCGCCGCGGTCGTCGGCATCGTGGTCTTCGATGATGATCGTACATCGGTCTCGGTTCAGGAATGGGTCCTGTTCGCCATCATGTTGTATGCAGCCCTGTCCTTCTTTCGTCGCTACCGGGATCATCTTCGCCATGACGGCAAGTGAGTCAGCGCGGCTCTTTGGCCAAGGCCGGCTTTACAGCATCGTCTTCGCCATGTGGTGAATGAGTGGGTCGCTCGGTTTATCATGGGGGCAAAAACCGTTGCAACACGTCGTCGAGGAAATTCCAGCCGGTATCCGAGCAGCGGACCCGATCGCCCGATGTTTCCAGGAGACCTTCCGCCAGGCATTCCGAAAGAGTAGGCTGCAAAGCTGAAGGCGGAAGCCCCGTGCGATCCGTGAAATCGCTGAGGACGAAACCCTCGCGCAGCCGCAACTGGTTCATCAGAAACTCGAAAGGCAGTTGCCCGGTTTCGATCCGGCATACGCCGCCGAGGCTTTGCGGCTGCCCCGCCGTTTCCAGGTATCGGGCCGGATGTTTCGCCTTCCAGGTCCGCGTGACGACGCCGGAATCGGGGTCGGTGAGCTTGCCGTGCGCGCCGGCACCGATACCGAGATAGTCGCCGAAGCGCCAGTAGTTGAGATTGTGACGGCAGCGCCGGTCCGGGCGGGCATAGGCCGAAACCTCGTACTGCTGGAAGCCGTTTTCTGCGAGCAGCGCCTGCCCGGCGATCTGCATTTCCCAGACTTCGTCCTCCGTGGGCAACTCCGGTGGAAAGCGGTGAAACCAGGTGTTGGGTTCGAGCGTGAGTTGATAAAAGGAGATGTGGCTCGGTCGTAGCGCGATCGCCGTTTGCAAGTCGTGGAGGACATCGGCGACCGTCTGTCCGGGTAGCCCGTACATCAGATCCAGGTTGTAATTGCTGAAACCGGCTGCGCTTGCCACATGAACTGCTTCCACGGCCGCCCGGCGGTCGTGGATCCGTCCCAGTGCCCTGAGCTTGGCGTCGTCAAAGCTTTGCACCCCGAGCGACAGGCGGTTGACACCGGCATGGCGAAACCCTTCGAATTTCGCGCTTTCGGCCGTGCCGGGGTTGGCTTCGAGGGTGATCTCCGCATCCGGGGTCAGGCGAACACGGGCCCGGATGCCGTCCAGCAGGGTCCTGATTGCATCCGTGCTCAACAAACTGGGAGTGCCGCCGCCGAGAAAGATCGATTCGATCGGACGATCGGCAATCCTGGGGATCTCCTGATCCAGGTCTCGGAGCAGGGCCGCGATATAATTCTGCTCGGGAAGGGCACCGTTGGCGCGGTGCGAGTTGAAGTCGCAGTAAGGACACTTGCGCACGCACCAAGGAAAGTGCACGTAGAGCCCGAGCGGCGGTATCTTCACCGTCGTCCGCGGCACCGAACCTGCACCCGCTGCCACGGCTCGTGCCCGGCCGCGACTTGCATTTCGTACAAACTTCCGTATCTTACGCGCAACATGACCAGCCTCATTCAAGTTCAGGAACTGTATCGGTATTACGGCGACCATTGCGCCGTCGACAATGTCAGCTTCACCCTGGAGAAGGGGGAGATTCTCGGCTTTCTCGGGCCAAACGGCGCCGGCAAGTCTTCCACCATGCAGATGATCTGCGGCAACCTGGCGCCGACCTCGGGGCAGATCCTGATCAATGGCATCGACATCCTCGACGAACCGCGCGAGGCCAAACGCGAACTCGGCTACCTGCCGGAAATTCCGCCGCTCTATCGCGAATTGACCGTGGATGAGTACTTGGAGTTCTGCGCCCGCCTGCACCGGATTCCCCGCGACCGCATCCGCCGCGCCATCGACAACGCCAAGGAGCGCTGCGGACTGACGGACGTCGGGCCGCGTCTCATCAACAACCTGTCGAAAGGCTATCAGCAGCGCGTCGGCATCGCCCAGGCGATCCTCCATGTCCCGGCCGTGATCATTCTGGACGAACCGACGGTCGGTCTGGATCCGATCCAGATCCGCGAGATCCGTGAGCTCATCCGCGAGCTGGGGCGGGAACACGGCATCATCCTTTCGACCCACATTCTGCCGGAAGTGCAAGCTACTTGCACGCACGTGCAGATCATCCACAAGGGCAAGCTGGTGCTGAGCGGGACCATCGAGAGCCTGGAGCAGCAGATGCGGGCTTCCAGCCTGGTGCTGGCAACCCGCGCGGCCGTCGATGTGCAGAAGCTATTCCCGATCAAGGGCGTGCAGTCCATCGAGGAAATCGGGGGGCAGCGTTACCGGATCTTCCATGACCAGGACAAGAACCCGTCCGAAAAGGTGGCTGAGGTCGTCGTCGGCTCCGGCTGGGGATTGCTGGAATTGGTCCCGGAACGCCGCAGCATGGAACAGATTTTCATCGACATCACCCAAGCGACTCCAAAGCAGGAGGAACCGACTGCATGATGGCATTGACGATCGCGGCGCGGGAATTGCGTACCTTGTTCCTGTCGCCCCTGGCCTGGTCCATTCTCGGTGTGATCCAGATCATTCTGGGCTACATGTTTCTGGCGCAGGTCGATTATTACCTCATGGTCCAGCCCCGCATCGCCGCCATGGAGGACGCGCCCGGCATCACCGATCTGGTCATTGCACCCCTGTTCGGCAACGCCGGCGTGATCCTGCTCCTGGTGACCCCTCTTCTGACTATGCGACTGATCAGCGAGGAGCGCCGCAATCGGACCTTGAGCCTCCTGTTCACGGCCCCGGTCTCCATGACCGAGATCATCGTCGGCAAATACCTGGGGGTGTTCAGCTTCCTCCTCCTCATGGTCGGCATGATCCTGTTGATGCCTTTGTCGCTGCTGGTGGGCGGGGGGCTCGATTTCGGCAAGCTGGCGTCCTGCGCCTTGGCGTTGGTGTTGCTCTTGGCCGGGTTCGCCGCAGTGGGTCTTTACATTTCGGCGCTCGCCAACCATCCAACCGTGGCCGCAGTCAGCACCTTCGGGGCGCTACTCCTGTTCTGGATCATCGACTGGACCAGTAGCGTGGAGGGCAACGCGGGTGGCCTATTGTCGTACCTCTCGATCCTGCGCCATTACGAGGGATTGCTGAAAGGTCTGGTGTCGACCACCGATCTCGTCTATTTCCTGTTGTTCACCCTGACTTTCCTGGTCCTCAGCGTCCATCGCCTGGACAACGACCGTTTGCAAAAATAATGAAGATCAACCGCAAGACTCACTGGGAGATTCGTCTCCAGAACCTCTTGTTCACGATTCTGTTTTTGGGGGTCGTGGCCGTCGTGGCCTGGTTGAGTACGCGTTACTCCACGCAGTTCGACTGGACCGCCGGGCATCGACATACCCTGTCGGAAGCCAGCGTCAAAGTCCTCGACCTGTTGCAGGGGCCGGTGCAAGTCACCGCCTATGCCCGCGAGACCAAGACTCTTCGCGATCAGATCAGCGAGCAGATCGGCCGTTATCAGCGCCACAAGAAGGATCTCACGCTGAGCTTCGTCAATCCGGACACGCAGCCGGACAAAGTCCGGGAGCTCGGGATTTCGGTCGACGGTGAACTCGTCCTCGAGTATCAGGGACGCAGCGAGAATGTGCAGGAGGCCAACGAGACCGCCATCACCAACGCGTTGCAGCGTCTGGCGCGCGCCAAGGATCAGCGTGTCGTGTTCCTCGAGGGGCACGGTGAGCGGTCACCGCAAGGCCGCGCCAACCACGACCTCGGCCAGTTCGGAGAAGAGCTCGGACGCAAAGGCATCCAGGTGTCCACGGTGAATCTGGCGATGACTCAGCGCATCCCGGACCACACCGACGTATTGGTCATCGCCAGCCCCAATGCCAATCTCTTGCCCGGCGAGGTGTCCCTGATCGAGGACTGGGTGAAACAGGGAGGGCAGCTGCTCTGGTTGGTCGATTCCGGCAATCTGCGCGGACTCGATCCGCTGGCGCAGAAGCTCGGCCTCCGCTTTCTTCCGGGCACCGTGGTCGATGCCTCGACGCAACTGTTTGGTATCGACGATCCGACCTTCGCACTGGTCGCCGAATATCCTCCGCATGCCATCACCTACGGTTTCCAGACCATGACGCTGTTTCCGGGGGCGGTGGCCCTCGACGTGAACCCGGAAAACCGGGATTTCGAACGGGAGGTGCTGTTGAACACGCTGCCTCGTTCCTGGACCGAAACCGGACCGATCCAGGGCAAGATCCAGCTCGACGCCGACAAAGGGGAGCGGCAGGGGCCGCTGCACATCGCCTATGTGCTGACGCGTGAGGTGCCGATCCAAAAGCAGGAAAACGCGGACCAGAACACCGAACAGAAACCGTCGGCGGAAGCCGGGAAGAAGGCCGAAAAACCGAGGGAACAGCGGATCGTGGTGATCGGGGATGGCGATTTCCTGTCGAATGCCTTCCTCGGCAACGGCGGCAATCTCAATCTCGGGCTCAACATCGTCAACTGGCTGAGCCAGAACGATCCGTTCATCAACATCCCGGCCAAGACTTCGCCCGATCGCAGTCTCCAGCTCTCCCCCCTGGCGTCCTGGGCCATCGGCTTCGGCTTCCTCATCGTGCTCCCGGCCCTCTTGATCGGCAGCGGGGTGGTGATCTGGCTCCAACGTCGCAAGCGCTGAGGGATGGATAGAGGCGAATCGGTGGGTCCGTAGCAAACCCGGCCATGGCTCTCCGACCGGGGAACCGCTTCCCAACGCGTGGCGGGCGGCGATTGGCCGACCTTGGACACCTAACCCGTTTTCCAACCGACCGAGGATCGCCGGTCAAGCGGAGTGCTTATGAAATCTCGAATGTTGCTCAATCTGGTCCTGCTGGCGGTACTCGCCGTCCTCGGCGTGATCGCTTATTTCGAGCCCGGCAAGGTGGAGCCCCCGAAAACGCCGTTGACCCAAGTGGATATCGACAAGCTCGATACTTTCACCCTGCGGCAAGGGGAGCAGACCCTCAGCTTCTCGCGGAAGAACGGACATTGGTGGCTCGCCGCGCCTTTCGCGGCGCCGGCGAACGAATTCCGCGTGCGGCAGTTGCTGGAGATCGCCAAGGCGAACAGCGATGCCAGTTACCCCCTGAAAACGGACGAACTCGCGAAGTTCGAACTCGACAAGCCGATCGCGACCCTGGTGCTGGGTGAAACGACGCTCATCTTCGGGGGTTCCGACCCCATCGAGATGCGCCGCTACGTTCGGATCGGGGATACCCTCCACCTGGTCCGCGACGATTTCTCCCATCATCTGACGGCTGGTCCCACCGAGTACGTGGACAAGAAGCTGCTGCCGGAAGATGCCCGCATCGGTGAGTTGGTGCTGCCCGCGATGAAGGCAAAGCTCGGGGAGGATGGCAAATGGATCTTCGATCCGCCGCAGGAGGCCGGCGACAGCGGCATCGGCGAACTTCTCCATGCCTGGCAGTCGGCGCGTGCCATCGACGTCAAACGTCCGGACAAGGCGGCCGAGGGCGAGAAGATCCGTGTCGGCCTGGCGAATGGGGAAGCGGTGGAATTCGTCGTAGTCCAGCGCGAACCCGAATTGCTCCTCTATCGCCCGGACTTGGGCCTGCAGTACGAGATCGTGGGGGAGCCGGCGAAGCGTCTCCTGAGCCTGCCACCGAAGAAGGGCGAAGAGCCCAAAGGGGAAGAACAGCCTTCAACCTCGACGGGTAAGGGGGGGCCGCCCACGGAAGAAGACGAGGACGATGAACCCGGCGGGACGGAATCCAGGGGAGGGGAGCCGAAGGCGGGATCACCCACGGAAAAAGAGAATGAGGAGGATTCATCCGAGGATGAGCACGACGATGAGGGGTCGGCTTCGCCGTAACGCCACCCCGTTCACATCGCTCGCGACCAGTTCGCCGGGAGCGAACTGGGACCGCGCAGCGGGCCCCAGGGATGGGGCGAAATGCCCAGGAGGAGGTTCCCTGGCGGCATCGAAGCAGTGATACCTGCAAAGAGCCGATGCTGTTTCATTCCTTCGAATTCATTTTCCTGTTTCTGCCGACTGCCCTGGTGGGTTTTTACCTGGGAATCCGCTATCGGCGGGAAGCAGCCCTCGCTTGGTTGAGTCTTGCCTCATTGTTTTTCTATGGCTGGTGGAACCCCATTTACGTGGGGCTTCTGCTGGCCTCGATCACCTTCAACTTCTGGGCAGGCGTAGGGATTGCGCGACTGCCTCCGGGAACCAGGGCACGCAAGGCGGTTCTCGTCGGGGCGATCGCTTCGAACCTGCTGTTGCTCGGCTATTACAAGTATGCCCATTTCTTTCTCGGTATCGTGAACAACTTCGCCGGGACGGACTGGAAGCTCGGGCAGATCATCCTTCCCTTGGGCATCTCGTTCTTCACTTTCACCCAGATCGCCTATCTAGTCGATACCTACCGGGACCGGGCGCGCGAGTACCGTTTCCTTCCCTATCTGCTCTTCGTCACCTACTTCCCCCACCTCATCGCCGGACCGATTCTCCATCACGCCGAGATGATGCCGCAATTCGAACGGGCACCGGGCCGACGTGGCGTCGCCGACGACCTGGCTCTGGGGCTCACGATCTTCTTCTTCGGCTTGTTCAAGAAAACCGTGCTCGCCGACGGGATCGCGCCCCATGCCCAGCATTTTTTCGAGACCGCAGCGCAGGGTACGGAACCGCGGTTTCCGGAAAGCTGGATCGGCGCACTGGCGTACACTTTTCAGCTCTATTTCGATTTTTCCGGGTACTCGGACATGGCGATCGGTTTGTCCCTGTTGTTCGGCATCCGCCTGCCGGTCAATTTCAATTCCCCCTATCAGGCGGTCGACATCATCGACTTCTGGCGCCGCTGGCACATGACCTTGTCCCGCTTTCTCAAGGACTATCTCTACATCCCGCTGGGCGGCAACCGCTGCCCGGCCTGGCGGCGTAATGGCAATCTGTTCGTCACCATGCTGCTGGGCGGCCTTTGGCACGGGGCGAACTGGACCTTCGTGGCCTGGGGTGCGTTGCATGGGATCTACCTCGTGCTCGCTCACTCCTGGCGCGCGCTTCGGCTGCGCCTGGGTCTCGGTCCGCAGGCGCGTTCCCGCGGCGGCCGTCTTTTGGCGCGGGCTGTGACGTTGGTGGCGGTGGTGTTTGGTTGGGTGATCTTCCGCTCGGACAGCCTTGCCACGGCCACCCGGGTATTGCGGGGCATGTTGGGGATCAACGGTTATGCTCCGCTCCCCCAAGATCCGGCTCCCCTTCTCTGGATCGCGTCGTCGCTCCTGATCTGTATGCTGCTGCCCAACACCCAGCAGGTCTTCGCCCGCTTCCGGCCCGCTCTGGACACCCTCGTCGAGTCTCCGCCGCCACACCGGTTTTGGCATTGGCGCCCCGCTCCGGCCTGGGCGCTCGGATCCGCGATCGTCGCCGTGGTCGCCGTGTTGTCGATTTCCGAGCTGAGCGAATTCATCTACTTCCAATTCTGAGAGATGCATTCCGTCGCTTACCTTCGCATCTTGCTGAGGGGATTCCTGGGCTTGCTCGCGATCCTGGCGCTGTTCTGCCGAGTCGTGGATCCATTCTGGTATTATCGCGACATCCGCATCGACGGCTTCAATGCGATCAAGACCGAGTTCAAGCGCTTCGAACGCCACGTAAAACCCCGGATCGTGTTGCGCGAGCGACCGAGGGCCTTGATCTTTGGCAGTTCCTATGCCGAGATCGGATTCGATCCTCTGCATCCGGCCCTGACCCGCAACGGCAGCGAGCGGAGTTACAATTTTGCCCTCGCCGGGTCGGAATGGGACCGGGTGTACTGCACGGTGCGATTGGCGCTGCAACAAGCCCCGCCGGCGCGGGTCGTGCTCGGCCTACAGCCGGAACCGCTCGGCCCGGTGGATTGCCGCCCGGTCTTGAACGAGATGCTGCATATCCCGACCGGGGCGCTATTGCTCTCGCGCAAGGCGGTGCAGGCATCGATCCGTACTGTTCGCAGCCAACACAAGCCGCCGACCCACACGGCCGAGGGTCTGTTCTTCTACACCCGCTTCGAGTTCGACGACGTGGAGCGCCGTTTTCAGGAAGACCTGTTCCGTTATCTCGATCACGTCGACGCGCGGGCACCCTGCCGGCAACCCGGGTTCGTCGCCAGTCCCACGACCGGCATTGCTTCCGATTCGGGTCGGCGCGGGAGGCGGCAGGACCCGGACACGGAGGGCTTGGTGCAATTGTTGACGCGACTCGTCCATCTCGAGGTCGAGACCCGACTCGTGATCTACCCCGTGCATGCCCTGCGGGCCGAAGCCGACCTCCAGTGCGGGGGAGGCGAGGTGCGTTGGCAATTCGTGGAGGCGATCGCGCGCGCGGTGCGGCTGGTCGATCCCGAAGGCCGCTGGGTGGAATTGTGGGATTTCCAGGGTTACGATCCCGACCTCGTCGAGCCGATCCAGAACGGCCGGACCCGCTATTGGCAGGATGTGGGTCACTTCAATTTCGAACTCGGCAACCGCATGCTGGATCGGATGTTCCTGCGCCGGGGGAGCGCGGAAGACTTCGGGGTCGCCCTCACCCCCGGCGACCTTCCCCGGCAACGGGAGCGGTTCTTCCGCGCCCGCGAGGCATTCCTGCGGGCTCATCCCGAATTCCTGGCGGAACTTTCCGAACGGATCGCCCGGTTTCGTCACACCCATTGATCGAAGGCGCAAGCCCCACCCATGCCGGAACTGCCCGAAATCGAAACCATCCGCCGCGGCATCGCACCCCACCTCCTGGGGCGGCGCGTTCAGCACGTGGTAGTCCGCGAAGCACGGTTACGCTGGCCGGTCGGGGAAGACCTCTCGACGCGACTCGTCGGGCAAACCGTCAGCGCGATCGGACGACGCGGGAAATATCTTCTGATCGGCATGGAAACCGGCACGCTGCTCGTCCATCTCGGCATGTCGGGGAGTCTCAGGATCTGCCCAGCGGGATCGTCCGTCCGCAAACACGACCACATCGACCTCGTTTTCGACCAGGGAACCTGTCTTCGCCTGCATGACCCGCGCCGTTTCGGGTGTCTCCTGTGGACGGCGGATCCGCCGGAACACCATCCCCGACTTGCCGGGCTCGGACCGGAGCCACTCGATGCGGGGTTCGACGGGGCGTATCTGCATCGCCTCGCGGCGGGGCGGAGGAGCTCAGTGAAGTCCTTCCTCATGGACAGTCGGGTGGTGGTCGGGGTCGGCAACATCTACGCCAACGAAGCTCTGTTCCGGGCCGGCATCCATCCCCGCCGCCCCGCCGGGCGGATCGCCCTGGTCCGCTACCGGCGTCTCGCCGCCTGCATCACCGAGGTATTGTTGGAGGCGATTCAACAAGGCGGCACGACTCTCAGAGATTTCGTCAACGAGAGCGGAACCCCCGGCTATTTCCAGCAGACCCTCAGGGTCTACGGTCGCGCCGACGAGCCCTGCGTGGAATGTGGAAAACCGATC
Organism: Methylococcus sp.; assembly: GCA_035559395.1. Lineage (GTDB taxonomy): Bacteria > Pseudomonadota > Gammaproteobacteria > Methylococcales > Methylococcaceae > Methylococcus. The sequence goes on along the minus strand of DATMAX010000010.1, from coordinate 19,659 downwards.
CGCCTGATTCGGGTTGGCCAGCGATCGACTTATTACTGCGGTGGTTGCCAGAAGTAAAAATCAGCTCGCCCGCGCCTCGAACTTCCGGATTTGTACGGCTGGAGATGCGCACAAGCGGCCGCGAGTTGCCTCCCAGTCTGGGTGCCTGCCGTGCCACAATGGCACAGGCAGGCGAGTCGAGTCGCCTCCTCTGTTGATGCGCGAGCTTTTCCATGGCGGCGCGGGTCAGAGCGTTCGGGCCATTACCAGGGCGTCCTCACGACCGTTGCGGGCCGGGTAGTAATCCTTGCGCGTGCCGATTTCGTTGAAACCCATGCTCCGGTACAGCTTGATCGCGGTGTGATTGGACGGCCTCACCTCCAGGAAGATGACCTCGGCCCCCCGGCTGCGGGCGCTTTCCAGGAGGCGTTCGAGCATGATGCGTCCGTAGCCGCTGCCCTGGACATGGGGCGCCACGCACAGGTTCAATACGTGTGATTCACCGGCCCCAGCAGAAACGATGCCATAACTCACGATCTGGCCGGCGCGTTCCCCGACCCAGCAACAATAGCCCACGTTCAGGCAGTCACGGAAAGTGGCGAGCTCCCAGGGGAACTCATAGGCATTACTCTCGATCGCGGCCACGGTCTTCAGATCGCTCTTCTTCATCGGGCGCAGCCGCAACTCGGGATTTTGGAGAAGGCTGGGGTTGTATTTGTAGTAAAACTCGCTTTCGGCGTCGTAACTCACCCAGCGTTTGATCTGCTCCAACAAACCGGCCATGGTCAGGAGGGGGAATCGGACAGGGATTTGCGGAAGGTGTGAACTGCCAGTAATAGGTCCTGCCAGGCCTTGCGTTTTTCCTGGGGAGAACGCAAAAGGTAGGCGGGGTGATAGGTGATCACGAGTGGGATTCCTTCGTAGCGGTGCACCTGGCCGCGCAGTTTACCGATCGGGGTCGCGGTTTTTAAGAGCGACTGCGCGGCGATGCGGCCGACCGCGAGAATGATGCGCGGGTGCAACAGGGCGATCTGCCGTTTGAGAAAGCCTTCGCAGGCGGCCACTTCCTCGGGTCGGGGATCGCGGTTCCCGGGCGGTCGGCACTTCAGGATGTTGGCGATATAGACTTCGTCGCGCCGAAGCCCGATCGCGCGCAGCATTTCGTTGAGGAGCAGCCCGGCGCGCCCGACGAACGGTTCCCCCTGCAGATCTTCCTGTTCTCCGGGCGCCTCGCCGATCACCAACCACGTGGCCTCTCGGTTGCCGACGCCGAATACCGTTTGCGTGCGGCTCCGATGGAGCTCGCAGGCAGTGCATGCAGCCACACGCTTTTCGAGCGTGTCCCAATCCTCGGCGAGGGCGGAGCGATCCGGCAGACCGCGCTCACCTGCCTGCTGCGGGCCTGGCGCAGTCCCTTGCCGCGGCTCGGCCTCGGCCGCTGCGGAATGCGAAAGCGTCACGGCGGGACGACGTTCCTCATCGGAACGGCGCGCAGCGTCCCAGCGCTCACCGCGGAGCGCGTGCGGCGGGGTGGCACGCAGGGACCAGCATGGGATGCCCATGGCTTCCAGATAGCGCAGGCGTCGCCGTTCCCGCGTGGGATCAGACATCACCGACCTGGGGATGGGTGCGCCGTTTCGGCACCAGCAGCTTGTTGACGGCGTTGATGTAAGCCTTGGCGGAGGCGATCACGATGTCCGTGTCGGCGCCTTGGCCGTTGACGATGCGGCCGTCCTTCTCCAGTCGCACCGTCACTTCGCCTTGGGCGTCGGTACCGCTGGTGATGTTGTTGACGGAATACAGGGTCAGGTTCGCCCCGGTATGGACCAGGGATTCGATGGCTTTGAGACTCGCATCCACGACGCCGCCGCCCGTCGCCTCGCCGCTGCGTTCCTCGTGGTCGAAGCGCAGCGCGACCCGCGCGGTGGGGGTCTTGCCGGTTTCCGAGCAGGCCCGTAGGGCCACCAATTTGACCCGTTCGTCTTCCGCTTCGAGGCCGACTTCCGTGACCAGGGCCTGCAGGTCCTCGTCGAAGATCTCGTGCTTCTTGTCGGCGAGTTCCTTGAAACGCTGGAAGACGGCGTTCAACTCCTCCTCGGAGGCGAACTCGATGCCGAGTTCCTGCATGCGGGTGCGGAACGCATTGCGGCCCGAGTGTTTCCCCAGCACCATGCGGTTGGCGGCCCAACCGACTTCCTCGGCGCGCATGATTTCGTAAGTCTCGCGGCTCTTCAGCACGCCGTCCTGATGGATGCCCGACTCGTGGGCGAAGGCGTTGGCGCCGACGATGGCCTTGTTGGGCTGCACCGGAAAACCGGTGATGCTGGAAACCAGCTTGGAGCAAGGCACGATTTCGCGCGTCTCGATTTCCGTGTAGCAGGGGAAAAGATCCTTGCGCGTCTTCACCGCCATGACGATCTCCTCCAGGGCGGCATTACCAGCGCGCTCCCCCAGGCCGTTGACGGTGCATTCCACCTGCCGCGCGCCGTGCAGCACGGCGGCCAGGGAGTTGGCCACTGCCAGCCCGAGATCGTTGTGGCAGTGGACCGAGAACACCGCCTTGTCGGAATTCGGGATGCGCTCGATCAGGCGCCCGATCATGCGGCCGAACTGCTCCGGAAAGGCGTAGCCGACCGTATCCGGGATGTTCACCGTGGTCGCTCCGGCGGCGATCACGGCATCGAGGATCCGGCACAGGAAATCCTCCTCGGAACGGCCGGCATCCTCGGGCGAGAATTCGACGTCGTCGGTATAGCGGCGCGCGCGTTGCACGGCCTTGACGGCGTATTCCACAACCTGGTCGGGCGTCATCTTGAGCTTGCGCTGCATGTGGATCGGCGAGGTCGCGATGAACGTATGGATGCGCGCCCGTGCAGCTCCCTGCAAGGCTTCCCCGGCGCGGTCGATGTCGCGGTCGAGCGCGCGCGCCAGTCCGCACACCGTGCTGTCCTTGATGGCCCGCGCTACGGCTTGGACCGCCTCGAAATCGCCCGGGCTGGCAGCGGGAAAGCCGGCCTCGATGACGTCCACCCGGAGCCGCTCCAAGGCTCGCGCGATGCGGACCTTCTCTTCCCGAGTCATGGACGCGCCCGGACTCTGTTCGCCATCGCGCAATGTGGTATCGAAAATGATCAGCTTGTCGTTCATGGACGGAAACTCCCCATGGCCGTTTTCTTCACGAACGGCCGGTTCGATGCGTAAGAATCAGGTGCTGGAACGGTTCTGTGGTTGCGCGTCTGCCCCTCAGGGCAGCAGCGGACCACGAAGGAACAGCCGCAGGAACGGCGCCGACACATGCTCCCGCCACGGAGCGGAAGGGTGAGTCGGAGACATGTTGGGTGGCGGAGCGAAGAAAGGTTTCATTTGGTTTCCGAATATACACGGCCGGAGCTGCGTTGCCAACACTGGGGCGTGAAGACGTGTGATGCCGGAGTCGACCCATGGACAGACATCAACCTTTCTATGCTCCGGAAGGCGGCGTTGCGGTCGTGTCCCAAAATGACGGTGATCGAAGTCTTGTATACGCCCCGAGGAGGATGCGGACGCGCCGGCTACAGCCTCGACACCCAAACGTCGCACTCGACCATCGGCTTAGTCCTGGTGCGCAGGAAGGTGTCCGCCTGGCGCTTGCCGTCTGCGGAAGATCCGGCATCCCTGATGGTGGTAATGCGCCAGCCGCTGCCACTGAGGGAGCTCTTGATGAGGTCCAGCGGGTCGGCGCGCCTGTCCGTGATGCCACCGAACCGGATGACCATCTTGGCATCTTCGGCGCACACCTCATTGGCGTTGCGCCACACTCGGCGGAGATCTTCCGCGAAGTCCTCGGGACTTGAATGAACGACCTGATCGCGATGGGTGTAGTCGACAACGTCGGAGCCGCCCACGAACCAATTGCGCAGCCACTGATCGGGAATGTAGGTCCTCATGCCGTAATAGGGGGGCGAAGTGATCACCCAGTCGAATCGGATTTCTGGTGTTTCCGGCTGGAGCGCTTCGGCCTGACGGCTGTCCGCCAATCGCACGGTGCCCTTAGTGTCATGCGAGCTTCCATAGTAGCGCTTCGCCCGCCGTTCGATCACGGCCAAGACATCGATCGGCTCAGGCACAAGCCCTCGCGCCTGCCAGAAGCGTGTCGCATAGGCGGGCTTGGGGGCATAGGTGCGGGGGCATTGGTTGGAGAAGTAGCTCGGGAAGGTTTTCTGCTTCGGGCCATGCAGCGCACCAAGGACGATGCCGCGTAGTGCGATGCGGGCGTCCGTGGTGCAGTCCTCCAGGAAAGCCTCCCGGAATCGACAAAGCGCATCCAGTACGGTCGGGTGATACGCCCATTGCCAGAACTCGCTGGTCGGGATGTGGCGCGCTTCGCGTTCGGTCAGAATCCTGCGTGCTTCGGCAAGGATGTCATCAACGGTGGTCGTCGCGAGCTTGGCGGCCGTGATGGCTGCGGCAACCGGGCTGGAGTCCACCCCAAGGGAACGCAGGCCAACGAGTCGTGCCGCGAAATTGGTAGTGCCCCGGCCACAGAAAGGATCCAGCACGACGTCACCCGCTCGCGCTCTCCGCTTCAGAATATTGAGCGGAAAGTCGAGCGGGAACATCGTGAAGTAAGGGCAAATTCCGTTCAGAGCCGTTTGTGCGGTGGACACTGCCTAGCTCCTCTTTCTGACGTAGGCAGTGTTGCGGGTCGGATGGCGGTATTGCTCCCACCCCTGGTCTTGTGGGCCATAGAAATGGTCAAGCGCCTTCTTCACCAGCCGGAAGGCCAGGGTATCCCTGTCATCCAAGTGCTCGGGCAGTTGATCGAGGAAGAACGCCTTGATGGAGCCCCATGCGGCTCCATCGGTGGATTCGATTTTTGCGATCAACCTGGCATCAGCCCGCAGGGCGTCGATGGCCCGCTGCTCGATGTTTGCCATGACGTCCACCGGTTCGGCCTCTTCGGTCTCTGCTTCTTCGGGAAACAAAGCCCCTGCGCCCGGGGCTTCGGGGATACGGGCTGTCGTCGCGATCTGCCGCATCCCGGCGAAGGTGCTGCACAGGGTTTGAGCATAGGTGTTGCCTGCCGGCTGGTTGTAGCCATGATCGCGCATCGAGAACAACTTCTCGAACGACAGGGCGCGAAGGCTGACTGGATAAGGCTTGCCTCCCACCGAGCTCCAGAACACACCCTGGCCCGGGATAGGCTCGTTGAGAAGTGAGCTCAACAAATCGTCACTGAAATGGGCGTTGGCTCGTTTCAGGGACACGAGATCCGCCGCCGACAACAGGTGGAAGATGAACCAGTTATCGCCCTGGCTGAGGATCTCGACCGGAATGCTGCCCGGCTGCTGAGTGATCAGCAGCGCGCCCAGATCGTACTTACGCCCTTCCTTCACCCAGGCGATGTAGGGCTCTGCGGCCGGTGCGTTTTCGTTCAGCACCGATTGGGCCTCTTCGACGACCGCGATCGTCGGGATGGTCTTTGGGTCGGCCGCAGTGAATTCCTGTTGGTTGCGGTCGAAGATCCGGCGCAGAATCAGCCCCGAGAGAACGAGCGATTGGCCGCCGCGCATCTGCGAGACATCAATGACGCACAGCTTCCCCTCGGAGAGCGCGTGAACCAGCATGTCCATAAGCTGGCTGCTCTTGTCATGCAGCATCTTGACGATCGCTGTCATGTTGCCTCTGGCGGCCAGAGCCTCGGCCTCCTGACGCTGAGGATCAAGGTCGAGCAGTCGGCAGATATCGTCAAGCGGCGTGGTGTTGCCGTTGGTGCCGATCAGGTTGACCAACGACTCCCACCGGTCTTGCGGAAGCCCGCGCAGCTTCCGAACGTTCTGCTGCTCCTGACGTTCCGGCCCAAGTGCGATCGAAATCACGTCGCCCGGACGCAGACGACGAATATCCAGCTTGATGCCGCCAGCCACGAACGACTGGTAGAACGGACTCGGGTTTTTCCTGTCGGTGAAGACGACGAGCTTGTCCTCCAGAGCGGGGACATCGCACAGCCCGGGGCGGCCCTTGTCGTCGGGCCAGAAATATTCGCCATCTGGATCGAAAATCACCGTGCCCACAGGGACCTGCTTGCCTGCGCGCTTGGTAACGAAGGGCGTCTTCTCGTAGAGCTTCGAGAAGAGCAGCTTGTTGAGATTGGATTTGCCGAAGCCCGCTCGGGCAAAGATAAAGCTGCGGCGGGATACGAGGGACTCGATCGGGAAGCGAACCAGAACCTCCGGGTCGACCACCTGCATCCATTCTAGCGACTCGAATGACTTGCTGCCCGCAGCGTAGATGTATTCGCCAAAGGCCAGATGACCGATGGGCGCCCCATCGATGTTGTGACCGGCGATCTCGCGCAGCACCTCGTCGTTCGGAAAGGCCACCTTGCTGCCAACATGGGGGAGTCGGCGATGCGAGGGGACGAAGGTCAGCCCCTTCCCATTCTTGCGCAGCACGCCCAACACGCGGATGTTGACCCGGTACTTGAGGTACTGCTCCCGCAGGTCTTCAGGGATCGGCCGGTCCTCGCGGACCGCGCGGATGTTGAACTCCTCGCCGGAACCGAAGGACAGCTTGCCCTCTGAGGAGAAGGAAGCGATGCGTCCCAGCACGGCCTCATCGGGCGTCTCCAATTGGACGAGGAGGAACTGCCCATGCATCGGGATGTTCTGGAACTCGTTCCGGTACGGCAACACCAGGTCGGCGTGGAACTCCAAGCCTCCTTGCTGGAAGCCCCGGAAGATGCCGACGACCTGTTCCCTGGGAAAGAGTTGGATGTCTGCCATGTTGTGCTCCCCTCATCCGTACCGGCGTTGCGCCGGGTCTGCATCCTGTAGCTGAAACGTATCCAGAGTGGCGGCATCGACACCGAGACTGGACCGCACACCTTCGTAGATGAAGTCCTGCAGAATCTCGAAATCGAAATCGACCAGGGCCGCGTTTTCATGCGCCTTTTGCAGGCAACGGGGGTAGTGCGGCACAGGGAAGCCGTTGATGGCATCGGCGAGCATCGAGCCGAGGATGGTTTGAGCCTCACCGGCTTGGGGCACAAAGATGTCCACCGGCCACACGGGGTCGCGACGGTGTGAGCCGAACTTCACCAGGAACATCTTGCCACCGACGAATTCGCCTTCTGCGAATTCCGACCAGACATACGAGTGCCGCTCTATCTCCCGAGGCACCTCCACGTAGGCCGGGTAGTCGGTCTGAAGGACGCCTTCCAGGGCCATGGCGAGGCGATACCGTGAAAGCACTTGGCTGTGCTTGGCGACACCAGCCAGGTACACCCGACGACGGCTCTTGCTCCACTGCGTCTCAATGCGGTCCTTCATGCCCTGGAGTAGTTTTGGAAACAGGTCCTTCGCGAATGCCTTGCTGCGCAACAGACCGTCGCAAATGATCAAGGTGTCGGTACCAAAGTCCTTCTTCAGGATGGCGAACAAGATCGCCCACTCCACCAGTTCCCTGTAGACCTGCACCCAGCTGGGCGAAACCGGCTTGCCCTTATCGGTTGGCCGAATCATGTGGGAGAGCGCCGGCAGGCTGTCCACACCCAGAAAGGCCATCATCTCGCCCAGTGCCGTCCGCGCCGACCCGTCCGCAGCGAACTGACGCTCGTTGAGCTTCTGGACGGGGGTTGTGGGCGAGACCGCCTCCAGGCAGTACTCGTTGTTGCTGCTATCCACCACCCGGACCAGTTGGATCAGGAAGGGGTCGAACTGGAGCTGGTTGTTGCCGCCATCGGTGCCGACCAGCGAGATCGACGTCGTGGCACGCGGTTGGATGCGGCGCGTGGCGCTCTTCAGAGGGCGGATCTCTTCCCGCAGCGCGTCCAGCACCCCCTGGTCGGTGCCGATGCAGTCCGCGATGGCCTCCTTCAGCTGGGCCTGGCTTGCCGGGTCAATCATCCCCTCTCCTGCCATCTAGCTGTTCAACGATGTCCAATTTTGCCGTATCCTTGCCAAGATTACCATCATCACCGGCCCCTGTCCCGGTACCGGGTGAGGAAGCGATGAAAGAAGACACTGGAGAGATATTCACCCTCGATGAAGTGGCGGCCTACCTCAAGGTGGGCAAACGCACGGTCTATCGCTTGGCTGCAGCCAGGAAGCTCCCGGCATTCAAGGTGGGGGGTACTTGGCGGTTTCGTCGTCAGGAAATCGACCAGTGGATCAAGCGACAGACGAACGACGACACGTCCGGGGACGATCGCCGGAGCAACGAATAATGCACTTTGACGCGCTCAAACCGAACATCACCGTGCACGGGCCTCTGTTTTCGGAGCCGGTCCAGGTCATCGTCGCGATTCCGATGGGCGCCTCGGTCAAGCTGGTCGGTAAGGGATCTCGCTTCAATTCGGTTTATGAACCGATTCTGACTGTGGAGCAGCTCACCCTCCTCACGGCCCCTCCGGCCCACGAACCCTTCGACGGAGATGCTCGAAAGTTCCGCTTGGGGCTCGAAGCGATGCGCTTGGGACTCGCTTACGACTACGACCCGTACTTTTCTCTGTCCGTCGCCCGCGTCGATCCGCTGTCCCACCAAATTGGAGGCGGTTTACGACTATTTCGTGAGCCTGCCGTGTATCCGGTTCCTTCTGGCTGACGACCCGGGCGCTGGTAAGACGATCATGGCCGGCCTCCTCATCGAGGAGCTGAAGATCCGCGGCCTGGTCAAGCGCGTGCTGATCATCACGCCGGCTAATCTCACGTTCCAGTGGCAGCGAGAACTCAAGGACAAGTTTCGCGAGAACTTCGGGGTCGTCAAGGGCGACGTTCTGCGCGCCAACTATGGCATGAACCCCTGGCAGGAGAAGGATCAGGTCATCACCTCGGTGTCTTGGGTCTCCCGCATCGAGGACGCCAAGGATTCCCTGCTGCGCAGCCACTGGGATCTGGTGATCGTCGACGAGGTGCACAAGATGTGCGCCGGAAGCCACGGAAAGAAAACCCTCGCCTACCAGCTCGGCGAGGCGCTCTCCGCCATGACCGACCACTACCTGCTGATGACGGCAGCGCCCCACAAGGGCGATCCGGAGAATTTCTGCCTCTTTCTCGAACTGCTCGACCGCGACGTCTATGGCGACATCAGGAGCCTGGAGGAAGCCATGGCGCGGCACGAGGCGCCGTTCTATCTGCGCCGCGTCAAGGAAGCACTGGTCACCTTCCCCGATCCGGGCAATTTCGCTCCCGGCGAAATTGTGATGTGCGCCGTCCATGGAGCACCCCCTGCGGGCAGCCTCCGGCTGTCCAATTTCCCTCCCGGCGAAATTGTGGCGCAGGCACTCTCGGCGCTCTATCCTGCCGCCTCCAGCGAAAAGCGCTGGGTGGATGGTGTGCTGGCGCGTAAGAAGGGGTTGGGATTGTGAATTCACCAGGAGCATCGATATGACGCAGATCGTTCTGGATATTGATCCGGGCGTGTTTTCCGCCCTGCGTTTGGGGCCGAAGGAATTTTCCGAGGAGCTGAAGACCGCCGCCGTGGTGCAATGGTACGCCGAACAGCGTATCTCCCAGTCCAAGGCGTGCGAAATCCTCGGAATCCCACGGGAGAGGTTTCTCGATGAATTGTTCCGGCGCAAGGTGCCAGCAATACAGGTGACGCCGGAGGATCTTGAGCAGGAAATACACGGTGAGCTCTAGGCGCTGGGTCGTCAACGCTTCTCCGCTCATCCTGCTGGGCAAGATCGGCCGGCTGGACCTGCTGGGATCGCTCGCAGCCTCGCTGGCCGTTCCGCAAAGCGTGATCCGCGAAATCGGGGCAGGCAGCGAATCTGGCGCGACCGCCGTTGCTACCGCAACCTGGGCGCAGGCACTGGCCGTGGCCGACGTGCCGGTGCCGGCTTCGGTCGCCCATTGGGACTTGGGCGCGGGAGATTCGCAGGTCATCGCGCACTGCCTTGCCGGTGATTGTGTCGCCGTGCTCGACGACGGCGAGGCGCGGGCCTGTGCGCAATCGCACGGGCTGCCGCTGATCGGGACCCTCGGCATCATCCTTCGTGCCCGCAAGCAGGGTCTGATACTCGCCCCGCGCGCCCTCTGGTCGAACAGGTCGTGTCGGCAGGCTCGCACCTGAGCCGAGAACTGATCGAATGGGCACTGGGGCAGGTCGGGGAGTAAGGGAGTCTGGGGTGAGCAGATGGTGACGCTGGAAAGACTGAGGGCGAGGCGAGAAGAGATTCTGCTCCTGGCGCGGCAATGGGGCGCGCACGATGTGCGGGTGTTCGGTTCCGTGGCGCGAGGCGACGCCGGACCGCAAAGCGATGTGGATTTTCTGGTGCATTTCGAGCCGGAACGCAGCCTGCTGGATCATGGGGGTTGCTCATGGACTTGCAGGATCTGCTCGGTTGCGAGGTGGATGTGGTGGACGACGATGCCATGCGGCCGCGTTTCCGGGAGCGCGTGCTGAAGGAGGAGGTGCCGCTATGAGGCTGGAACGGCTGCTCGACATCCTGGAAGCCATCGAGGCGATCGAACGGCATCTGCCGGAAACGTGGGAAGCGTTCGACGGGGATGAGCTCGTGCGCATCTGGTGCCTGCGGCATCTGGAGATCATTGGCGAGGCTGCGGCAAAGCTCTCCGACGAGACCCGAGGCAAGGCTGTGATCGTGTCGGTGGAGTCGGAGACCGCCGAGATCATCCGGCGGCGGTTGTTCGAGTGGGGTGATCAGCACCCTCCCACCATCGAACGCCCACCGATGAAGTTCAGCAGTGGCGGCGAGCGCCATTTTCAGATCCTGGGCGAGGTAGTCCCCGGCTTCGCTTTCCGCGATCGGCGGATACTTCGGATCGCACAGATGTCTGTAGCCGATCGTCCAATATCCCGCCGGGCAGATGTATGGATGCGCGCGGCCGGGATCGTTCCTTGGCACGCGGTAAAAGCCCTCGAAGCGCTTGTCTCGGTTGGCCGAATCATGTGAGAGAGCGTCGGCAGGCTGTCCACATCACCGGCCCCTGTACCGGCACTGGGTGAGGAAGCGATGAAAGACGACACTGGAGAGATATTCACCCTGGATGAAGTCGCGGCCTACCTCAAGGTGGGCAAACGCACGGTCTATCGCTTGGCGGCGGCCAGGAAGATCCCGGCATTCAAGGTGGGAGGTAGCTGGCGCTTTCGTCGCCGCGAAATCGATCTGTGGATCCAGAGGCAGATGGCGGAAGCCCAGGGCGAATAACATGAACTACGATCCTCAGCGCGCTTTGGCGCTTCTTCGACATGGCGTTGGGCAAGCCGATGCCGCCTTCCGTGTCGGCCAAGTAGAGGCGATTCGCTACATCGTCGAAGGCCGCGGTCGCTTGCTGGTGATACAAAAGACTGGCTGGGGCAAGAGCTTCGTTTATTTCATCGCCACCAAGCTGCTCCGTGAAGGGGGGAGTGGTCCAGCACTCCTGATCTCGCCACTGCTGGCCTTGATGCGTAATCAGATTGTGACGGCTGCGCGGATGGGCGTGAGGGCGGCCACGATCAACTCCGACAATCAGAACGAATGGCAGGATATCGAGTCCAGACTGGTGGACGACCAGGTGGACATACTGTTGATTTCACCCGAGCGGCTGGCCAATGAGCGGTTTCGCGAGCAGGTACTGGCCGAGATTGCCGGCCGGATTTCCTTGCTGGTGATCGATGAGGCGCATTGCATCTCCGATTGGGGCCATGACTTCCGCCCGCACTACCGGCTGATCGAGCGCATCATAAGAAATCTGCCTCCGAATCTTCGGCTATTGGCGACCACGGCGACCGCCAATGACCGCGTGATGCGAGACCTGGTCTCCGTGTTGGGTCCGAATCTGAAAGTCTTGCGCGGCGATCTCAACCGCCCTTCGCTCACGCTCCAAACGATTCACCTACCCAGTCAGGCCGAACGCTTGGCATGGCTGGCAGAACAACTCGGCAGACTCGATGGTCACGGCATCATTTACACATTGACCGTGCGCGATGCAAATCAGGTGGCCGACTAGCTGATGAACCGGGGTTTCGATGTGGAAGCCTACACGAGCGAAACGGGGGACCGAAGAGAAGCGCTAGAGCAAGCGCTGCTCGCGAACAAAGTAAAGGCACTCGTGGCCACCACTGCGTTGGGGATGGGTTATGACAAACCCGATCTGGCTTTCGTGATTCATTACCAGATGCCGGGCTCGGTCGTCGCCTACTACCAGCAGGTCGGGCGCGCCGGCCGTGGCCTGGACTCGGCCTATGGCGTGTTGTTGAGCGGCAAAGAGGATGCGGATATCAACGACTGGTTCATCCGTAGCGCGTTCCCTACAAGACAAGAGGTCGCTGAGGTCATCCAGGCACTCGAGGAGGAGCCGAACGGGTTGTCCGTTCCGGAACTCCTCGGCCGTGTCAATATCAGCAAGGGGCGAATCGAGAAAACCATCGACCTGCTCTCACTGGAGTCACCTGCCCCGATTGCCAAACAAGGCCGCAAATGGCAGCTTACCGCGGCAACGCTGAGCCCGAGCTTCTGGGCACGTGCGGAGCGGCTGACCGAGCTGCGCCGGGCCGAACGCCGGCAAATGGAAGGATACGTCCGTCTTCCCTTCGGGGCTCACATGGCCTACCTCATCTCGGCGCTCGACGGTGACCCAGGTAATGTCACCCCTCCCAGGCTGCCTTCGTTGCCGACCGCCGTAATGGCAACCCTCGTTCAGGAAGCGGTCGACTTCCTCAAGCGCAGCAGCCTTCCCATCGAACCGCGCACGCGATGGCCGAATAGTGGAATGCCGCAATATGGTGTCAGCGGCGCCATCCCCGAGGCGTTGCAGTCCCGGCCTGGAAAGGCGCTGTGTGTCTGGGGCGATGCCGGCTGGGGCGGTCTGGTCCGCCAAGGCAAATATCACGACGGTCGCTTCAGCGATGCGCTCGTCGATGCCTGTATCAAGATGTTGCAAGAGTGGGCGCCCGATCCCGCACCGACTTGGGTGACTTGCGTGCCGTCGCTGCGTCATCCCGATCTGGTGCCTGACTTTGCCCGACGTCTGGCCGCTGCGCTCGGACTGAACTTTCATTGCGCGCTCGTGAAAACGGAGGCCAGGCCCGAGCAGAAGACCATGGCAAACAGCATCCAGCAGGCGCGCAACGTCGATGGCTCGTTGACCGTGAATCGCCAAGCGATCCCGCAGGGTCCCGTGCTACTGGTCGATGACATGGTGGATTCGCGGTGGACACTGACGGTTGCCGCCTGGCTGCTGCGCAAGCATGGCAACGGCCCGGTATGGCCCATGGTTTTGGCGCAGGCAGGGCATGAGTGATGACTGTAGAGCTTTCTCCAAACACCCAGGTGATCTTGTTGCTCACTGCGCCGTTGATTGGAGGGCAGCGAAGTGACGCCTCGCCCGATCTGCTCTCCCCCGCGGAATACAAGCGTTTGGCCATCTACCTGCGGGAGAAGAAACGCCAGCCTGCGGATCTGCTTCATGCAGACGATGCATCCAGGCTTCTACATGATTGTAGTTCGGACATCGATGCAGAGCGGCTACGGCGTCTGTTGGGCCGTGGCTTCCTCTTGAGCCAGGTGATCGAACAATGGCGGGCGCGTGCCATTTGGGTCGTGAGCCGCGCCGACCCGGACTATCCTCGTCGCCTCAAGGAGCGTTTGCGAGAGGACGCCCCGGCCGTGATTTATGGCTGCGGAGACAGGGCGCTCCTGGACTTGGGCGGGCTGGCCGTCGTGGGATCGCGCCACGTCGATGCGGCGGTCCTCGAATATGCGGCCTCAGTAGGACAGCTGGTCGCTCGCGCCGGGCGTACGCTGGTATCCGGTGGCGCCAAGGGCGTCGATCAAGCGGCCATGCGCGCCGCGCTGGAGGCTGGTGGTAAGGCCTGCGGCATACTCGCCGATAGTCTGGAAAGGGCTGCCATGAACCGAGAGCATCGCGCTCCGCTGCTCGCTGGCCGGTTGGTGCTGATTTCCACCCATGATCCACGAGCCGGATTCAACGTCGGCAATGCCATGCAACGCAATAAATTGATCTATGCATTGGCGGACGCTGCCCTCGTCGCGAACTCGGATCTGAACAGGGGAGGAACCTGGTCGGGCGCCGTCGAGCAGCTCGACAAGCTCAGGTTCGTTCCGATCTATGTACGATCCACCGGTGCGCCTTCTGCAGGACTCGATGCCCTTCTCCACAAAGGCGCGCGTCCGTGGCCCAATCCGCGCAGCATCGAAGAACTGGAACGCATCATCGAGATGCCGATACCCACTATTTCTGAGCCGTCTCCGCCGGATCAGGATCTCTTTGGGCAAGGGGCTCCCGGCGCCACCACCTCGACCCCGGCCGGCACTCCAGACATTCGATCAACCGCGAACACAACTGGGGAGAAACCCTTTGCCGAGGCAGAAGGCGTCAATGCGCGTATCGCTCAGAGCCAACAGAGCAACGTGCAGCCAGCGGAGAGCTTGTTCGATACCGTGCGTGCCTCGATTCGCCAGCTGCTCGTAACACCCATGAAAGATAATGAGGTAGCCGCGGCCCTGGGCGTGTTGCCGGCGCAGGCCAAGGCATGGCTGCAGCGCCTCGTGGACGAAGGAATGCTAGAGAAGCGTAAGAGGCCAGCGGTCTATACCCTCAAGCAAAGCGGTCTGTTCGATTGAGCAAGATCGCACGACTCGAACAGCTCACCGACGAAATCGCGGCCCTGCACAGCAAGCTGATCCTGCTTGTTGGGCGCCCTGGGTGCGGCAAGACCGCACTCATCGCCGAGCTGGCCAATCGGCGCGGTGCGAAGGTAATGAATGTCGGGGCCACGCTGGGAAATCGCCTCGCGGCGCTGCCGCAGCGGCAGCGGGCGCTCCAGGCCAACGTCGCCATGCGGGAGCTGGCCGATGAGTTTGCGAGCGGCGATCTGCTCCTGCTCGACAACATCGAGCTGCTGTTCGATCAGTCGCTCAAGCTCGATCCGCTGGATCTGCTCAAGCGCCACGCTCATGCCCGGCGTGTTGTGGCGGTGTGGCCTGGAGAGCTACGTGATGGCCGGCTGAGCTACGCAGAGATGGGGCATCCGGAATATCAGGACTACGGCCTGGATGGCCTGGTCCCGTTCGAAAGCGAAAGCTTCGGCGAAGGCTAACGTGAGCGCAGCAAACGTTAAGCTGTGCAGCAGCGGCCGAAGCCAAATTGAAACGGTGGGGTAAAGGGGGAAAACGCATGCGCTATGGGGATCTCATTCAGTTCGAGCCGATCGAGTCGGTCATTCAGCTGCTCGACGCCAATCGGCCCGACGAGGCAAAGAAGCTCGTCGCCACCTACGTCATCTCCGACGACATGGCCGAGCGGATCACCAAGCAGATGATCCCGCAGCTCTCGTTCGACGAATCGGTCGATCACAAAGGTGTGCTCGTGGTCGGCAACTACGGCACCGGTAAGTCGCACTTGATGTCCGTGCTGTCGCTGATTGCCGAGGACGCCGCCTACGTTCCCATGCTCCGCCATCCCAAGGTCGCGGATGCCGCAGGTTCGATCGCCGGCAAGTTCAAGGTGCACCGTATCGAGGTCTCCAGCCAGATGTCCCTGCGCGACATCATCACGCAAGAGCTCGAGATATTTCTGGAGAACCATGGCGTCAGCTACTCATTCCCGCCGGCCGACAAGGTGGTCAACAACAAGGCCGCCTTCGAGGAGATGATGGCCGCGTTCGACGAGGTGCACCCCAACCACGGCGTCCTCCTCGTCGTCGACGAGTTCCTCGAATACCTGCGCTCCCGCAAGGACCACGATCTGGTGCTGGACCTGTCCTTCCTGCGCGAGATCGGCGAGGTCACCAAGCACCTGCGTTTCCGCTTTGTGGCCGGCGTGCAGGAAGCCATCTTCGACAGCAGCCGCTTCCAGCATGTCGCCGACAGCCTGCGTCGCGTGAACGAACGCTTCACCCAGGTCCTGCTTGCCCGCCAGGACGTAAGCTTTGTGGTGGCGGAGCGTCTGCTCAAGAAGTCGGCGGACCAGCAGCACAAGATCCGCACCTACCTCACGCCCTTCGCCAAGTTCTACAACAACATGAACGAGCGGATGGATGAGTACGTCCGTCTGTTTCCTGTCCATCCGGACTACATCGGCACCTTCGAGCGGCTGATCTTCACCGAAAAGCGCGGCGCGTTGGTCACTTTGCGCGACCAGATCCAGGCTCTCCTGGATGAGGAGGTGCCGACCGATCGCCCCGGCTTGATCGGCTACGACAAGTTCTGGGACACGGTCACCTCGAACTCCGTGCTGCGCTCGGACCCGAACATCGGCCCCGTGTTGAAGGTGGCCGAGGTGCTTGGCGAGCGCGTGCAAAAGGCCTTCACCCGGCCGGCCTACAAGGCGATGGCCATGCGGGTGATCAAGGGGCTGGCCGTGCACCGGCTGACCACCGGCGGCGACATCTACGTGCCGGTGGGGCCCACAGCCGAGGAGTTGCGCGACACGCTTTGCCTGTACCAGCCTGGCATCGAGGACATGGGCGGCGAGCCCGCCGACGACCTGCTGACGGCGGTGCAGACGACCCTGCGTGAGATCGTCAAGAAGGTCAACGGCCAGTTTATCTCCAAGGCACCGGACACCGAGCAGTACTACCTTGATCTCAAAAAGGACGTCGACTACGACGCCCAGATCGAGAAGCGCGCCGAAGCCCTGTCGGACGACGCGCTGGACCGCGCCTACTACAGCGCACTTATGCAGCTCATGGAATGCACGGATGAGCAGACTTACGTCACCGGTTACAAGATCTGGCAACACCAAGTCGAATGGCAGGAACGCCGCGTGGAGCGCAACGGCTACCTGTTCCTCGGAGCGCCCAACGATCGGCCGACCGCCCAGCCCGAGCGCGACTTCTACATCTACTTCATCCAGCCGTTCGAGCCCCCGCGCTTTCGAGACGAAGCCAAGGCGGACGAGGTGTTCTTTCGACTGAAGGGCTTGGACGATGCCATCAAACGCCACCTGGCGTTCTACGCCGCTGCCCAGGAGCTTGCTTCTACGGCCAGCGGCGCTGCCAAGGCCGTCTACCTGGACAAGGCCAAGGACGCCCTGCGCGACATGAGCAAGTGGCTGCAGGACAAGCAGATGACCGCCTTCGAAGTCACCTACCAGGGCAAGACCCGACGCCTTTCGGAATGGGCCAAGGGCGTGTCGATGCGCGACAAGCTCCGGTTGGGGCCGGATGAGCGCGCCAACTTCCGCGACATCGTCAATGTAACTGCCGGCCTGGCCCTCGGCACCCACTTCGCGGATCTGGCGCCAGAATATCCGACCTTCTCGGTGCTGGTCACCGAATCCAACCGCAAGCAGCTCATCACCGATGCTCTCAGGGCGCTGGCGGGCGGCACGCGCACCAAGGTCGCCATCGCCATCCTCGACGCACTGGAGATGCTGGACGGCGATCGCATCGAGCCCACGCGCTCCCAATACGCGCAGGAAGTGCTGAACCGGTTGAAGGCTAAAGGTCACGGCCAGGTGCTGAACCGCAGCGAGCTCATCAGTGGCGCAACGGATGTTGAATACTTTGCGCCCGCGCGTTGCCGTCTGGAGCCCGACCTGCTCGTGGCGGTGCTGGGCAGCCTGGTCTACTCGGGCGACATCGTGCTGGCGATTACCGGCGACAAGATCGACGCCGGCAAGCTGTCGCTCCTGGCCGAACGATCCTTGGACGAGCTGATCCAGTTCAAGCACATCGAACCGCCCAAGGAAATCAATGTCGCCGTCTTGCGCTCGCTATTCGAGCTGCTGGGATTGCCATCCGGTCTTGCCCAGATGGCTACCCAAGGCAAAGAAGAACCCGTCAAGGAACTGCTCGATGCCGTGGCCAAACAGGTGCAGCGCGTGCTCACGGTCGGCACCGACCTGCGGAATCGCCTCAGCTTCTGGGGTCAATCCCTGCTGCGCGAAGAAGAGCTGCGCGACAGGCAACAGAGGCTGGAAGCACTCAAGGGCTTCCTGGAAGGGCTGTCGCCCTACAACACCGTCGGCAAGCTCAAGAATTTGCGTATCACCCAGGACAACATCGAGACTCAGAAGAAGAACCTCGATGTGCTTGCCGCAGTGGAGAGACTGCGTGACCTGGTTGCCGAGCTGGGCCATGTTGCCGCTTACCTCTCCCAAGCCGAAATGGTGCTGCCCGGCGATCATCCCTGGGTGCAGCAGGCACAGGCTACGCGCAAGGAAATCCTCGATAAGCTCGCCGAGGACCGCAGTGCGCAGCATGCCGCTGAATACCGCCAGCGCTTGGCCGCGCTAAAGAAGAATTACATCACCGCCTACGTAGCGCAACACAGCAAGGCACGGCTGGGCGTGGCGGAAGACAAGACCAAGTCCGCCCTGCGCCGCGACCCACGCATGGTGACCCTGCGCGCCCTGGCTGGCATCTCCCTCATGCCCACCGGCCAGCTCACCACCTTCGAAGACAGACTGGACAAGCTCAAGAGCTGCGCGTCCCTGGTCGAGTCCGAGCTGGCCGCCAGCCCCGTTTGCCCGCACTGCGGTTTCCGCCCCGCCAACGAACAGGGCGGCCTGCTGCCGGCCGCCAACGTGCTCAAGGCCCTGGACGACGAGCTCGACCGCTTGGTCCAAGGTTGGCAAAAAACGCTGCTGGACAATCTCGACGACCCGACCATTCAAGCGAACTTCGAACTGCTGAAACCTTCGCAGCGTGACCTGATCCAGGGCTTCCTGGCCTCGAAGAACTTGCCGGAACCGGTTGCGCCCGAGTTCGTCGCAGCGGTGCAGGAAGCGCTCTCTGGCCTCGAGAAGATCGTGGTCACCGGCGAGGACATCAAGCAGGCGCTGCTCACCGGCGGATCCCCCGCGACGCCTGACGATCTGCGCCGCCGCTTCGAGTCGTTCCTGAGCGAGCGCTGCAAAGGCAAGGATGCGAGCAAGCTGCGGTTCGTGGTGGAGTGAAATAGATTTCTGGCTTAAAATGACCAGACTGACTAGTCTGGTTGTGGAGGTTTCCATGCGTGAATGGGCATTGCAAGACGCCAAAGCGCGTTTGAGTGAAGTCGTGCGGCTGGCGATGGAGCACGAACCGCAAGAAATCACCTTACGCGGTGAGCCGGCGGTGGTGGTGCTGTCTGTGGAGGACTACCGCCGTTTGGTCCACCCGAAACCGAGTTTCGTTGAGCTCATCCGCAGTTCACCATTGATGGATGTGGACATCGATCTCGCCCGCGAGCAATCGCTGACTCGGGAGATCGACCTGTGAGCGGTGGGGGATTCCTGCTTGACACGAACGTCATATCGGAACTGCGCCGCAAACAACCCGAACCGAGGGTATTGCAATGGTTCGAGCAAGTCGCCGATGACAAGCTTCATTTGAGCGTGTTGACCATCGGCGAAATCCGTCGCGGCATCGAGCGCCTGACGGATCCGGCACAACAACGCCGTCTGACCGACTGGCTGGAAGGGACGCTGCTCCCCTGGCTGGGTTCGCGGCTGTTGCCGGTGAGCCTTGCCGTCGCCGAGCGTTGGGGCCGCTTGTGCGGTGCGGCTGCCCGCCCGTTGCCTACGATCGACAGCCTGCTCGCCGCGACCGCCCTGGAACATGGCTTGATCCTGGTGACGCGCAATCTGGGCGATTTCGATCTGCCCGGAATTCGCGTCATCAACCCCTGGGGTGCGAGTTCGGAGTTCTGAGTTCGGAGTTCTGAGTTCGGAGTTCTGAGTTCGGAGTTCTGAGTTCGGAGTTCTGAGTTCGGGGTTCGGGGTTCGGGGTTCGGGGTTCGGGGTT
>DATMAX010000009.1:0-35925 GCA_035559395.1 Methylococcus sp. | reverse complement strand
CGCGCGATCGCCCTCGCCGACACCGATCTGGCGCGGGCGACCGCCGCCACGATTCGGGTGACACTGCTCAAGATCGGCGCGTCGGTGGTATGCAATACGCGCCGCCTTCGCATCCTCTTGGCTTCGCACCATCCCCTGCGCGAGACCTGCCTCACCGCCGCCCGCATCTTGGCCACTTGACCCTCCCCGAGGGCTGTCCCCGGCATGACGACCAACCATGGGGTAAGGGGAAATTGCGTCTATTGCTCAGAAATCAGCTCGTTCTTGCCATATCGCCTCCCCAATCGCACTCCTTTGCACCCACCACCCTGCTACCGCAGCCCCCGAAAGAGAGCTGATGAAATATCCGGGCTAAGGGAGCCAATGGATCGACTGCGATGGACAGGAGGGCGGGGCGAACGAAGTCCGGTAGAACGACTGCATGTGCCCAGACCCCTATTTGCGCTTGACCCCAGCGGTGGTTGGTGGATGCCGTGGGGGGCAGTCAGCCCAATTCGAAGGTCGTGATGCCGAAAATCCGTTCCAGTGGCAACGCCGGTGCTGGCCGGGTATACATGCGAGCGGTCTCGAACACAGGGGTCATGCCGTATTTTTGGGCCAAGGCGAGGCCCGCCGAATTGGGCTCGGGAATGTCCAAATAAACCGGTGCATCCCCGATTTCGCGGCGCACGGCATTCAGCAGGGCTTCGGCAATCCGGGGGCTGTCGCCAAACAAGGGGCCGAGTTTGTAACCTCGCCGACAGGGCCGCGCCAGCGCATAGCCGACGAACTCACCCTGATCCCCGCGATAACCAAACCCGACGCTGCCGGGTTGGTCGACCCAGACGCTCAGGAAATCCCCACGCGGCTCCGGAAACAAACAGGAATCGTAGGCGGTGAGCTCGATGAGGGAGACATCCCTCAAAGCAATGATGTGCGGATCGAGCGTCGACGGGCCCATGGCTGCAGTGAGCCATTCGAAGCGAATGTTGCGATGGGAAGTGACGAAACCGGAACGGGCATAGCTCGACTGCCGCTCGACCACGCCGTCGAGACCCATGGTCTGATTGGCCAGGTGCTCGACGGCCTGGTGCCAGAGCTTGAGGCCGTAACCCTTGCCGCGATGTTCCGCCTTGACGATGTAAAGGCCAATGAAGCCGAAACGCCCGTTGTAAGACACCGCGCTGATGCTGCCGACCGGCTCGTCTCCCAAGAAGCCCATGAAGAAGCCTTCCGGATCGGCTCTGAAGAAACACTGC
The DNA here is from genome assembly GCA_035559395.1 of Methylococcus sp. Lineage (GTDB taxonomy): Bacteria > Pseudomonadota > Gammaproteobacteria > Methylococcales > Methylococcaceae > Methylococcus. Next base: position 34,687 of record DATMAX010000009.1, on the reverse strand, counting down.
GCATCATGGATGCCTGGATTCCAGCCCTCTGCGGCAGCCCAATCCAATGCCAGCTCGAGCAAGTCCGAAGTCATTCGCCGAATCTGAAAGTTAGGGTACATGGAAGTGATTCCGGCTCATGGGACACGGAGCAAGAACGAGGTGATTGCCGCCTCCTTCTTCAACAAAATGGTACCGGAACCAGGCTCAAGTGGATACGGTATCGACCAAAAACTATGTTGACCGGTGGGCCGATTTCAGATACCGTGACCTCGTGTCGATAACGCTGTGGGAATCAACGGAGGTTGCGATGAAAAAATTGCTCGTTCCGATCCTTTTTCTGGCAGCTACCGCACGGGTCGATGCTGGTGCCTACCCGGAGGTCGATTACCCGCAGGGCTACCGCGGCTGGCGCCACGTCAAATCCATGGTGATCCAGCCGGGGCATCCGTTGTTCGGTTCTTTTGGCGGCATCCACCACATTTACGCCAACGCCGCGGCTTTGGAGGGGTACCGCTCGGGACACTTTCCCGACGGCGCAGTCCTGGTGTTCGATCTCCTCGAAGCGAAAACAGAGCCTTCCGCCATCGTCGAAGGGGGGCGCAAGGTGGTGGGGGTGATGCAGAAGGATTCCCGTAAATTCGCGACGACGGGAGGCTGGGGCTTCGAGGGCTTCGCCGGTGGCGCCAAAGACCAAAGGGTCGTTGGAGCCAAGGCGGGCGAGGCATGCTATCAGTGCCATACCCAGCAAAAGACGCACGATTTCGTGTTCAGTGCCCTAAGGGATTGACCGTCTCGGTCGGATCCCCAGAAATCCTCCCCGGCACAACGCCTCACGCGCTCGGCAGAGCGCGTTTTTTTGCGCCGACGGGTAGCGGTCCGCGGCAACGCATTTTGTCAACCAGCACGGCCGCTCGTTCGGTACGGAACGGGGCGCCTGCACGGCCGGAAGTCGGGTGCCTACGTCGGTTCGGATGCCATCTGACTTTGCAGGTAATTGGCCAAGCCGATCCGTTCGATCAATCGGATCTGGGTTTCCAGCCACAGGGAATGGTCTTCCTCGGTATCGTCGAGCAAGATTTGTAGAATCCGGCGGGTTTCGTAGTCTCCCACTCGCTCGCACAGGCGAATCGCCGCGCGCAGGTTTCCAATGACCGCATACTCGACTTCCAGGTCGTTACGTAACATTTCGGGTACTTCGCGTCCAACGTGGATTGGATCCCGCGTCACCACGTCGGGGGTCCCCTCGAGAAACAGGATACGCTCGATCAGCCTGCTGGCGTGGCCTTGCTCCTCGCGCATTTCGTGCACCGTGTGCTCATAAAGGCGGGGCAAGCCCCAGTTCTCGTACATCTTTGCATGGATGAAATATTGGTCGATCGCAGCCAGTTCGCCGGCCAGGAGTCGGTTGAGTTCGGAAATGACGTCAGGATTCCCTTTCATGGGTAGCTCCCCCGCAGTGGTGGGCGATACCGGCCCCTCGATCGTCGACGGAACCAAACATGGGCTGTTTGGAACGCCTCACGGTGAGTGTATCCGACGGTCCGGATCCGGTATCGCAGTGTAAGCCGGAGGCGTTCCCGCCACAAGATCTCGGATTGACGGGTCGGTCCGCCGGACCGTAAAATGTACAATAACTTGGCCGCCGTCAAACGACCGACCCAGTTGGCTCATCCGGGGTATAGCGCAGCCTGGTAGCGCGTCTGCTTTGGGAGCAGAATGTCGGGGGTTCGAATCCCTCTACCCCGACCAATTCAGCGCTTGTAGCTCAGCCGGATAGAGCATCGGCCTTCTAAGCCGAGGGTCGCAGGTTCGAGCCCTGCCAAGCGCGCCAGTTCCGTGGTGACCGTAGCTCAGTTGGTAGAGCCCCGGATTGTGGTTCCGGTTGTCGTGGGTTCGAGTCCCATCGGTCACCCCACCCTTTTCCGCATAGCGGGCCATTAGCTCAGCTGGTAGAGCAGCGGACTCTTAATCCGTTTGTCGTAGGTTCGAATCCTACATGGCCCACCAGAAAATCAAGCCCTTACGCAACGTCGAAGGGCTGACTCTAGCCCCCAACCAGCATCGACGGGAGATAACCGCGATCCACCCACGCATCCACAACACCCGGAGCAACTCCGGAGAGTTCCGCGAAACGCTCACGCGTCATCAGAAGCACCGCCAACGGCGGAAGAGACACACCTTGATTTCCAAGAACTTCCGGCATAGGCTTTTCTTCAATCGTCGCTTTGCGTTGCTTTACTAAGGCATTAAAAGATCTGTCTATAATATTAGTGTCAACATATTTAGGACAGCGCATCCGCGCTATACGAGAGGCACTCAGCATGGGTCGACAAGAATTCGCTGACCGATGCCACATAAAAAAGAAATCACTCGAAAACATCGAGATGAACCGACAGAGAGCAACCGAAGAACTCCTTGTAGCAATCGGAACAAACTGGCCCGAGTACGCATACTGGTTACTGACCGGGAAAACAGACCCAGACGCCGGGCATATAAGCCCGGACATCGAGGAGACCAGAAAAAACTCGGAACGGATGGGTGATCGATCAAAGAGTAATTGAGCGATAGGGGAGGGAGTAAAAGAGAAGGAGAATAAAAAGAATGAAATCAATCATACTTTTACTGATCATTGCCCTAGCAGCAATAACCGCTCTTGCTATTTTTCAATCCAAAACCCGACGTCAGATCAATAAGGAATCATGGCCATTCTATGCCAAAAAAGTGTTTTCCCAACCTAAACAAGTTCTCTATTTCAGACTCCTTCAAGCATTACCTGAACATATCATCCTTGCCCAAGTCCAACTTTCCCAAATACTAGGAATCAAAAAAGGTAACAACTATCAAGCGTGGCTTAACCGGATCAACCGATTAAGCGCAGACTTCGTAATATGCAACAAAGACACAAGCGTTATTACAGTTATCGAGCTCGACGACAAGTCACACCAACAAGATAATCGACGAGAAGCTGACGCAAAAAAGAAAAGGCGCTCTTATCAGTTGGCATTCCTGTAATTCGATGGCAAGTCAAATCAATACCGGATATTGTCTCCATCAAAAATGAAATATCAGTGATCTCAAAGTCAAATCATGCCTACCGTATCAGCAAGTAAAGCACACACCGACCTAAACCGACTGATCGACGAAACCGCAACTCCACATTCAACTATCCTATCCTGATCACCGGAAAGCGGAACAACGCCGTTCTGGTGTCAGAAGAAGGCTGGAACGCAATCCAAGAAACGCTGTTCCTGTTGTCGGTGCCAGGGATGAGAGAGTCGATCAAGGAGGATATGAATACACCCATCGAGGAGTGTAGTCAGGAACTCAACTGGTGACCTAGAGAACAAAACAACAAAAGATGAACACCGCAACCACAACCGTCCACGAACCAAAGCAATGACCGAAAACACCGAGAACCTCGTACTCGAACACCTCCGACACATCCGAGGCAGGATCGATCAAATCGCGGACGACATATCCGACATCAAACTACGAATGTCCGCGATCGAAAACGCAATGACCTTGGTTCGCCGTGAGATCATGCACGGAGACGAGACCGACGCACGACAACAAGTGACCCTTGATAAACTCGCCGCGCGCATCGAAAGAATCGAACGACGCCTTGAACTCTTAGAGTGACAACAAAGCGTCAACCGCATTGAAGCGTTTCGAATACTCAAAGCTACCGAACTTCTGCTAAGCTATTGTATCACTTCGCTTTTCAACGCTTTAAGACGCATTGTACCGGACTCTTAATCCGTTTGTCGTAGGTTCGAATCCTACATGGCCCACCAGAAAAAAGAAGCCCTTGCGTAGAAGCGAAGGGCTTTTTCTTCTGCTGGGGATCCGCATCGCGGGCGGACGGAAGACCCTTTTTCGTTTCCTGATGAGGCGCTATTCCAGGCCGATTTCCCCTTCGATCCGGTGGGTGAGGTTCAAGGCTGGCAACTCCAAGGTCATTTTCTGTAAGCTGGCGCGCGATTTGACACTGTTTTGCGCGATTTTTGGCACAACATCATGCGCCAGTTTTAAGCCGATTGATCCCCAATTTTTTTGGGAATCTTCTTCTTTACGGCCTCAATGCCAGAAAGCCAATCAAGGGTTTCTTGCGGCAGGATGATACCGACGTCGCGCAATGCAGCGAAGCCCTTCCAGATGGCGTCAAGCTGGTCGCCGAGTGGAAACCGTTCGTACTCCTTCCGGCGGGCGGAGCGATAGTCGATCTGGTGCTTGATCCGGTTCATGGTACGACGACCTCCCCTTCCCAGGGCAGATAGGGCCAGCACTCCACGCGAAGCTTGTAAGTGCCGGGGTAAGGCAGATCGAGCTGCGTATCTCCGGCGAGCAGATCGTAAACTTCGGCGTCAATATGGAGTTGGCCCGCTACGGGTACGTTCTGGAGCACTGTGCCGGACAATGCGATCGAGGAGGCGGGACGCGCTACGACGACAGGGTTCTCAGGATCGGAGAGATCGACGTAATGTGTGTCTCCGTTATAAGTCCCGTCCAACACACCGTAACTAAGTCGGTAAGCGTCCATCGAGGAAGGCGGAGCTACGACGGTCTGAAGAATTTGGCCCGTCGCCGGGTGGTATAGAGTAAAAGTCGCTTCGTTCATCGCTTGAAATCCACGGCTTTCAAGTTGGTGTAATCCTGCGTTTGTATGACAGTGGAGTTGTTGCGCACGCTCGCCATTAGGGTGTACCTGATGTACTGGTTCCAGTAAGTGCCGTGTTGATTAAAGAAATAAGTATAGGTAACTGCGCCATAATAAGTCCCTCCACCGGAAGTGCGGGGTTGAAATTTATGCACGTGTTCGGCGGAGTTTAATAAAGCCGTCCAGTTCACACCGTCAGGGCTTGTAGCGATGTCAATACGAAGCAACAACTCAAAGTTGTCGGTCTGGTTGACGTTCACAGTCACGGCGCCGTTTAGTTCTATGGCCGAATTCCGTTCCTCTGCGCTCGGAGACGGAGGATAAGTCAGCGATAGCAACTGCCCGAAACTGCCGCCACCGGGGATAGTGACATGCCCGACCAGTTGCGCGCGCTGCGGAAAAGTAATCGCTTGTCCTTTGACGTAGAGCGTGTTGATCGCGGCGGACTCGATGTAAGTCTGGATCGTTTTGCCGCCGATTGCCGAAGGGGCGTTGTCGCGCGCCCAAGGCGTTGGGGCGTTCTGCCATTGGCTGATCGCTTCGGCGAACTTGGCGCGGGTGAAGAATCCGAAGGAGTTCGCTGGGGATGCACCAGAATTCGTTCCGGCTTTGTAAAATCCGAGACGCGCATAGACCGCGTTGACCGGGGCTTGGGCAAGGACAAATAGTCGTTTGTAAGCGGCGAGCGTCGAGCCGCCGGCTTGCTCGCTCGCATTGGTAGTACCGTAGCTGGTCGAAAGATACGACTTGGAGCTATTGAACCAAGCAATATAGATCCCGACGGTGCACCGTTGCGCTCCGGAATAAACGGAGCCCTCGTACCATTTCCCGACTTCCACCGGGATGTAGTCCGAAGTATCCAGAAAGTCATTACCGGTCGTCACGCCGTTTGGTTGGTAAATGTAAGCCGTACCGTCTCCCAGGAGCCATGGCGACGTCGGTCCGAAGCTGACTCCGTTGCCGTCGGCCCGCCCGTCTTGCACCGTGCCGCAAGTGGAGTTGTGGCTCGCTCCCTGAGTGAAAGCCCACTTGTGCGGAAGGTATGAAGTCGGTGAGCCGCTGCCCGCTTCGAAGAACGATTCGAAACCTGAATTCTTGATTTGGTTCGGATTACCGAAAATCCGCTGGAGATTCCCCGAGACGAAGACTGGATTGCCGTTGGCGTCATAGAGCTGGAACGATCCGCCTTTGGCGACGATGTCGCCCTGCTTGTTGATCTGCCATCCGGTCGCCCCGCCCGAAGAGGTCCAGGTCGCCGACTCGATCGTATTGCCGATCTTGGCGTTGACGATCGCTCCGTCCCGGACCATCAGCGTGTCGATGACGGCTTCCCGGATGTACGTCTCGTTCATGAATACGCCGGCGGGGATGGTTACACCATCGATCACCGTGGGGCGGGTCAGTACGATGAACGGAATGTTCGCCTTGTTGAGGATCAGTACCTGCCCGGCTTCCGCCGTCGCGGGAGTGGGGAAGGTCGTGCCGTTGTTGTCGACCGTGAACTGCACTTGGGTCGAGTTCGGCACCGCAGTCACCTTGAACGACCCGTTCCAAGAGTTCCCCGCAGTGGCGTTCATGATCATGAACCACTGCCCGACCGACAACCCGTGTGGGGCAACGGTCGTCGCGGTGGCTGTCGTGCCCGAACGGGTGAGCGAAGAAATCGGGATTTCGTCCGGACGACGAAACACGTACCGCGCCGGCTTCCCGGATTGCACCGTGGTCGTGGCCGAGATCGTATCCGGCACGGTGAAAGTGAAGCTATTCGCCGTGCTGGACACGACTTTGTGCAGTCCGTTCCAGCCAGATTCTGCGACGTTCTGAAGCACGAACCACTCGTTCACTTGCAAACCGTGCGCCGTAGCGTTGCACGTGGCTGTCGTGCCGGAACGAGTGAGGCTCGTCACCGCGGTCTTGCTGGCTGGAGAGCTGGGCGTGCCCATGGAGATTCGGTTTGCCCGAATCATGAAGTCGCTGAAGGGCTCCCCATTCACCCGCGAAGACGCCAGGCCGAAACCTGAGACCCAGCCATCGTCGTCGATTTTCCAGACGAGCTGATTACGGATGTTGTCCACCAGCCCGCCGAGATCGTCCCAGAGCTGCGTGCGGGTGATGGAGTTGGTCAGAAGGTCGAGGTATTTCTGCGGTGAGGCCGAGACGGTTGCAGCAACGCCGGTCGTGGTATTCGGGGTCCAGTTGCTGATGAGATTTTCCGTGTCTCGATTGCGTACCCAGAAGTACCACGTCTGCCCACCAGTCAAAGGGGAGCCATCGTATTCGGTGAACGTCCACGCCTGGCCGGCAATCTCGCCAAGCTTGACAGCGGTCGAGCGGTTATTGGTCTGACTGCCCCAGATCTCGGTGACGGCGTAATCACCGATATAGGGGTTGCTCCACCATAGGTGAATCTGGAAGTTATCCCCGAGGGCGTTGAGGCCCGAGGGAGCCGCGGGAGGGCCGGCCCAGGATGCGCCCACGACGAGCTTGACCAGATTGCTGGTCGCGGCAGTATTGTTGTTGTCGCCCGAATACACCGCCATGAGTTCATGCGTACCGAGCCCCAACCCGGTGGTCGTCAATATCGCGACGCCGTTGGACAGCGATATGGTACCGATGACATCGGTATAGTCCTTGAATGCGACCGATCCGGTCGGGTTGTACCCGGACACGGTCGCCGTCAACGTGACGGTGTCCCCCGGCGCAGGATTCACGGGTGTTACCGTCAGCACTACGCTCGCCGTTACGCGCGGCCCGGTCGCGACCTGGACGACGATGGTCTGCTCGCCTGAGTAGTCCGAATAGACGCCGTTCACGGAACGCGAGCGGAGCTGTACGTGCAGAGTCGCGCCGGTACGGATATCGGTGATGGTGTACTGGCTCCGATCCGAAGAGACTGAATCGACGCGAGGGTTGGAGACCGAGCCCTCGAATTCCGTCCAATACTGCACGTCGATCTGATCGACCTGAACCGGAGAGGAGGGCAGCGACCAGGCCACGTTGACGTCGGCGCGCCAGATGCCGTCGGATCCCAGACGCTGGGTTTCGCCTCCCACGGCGAGAAACAAAATGACCGGGATCGGCGGTTTGTCGTTCGGGGATGGAGGCGGAATGCCTGGCTGCCACGGCGGGATGGTTCCACTCTCGGCATCGATCACACCCGGCGCGGCGGGGACGAGGGTGAGTTCGGCCGACAGGTCCGTCCGATAACGGACTTCCGATACCTTGACGAGGATCGTGTCGTAGCCGTACTCGCCAAAGGCGAACAGATCTCCGGCGGCGATGCCGGAAAGAGCGCTCGCCAGCGTGACGGTATACGTATCTCCAATCGGCGTGCTGATCTGGGAAACGACACAGGTATTGTCCTGACGGCGTATGCGGATCGCATAGGTCTTGCCAGATTCGATCGTCAGCAATTCGTCGACGGTGACATTGTTGCCGGAGATCGACACGATGCGGCCGTAGGCGAGGCCGACGAGCAGCGAATCATGTCCCAGGAGCGCGCAATCGCCGCGCTGCAGGACCAGATTTTCGATGTCCATCGTGACCCGATAGGTCTCGGGTCGAAGCTTCAGGACGGCGAGAAAATAGCGACCCTCCTTCCACGCCTGATTCGCGCTCGTGATCCCCTGGGTTTCCAGGAGTTCATACCGGGTTGCATTTGCCTCGGAGTAGCCATCGTCGTAAACGATGCGCTCGTCCACATCCCAGGTATCTTTGTTGATATAGCGCACCCGGAGGGCATGCGGGATCACCGGGAACCGGCGTTCGAACGAAAATTCGCGGCTATTGCGCGGCGAGATGAGCTGCACCGGGGTGAAATCGGCGTCCCGCACCACGGAGAACTTGCCGTCGCGCAGCGTCCATGCCGCCCGTCCGGTAGTGGCGATGGCGCGGATGCGCTGGATCAGAGTCTCCTGCTGGTTGTGGTACCAGTTATATTCGTAGCCGTTTGCCGCACATGCGTTCGCCCAGTTGACGATCGCCGTCAGATCGATCTGATCGTCGGTCAGCGGCTTGTCGCACTGCGGCCCTTTGAGCGCGTCGATATAGGCCCAGGCCGGGTTGTTGGTGGCCGTCGGAGTCCAGGTTTGGGTGCCTGGATCGTAGACCGGAAGGACCGACTGGGCCACGATCGAAATGGTGTCGACCCGTCCGTTGAGCCGGCCGGTCGCCTTCACCCGCAGCGCCATCAGCATAACCTTGTCGATGCCGCCCTGGGCGGTGTCGTAGTTCCACGGCGCGGTGCGGATCACTGAGCGCAGAGCCGTCCATGTGCCGTTGATCGAGACGGCCTTGTTACCGCTGATGAAAGAATGGGTGCGCGTGAGGCGGACGTCCCAAGTACCGGTGTGGCTCTGGTCCGGGACGTCGAAAGTCCAGTTCTTCCGGACTGGATTGTAGGTGTAGTCAATGATATCCCAGTCCGATTTGATCAGCGTCCAGCCGGTCTGGCCGGTCTTTCGCACCTCGATCTTGAATCTCGCTCCTCCGCGACCCGTGATTCCGTTGGAATTGATGCAGTACAGACTCGGGAAAGCGAGATCGACGCCGATGCGATCCGGCCCGGCGGCGGAGGTTCGCGTGACCGCTGGAGGATTCGGCTCCGCGACCATGGTGAACGTATCCGGATAGGCCCCCTGCTGGATCGATGTATCCATGGCGATCGAGAGCTGCTGCTCGTCGACGTCCTTGTTGTAGATCTTGCCGTCGGCGATCTGCTGCGGCGTGCCGATCATCCAGGAGATGTCGCCGAACGAGGAAATCGGCGTGTTGCCGATTTTGATCAGTTGCTTCTGCGATGATGTCGCTGTCGATCCTGTCAGTGCCGGATAACCCTGTCCGAGGATCTGCCCATCGATCGCGATCGGGCCGTAGCCGAGGCAGAGAAGAATGTGCAGATATTGATCTTGGCCCTGAATCTCGCTGTAGTAGCCGCCGGCGAGCGGCGGCTCGATGCGGAAGGTGCCGTAGAGCTTCGGGATGACGTCGAACTTCGCGAGCGGATTGCTGCCCGAGGTCAGAGCTAGGAATCGCGCCCCGATCGCACCCCCGGAGAACTGCGGCGAGGAGGTCGGAGGCTGCGGCATGATGAGCGACGGCAGCATCGTCAGTCCGATCGCCAGTCCGGCCGTCGCGAGAGTAGCCACACCGGATCCGACCAATGCGGCGGTGCCGATCCCGAAAACCGACCCGGAAACGCCGGCCGCAAAAGCCGCCGCCGCGGTGGCCTGGGCGATCGCGGCGAAGATTGCCGGCAGCGCCTTCATGGGCCCCTTCGGGATGCGGATCAACAGGATCGTAGCGCCATCGGCCGGATAGGTGAGCGACCATTCCTCGGCCGGTACCGGATTCGGATCATCGCCAAGAAAAATGCGCAGATCATCGTATCTGCGACCTGCGATTTCGATGAGACTCAGGCCAGCCGGCGCGTCGGCGACATACGGCTCGGCGAAGGGAGAGGGACGATAGACGACCGTGATCATCCGATCTCCCGGTGCCGATAGAAGGTCGGATGCCCCAGATGGAAACAAGGCTCCACGCACGAATCCTTGCCCTGTGCGGCATGCACCATGCGGACTCCATCGATCATCACGCCTACATGCGCGCAACCCTTCGCCAGGCGAAACAGCGGCACGTCGAACGGGCGCGGCTTGCCGACGATCGGATACCAATCGAGCAGGAGCGAATCGCAAATGCGCGAAATCCCTTCGCCGTCGCGGACATGGGCATATCCCGTCCCGTCCGGCAGATCGATGCCGAGCTCATCGCGATAGATCAGCCGCACGAGCCCCCAACAATCGCATGCCGAACGGTCGCGTCCCCCGTCGCGAAACGGGATGCCGATGTATCGTCCCCACCACTCCATCAGGAGAACAACGCCTTGGCGATGGATGGTGTGAACCGGTCCTTGGTCGCGGCCTCGTTGAGGAAATCGGTGAGGTAGCCGAGATTCCCTTCGATTACCAGAGCATCAGCCCTGACGCTGAGCAGGTTGTAGCGTACCGGGCCGATTTCTCGAGTCACCACACTGGCCCCGTCGATGCGGAAGATCTCGAGGTCGATGTCGGGAGCCGTGGTGGCTTGCCGGATCCCGGCGATGATCTCGCGCCCCACATTGTCGACGCGGATCGTCACCTGTGGCACCGATTCCTCGGAATCCTGCGCCAGCACCAACTCGAAAGCGGATGCGAAATAGGTATTGGCGCCGTAGACCACATCGACCGTATTCTGGATGAATCGCGCGGTCGTCATCGACGGCGCGGCGATCGTGATGGCGCAATGCCAAGAGCTGTCGGTCTCCTGAGCCAGGAGCGATTGCAGGCCTTGGAGCGTTAGCGTCCTCACGGCAGGATCTCCAGATTAACGGAGTAGATGCGGTAGCGGCCTGCAACGATGATGATCTGCGGCGGGTCAGTGAAGCGGGCGACGCAGGCGGTATTGTAGCGCGGACGGGTCCAATTGAAGGGCAGCGACCCTTTCTTGAGGTCGCTGTGATAGAAGGATTCGAATGTCACCGACTGCGACTGGGTGAACACATATTGGCATTGGATGAACAGACTCGCCGCAGTGAAACGGCGGCGCTGCTTGGCCGGGCCCATTTCCATGTCGGTGCGCAGCACGGCATTCTGCGCCTTCTCCTGATACCCCTCCATGCGGGGCATGACCGGAAGACTCGCGGGCCAGTTCACTGAGGCTGGCATCAGCGCACCGCCCCCGGCCTGCGCAGGCTATAGTTCGACGACATGACAGAATCGAACGCGCCGCTCGCGATGGCCACCTTGATCTCATCGCGCACCAACATGCGGATGCGATCGTTGCCGGCCGCGTCGCGGCTGCGCTGTACCTCGATCGGCGCGCCGGATCCGCGCTGATCGATCACCTCGACATGGGTACCGCCGCCGGAACGCACGCCGGCCCCGGAAAAACGGAAGCTCACCGGGATCGATCGGCCGTCGGGCAGGGGGACGAACGCCTCCGGTCTCGACCCTTCGCCGAAGAGGGCAAGCTGGGGCGAGGAGGCGATGCCGCCGCCGGCATACCTCCGCAGTGGCAGAGGACCTCGGGAAGTCATCACGCCACCCTTCTCGAAGCCTAAGAGTCCTGCGAGCGCTCCGAGGCCTGTGCCGATCCATCCTTTGTCGCCGCCCTTGCCGGTGCCGAAAAGGGACTCGACCAGAGGCTTGATGAGGGCGAACTGGATGCTCATCTGCAGGAGATCCACCGCCAACCCTTTGAGAACATCCCCGAAGGACTTCCCGCTGACGATCGCATTGGAAAAGGCGGACTGGAAGGCGAGCCCCAACTGTGACCAGGCTTCCGAGACGGTCTCCGTGCGCTGCGCGAGACCCTCGATCTGACGGTTGCCGGCCGCGACGATCATTTCCATTTGCCGGTCCGTCGCCCCCAATTCGAAGGCGCGTTTGGCATCCTCGCGCACCCGCTCGATGGCCGCAGCCATTTCGTCGTACTTGAGATAGATCTGCCGCAGTTCATCCTTTTTTTGCCGCTGCAGATCCAACAGCTTGATCTCGCCGGTCTGCTCGATGTATTGGCGCTCGACGACGATATCCCGGTACTGTTGTTCCAGGGACTTGAGTTCCTGGGTCGCCCTGGCCTTCTGGCCGCGGTCCGCAATCGTGGCCGCTTCCTGCCGCTTGAGATCGATGGCCTGCTCCAGTTCCCGCCGGCGCAGATCGAGCAGATCGAGCTGGTATTTCTGCTCGATGCGTAACTTTTCCTCGGCGTTCTCGCCAGCCTTGAGCACGTCGAGGTTGCGCGCCCACTCGAGCAATTGCCGCTCGCGCTCGATGCCGTCGCGGACGGCGGCGATGCGGGCCTGGATTTCCTGGCGGGCGTCGTCGGCGATGGATGTCTTCGCCTTCTTTGGCTTGGTGTCGATCGCCGTGGATGACGGCCCTCCGCCAGGCGACGCGATGGAGGACAGGAGCCGATCCTGCTCGGATTGTTGCGCCCTTTGCACCGCCCGCATGTGCTCGAGCTGCGACTCCATATCCGCGATCGACTGTTCGGTCCTGCGGATCTCTTCGGGCGAGGCCAGCAAACCTCCCACGACTGGGGTCTTCATAATCGAGCGCAGATTGTCGAGCTTCCCTCGGAGCTCCGTCAGTCGCACCTCATAGGCGTCGATCTGCGCCTGCATTCCGGAGCCGAAAACGGCATTGAGCTGTTTCTGGATTCCCTGAATGAACTCGATCACGCCGCTGAAAGAGCGCATCAATGCATCCCGGATACCGAGATTCCCGAGAAAATCGACGAAATTCGAGAAGGCGTCCCGAAGATTGGAAAGCGCGCCGCCGATGGTATTCATCTGGTCGCGCATGCCGCCGGCGAACTCCGTCTCGCCGATGCGCCGGAGATACGCGGCAATCTCGCCGGCCTCCTTGCGCACCGTGGTGGAGACACCGCGGAACGTGAAGACGACCTTTTCACCTTCCTGGCTGGCGCGGATCCCGAATTCCTTCAGCCGCTCGAATTCACCCGTGGTCGCATCGGCCACGGCCTCGACGAACTGCATGAGAGGCTTCCCCATGGCGGAAGCGGTATTGCCGAACGAGCGGAGCGCTTCTTCGCTCGCATCGAGCCCGAGCGATTTCAGGCGGATGAAGGCCTCGGTGACTTCCTGCAGCTCGAACGGGGTCTCGGTCGCGAAACGGCGGATGAAATCCATCGCGACGCGGGCGCTCTCCATGGAGCCCGTGACGGTCTTGAGACTCGCATTGAGACGGTCGAACTCGGCCAGGGTCGAGGTCATCTCCCGGAAAGAGAAAACGCCGGCGGCGACTGTGGCCATATTGCGCAAGACCGAAGAGAGCCGTTCCACCGCCCGCGATGATTCCGCGCTGCGCCGGCCGATCTCGCCGGACTCCTGGGCGACCTTGCGGATATCGTTGACGGATGCAATCAGCTTGCCGGCGATTTCCCGATTGTCGACCTTGAGCTTGATGCCGAATTCGATAGCGCCGGCCATGTCAATCGATTGGTTTGCGGCTATGGAAGAAGCGCATCATGGCTTCTTCGATTTTTTCCGGATCTGCGTCATCCGGCTCGTGGCTGCCGAAGCGTGGCAAGAAATCGGCGATCTGGAACGGCTCCGGATGCCTATCTCCGTCCCGGTGGATGTTGGCGAGGAGCGCCGCGATCATGGCCGAACGCAGATCGGCCCGTTCCTCGCCGAACGGCTCGATCCTGGCATAGGCTTCCCAGTCCCCATGCTCCTCGGCGCTCATGGTATCGAGAAGCTCATCGACGGTCCGCCCGAGAGCCAGCGCTAGCCGGTGGAGGAACCGGCGCTCGGGCCTTCGGACTTTTTTTCGGCATGCTCCAAGGAGAGTCCCGAGAGTCTCGCGGCGACCTCGAACAGCCGGTTCACCGCCTCGATGTGATCGGCTCCGAATACCTCCCACTCATCGGCCGTGAACAACGGTTCGCCGTCCGCGTCCACCACGGTCGCGGCCAGGAGGCGCGACACGTGACCAGCACCCGAGCCCTCCTGGAGAAATTCGATCTTGTCGCGCAGCAACAGCGCCTGCACCACCACCTCGCCGCAAAGCTCCGGGCAATCCATGGCTTCGCGCTTACGGACCGGTCGATCGATCTGGGATCGTTTGAGGAGCGCCATCAGACGAAGAAGGTCGGAAGGCCGGTGATCCTGATGGATGCGCGCCCGCGCACGGTATTGTTCGGGGCCGCCGACACCGAGAACGATTTCACGAACCCAACGAATGCGGCCACGAGCCCGTTTCTGAGCGTGATCGTGAATACCTTCGCGGATCCGGCGTTTTTTGCGGCCAGCATCGCGGACTGTCCGGCGTTCGAGCTATCTAGCCCGATTTCCATCGAGATCGATCCGAAATCCTGCAATCCGAGCCCGAACTCTTTTGCCACCGAGTCGAAGTCGGTCACGTCGATCTCGTCCGCCTCGCCATCGAAGCCGTCAAAGCTCTTGACGTTGCCGACATCGGTCATGGTTTGCTTCTTTGCTGTGCCGCCGGAAACGTAAGTGTTATATCCGGTCGAATCGATCCCCTTGAGCTGGAAACTGGTTCCGGTAGGCGAGGCGACGACGAAAGCGCGGCCGTTGACTTCGGTCATGCCTACGACTTCGCCGGTATAGATGATGTCCTGGGCGGCCAAAGTGTTGTTTGCCGTGACTACCGCCGGGTTGGCCTTGGAAATTCCGGTGATAACAATCGGCGAGCCCTCGGCGGTGGAAATGCGGAATTTGGTACCCTGGCCTCTGATATCGGTTGCCATTTCAAGCTCTCTCCAGATGATGGGAAATGAAATTGTCGAGCCAAATCAATGTGCCGTCCTTCGCATAGGCTAGACTTCCGCCCTGGTATTCGATCGTCTCGGGCGGCACGTCCGTCGGGTCCTCCCAGGATCCAAGGAGCGCCGCTTTAAGATCCCGACGCAGCACATCGATCTGACGCAATGCGGCTTCGCCGCGGGCGTCGGAAAGATCGCGCACGGCGATCAGCACGCCGAAACGGTCGGTTACCTGCTGCAGCACACCATCGAGATTTTCATTCTCGGCGGCCGATTCGGAAGGCTGATACAGGAATACGCTCGGGTAGGCCCGCAGCGCGTCTACGGCTTGCTCGAGCCCGGCTGCGACACCGATCTGCCGTAGTTCCGGCATGCGGCTCTCGATGCGCGCGAGGATTTGCGCGAAATAGGTCGACATCAGATGAAATCCGACGAGGTCGAACGATCAAAGACTCGGCCTGCGGACTGGATTTCCGGCAGCCCGATTCCGGCCGATGCATCGGCTCGCGCCTGACCCGGCCCGAGATCGATCAGGCCGGAGGCCACATCC
This sequence comes from Methylococcus sp., assembly GCA_035559395.1. Taxonomy (GTDB): domain Bacteria; phylum Pseudomonadota; class Gammaproteobacteria; order Methylococcales; family Methylococcaceae; genus Methylococcus. The sequence continues at coordinate 19,208 of DATMAX010000009.1, read as the reverse complement.
TTGAGGAAGCGGATCGCATCGTCGCGATTTTTCTGCGCGGCCTCTGTCGGGGCGGTCTTCTGCAACTCGTACCAGGCCAGATCGACGGCGATCTTGCGGATCGCATTTTCCTGCGCCAGCGGGATGCGATACCGGCGCGAGACGTACCGGTCGATTAGCCCGGAGGCGAGATCGATCGCCTCCTGGACGACGCCGGCGTCGATTTCCCCGGTACCGAAGCGGTCGGCCATCTGCCGGAACTCCTCGGCATGCACCTTCTCGAGATCGGCCTGAGTGCAATAACTCACGAGGATTTGCCTTTGCGTTTGGCTTCATGCGCGGATTCATCCGCCGGCGCGTCCTGGAATACCTCGACCGTGAGCATCGGCTCGGCTTGGAGCCGAGCCAATTCCTCTTCGGTAAACCGGTCGTCCGGATATTCGGTCGGCGCGGCCGGATGCGCGACCCCGCAGCGCCGGAATCCGTGCCGCTTCGACGTGATGCGGATCATGACTCCTCCTTAGCCGAGCGCCGGCACCAGCAGGATTTCCGCCGAACCGCGCCAGACGTTGGTCGCGCCGCTCGCATCCTGCTCCGCGAGCAGGAGCTTCCGCGCCGCCGCCTCGTTGGACGGGCCGACGACGAGATGGGTCGGACGGACATCGAGCGCGGAGCCGTCCGGCCGCCGCTGCAATTGGAGCGCCGCGCGCGCGGCCGCATAGTTCGTCGCATCCAGCGTCGCTTTCGATGCGTAGGCGAGCTGATAGAAACCGAACCCAGCGTTGTACCTGGCATCAGCCCCATAGAGGAACGTCCGTTCCATGAACACATTGTCGTCCTCCGGGCGATCCTTGCGGATGAACTGCACCTGGGTTCGGCGCTGGAACACCATCGGCTTCATGAAGGATCGCGATAGATCCATCAGGAACCATGGATTTCCGGCTCCGGATTGATAGTTGCTCCAGGTGGTCTCCGTGCCATCCACGTTGTAGCCGACATGATCGGTGTCGAAAAAGTATTGGCCGTCCATCGCGAGCGAGGTAAACCCGCTCAGCAGCATCGACCAGACTAATTGGTCTGGATGACGCGCTGCGATTTCCCCCTGCTGGGAAAATCGTAGGGAGTACAGACCGAGATTGTCGTCCTCGATGTCATTGCGGTCGACGCCGATTGTGTGCTCCCAATGCTTGTTGACGATCTGATACGCGACGGACTCGAGATTGTGCACGACGCGCTGACCGATCCATTCGCGCATTCCCGGCAGATCCTTCATCCAGCCGTAGTTCTCGAGTCGCGAAGCGCTCGGTACCTCCATCGCGACCATCGGCCATTGCTGCTGGACCGATTCGATGCCGCGGAGGAAAGCGGCATTGAAGCCGTCGGAAAGGGATTTGAGCGTGCTTGGGGTGATTTGCATGAGGATGAGCTCCGATTCGTTGGTTCGGATTACCAGCCGATGCCGACTTGGACCCAGACGCCATCGCTGTCGACGGCGACGATTTTCCCGGCGCGCGACCGTGTATTGGTGCCATTGGTCTTCGCCACCGTCTGATCGTCGACGATGAAGCAATCGTTCCCTATGTCCGCCTGGGCGATGAGGTCGCCTCCGGAACTATTCACGAACTTGAACACGCCGCGCCGGACCCGTGCCCGGATCGCACCAGCGGCGCCCGAAGAATTGTCCGCGGTCTCCTCGAATCGACCCGCAGCGATCAGCCCGGTAGCCGTGCGGCCCGGGGCGGCATAGCCCGCGTCGATCACCGCGAGCCCGCCGGCCAAGCACCGGGTGCTGGCCTTGACAGGAAACGAGAAAACCTCGCCGGTCCGCTCCTGGGTATTGCGTTCTGCTGTGAGTGCGACCATCACGAGACTCCCTTAACTTTTTTCAGTTCTTCGGTTTTCAGGCCGAGCATCCGGCAGACCGCGAGATCCTCGTCCGAAAGGCCATCGCCGCCGGCATGCCCCTTGCCGCCGGTCTGCGCCCCCGTGAGCGCAGCGATTGCCGGGGCCGATTCGAGATAGGCCTTGAGTGCCTCGATCGGCTGGGATTTCGCCCAGTCGATGAGGGTCGGCGTCGGAAGCTTGGCCCGGTTCGCCTCGATCAGGGCCTCCCGCTCCCGTGATTCATGCTGCATCCGAAGCTTTCCGAACTCCTGCTGGAGTTCCTTGAGCGCCTCGATCGGAACATACTTCGTCGGATCCGTGGCGGCCTGCGTTTTTTCCTTCAACGCGGCGACTTCCGTCTCGTAGCCTGAGATCTTCGTAGCGAGACGCTCGCATGCCGCCTCGATCTCCTGATCGCTCGGCGAATCCGAATCGATTTCCAATAATTTTTTGAGGGATGGATGCATGGGTTTCTCCATGACGGGGAATGAACTGGATGCCGCGACTGGCAGCATGCCGTCGAGCGCCGGGACATTGGTCAACGCGGCCATGTGCAGATCGGTGATGCGTCCGGTTTTGCGGTCGAAAGTGAATACCGGCGAGAGGTATTTGTACTCACCGGACTGGATGTACGCGCGGGCCCGCTCAGTCCATTGCACGTCGACCGCGAATAGTCCCTGACCAGGACGCCATTCGAGCCGCGAAAACCAGCCGGCGGCCGGGGCCGGCTGCCCATTCTCTAGTGCGTTGAGGCTTTGATGCTCGTAGTCGATGACATAGGGAGTTTTCCGCTCCCGGGCCGCGGCGAGAAGGCTTGCGGCCGCATCGTCGTCGAGGATCCATTCGTCGATCCCAGACGATGTCGCCGGACGACCGTCGCGGGCGGAGAACCGCCCGGCCGGGAAAAGCTGGACCGTCCCCAGGTTGCCAGGATCGAGAGCGATGGAAAGGGCGGCGATGTCGCGGCGGCTGGCGATCATGCATCCAGCATATCGCTGGCATGGCCCTATAGTGACGGGAACCGCTTCCGATCGTCGAATGCCGGGCCGAGGTCCGGCATCATGCCGACCATGACGAGAGATCGTAAGGCGGAACGATTCCCGCAGACTTTCTGAGCCCGGGCGGCAAAATCCGTCCTCTTTTCGATGATGAATCGCTGGATTATGAGAATTGAGAAAGTTCCGGGAATCGACGGATAAGCTCGATCCACTTTTTCAGGTCGCGTCTGCGCATTTCTTGCCCTTGGCCAAAGGCCCATACGCTCTCTTCCGACAGCCATATGGGCTGGGATCTCTGCCTTTCCTTGTCCTGCGCGTCATCGTAGCAGCTCAGCCACGGAAGATCATATTTCACTGTGTAGGCCCATACATCCCTGCCGGTCCAGCGCGCAAGCGGACATGCGGTCCAGGTTGGACGATCATGGACGCGATAGATCGGGCCTTTTTTCGCGAGCATCAGATTCCTTGGCCGGCTTTCACCCTTGCGTAGTCCCCAGAAATGCCCAGACCACCCTTGGGCCTGTGTGAATTCGCCAACGACGCGCTTCCAGCCAGATATCATCGCCCTCGTGGCGGCCCGCTCCGCATCCGTGGTCGGATAGGTAAAGAAATGCCCGATCTCCTCGTACACATCGAAAGCGCCAGGCACATCGCAGATCTCCAGATCCAGCCCGTAGCGCTCGGCCAACCGCGCGCACAGCTCGGTGTTTTCATCCGGCGTCTCAGGATCCCGGAAGTTGAATAGCGGCCCGCGCCATCCTGTCCGCACGCACAGATCGGTAAGGACGGTGCTGTCCTTTCCGCCGGATACGCAGCAAGCCCAGACCCCGCCTATCGCCGTCGCCTGCCGAACGATGCTCATGGCTTCGCGCACGCGCCGGCGGAAAGACGGGAGCCGTGCGTGAAGCCGAAAGGTTTCTAATTCGGCATGATGCATAAAGTCTGATTCTCTCGGATCCGTACTGGCGGGCGGATGCCCCATTCCAGCCTGATGCCGCCAATCCCATGCAGATCCGCGAATTCGACCGGCAGCGGCCTAAAATAACGCGCCAGATTTGGATCTCCGCCGGCCCGCACTTCCCAATGCAGCACCCAGCCATTACCGGCGCCGATCTTGTAACCGATCGCCGAGCAACGCCGCAATAAGCGCTCGATCTCGCCAAGATCACCAATGCAATGCCATTCGACGCGATCGCATACCGTGATCTTGGCGGAGAGTCGGTAGACTTTGAAAGGTCCGCATTTGATGTCCACCCGTCCCTTTTTGGGCTTCATGTAGCGCTCGGCGTGCTGCATATCGAAGCGGCGGTGGAAGTAGCGCAAGAACTCGGTCCGACCTTGATAAATCGGCGCGGAGGCCTGATACCACCACCAATCGCCGTGCCGTTCGACGCCGAGCGGCAGGCCTTCGACCGGTCGCATGGCGCTGCTATCGATTTGCTGGCAGGCGAATTGCTCATCGCCCAACTTCTCGCGCAAAGCCCAATATCCGAGGACACCATCGATGGACGGGCTCCATGGATCGTTATGGGCGAAGCCGTTAGCGAGATGGGCGGTGACGATGACAGGCTCAAAAATTTTTGACATTTTCGCAGTCAAACTACTTGACGCGTCGGACATCTTGTCAGACAATATTTCCAAGTCGGGCAGACAGCCCGACCGCCGACCCGACGGTTTTCGGGGTTCGCCGGAGGCCTTGGGCCGAAGGCCATCTCTAGGAGATGAAGAAGATGAAAAAGCACCAGATCGCAATCAAACTGGATCGCGCCGCCGCGGCGCTCGCCGGGACTGACATGTACGACAACATCATCGTGGATGTCAATCCGTCAACTCTGACAGATCGCCAGCGTAAAGCGCTGGCTTCGCTCAAACTTGAGCGCATCCTCCTGCCGGATGGCAGAGAGGAATATTTGCCGATTATTAATTTACCCGGGCTTGGGAGGGTGGACGACATCCCGATCTTACTGGAGGAGGTGGCGCGGCTGGAAGAGGAGAAAGCGGCAATTAGGGAGCGGGCTATCGAGGAGGCCGTGAAGGTGCAGACGCAGAGGATTTTGGACTGCGACCCAAGCGATCTAATCCTGTCTCGGAACGGCATTTTCACCTCGAAATTGGGGGATAGCTGGTTCTGGCCACTCCAGAATATGGATGAGGTGCGCGCGCGGGTGCTGCAAGACCCACGTGTGGCTACGCTTGCTCAGAAAGTCTCGGCGGAGATTGAGCGGCTCAACATGGAAGAAAAGGCTAGACGCGCTGCAGAAAAAGTGGCGCGTGAGAAAGAGGAGAAGGCGGCAAAGGAGCGTCGCGAAAAACAACTGAAGGAATGGGTTTTGCAGTACGGCACGGAAAGCCAGCGAAAGCGTTTCTCACGCGGAATGTTGCCGGAACAGGAAATCATCGATGGGATCAGGGATAAGGCATTCCGAGCTTTGGACGGCTTCCTACGGCATCAAAAAATCACAGCCGATGAGGTGATCAATGCGGCTTCCGGCCAGCTCGACGATGAGCTATTGGCATACGCAAAAGTCGATTTCTTGGCCGTGGACGAGACCGAGTGCGATGAAGCCCTGTTCAGCGCGCTGGAGCGGATCGAGGAGGCGATCCGCGCCGAACATCCAGACGCGAAATGCACTCTGCGCCGGCACACGGGGTGGATCAAAGGATATCCCGATGCCCCGGCAATAACCCGGCACAGCGTGAGAGTCGAGCTTACGGTTGGTGAGCTAAGACTCAGCCGGGAATACGCGGCCGATTGAATCATCAATGGGCGCGGGCTGCCAGCCCGCGCCTACCTTGGGAGCAAGCGATGAAGAAGATTACGATCCAAATCTCGATCCCAGAAGGGCTGGACTTCCAGGCCCTGGATCTGGCTCGCGATCCGGGAACCGGCGGAATAACATTCCGATTGGATGCGATCAAGCGCATCTGCGCCGCAAGCGAGATCGATCCGGCCCTGTTACTCGAGTCGCACGAGGACAATGTGGCCGGCTTGATCGTAGCCTGGTACACGGAGCACCGCGCGCGTGGCGGAGACCCCGACCCAGTCGCCGAGGACTTGATTCGTGAGGCCCTCGCCGAAGATCTCCTTGGCGGCGGGATTTCTCACCAGCCGGGGAGAGCGTGATGGCAACCGACCGCCCTACCATCCGCCTCAACAAAGAGACGTTGGCTTTTGTGTCCACCCGCCCGGAAGGGCAGAACGTCTCAAGTTACATCAATGAGTGCATCCAGTCGGCGCGAATGGCGGCCGACAAGCTCGGAGTCGATATCTCCAAGCTACCGGCGATCGCCGAGCGCTATGCAGAGATCGTAAAGCGCCACGGAGTGGTGATGACCGAACGGGAGGCATTCATCCTCGTATCCTGCTTAATGGGGAGCTTTGTAGAGCCGCTCTTGATCCGCCATTTGGCAGATGAGGTGGAGGATTCCGAGTTCGCCGATGAAGAGGCCGGTCAGACCCTCATCGCAAAACTCCGATCGGCATCCTTCGCCGATCTCGTCGCAACCGTGGAAAAACTGAGAGGTGACTCATGAATGAGCTAGAAAAAATTGCTGCTCTGTATGAGATACGCCGCGATGCACGCCGTGTTGTGGCAAATCGTCACGGCCTCACAGCGGATGATCCTCGTGTGCTAATCGGCGGTGACTTGGAAACGGAGGTCGATGCCGAAGAGGCTGCAATGATTTCTTCGATCGTCGCTGCTGCCGAGGCGACCGGGGAATTGGCGGATGCCGGCTTAATTGCCGAGTGGTCAGAGGACGGTACGCTGCTCGATCTGCATACGGCATGATCCTCTCACCTCATATCCTGACCAGGGGCGAAGTCCGGCTCCTGGTCATTATGCGTCACCCGGAAGGCGAATCGCCGTCCGGGGTGCGCAACAGGCATGACGTGGTGCACGTAATCGGAGAACTTGATCATGTCCATCCAACCGCACATCAACTGCTCGCCGCCCATGAATGGATAGCAAGCCATAACGCGGCAATGTGCCAAGCCTTGCCCGGGTTCGGACATGCACTGCGCAAACTGCGCAGTCGCTCATCCAGAGATGAGCGAGCGCGGATGATTCGGCGTATTCGCAGCGCGCGAGATGCCACCGAACTGATGGCTGATCCAGAGTGGCCGAAACTCCGGCGCGCACTGGCAGCACTTGAACAACGATTCCCGAAATCCATGCGCAGGTTTTCGGGCCGAGGCAAGAAAAGAAAAACGCCGATTTCTCATGGTGATCATCCAACGCCAGAGCAAATTTACACCGCACGGATTCTGGCGCGGATGACCCAGGCAGAAGCGGCTGCATGCGTGCATGCCAGCGCGCGCACCTGGGAACAATGGGAAGCAGGTGAACGGCGCATGCATGCAGCATTCTGGGAATTATTTAAGATAAAAACCAATCAAGCCATGATTTCCGGCAAATAGATCAGCCCACACCCCCACACCTTCCCTTTGCCGGGGCCGCGCAAGACGGCCTCAGTGAATGCCGCCCGGTCGCGCACATAAAACACGCCGCGCGCAACACAACGGGTGACTAGTACCCGAATACCTCCGGGCCGCAGAAATCGCAATGGCTCGCGATCGAAAAAATGGACGAATCTCAACTCCGCTCCATCGACTCTCCTTACAAGCCATGCGCGCCGCGCCTCATTGCCTTCGATCGCGCGCCAGTTTTTCTTGGCACCGGCACGGTGACCGCCATTTACCGGCGAGATCAATGCCTCGAATAGATAGGCTCGGCCCGCTTCGATCTCGATGCATCTCGCCGGACAACTCGGCTTGATCCGGGAAAGCATGACGATTCCATCCGATTCGATCCGGTACAAAAATGGCCGTGGTTCGCCACGGTCGAGATCGAAATAGCTCCAGAGATATTGATGTATCGAGTAGACCGGACCGGCCGGCATCGGCACTCGCGCCAGCCACATCAAGCCGCTCCGAGCAGTTGTCTGATTTCGGTCTGCTGGCTCGCCAGCATGGCATCATAAGTCTCGCGCAGGAATATGTCGTAGCTTTGCTTGGCCTGCTCCGCCGGCGGCGCGAGTTCGGCCGGGCCATGATCAATCCGCAGAAAGTCCTTGGTTTCACCACTATCGAGATCGATCAGCTCATAATGCAACGCGACGCGGCCATGGCCCCGCTGCGCTTGGCCGCCGATGTGCGGAGAAACAGCGAAGCGATGGAGTCCGGAGACGAGACACCCGAGCTCGATATCGGTCACATCCAGGGCTTCGATTTCGGTATAGAGCATGGCGCCGGCCGCGACCAACTCGCAGGTCATGCGCATCTGCTGGGCGACTTCGCCATCCCCCTTCCTGCCCTCACCGGTCAGCTTCGGCAAATCGGAATCTGCGATATGCGGGACCAAGAGCTCATTTTTGCTGTCGTCTTTTCTGCTGAAGCTCTTTTCAAACGTCATGGCACGGTAGCTGAGGCTTTCGGCCCGATCGCGGTATTTCCGCGGCAGCATCCGACGAGCCTCCTCGCAGATCGGGTAGGCATTGGAAATGCGCACTTTGCCAGGCAGGATCTGATTGCCTAACCCGCCCCCAAACAAAGAGAGCATCGGGATCGCCCGGCGGATCCTGCGGGCCGCCTCGACGTCAACGATTTGATCGCCTCCGATTTTGCCGCCCGAGAACAGGAGATGGAACACATCGAGCGGCACCCGGGCATGGCCGAGCTTGTCCAGCATATAGGCCGCACACAGGTCGCGGAGCTGGCCGCGCCAAGCATTGCCAGAATAGCAAAACACCTCCTCGATGACATGATCCGGCTGTAGGATCGGCTCCTGCACGAGATAAGAAGCCGTGGAGACCGATTCGCCGATATGGGAAAGTGGAGAAAGAAGAGAAAAGGTCCCAGTGAGTCGGACATTGCGTGTGATCATGCGATTTCTCCGTCATCATCAATCTTGGATTCGATCGGCTTTTCGCGTTCCAGCCGATCTCGGCAGAGCAGGATGATCCAGGCTGTGTGCTTGTAAAGCCGATCGATCACGGCGCGCTCGTCGCATTCGCGCAGCACGCCGGTCAGGAATTCTCGGGCATGGGCGGATTCGACATAGGCGGTATGATGCAAAGAATCGATCACGGCCTGCAGCCCCCGGACGCCGGCTACCATCCATCGCGGATGAATGGTCTCGCAGGAGAGCCTGGGTTTGAATTTTTCCAGGAAATCCGGGACGTTCCGCGCGCGCTTGGCTGATGCCTTGGTGAATCGCTCGATTTGGCCCCACAGGTCCGGGGTGACTTTGAAGCGCCGGCGATCGCGGCTTCGATAGATGGCATAGACCAATAGCGCAGCCGTTGCTGCTTCACGGTCGTCGGTATCGAAATTGTAGATCATGAATCCTCCGCTTTCTGCGCGCAGAAATGCGCGAGACGTATGAGATCCGGCGACTTGCGACGCCATCGTTCGATCTTCTCTTCCAAAGGGCGCCAGATGGCGAGCCCGACTTTTATCAGTTGGGCAGGATGATAGGTGCCATCCAGAATCGAATCCTTCGAAAAGCCTAAGGCATATAGCGCCTCGAAATCGGCCAAGCAGTCGGCGAAGTCCCGCCGGCCAACGAACAGGGTTTCCTCTTCGAACTGCACCGGAAATGATTCCCGGTCGTGGGCTATGCGAGCACGAAAGATCAGGTGCTTCTGGCCACTGGTGGCCACTACGAATAAAAATGGAGGGGTGGGTGGCTTCAGCAGCCAGCCGCGCCAACGGTCGCGTGTCGGGCAATCGTGCAACCCTTCGGCGAAAACATGAGAGTACGTCCGCCAGGCCAACGCATAACCGATTTTCAGACCTTTTTCGGGATGCGCCGCGACGTAGGCATCCCACGTGTCTTTCGCAGCCATGGCGACACAGGATTGGCATACCGCGTCGGAACTCTGCGCGCGAGCCCGGTTGTGATTGGTAAATGTCGGCTTGATGGCCTCGCGGAGCGGCCACCCGCGGCCGCCGGTATCCCCACCGCACAACCAGCATGTGGCGGACTCCGCGTAGCGGCAATCTGGCGGAGGATACTCATGGATCCCGACACAGATGGCAGCGAACTGGGATGCACTGTCGCATTTCATCATACAACCACTTAACGAATGCCCGGAGACCGCGTTAGACCACCGTTAAAAAACGAGTTTGGGTGTGATTCGATCAAGGGTGGCGGGTCGGTCCCTTTCGCGTCCCTGAGAGCCTTAAAAGGCGTCTGATCATTTCATGGCCCGTTCGAGGCGTTCGGCGATGATGGCAAGGATTTCTTCACGGTCCCCATCCGAGATCCCGAGGAACGGCCGCGGCGGGATATCCCCCCAGGGAATCGGTGCGCCGCGGCGGGTACGGCCAAAGGCTCCCCGCCTGGCGCCGAATTGCTGCACGGCGGCATATTCGAGCGCGGAGCCGACCTCGACCGTATCCGGTCCGACCCGCGGCGCGATCTCCCCGGACAATCGCTTGGTCTCGCCGATCAGGGGCTTCTTCGCTGCGGCGCGGGCCTGGCCCCGTTTCGACAGGCTGCCGTCTTTCTTGCGGCTGCCCCGATACCGATCGAGGTAGCGACCGATCGTGACCTCGCTGTTCCTCGCCCAGGGCGAGCCGTCCGGAGCCGTGCCCGTGGCGAAACGGCTCTTGGTGGATTGGATCAGATACTCGCCAATGTCCGCCAGCACGGGCCGGAGGTTTTCCACCTGGTCGGCAAGTTGGTTGAGCGCAGTCTGGATCTCGCGGTCGTCGATTTCGATGGTGATCATGGCTATACTATGCAGACGAGTGACGAGGCGAGGAAAGCCGGAGTCCACGCCACCGCGGGTAACCGCGCCGTGCATGGGGGAACGTCCGCCCCCCCGTCACTCGATCTTCCCACGCAGTAGCTCCAGGTCTCCGCGAGCGATTCGCTGTCGGAGGTCATCCATTTTCGGCCGATAGGCCGATACAATCAGATTGGATGTCGTCTTCGGCTTCTTGAACTGGACATCCGTCCGGATTGCCAACTGCGGAGCGCGATCCTCTCCTGGCAGCACATAGATTAGACTGCCATTCTTCCGATCGAAGAGCACGGCGATCGGATCCAATAGCCGTTCGGGCAGGGTATCCCACTGTGAATCGGAAAGCGCATCGCCGGCATCGGCATGGCGTTTGGCCTTCGGCCCGAGGATCAGGCCGGGTTTGACGAGGATTTCCGCAGATTCCGGTGAGTATCCGCGGACGATCAATTCCGCCACGTCGTAACGATGCAAAGTCCCGACCAGTGCTGAGTCGTGTCGGCGCCCGGTGCGCACCTCGTCGAGCCAGGATCGAAATCCCCCGGCGATATGCCGCGAGATATCGCCACCCAATCTTGCACCCAGAAGAGCCGGGAGTTTTTCGATCTTCCGCGCCATCTGGCGCACGGTATCGACGACCGTCTCGCCCGGCATGTAGCCCCATCCCTTGTCGATGCCGACCGGCTCGCCGGTCTTGGGGTCGATTTCGTTCCAGCTTGGATCGACAGGCTTGTCCGGATCGCCTCCCAGACGCCCTGCGCCGGCCTCGGATCGGGCGCCGAGCAGATAACAGCGGCAGCCCCATCCGTTTGGTGGCGCGTGGGTTTTCCAGAAGGGGTCGTCTGCGGGCAGGGTGAGCCCATCCCAGGCCAGATGCAGCGGCCGGGGATGCAGCACGGAATCGGAATGCCGGTAGATCCAGAATCTGAAATTCCCCTCCCGCAGTTGGGCCAGACGGCCCGCGGCATAACTGGTGGAGGCGTTGGTGGCATAGATCACTCGCGTGCGCCAGTTGCGCTCGCCGCGGTAGGCCCAGCCATGCCGTTCGACGATGGCATCGAAGTCCTTGCGAAACGCGTCGATGCTCTTGCCTTCGGCCTCGATGCGGTCCACGGCGGCGGCGAGATCGGCCAGCAAATCCGCCTTCATGGCGCCGGCGACCATGAAGCCGGTGTCGTGTTGGGATTTCCAGACATCGGTCCAACGTTCGGTCGGAATGAGATTGCCGAGCTTGCCGCGGAAAAACGCCACCTGCTCGGCGAAGGGTCGCTTGAATACCGCCTGCAGTCGGCTCGATGGAAAATCAGGATCGTTGCCGGCCATGGGTCTCGGCGACGTCGAAGCGGCCGGAGAGATCGGCGACGGCGAAACCGGCCTGCATCAAGCGCGCGAGATCCTCGGTCGGCAGATCCCCATAGGCGGAAAGCAGGAGATCCCGCAATTCGGTGAGCGACTGCGCCCGATCGACCAGCGATCGGATGCGTTCCAGCCAGTCCCGAAGGGCCGGCGCGGCTTCGATCTCCATGCGATCGGCGATCATCTCCGCTGGATGGAGCGGATCGTCTGCGGCTATCCCCAGACTCGCACGCGCCGCGGCCGATGGCTGATCGGATGCAGATGGCCCGATCGCAGCGCCCAATACAGGCTCATCGCCCTCCGGCTCCGGGATGCGCAATTTGTCATGCGCATAGCGCTCCGGAATGCGCATGCCGATGCTGATCAGCTTGGGTAATGCATCGGCATAGAGCCCCAAATCCTCGGCTTCCTGGGTGTCGAAGACGAGCCGATGGGTGCGGCGCGGGTCCGAGATCAAACCGTTGAGGACCCCGAGCGGATAGACCAGTTGCTCGGTCAGGGTTTTCGCGATCTGGCGGGCGTCGGAGTTGCGGATGTCAATCCTGACTTCGTTGTGTACCTCGCCGAGCGAGCGGCTTCCGACCTCGCCCGGCTCCGCGGTGAGGGTGCCGCCGAGAATGGCTTTACTCTGCGAGCGCTCGCACCAGTTCATCATGGCCTGGAAGGGATCGGAAGCGCCCTTGGCGGCTTCCAGGATCTCGATCATCATTCCCTCGGGGATGATGCCGGCGGCGTTGTGACCAATGTTGACGACCGCCTGGAGAAGCGTCCGCTTTTCTTCCTCCGAGGATCCGACAGGGTACTTGCCGATCCGCAGGGGCAGTCCGTAGATTTCGAGAAATTCGGCGAGATCGCGGACCGAATAGTTCTTGAACAGGAATGGCCAGGCGAGCACGCGGTGGAGCCCGGCCCGACCGATGTACCCGCTGCGGGATCGATGGACGTGGAGAATCCAGCCGAAGGGCCACAATTCGGCTCCGGCGGGGGACTGATCGCGCAGCCGCAAGAGATTGCGATCGTCGGGATCGAGCATGAACCAGGTCTGCGGCCGGTGCTCGATTTTCTCCGGCAGCCAGCCGGATCCCTCCGGCCGCCAGGTGATCTCCTGCGCCGAAAATCCATGCCCGATCGCATCCGCGGCATCGAACACGATATCGGCGAAATCGAACGCATCCTCGATCCACTCCTTCAGCGCGGAAGCCGATTTCTTCTCGCGGGCGGAAGCATCCTTCGGCGGCCGGATCTCCCAGTCGAGTCCGACCAGCGCCATCTTGCGCTTGTGCAGCTCGGCGAAGATATGGGCGTCCTTCTCTTCCATATCCATGCCGAGCTCGGCCTGAGCGATGAGATCGCCGCGCTCGGCATCCTCGAGGATGCGGGCGAGCTTCGCGGGAGTTAGCCCGCGCGAGGGATGATTCGCGAACTCACGGCGCAGCCAGGATGTGCGCGCCGTCTGCGGTTCGCGCAGCTCCTGCATCGTGATCGGATTGCCGTGAAGGTCGACGATAGGCATCTCAGAGCCCCAACTCCGCCCGTTGCTGCCTCCCCCACTCCCGCGCGGCTTCAACGTCTACCTGATACTGCGCGATCCACTCCGCTTCGCCTGGCCGTAGGACATAGGTGCCCTGGAGCGCGCCAACGGCGATGCGGGCCAAATAAAGTTCATGGTTCAGGTCGTATTTTTCACGGATGCGCTCGACGACTCGCTCCGCAATCCTTTGGCAATGGGGGGATGCGCCTTTGATTCTCTCGCGCAGTTCATCCGTCAAAGCCACCGCTTCCACCGAAGCGGCAATGACGGACGGTTGTTCGGGCAATGCGGCCCCATCCGGGACGGATACATAGGTATAGCCATCCTCCAGCGTGCAGAGCTCCTGGAACGGGATGTCACCGGGAGACAGCATCTGATGGGTTGTAAATGCGTCGATGACTTTCCGGTAGCGATAAATGGATGGCACGATACTCACTCCTCAAAAAAATGCCGTGGTGAACGGATTCTCTTGGCATGTCATTGATTTTCTGCGCTATAGCGCTTCCGACAGGATTACAAATAAAGGCCGGACCGCGCGCCCATTTGAACGCTACTAATCGTACGAGTGTTAGCAGCGGCGATTGACCAGATCCCGGCGATTGTACCGGCCGTATAGGAGCCCCCGAAAAGCAAGCACATCTCATTGACGAAGGACAAAAGGTATCGATCCAATCCAAAAGAATTCGTCCCCGGGACACTCATCCCATTGGGCATGGGAAAGCCGAGCCCCGTCAGAAGCCACTCCGAGCCGCTCACCCCTTCCGACAGCACCTGGTTGGCTCCGTTGCCCATTTTTTGTTCAAATGCATTGTTTGGGTAATCGGTGCGGAAATTGATGGAGATGGGATCGAAGTTTGCGGCAACTCCAGCGCTCCCCCAATGATCTGTCGCGAGCGAGTTACCGCCGGTGAAATTCTTCATGCTTACCGATTGTTTGGCCACATAGAAGGTTCCGGCAGCTACCGTACCGCCGGACGTGTAAACTCCGAAGGAGGTCGAATCGACCCCGTCGAGTGAGAAGGTATCGGGAGAGATGACCGTGATCTGATACAGCCGGTTGTTGAGCTGCGTCATGCCGCCGACGTAAGCGATCAGCACCTTATCGCCGGTCGCTCTGCCGTGCCCCGGAGCGGTGATCACGCACGGGTTTGCCTGGGTCGCTCCGGTAATGCTTGTCGAGGCCGCAATACAAGTCAATCCGAGACTGACCTCCCACAGATTGCCGTTCAGATCCGCGACGCCGCAGTCCTGGCCATTGTGCGTGGTTTTGGCGAAAGGAGTGCCGGAGCCGGTTTTCCCGCTGTTCTGATAGCCATCCCCCACATAAATGACCGAGGCGTCATCGACATCGCCCAGGGCGTTGTTGTTGTTCCCCTTCGGGAAATTCTTGATCCCGGCGCCGTCGTACCAGGCGCAATTCCAGGTGCTCATCGCCGCTTGACCATGCGCTAGGGAGAGCAACGCGAGCGCACTCCATTGAAAGGCCGACAGGCAATGAAAATTCGGCCCGCGCGTCTTGGCCGCCTTGATCGCCCCCCCATGGATGTTGTCCGCCGTCGTGAGCCCCGTCAGCAGCGATCCCCATCCATTGTGTGCGCTATTTGATGAAAGCGGATTGCCGTTTTGGATGGATGATGCGATCACATTGCCGGCATAGCTGTTCGCCGACCATTGGTACTTGTCGACGAAAAACCCAGGCTGCTGGACGCCACCGTCATAAAATGCCCGATGCAGCGCGAAGCCTTCGGCATTGGCGGTCGCCACATTCGGGAACGCGTCGATCGGTCGGGTCGTGACGTTGTTGGTCCCTGCGGTGATCCGGTAATAGAACGCGGGGATCCAGCACATGATGGATCCATCTTGGTATCTGTAGTTGCCGTAGTCTTTGTGCCCGCGCGAGTAGCAGCCAGGCAATGGCATCATCCCCATCGGCAAAAGTTCGGGCGGGCATATTCCGACGCCGTATCCGGCCTGCCCCGGTACGCCGATGTCGTTCACGCGGCCGTGCCACAGCGATTCGTGGGACTGGACGGCCAGGATCTTGGCCGTACCTGCGAACAATCCGCTCATGCCAGCACCTCATAGCTATCCTGGCTCGATCCGCTCACGCGCGTAAAGCGCAGGGCAGAAACCGGGCCGACGACGACATCGGTGGTCGGGGTGGAGACAACATCTCCCGGCCATGCGATCCAGGCAGCCGTTCCGGGATCGCCGGCGGCTCCTGGCGTGGTGGAGTATTCACATCGGGAGGTGTTGCCGGCCCCAGGTATGAGCGTGATCGTCAACGGCGGATCGACGGCCTCGAGATTGATGACGACCGGGGATCCGGCCACATATCCCTTGACATTGATTTGTCGTGCCATGGTTTTTCCTCACCAGCAGCCTGCTGGAATCGAGTGGATTTCGTCTTCATCGTTCGAAACAGCATCCCAGCGTGATGCCTTTGCCGGAATGGGGGTATATTCGATCGGCGCGACCGGATGATGGGCCGCATTCAGCGCCAGGAAACAGGCCCAGGCGCGGTCGGCATGACCTGCGCTATCGGAATCGGCAACAAAGCGCGGAGCGCCGGTAGCCGAGGTTTCCTTTTTCAGCTTGTGCAGATCATTTCGCAGTTCGGAGGATCCCGCGGGGATGCGGATCTTCCGGTCTTCGAACGCCTCTTTTCCCACCGTCGCGAGTGCCAGCTTGTTCGGTCCGGTGAATAGCACGCCCTCGACCCGGCTGGATCCGTGCCGGCGCCGCGCATCCTCGACCGGCTTTTCCCCCATGCCGGTCTGGTCCATGCAGCAGCGCAGAATGCGGTAGCGCGCGAAAACATCCTCCAACAGGGCATCCTGCTCGGCGAAGGATGCGTGCCGGCGCGCGACGATCTCGCGCGTCCAATACACGTCGCCCACCTGTTCGAGCAGCCAGATGACGAACAGATTGTTGCGTGCCGCGATATCTACTCCGACGAAGCACGGGCCGCCGGTGTAATGCTCCGGGATGCCGGCATGATCGTGTTCGACCGAGTTGATGAGGTCGAAGCTGAGCCAGGCGGAGGCCTCGTCCAGCCACTGGAGCTCGAATTCCTGCGCCCAGGCATCCTCGTCGTTCAGCGCCGCGCGCATTTCTTCGATGTCGCGCGGCAGGCCGTCCGCCACGGCCTGATGGATGTCGACCGTATGGCGCGACCATACCGGGTCGTCGGAGGTGCACAGGTCGTAAAATTTGTTGCCCTTGCCGTTCGGCGTGGAGGTCACACGCAGCTTATAGCCTGCGGAAATGACCGGGAACAGCGCCGTCCAGATCTTGCGCGAGTCCTGGTGAAAAGCGAACTCGTCCAGGAATACGTTGGCAGAGAATCCGCGCGCGGTGTCCGGATTCGCCGGCAGCGCCGTGATTTTGTTGAGCTTGGAGAGGATGACCTGGAGCGCCTTGCGTTTGAGCCCGGAGTCCTCGTCATACCATTCGAGCTCCTCGACGCCATAGCTCGCCGCGGCGCGGCCGTAGGCCTCGAGATGGCGGAACACTCCTTCTTCCATCGCCTCGCGCGCCTGACGTTCCCCGCGGGAAAGGATCACCCAAGGGGATTTGCGTCCATGCGCCTCGGCCTCGAGCACGTCATCGACCACCTCCAGGGTGGTGGTGAAGGTCTTTCCGGTCTGCCGCGCGAAGCGGCCGATCTTGAACCGCGACCGGTCGCGAAACCAGCGCTGTTGATACGGGTAGAGCGTGATGGCGGGCATCAGGGTTCCAGCAACCAGGCCAGAAGAACCACCATAAAAACCCCGGCCGCCATCCCGGCAACATAGCTAGACCAGTCCATAAACCTCCTGGCGCACGATGCGCAGAGTTTCGGCGTCGAGCTTGCCCTTGCCGGTTTTCGCCTCGGCCTCGAGCCGGACGAGTTTGGCGTCCGCTTCCTCTTGGATCTGCCGCTTGATCTGTTCGGCCCACTTGCGCTGGTCGATCGTCATCCGGCCGAGATCGGCAAGCGATCGCACGGCGAGCGACAGCAGTTTCGCTGCGTCACGCGGTTCGGATTCGGCCTTGCGGATGGCGATCATGAGCTTGAGCAGGGCTTCCTGCGCCACGTCGGAAGTGGCCTCGAGCAGCGCCGCTCCGCTGTCGTCCCGTTGCGCCACTGCCGCCCTCGCAAGTTCCTGGGCTTTGCGGGCATCCGCCATCGAAGCCTTGAATTCCTGCTCGAAATCCTGGCCGTAGCTGTGCAGAGCGGATTTGCTGATGCGATACCCTTGGCTCTTGAGCCATTCGGCAAGTTCGCGATAGCCGCCGAAGCCTGAGCCGACGAGCTTCGTGTTGAGCTCTTCGAGGATCTCCTTGGGCAGCTGGTAAACAGAGGATCTCGGAGGCATTTCACTCCCCAGGCTCCGGCCTGGCGACCCCGGGCACTACCGTGAGACCGCGGGCCACGTCGAGCCCGCGCACGGTCAAAGTGGCGATCCAGACGCCTCCCGGCTGCTGTCCGACGATGAGATCCTGCTCGGCGAGCCAGTGTAGATCGGTCTGCAACCGGTCACGCGAGACTGCGAGGCCGCGTGCCTCGATCCCCTTGGCGAGCATGGTCTGATCCAGCGTATAGGCCGGCGCCGGGACGAGAAGCCGGAGAATCTCCAGGCGGCGCTGTTCGGTCTGGAAGCGATCGAAGTTCATCTCTTATCCCTTGTTATGCTCCAGCAGATAGCGATGGATCCGGTCCACCGAGCGGGCGGTGCCGTCGAGCACTCCTTTCATCTCGCGGACATCGCCCGCGATGTGATTCATGCGATCGTAAATTTGCCCGAGATCATCATGAGTCGGCGTTTCCTTCATCTGCTGTTCGAGGCGAGCGATCCGCTCCTGCTTGAGCTGGCATTTCTGGTCGTAGGCATCGAGGCGTTGATCGACGGCTTCCTCGAAGCGCTCGATGCGATCGATTACGTCCTTCTGGGATCGGCCAAACCAGAGATATAGACCGATCGCGAGGTTCCATACGAACACGAAGACCTCGAAAAACAGCCGCCACTTGTTGTAGTCGATGTCAGCCATGGATCCTTGCATTCCGCGATTCGAGCCTCTCATGCTCGATCTGGCAGTCGATGCAGCGCACCGCGCGGGGATACGCCTGGAGCCGGTCCGGGGAGATCGGATCGAGGCAGTCGTAACAGATGATCGTCGGCGCGCCATCCTCGCCGGCGACGACCACCTGAGGCTCGTCCGGGAGCATGGCAGCGAGTGCGCGGCGAATGGATTCGCGGCGCTCCGTTTCGATCCGCTCGTCGGATTGATCGGCCACGTCCATGGGGACTACGTCAAAATCGACACCGCGCACCGACCATGACCTCGTTGAGCTTCAGGTCGCTGTCGAAGGCCCAATGTCCGCGCAATGCCATATAACCCGTCGGCCGGCAGTCGAGGCCGGCGCAACCCGTCAAAACGACCACGACCAGCAAACTCCAGCCAAAAAACCGACGAGCCAGAGGATCGCCCCGCAAAACCAGATCGCTGAATGAATCAGGACAACCATCGCTTGAACCACCAGGCCAGGACAAGCAAGTACAGAAACCCCATCAGGATGGATAACGTAGCCATCAAGGCCGATGCCTCCGGAATCGATCCCGCGCCCTGCCGTAGGCCCGCAAAAGCGATTCTCCGCCCAGATCGGCGCGGACATGATCCGGACCGATGTCGATGAAGACCCGTTCGGGGATCGGCGGGAGTTCCGG
>DATMAX010000008.1:0-21551 GCA_035559395.1 Methylococcus sp. | reverse complement strand
CACTCGTCGTTCATTCAGGTCACTCCACCCAAATCCGAACAAGTGCCCACACCCATTCTCTGATCTTCTTTGTCAAAGAGCTTCGCGACCCCGTCGCGAGACTGCAAATTCTACACCCCACAAGAAGGATGTCAATACCCTCAAACCTACAACCACACTTCCACGGTCACCCGCACGGAAGGCAGCCACCGCTGCTCTCCCTACTAGCTCGCGAAATTCTCTTGCTTCCTTCCCCCGGTCCTTCTATAACATGCCATGGACAGACCGCAAGGTCTTGGGCTTCGCGACGGAGGTTCCATGGCAAGCGATGAGGATGCACGAAGAAGAGTCGACTTGACCCTGCAACGAAACGGGAAAGATCCAACCCGGTTGCTTTCCGTGTTGCGCGATATTCAAGCCGAATTCCGGCAGATTCCGGCACCAATTCAAACTTTCGTCGCCGCGGAACTGGGCATCTGCACGACGCAGGTGCGAGCAGTCAGCGAATTCTACAGCTTTTTGACTCTCGATTCCCGAGGAAAGTTCGACCTCCGCATCAGCGATTCGATCACCGACCACCTGCTCGGAAGCCGCGAGATCACTTCGTATCTGTGCCAGCGACTCGGACTGCAGCCCGGAAAGACACGACCGGACGGACGGGTGAGCGTCGACTTCACCTCATGTACCGGCATGTGTGATCAAGGACCCGCGGCTTTAGTCAATGGTCACGCCCTTACCAACCTGTCGCGGATGCGCGTCGACCGCATCGTCGAGCTGATCGAACAGGACGTCCCCCTCGCCGAGTGGCCACGGGAGTTCTTTGCGGTCCGCAACACCATTCACCGCCGGGACCGGTTGCTTCGCCGCCCCGTCCCGTCCGGGGCGGCGCTGAAATGGTCCTTGCTGCGTGGGCGCGAGTCGACCTTCGCGGAACTCGAAAAATCAGGACTGCGAGGGCGGGGCGGAGCCGGCTTTCCCACCCCCTGGAAATGGCGTTTCTGTCATGAAACCGCGGAGGAACTCGCCGTTTGTCCGCCGGGACAGCCGGCCGCCAACGTCGAGCGCTACGTCGTGTGCAACGCCGATGAAGGGGAACCCGGAACCTTCAAAGACCGCGTACTGCTGGACGAGCATGCCGACCAGGTCTTCGAAGGGATGACGCTATGCGCGCTGCTCATCGGCGCCCGGAAGGGGTTCGTCTACTTACGGGGCGAGTATCTTTATCTCTATGAACGCCTTCTCGGAGTATTAGATGCGCGCAGACGAAACGGCCTCCTTGGGGACAAGATCCTTGGACGACCCGATTTCGACTTCGACATCGAAATTCGCTTGGGAGCCGGAGCCTACATTTGCGGGGAAGAATCCGCCCTGATCGAATCCCTGGAAGGGAAACGAGGCATCCCCCGCAATCGCCCGCCTTATCCGGTCACCCACGGCTACCTCGGCAAACCTACCGTCGTTAACAACGTCGAAACGTTCTTCGCGGCAGCCGCCATCGCCCTTTACGGCGGCGCATGGTTCGCTGCCGCGGGAACGGAGAAGTCCAAGGGCACCAAACTGCTGAGCATTTCCGGCGATTGCGATCGGCCCGGTATCTATGAATACCCGTTCGGCGTAACCGTAGGCCAAATTCTCCAAGACAGTGGCGCACAGGATACGCTCGCGGTTCAGGTCGGAGGGCCCTCCGGCACATTCGTCTCCGCTTCCGAATTCGACCGCAAGATCGCGTTCGAAGATTTGCCTACCGGAGGTTCTTTCATGGTGTTTAACGACAGCCGGGACGTCCTGGCGATCGCCCGGAATTTCACTCATTTTTTCGCCGAGGAAAGCTGCGGCTTCTGTACCCCTTGCCGGGTGGGCACTGCGCTCTTGAAAAACCTGCTCGACAAGATCTGCGATGGTCACGGGACCACGAGCGATCTCGTCGAACTCGCGCGCCTGAGCCGGCTCGTGCGTAGCGCCAGCCACTGCGGCCTCGGGCAAACCGCGGCCAACCCGATCCTGCACACCCTCGAGCGTTTTCCCGAACGCTATGAGCGACGACTCAAGGCGATCCGGTTCGAACCCGGATTCGACGTCGACGGCGCGCTCGCCGTCGCAAGAGAAATGACGGGGCGGGAAGACGCCGCTGCCCATCTACCACAAACCGCCGACGAAGGAATGGGGTGACGACCATCACGCCACCGCGTCCCGGGGAGATCATTATGGCGAGCGCGACCCTCCTGATCGATGGAAAGGAAATCCCCTTCAGCGAGGGGCAGACCATCATGGAAGCCGCTACCGCGGCCGGAATCTATATACCGCATCTGTGCCACCATCCGGAATTCACCCCGCATGGCAGCTGCAAGCTCTGTACTGTGCAAGTGAATGGACGTTTTTGTTCGGCCTGCACCTTCCCCGCCGCCGCCGGTCAACAGGTATTGAACGAGACGCAGGAACTCCAGGCCATCCGGCGCGCGATTACCCAAATGTTGTTCGTCGAAGGCAACCATTTTTGTCCCTCCTGCGAAAAGAGCGGTAACTGCCAACTCCAGGCGGCCGCCTATTTCCTCCGAATCCAGGATCCTCGTTTTCCTTTCTTTTATCCCAAGCGAGAGCTCGATGCTTCCCACCCGGATATCTTGCTCGACCGCGATCGCTGCATCCTTTGCGAGCTTTGTGTCCGCGCCAGCCGCGACGTCGACGGCAAGAACGTGTTCGCCATCGCCGGCCGCGGGATACGCAGCCATTTGATCGTCCATTCCGCTTCCGGAAAGCTCGGCGACAGTTCCATCGCAGTCACCGACAAAGCCGTCCAGGTCTGTCCGGTCGGCGCGATCCTGATCAAGCGCAAGGGATTCAAGACTCCGATCGGTCAGCGAACCTACGATCACAAGACCATCGCCGAAGTCTCCCTCGAACAGGAACAGCCGATCGTGAAAAGCCGTCATGACTGAAAAACTGACCCTCGCCACCACCTCGCTCGCCGGTTGCTTCGGCTGCCACATGTCTCTTCTCGACATCGACGAACGCATTCTCGAACTGGCTGCGGTCGTCCGCTTGGACCGCTCCCCACTCACCGATCTCAAGCATTGCAGCGAGCGGGTGGACATCGGCCTGGTCGAGGGAGGCGTGTGCAACGCGGACAACGTCCATACCCTGCGCGAATTCCGCGCCCGCTGCCAGCGCCTGGTCGCCGTCGGTGCCTGCGCCATCAACGGCGGCATCCCTGCGCTGCGCAACCCGATCCCGTTGCGGGAGTGCCTGGAAGAATCCTATTTGAATGGCATCGGCATCGACGCCCCCAAGATCCCGAACGATGTCGAATTGCCCTTGTTGCTCGACAAGGTGTACCCCATTCACGAGGTGGTCCACGTCGATTATTTCCTGCCCGGCTGTCCACCCTCCGCTGATGCCATCTGGCGGTTGCTGAGCGATCTTCTCGCCGGACGCGAGCCCAGCTTGCCGCGTGAACTCCTCCGCTATGACTGAAACCCAAGCGCGGCATCGCGCCGGACCGTGAAGATCCATCAACTCTCCGTCGAAGAAAGCTTTGCCAGCCTCAAGACCGGGCCAGGGGGTCTGTCCGAGGCGGAAGCCAGGCGCCGATTGGCCGAGTACGGCCGCAACGTCGTTGAGGAATTGAAGCGCGAGCCTTTGGCTGCGCGTTTCGTCCGCGAGTTCACCCATTTCTTTGCGGCTACCCTTTGGATCGCAGCGGGACTGGCCTTTTTCGCCGAAACCCAGGATCCCAGCCAAGGCATGGCCACTCTCGGTTGGGCGATTGTCGGCGTGATTTTGATCAACGGCCTATTTTCGTTCTGGCAACAATACCGGGCGGAGCGAGCGCTCGCCGCTCTGCTCGAACTCTTGCCCAGTTCCGTCAAAGTGGTGCGGGAGGGCCAGATCCGCCTGATCCTTGCCAGCGAATTGGTGCCGGGCGACGTCATCCTCCTCCAGGAGGGCGATAGCGTGCCCGCCGATTGCCGTCTCATCGAGGCATTCTCCTTGCGGGTCAACAATGCCACCGTGACCGGGGAATCCCTTCCGCAGGGACGCGACCCGCAACCGTCCAGCGAAGAACTCCTGCTCCACAGTCGGAATGTTCTGCTGGCCGGCACCTCCCTGGTGTCTGGCGAAGGCAAGGCGGTGGTCTTCGCCACCGGCATGCACACGGAATTCGGCAAGATCGCCCATCTCACCCAGATCGCCCGGGAAGAGGTTTCGCCTCTGCAGCGCGAAATCGTCCGACTGAGCCGCCTCATCGCCCTGCTGGCTTTCACCTTGGGCGTCGGTTTTTTTTTCGTGGGCCAAAGCATCGGCATGTCCTTCTGGGAAAATTTCATCTTCGCCATCGGTATCATTGTGGCCAATGTTCCCGAAGGACTGCTGCCCACGGTCACCTTGTCCCTGGCCATGGCGACCCAGCGCATGGCCCGCCGCAAGGCGCTGATCTGCCATCTCCCGGCGGTGGAGACCCTGGGCTCGGCCATGGTCATCTGCACTGACAAGACGGGAACCCTGACCCAGAATCGAATGGAAGCACAAGTCGTCCATCTGCACGGCGAAACCCTGCGCACGGGCGAACTTTTCCGCGACTCGGATCGAACACGGCAGTCGCGGCATCTCCTCGAAGTTGCCTCCCTGTGTCATGACCTTCACGAAACCCGTGTCCGCGGCAAGTCGACCTGGCTTGGTGACCCCATGGAAGTTTCCCTGGTGCGCCTGGGAAGGACCGGCCTCGGTGAGGTGCTGGCATACCCCAAGATCAACGAGATCCCATTCGATACCGACCGCAAGCGCTTGTCCACCATTCACCACACGCCGAGCGGTACCGTGCTGTATTGCAAAGGTGCATTGGAAACCGTACTCCCGCTGTGCGATCGCTTCGAGAGCGGAGGGAAAACCGTCCCTCTGACGGAGGAAGAGCGCAGAAACTGGTTCCACGCCCAAGAATCGCTCGCCATGCAGGGACTGCGCGTCCTCGCTTTCGCTTGGCGCCGGTTGGACGGCGAACATCAAGGACCAGGCTTGGAACAGAACTTGATCCTGTGCGGATTGGTGGGCCTCGCCGACCCACCCCGCCCGGAGGTACCCGAAGCGATCCGTAAATGTCGCGAGGCCGGCATCCGGGTCATCATGGTCACTGGCGACCATCCGCATACGGCCGTCGCCATCGGCAGGAGCATCGGCCAGATCCAAACCGAGCACCCGGCGGTGATCACCGGCGAGCAACTGCACCGATTATCGGAAACCCAACTTCGGCTCGCCCTGGATGAACCGGAGATTCTATTCGCCCGCGTCGGAGCGGATCAAAAGATGCGGATCGTCGAGGCACTGAAGCGAAAAGGCCATGTAGTGGCGGTAACCGGAGACGGCGTCAACGACGCCCCGGCGCTCAAGCGCGCGGACATCGGTATCGCCATGGGACTCTCGGGGACTGACGTGGCACGGGAAGCCGCCGACATGATCCTGCTCGACGACAACTTCGCGAGCATCGTCGCAGCCATCGAGGAAGGCCGGGCGGTCTACCAGAATATCCGCCGTTTCCTCCGCTACGTGCTCACTTCCAACATACCCGAGATCATCCCCTATTTGGCCTTCGTCTTGTTTAAGATCCCTTTACCCTTGACGATCATTCAGATTCTGGCGGTGGACCTCGGCACCGACATGGTGCCGGCGCTGGGATTGGGATCGGAAAAGCCTGCCCCGGGAGTGATGCGACAACCGCCCCGATCGCGGCAGGAGCGCCTGATCGATGCGAACCTGATCGGGCACGCGTATCTGTTCTTGGGAATCATGGAGGCCGTAGCCGCCATGGCGGCCTACTTCTTCGTCCTGGAACGGGGCGGCTGGGTGTGGGGCACACCGCTCATGCGGGGGGATACACTCTATCTCCAGGCCACCACCGCCTGCCTCAGCGCCATCATCGTGATGCAGGTCGCCAACGTCTTCCTGTGCAAGACGCATCCGGACAGCGTGTTCCACAGCGTACTGTTCGACAATCCCGTCATCCTCTGGGGCATTGCCATCGAGATCGCCCTGATCCTGATCATCGACTACTCTTCCTGGGGGCAGCTTCTATTCGGCACTTATCCCATTTCCTTGGAAGTTTGGCTGTTCATGCTTCCTTTCGCGCCCGCCATGGTGGCGTTGGAGGAAACCCGGAAATGGTGGGTTCGGCGCTCGACCCGCTTGCCGGGAATCGATGAGGAAGCGGGTATATCCGTCAAAGAAAAGGCCGGGATGTCTTCCCGGAAAAAATGACCGTATCGCGGGGGGAATGGCTGGCAAGCCGGAGCTGCCAGCCTTCCGTTTCTCATGCCCCGGCTCGCAGGCAGGTCAATACCTCGTCCAGCATCTTCTTGGCATCGCCGAACAGCATCCGATTGTTCTCCTTGTAGAACAGCGGATTGTCGACGCCCGCATAGCCCGAGGCCATGGAGCGTTTCATGACGATGCTGGTCTGGGCTTTCCAGACTTCCAATACCGGCATGCCGGCGATGGGACTGTTGGGATCTTCCTGGGCGGCCGGATTGACGATGTCGTTGGCGCCGATGACCATCGCCACGTCGGTTTCCGGAAAATCCTCGTTGATCTCGTCCATCTCCAACACGATGTCATACGGCACCTTGGCTTCGGCCAGGAGCACGTTCATGTGGCCCGGCATGCGACCCGCGACCGGATGGATGGCGAAACGGACATTCACGCCCTTGTCTCGGAGAAATTTCGTGATCTCGTACACCGTGTGCTGCGCCTGCGCCACTGCCATGCCGTAACCCGGCACCAGAATGACGTTCTTGGCATTGCGCAACAACTCCGCGGTCTCCTCGGGCGTGATCGGCTGCACCTCGCCCGCCGGCTGGGCACCGGTCGCCACGGCGCTGCCTTCGGTGCCGAAACCGCCGGCGATCACCGAGAGGAAATGGCGATTCATGGCGCGACACATGATGTATGACAGGATCGCGCCGGAAGATCCGACCAACGCCCCGGTGACGATCAGGAGATCGTTGGACAACATGAAACCGGTCGCCGATGCCGCCCATCCCGAGTAACTGTTGAGCATGGAGACCACCACCGGCATATCCGCCCCACCGATCGCCATGACCATATGCACCCCGAACGCCAGTGCGATCAGAGTCATCAGGATCAGCGGCATCATGCCGATCCCGACCGAGCTCGCGTTCAGGAACCAGCCGCCGAGCAGGATCGTAGCCACCAGCAAACCGAGATTGAGCCAGTGGCGCGCCGGCAACAGTACCGGTTTGCCGCTGATCTTGCCGGACAGCTTACCGAACGCGATCACCGAACCCGAGAACGTCACGGCACCGATCAGGATCCCGACATAGATTTCCGATTCGTGGATGGTCTTTGCCACCCCCGTGAAACTCGCCGTGGGGTCGATGTAATTGGCGAACCCAACCAGCACCGCCGCCAGCCCCACGAGGCTGTGCATGAGGGCGACCAGCTCCGGCATCTCGGTCATCTTGACCTTGATGGCTGCATAGATGCCTACGCTGCCGCCGATCAGCATGGCGAGGATGATCGGCACGTAGCTCGTGACCTTGGGGCCGAGGAGGGTCGCCAGAATGGCGATCGCCATGCCCAGGATCCCGTAAAGATTGCCGCGTCGCGCCGTCTCCGGATGGCTTAACCCCCCCAGGCTGAGGATGAACAGAATGGTCGCGCCGATGTATGCGACCGTTACCAAACCTTCAGACATGATGTTCCCTCGTTCTTGTTATCTTCTGAACATGCGCAGCATGCGTTGCGTCACCCAGAATCCACCCGCCATGTTGACCGCGGTCAGCGCCACGGCGAGCCCCGCCAGAATGGTGATGAGCGCGCCGGGCGAGGAGATCTGGATCAGGGCGCCGATGGCGATGATGCTGGAGATGGCATTGGTCACGCTCATCAGCGGGGTGTGGAGGGCCGGCGTCACGTTCCAGATCACCATATAGCCCACGAAACAGGCCAGGACGAATACCGTGAAGTGCTCCATGAAGTCCGGCGGTGCGGAGGCGCCGATGAGGTAAAACACCAATCCGCCGATGCCAAGGCCGAGTGCGGTCCTCGCCCAAGCTGGCAGACCGAAGGCCGACTTCGCTTCCGGGACGACCGGGGGAGCAGCGGTGGCCATCTGCGGCGGAGCCACGGAGATTTTCGGGGGCGGTGGCGGCCAGGTAATGGTACCGTCCTTGATGACCGTCGTGCCGCGGATGACCTCGTCCTCCATGTTGACGTGGATCACCCCGTCCTTGGCGGGGCAAAGCTCTTCGAGGAGGCGCAGCAGGTTGGTCGCATACAGGGTGCTCGACTGCTTGGGCAACCGGCTGGGGAGATCGGTATAGCCGATGATGGTGACCCCGTGACGGACGACCACCTCCCCCGGAACCGTCAGCTCACAATTGCCGCCTTGTTCGGCCGCCATGTCGACGATGATGCTGCCCGGCCGCATTGCTTCCACCATGCCGGCGGTGATCAGTTTGGGAGCCGGCTTCCCTGGAATCAGCGCTGTGGTGATGATGACGTCGACGTCCATGGCCTGCCGCGCGATCATCTCGGCCTGGGCTTTCTGATAGCCTTCGCTCATCACCTTGGCATAGCCGCCGACGCCGGTGCCTTCTTCCTGGTAGTCCACCTCGACGAACTCGGCACCCATGGATTTGACCTGCTCCTTCACTTCCGGGCGCGTGTCGGTGGCCCGCACGATGGCGCCCAGGCCGCTGGCCGCACCGATCGCCGCGAGCCCTGCCACGCCGGCGCCGATGACGAACACCTTGGCCGGCGGCACCTTTCCGGCTGCAGTGACCTGGCCACAAAAAAAGCGGCCGAAATGATGGGCCGCTTCGATCACCGCGCGATAGCCGGCGATATTGGCCATGGAACTCAAGGCATCGAGTTTCTGCGCCCTGGAAATACGCGGCACACTGTCCGTGGCGAGGACGGTCGCCTTGCGCGCCGCCAATTTCTCCATCAACTCCGGATTCTGCGCCGGCCAGATGAAGCTGACGAGGCACGACCCCTCCCGCAGCAGATCGATTTCCGCGTCGGACGGAGCCCGCACTTTGAGAATGATGTCCGACCTCGACCACAAGCTCTCGGGATCTTCGATCACCTCCACCCCAGCCTCACAAAAGGCCT
This sequence comes from Methylococcus sp., assembly GCA_035559395.1. Lineage (GTDB taxonomy): Bacteria > Pseudomonadota > Gammaproteobacteria > Methylococcales > Methylococcaceae > Methylococcus. The sequence goes on along the minus strand of DATMAX010000008.1, from coordinate 12,449 downwards.
CGTCGGAGAAATTCGCTTCCGCTCCGGCCCCCGTCTCCACGGCCACCTCGAATCCGAGTTTGCGGATCTTCTCGGCCACTTCCGGAGTGGTCGCCACGCGCCGCTCTCCGGGATAGGTTTCCTTCGGTACTCCGATTCGCATTCAAGCTCCTCCTATCGTCTCGTTATGGGTCTCACGACCGCCACTCCGGGGAAGCCGTCTCAGGCACCCCGAAGAAACGGGTCGTCTCCTTTGGATTGACAAAAGAAATGGGCGCACGCGCCCACGGGTTTAATACCGGCAAAGCCCCGCGGGGTCAATTCCTTTTGTCACCATGATGAGAACATGCCTGCACCTGCGATCAGGTGAAACGGGGCAAGCGACCATCCAAACCCATCGCCCGGCGCGCCAGCAAGTGCTTGGCGGGGGGCAGACAGTCCAGCAGCAACAAGCCGATATTGCGGGCCAGGGCAAGCGGCGGGAATGGGTTCGAGAAGATGCGCACGACACTGTCGGTAAAGGCGATGACGTCGCGCAGGTCGCGCCGGCGCGCGGCGGCGTAATGCTCGAGGAAGCGCGCATCGCCGATATCCTCGCCAAAACTTCGCTTCACCAAGAGCCGTTCGGCCAATTGGGCGGCGTCGCGCAGCCCGAGATTGAAACCCTGGCCGGCGACGGGATGGATCTGGTGCATGGCGTTGCCGATCAGCACCCCCCGCTCGGCTACCATCCGCCCGGCCTGGATCAGGCGCAAGGGAAACGCTTGCCGTTCGGACGCGAGGGTCAGCGGTCCCAACCAATGACCGAACGCCTCCTGCAAGCGGGAGGTGAACTCCGCCGCCGGCAGGGCACCGAGATGCTCCGCTTCCTCCGGCTCCAGGGTCCACACCACCGAGCACTTGCGTCGACCCAGCGGCAGGAACGCGAGCGGTCCGGAAGCGGTGAAGCGCTCGTAAGCGACGTTGCCGTGGTCCACTCCGGTGACGACCTCAAAGACCAGGGCGGTCTGCCGGTAATCGCGGGTCGACAAGGGAATTCCGGCCAGCTTGCGCACCGTGGAGTCGCTCCCGTCCGCCCCGACCACCAGCCGCGCCGACAGCACTAGGCTCTCCTCGCCCCGCTTGAGGCTGACGTGCACTGAATCCGGGCCTGCTTGCAGACCGATGACGCGAGCCGGACGAATCAAATCGACCGGAGCCGACGTCAGAGCGGCAATGACCGCATCCTCCACGTCGCGCGCTCTCACCACATAGCCGAGCGCCGCTACCCCTTCGCGTTCTGCCTCGATCCGGGTCTTGCCGAAGTGGCCGCGGTCCGACACGTGGACGGTCCGGATCGGCGTCGCCTCGGGCTCGATCCGCGACCAGACCCCGAGCGACTCGAGGATCCTCGCCGTTCCCCGGGTCAGCGCGAGTGCCCGTGCCCCGGCCGGAGAAGCCTTACGTTCCTGGTCCGAAACCCCTTCGATCACCCCGACCCGCAACGGTCCACCGGCGAGGGCCAGGGCAAGGCTTCCACCCGCCAGGCCGCCGCCGACAACAAGGACATCGTAATCGCAAGGCGTCATGACTGCATCAACGCCTCGATCTCATCGGGGGTCTTGGGGACACTGGAAGTCAGGATCTCGTGACCGTGGCGGGTCACGAGGACGTCATCCTCGATGCGGATGCCGATTCCCCGAAAAGCCGGGTCGACATCCGCGCAGTCCGAAGTGACATACAAACCGGGCTCGACGGTCACTACCATGCCGGGTTCCAATTCGCGCCACTCGCCGTCCACCTTGTAGTCCCCCACATCGTGCACATCCATGCCGAGCCAGTGTCCGGTGCGATGCATGAAGAATTTCTTGTAGGCCTCATCTCGGATCAAGCGCGAGGGTCTTCCTCGCAACAAGCCGAGTTTGACCAACCCGTGGGTCAAGACTCGCACCGCGACATCGTGCGGTTCATTCCAGCGCGCACCGGGCCTGACGGCCTCGATCGCGGCCAACTGGGCTTCGAGCACGAGATCATATAGAGCGCGCTGGGCTTCCGAGAAGCGGCCGTTGACCGGGAAGGTCCGGGTGATGTCCGCCGCGTACTGCTGATATTCGGCTCCCGCGTCGATCAGCAGCAAATCGCCATCCCGGAGCACGGCGTCGTTGGCGGTATAGTGGAGTATGCAAGCATTGGCACCACCGGCGACGATGCAGGGATAGGCCGGGAAACGCATCCCGTGACGAGTGAATTCGTGCAGGATCTCCGCCTCGATTTCGTATTCGTAACGGCCCGGCCGGCAGGCGCGCATGGCCCGCACGTGGGCCTCGGCCGAGACCGCGGCGGCCCTGCGCATCAGTTCCCGTTCCGCCGGCGATTTGAACAGGCGCATCTCGTGCAGGATGCGGTCGAGCGCGATGAACTGTTCGGGCACTCCGACACCACTTCGCACACGCGCCCGGATGTGGTTGATGGCCCGCATGACTTGCTGGTCGAACTCGGATTGGCGGCCGATGGGGTAATAGACCGGATCGCGATTTTCCAGAAGACCCGGCAACACCTTGTCCAATTCCGTAATCGGGAAGGCTTGATCGGCTCCGAAGACCTCACGGGCGCCTTCGAGCCCGGCGTTGCGCCCCACCCAGACGGCCTGCTGGGCGTCGAACTCGCGGCAGAACAACACGAATTCCCCTTCTTCCCGACCCGGAATGAATACGGCCAGCGATTCCGGCTCGTTGAAGCCGGTGAGATAAGCGAAGTCGCTGTCCTGCCGGTAAGGGAACTCGACGTCGCGATTGCGCAGGGCGGCCGGGGCGCTGGCGATGAGCGCCACGCTCCGCCTCTTCATGCGCTTCATCAGCTGCCGGCGACGCCGTTTGAACTCGGCGGGAGTCAACATTGGCGGCTCAGTGCAGGCGCGGCGAGGATTTCTGTTCGAATTCGCTGCGGATGAGCTGCACTCCGGCGCGCACGAATTCGGTCAGTTCGGCGTAAGCCCCTTCATCCGCTTCTTCTTCTACGTGCTCGGCGTCGAGCCGAGAAAGCTGCACAAAGTCGTCCAGCACTTCGGAACATTCGCCCGGCCATTCGCCACTGCCCAAACGGAAACCCACGCCATACAGGAACCCTTGACACCACTCGCCCAGCGCCCTGGCCCGGTCGACCAGAGGGCTTTCATCGTCCGGCAAAAACAGCTGAAAGCTGAAATCGAACGCATCCAGTTGATCCCGCGTGACATCGCACAATGCTGCAAACGAAGAGCGTTCTGCGACCGTAAGCTCGGCAGCGTCGTCCCCGAACACCATGGCCAGCCATTGCTCACAATCAAGACGGCTATCCACGCACAAAAGCCCCGCGAGCATGCCATGGGCTTCCGCGGCGGTCGCCGTGGCATAGTGATTCCGGACGATTTCCTCGATATCCTGATAACTGGCACGATGGGGCATTTCGACCTCCGACTCGGTTCATTATGCTACCATCGCTTTCCGAGGCGCCGAAAGCAGGCATCAAAGCACTTTGCTCCAGAGCATTCGGCACCGCAATCGCGGGCCCGACCCGGAGTGACCCGTCGATCACAGCGAGTACCTACCGGGATACCGTGATCATCCCGAACAACCCTTGACAGGAAAAAACTTAACGTGTCATGAGCGAACAGCGCCCTATCAAAGTGCATCTTCTCGGCAAGGAATATCCCATTGCCTGTTCCGAAGACGAAATGCATGACCTCCTGATCGCGGCGCGTTTCCTGGACGAAAGAATGCGCAAGATCCGGGAAACGGGACGCGTCATCGGGACGGAACGGATCGCCATCATGGCGGCTCTGAACATCGCCCACGAACTGGTCCAAGCCCAAAACGAAAACCGACGCCTGAGTCAGGGCCTGGCCAATGCCCAGGCGACCCACCAGAGCGGAAGCTGGGGTTCCTGAGCGACAGGACACCATGGGAACGGGCTCCCCCCCTCCGTCAAGTCTCTTGCTGCGCCGATTTCTCGGGTAAAATTCCCGTCAGTATTCCCTGCGGCGTGCGAAGGGTGCTGGGTTACTCTTTGAGCCTAATCTGAAACCCCGGGACTTTTCGAGCGACCGATGTGCGCAAGTCCGCCTCGAGCGGAAAGCCTGATTCGCCGCCTTCAGGTCCCACCTGAACCGACCGGTTCAAGGGCGAAAGCACTCTACGGCGCAGGCGGGGAATACCTTTTTCCATGCTCCGGCGGGGCTGGTAGTCACCGCAATCCTACCCGGTTTCCGGTCAGGGTCCGTCGCAAACCGTGGCGATCGGGCTCAACGTCCCGCTTGTCCGCGGGCCGCCGAATCCGCAAGAGCGCATCCTGCACACACATCCTTGGAATGTCCGACTCGGCGCCATCACGCGGAACAGGATTACAGATCCTGCCCCCGTTTTTGCACCGGCAGCGACAGGAGATTATCTTTATTCCAATGCATGGTTCGTTACCTCTTTCCACACTTCTGCCTCCATGGGCATCGCGAGGTGGCCGCCATCTGAATAAAAGCGATGAGATTTTATAAAAAGAAAACGGCATGTATCTCATCCGCATCTTTACGCTATATGGTCGTGCGAGTTTGCCTGACCATGCAGCTCTGCCTTTTTCTACTGACGGCACCAGAATATGCAGACCATGGTCTGGAAATCGACTGGAAGAGTGGGATCGAATCCGGAACCTTGATTTTTCCTCTGGTGTTATTCGCACTATGGCTGCATTATCGAAAGAAAGGTCCGGAACGCGCGGTCTGCGAATTCCTTCTGGCAATGCTGCTGATCAAGTTGGTATCGATTCTGACGGCGACAGCTCAGTACCCGGCGGTCGCCATGCAGAGCCCTCTCGTCGATCCGTATCTCGCGGAAGCCGATGCGTTTCTGGGCGTTCGAGTTCCTGAGCTCGCCGTATGGGGCAGAGCACACCCCAAGATACTCCAATTCCTCGGAATATGTTATCTTGCCATGATCCCGGAGATCGCGACGACGGTATTGCTGCTTGCCATGCTATGGAGGGATGGGTTTGGACTTTGGGAATACGTATTTCATTTCCATTTTTGTCTGACAGTCGCCGTCTTGATTTTGTCTCTGTTCCCGGCGGAAGGTGTTTTCACCTATTATGGATTCACTCCCAGTATCGATTGGACAAGGTTCATCGAGCAGTTTCACGGGTTCCGCAGCGGCCAAATGAGAGTAATTCATCTGGATGACTTGGAAGGTCTGATTTCTATGCCATCTTTCCATGCTACCGTCGGAATGATGGTGACTTGGGCAATGCGGGCACGCATCCCGTATCTGGCTGTTTTCGGGGTATTGAACCTTGGTCTCATCGCCTGCACCGTAGTCAGTGGCTCCCATTATTTCGTCGATCTTGGGGCAGCGGCGGTGCTATTTGGAGCAAGCCTTTTGCTGTTCCGGAAAGCCATCGTCCCGCTTTCCCAGCTCGCCACGCGTGAGTGAAGGCGAGACAAGATACCCCCTCTGCGCGTAACTGGCGCATCGGGATACAGGCAGGAACATGGTTCAGGGACCGGGGAAAGGACAGCTACCCTCTTCGGCGGGTTTGACAGGGCACTTAGCGACTCTTGGCGATTGGTCAAGGACGGGGCGACATCGACAGGTCACCCTCGGCTATCGCAATTCGGGTGAGTAAGCAAAGCCGGTAAACCTTTCCTCCGCCAGACACCGTCGGAATCGATCCAACTCGGTCCTGGTGATCCCGGGAATCTGCTTCGGAAAATCGGCTAAGACGAGATCGATTCCGGGTTGGGGGGCAAGTCTTCCGAAGCACTCGGGGAGGCTGGGAGTCCCGCTGTTGCTTCGCTTCCACAGCACCAGCCAGCCGAAGGTGGCCGCGGGCCTGAATCCGGCGGCGCGCAGTGCGGACGTGAACCGCTGGTCGAAAGCAATCGCATGGCTGGCCGAGACACAAGCCGGGTTCGACACATCCTCGCCCGGGAACACCAACGGTACGTCCTTATGCAAAAAATAATAACCGCCGGACTGGATCCAGTGCGTCAAATCACACACGGAACGCACGGAGTCGTCGGCGGAAAGGGCTTGATAGAGCTCTAGATGCGGATTCGGCGTAAAGAGAGGGACGGGACGATTGTCCCAGCGTTCATACGGGAGGAGGCCGAACATGCCCGAGATCGACAGCAGAGCAGTATAGGCCGCGACCAGACAGCCGGTACGGGGCGAGGATCGGAGCAGGATCGAGAGCTGGATGCCGAAGATGATCAACAGCAGCGGGATCACCGGGAAGATATAGCGGTATTCCTTGTGCGCCTGCAAGGAATGTGTGATCACTACCAGAGTCACGATCCCATAAAGAAAAAAAACGGATTTCCGAGCTGCCCGCAACAGAGTGCCGGCGAAAAGGATCAGGAACATACCCGCCGAAGCAGCGAACAGCCGATTCGGATAAAGGTTCCAGGGGCTGGCATATTGTTCACTGAGTCCGAACCCGAGGTGGACCCGGAGGATGGTGAGATAGGAAGCAAAGAGAGTACCCCAACTCAAATAATCCAAAAGTCCGGCCGAAAGGATCACTGTCGCGAAGGAACCAAGGCAGATGCCAGCACGGATGCGACGCTCGCGCCAAATGTAATAGCCGACGAGACACAGGGAAACGGGAGCGAATTGCAGACGAAAGGCAAGGGCCAGTCCTGCGGCGAGGCCGATGGTAAATGCGGTGAACCGATTCTGCCGTAGACAGAAACACGACAGCGCGAGCATCAAGAGATTGGTGGCCATGCATTCCGTGAGCGGCCTTGGGGCGAAATAAACCATTTCGTACCAGAACGCGAGGAGCAATGCCGCGAGACAGGCCGCGAGCCTCCCTTGCAACCGATGAGCAAGGACGAATCCGGATCCGACCGGAATCAAGGAAAACAGACAAAAAATCCCGCGCACGATTTTTGTGTATTGATCAGGCTCATGGAAACCGAGAATATCGGAGGCATAAAGGATTGCCCCGATGAACCCCGGCAGAAGCCAGGACCGAAATCCGTAGCGGAATTCCCAAGGGACGATGCCGTAACCGAAAACCAACCGGTGCGCTTGCTCCAAATATTGAAATAACTCATCCGCATGGTGAATATTGTTGGCCCGTAGCGCATAAGCGAGGCGAACCGCGAACGCCGCGATGAGGATACCAGAGAGAATCTGCAGATCAATGCGTGAAATGGGGCCTATCCGTTCACGCATGCCGTGAAACCTTCGATCGATATCCAACCCAAAAACTCATCGATCCATTAGCTCCGTTGTTTTTTGAGCGGATTCACTCCGATCATGGATCCGAAAAATCTGAAAAAAAGAACCTTTTTCAATGGGTTCGATGAGCATGGGGCACGGATTCTCAGGAGCCCCCTCGTGTGCATAATAAATAAAATCGTAACGTTTGGGCCAAAAGGCCCAGTAAATGCGTTGCATTGCATTAACTCGATACTTTTGATCGATTTCCGATGAAATTTTGTCATCCCTGCTCGCAAGGAGATCATCACGGCTCACGAAATCTCCGTGACCGGTATCGATGGCGGCATTGGCTGAGGCAGAGCGCAAACTGTACATCTTGAATAGCGTTGGCACGTAAGCGTCCCGCTCGATTACCGCCAGCACCGGTACATTCCAATAGAATTCCGGCGGCTTGCGATCCTCCCCGTGAGCATCCTTTACCGTCAATATCCGACTGCCACGGGCGATGGCTGCGGAAGCCCGCAGAAATTCGGCGTACTTTCCATCCAGCCAAGCCCATTTCGCATGCACAGACCAAAGTTGCAACATTACGATCCCCAGCGCAAACCCCACGAGCGAACGATAAAAAAATGCGGGGATAGAGGATTTTGGTACGATAGCGATCAAACCTATGAGCCACAGAAATACCGGAGCACGTGTGTGCATATAGGCTACGTCCAGGAAATAATCCGGCGTGATGACACTGAGTATAAGCAGCGCACCCAAAGGCCAACGCAAACGGTGATCGAGTGAAAAGTGGCGACGCGATCTGCTCAAGACGAGCAAGATCGATAGCACTACCAACAGAACCAGACTGGAAAAATAGTGCGATACAGGCGACCCTTCTAGAATCAGCAAGGGTGATATAGGCGCCGTTGCCTGTTTCAATAAAGAGCCATACATCAGGTAAATGTGGGCAGGCTTGGTGTCGGTGGGCAATGGCGCTTCGTCGACCTTCCAAAGCAGAAACGCCAATCCCGAGGGCAATGCGATCATGCCCAAAGGTAGCCAACGGGGGACCAGTCGCGAAAGGAAAGGCCCCCCCTCTTGCCACGCCCGCCCCCACTCGTAGGCCGCTAACATCAGGCCAAACAACGCAAACACGAAGCCATGGGTCAGGAACAGGACCAAGCCGACCGCCGCAAACAGCACTATCCGCGGCCCCTTTCTCCAAGACTCCGTCTCCATCCATCCCGCCAGGGCCAGCAACGAAAAACCCACCGCCAAGTTGAAATTCAGGAAACCGAATTGAAAGGTGACGTTGTACAGCACCACGAACGCCACGCAGGCCCAGGCATCCACCCGGCCCATCAGCGCCTTGCGCAAGGCCAGGATGCCCGCCATCTGAACCACCAACACGGTCGAGATGTAGATCTTTCCGACCGGGTAGATGTCCAGCACCTTGGCCAGCTGCGAGAAGATCAGATCCGGCAATAGGTATGGATTGATGCTCCAATGCGCCCGATAATGTCTCTGCAGCAGCGGATTGTGCTCGATCTCCGCCAGCACGTAGAGCCGCGCCAAGTGGTTCGGATAATCCACCAGCGCCGGAATCTTCACCGACCACACCGGCCAGAGGATCGCTGCGGCGAGAAGGGCGTAAAAGCCGAACAAGAGTCGCTTACGATTCCATTCCATCCGAGTCTTGCACATGGAAAGTACGATGCATTTTCGCAGTTCGAGGTTCGTCCATCACCCTGCTCCTCCTGCGTCCTCCGGGAACAAGGGAGAGGGAAGTGCCGCTCGCAGGCACATCGTGCACCTTCCCGCCTGACCCACAAGAGTTCCCCCATGCACGGGATCGTTACGGCTTGCGCCAGGGCGGGCCGGTTCGCCGCCGGCCACTCCTTGCCATCACTGGTTTTTCTCGCGGTTTTCGTTCCTTTCGCGTTCCAGCTCGCCAACGATGGCGATTTGTATTGGCACCTCAGGACCGGTCATTGGATCCTCGATCACAGTGCCGTCCCGACGGTGGATATTTTCTCTTACACGATGGCCGACCAACCATGGGTAGCACACGAATGGCTGGCGGCGGTTCTTTTCGATCTCGCGCACGAGGCATTGGACTGGGCCGGTGTTTCCGTGCTGACGGCCGCCGCCTTGGGATTGGTTCTGGCGCAGATCGCTTCTTTCCTGCGTCCCCGCCTCGATCCTCCTTATGTGCTGGCCGGACTCGCACTCGCCTTTTCCCTGCTCATGCCCCATTATCTCGCCCGCCCGCATGTGCTGGCCATGCCGGTCGGCATCCATTGGGTGCAGCGCCTCATCACCGCCAGTGAAGAAGGCAAGCCACCGCCGTTTTCCCTGCTTGCCTGGATGGTGTTGTGGGCCAATCTCCATGGCGGGTTCATCTTGGGGCTCGGGTTTCTGTTCGTATTGGCGATCGAGGCGATCCTCGATGCTCCCGACGGCGTACCCCATGCGGTGCTGGCCAAACGCTGGGCGATTTTCGCCGGAATGGCGATTTTGGCCACTCTCATCACGCCGAACGGTCTTACCGGTTTCCTGCATCCGTTTCATCTCCTCGGCCTGCAATCGCTGCCGATGTTCGTCGGCGAATGGAAATCCGCCTCCTTCGCCGAGTTCACGCCTCTCGAGGGCCTGATTTTATTGGCGATCCTGATCGGCTTTCGCTCCGATCTGAGGCTGCCATGGGTCCGCCTGCTGCTGTTACTGGCGCTCTTTCATCTTGCCTTCAAACACGCCCGCAACGCCGAACTCCTCGGCCTGTATGCCCCCCTGCTCCTGGCGACTCCCCTGGCCCGGAATCTGGAACCCCGGTTGCACACCCATCCGTTGAGCCGGTTCTTCCAGCGACTTCCGCTTTCGCTCGACGGTTGGCATAGGGTCTCGATCGGAATCTTCGTCCTCCTGGTGACCTCGCTCGCGGTGATCGCCGAGGTTCGCCCTGCGATCCCGCCGACCGGACTCGAGATCGCCGTAGAAGTCGCCCGCAAGGAGGGTCTCGTAAGCCGGCGTGTGTTCAATCACTACGACTTCGGCGGCTATCTGATCTTTTCCCAGATTCCGGTATTCATCGACGGCCGCACGGACCTATACGGTGATGCATTTCTCGAGCGTTATGCCCGGGCCGTCGGAATGCGCCACATCGACCAACTCGAAGCGGTACTGCGGGACTACGACATCGGCTGGACCTTGCTTCGTCCCAGCGATCCCGCGACCGTCCTGCTCGACCGCCTGCCGGGTTGGCAGCGGCACTACACCAACGATGTTGCGGTAATCCACGTGCGCACCTCTTCCCGACCAGCGGGAAAGGGAGGCAAGCCTCGCTGAGTCTTCCGAATGCAACCTGAAGCCTATCGCACCATGGCCGAGACCGAGGCCCACCATTGGTGGTTCGCCGGGCGCCGGGATTTGCTGACCGCCGAGATCGCCCGGCTCCCGCTTCCGAACCTAGCCCGGATTCTCGAAGTCGGGTGCGGGACGGGGGGGAACCTCGAAATGCTCGCGGCATTCGGGCAGGTGCATGCCTTCGATCCCGATCACGAAGCGCTCGCGCTCGCGCGGGAAAAAACCCGGACGAAATGCGAGCTGCGTTCGGGGAGGTGTCCGTCGAACCTCCCCTTCGAGGGCGATTTCGACCTGATCTGTCTCTTCGACGTCCTCGAACACATCGCGGAAGACGTCGCCACCCTCGATGCGCTCCGCCCGCGGCTGCGGGACTCGGGGCGGATCCTGATCACGGTTCCCGCGCATCCCCGGCTGTGGAGTCGCCATGATGAACTTCTGCTGCATTGCCGCCGTTACACCGCACGGGAACTCCGGAAAAAGATCCGGGATACCGGCTATCGGCTAGAGCGACTCACCTATTTCAATACCTTCCTCTCGCCCCTGGTACTGGGAGTGCGCCTCGCCGATCGCCTCACGGGAAAGAGCGAGCCCACGGGTCTTTCGACCCCACCCGACCCGGTCAACTCCGTTCTGTATCGGGTGTTTCGGGCGGAGCGGCTGTGGCTCCGCCAGGCGCGACTCCCTTTCGGCATCTCCCTGTTGGCTTGCGCCACTCGGCGATGACGGGACCCGGCCGGATCGTTTCACGCTGCGGGGGGTTCCTCTTGGGATTCTCGCTGCCGGCGCTGGTGTTTCTGGCCGTTTTTGTGTCGGTCGCCTTCCACCTCAACCATGACGGCGATCTCTTTTGGCATCTCGCCACCGGGCGCTGGATCGTGGAACATGGGAAAGTGCCGACGGTGGACATTTTTTCTTTCACCTTCACAGGAAAACCCTGGGTGGCCCACGAATGGCTGTCCGCGGTGTTGTTCTACGGGGTCTATGTGGCGATGGGATGGGGCGGCATCGCGGTCCTCACCGCAGTCGCCGTGGCCTGCGCCTTGGCTCAGATCACCTCTTTCCTGCAACGGCGCCTGGAGCCGTATCTCGTGGTGGCGCTGGTCGCGCTCTCGCTGGGGCTGGTATTCCTGCACCTCCTGGCGCGCCCGCACGTTTTGGCCATGCCGCTCGGCGTCTACTGGACCATCCGCCTGCTCGAAGCCGATGAAACGGACCTGGCGCCGTCCTGGTCTCTGTTGGCCGTGCTCGTCCTGTGGGCCAACCTGCACGGCGGGTATGTGTTGGGGGTACTGTTCCTGCTGGTGCTGGCAGGCGAAGCGATTTTCCAATCCCCGCCCGAGGAACGGAGCAAGAAATGGCGCCGTTGGGGAGGATTCGCAATCGCCGCGGGCTTGGCCTCCTTCCTCACGCCGAACGGAATCGAGGGCTTCCTGCATCCCTTCCGAATGATGGGCATGGGGTATGCCCTCGATTCCATCAACGAATGGCGCTCCCCGATCTTCCGCGGCATCCATCCCTTGGAAGCCTGGCTGTTTCTCGTGCTGGGGGTGGGTTTCTCCCTCGGCGTCCGTCTGCCACCGTTTCGCATCCTTGTCTTGCTTGGGCTGCTCCATCTCGCGCTGCGCCACGAGCGCAACGTCGACGTGCTGGGACTCTACGCTCCGCTGTTCCTGGCCAGCCCCCTGCGACCCTTTTTGGCGCGACGGCCGGGACAGAAGCCCTATCCTCTGGATCGACTCCTCGGCCGGCTCGCTCCACGTCTGGACCGGAAGCATCGGCTCGCCCTGGCGCTGCTCTCGGGAATGCTCGTGGTCGCCGCCGCCCGAACCGGCATTGCGCCTCTCCCCGTGGTCGCGCCCCGGGAAGCCGTCGCGGCGGCACGCCGGGAGGGCCTCAGCGACCGCCGCGTGCTCAACGACTATGCCTGGGGCGGATACCTGATCTTCGAAA
>DATMAX010000007.1:0-31654 GCA_035559395.1 Methylococcus sp. | reverse complement strand
TGGATTTGGAGCTCTCGTTCCCGCCGCGCCTCCGGCCTGCCGGTGCCGGTGATCGTGGTGGGGAACCTGACCGTCGGTGGGACGGGAAAGACCCCGTTGGTGATCTGGCTGGTCGAGACGCTTCGGCGCGCCGGCTTCACTCCCGGCGTGATCAGCCGTGGTTACGGCGGCGCTTCGCGGCAACCCCAGGAAGTGCATGCCGACAGCGACCCGCGCCAGGTCGGTGACGAGCCTTTGCTGATTCATCGGCGTACCGGCTGCCCGGTGTTCGTAGCGCCGCGCCGCGCCGCCGCGGCCCATGCTCTGCTGGCGAGGCGGCCGGTCGATTTGTTGATCTCCGACGACGGCTTGCAGCACTACGCGCTGCCGCGGGACCTCGAAATCGTCGTGCTCGACGGAGTGCGCCGGCTCGGCAATGGTCGCTTGCTGCCCGCCGGGCCGTTGCGGGAGCCCCCGGCACGGCTCGCGACGGTGGATTTCGTGGTGTGCAATGGCGGGGAACCGCGGCCCGGGGAATGGCCGATGATGCTCGTGGGAGTGGAGGCAGTTCACCTGGTCAGCGGCGAACGACGTCCGCTCACGGCTTTCGCCGGTATCAAGCCCGTAGCGATGGCGGGGATCGGCCATCCTGAACGGTTCTTCGCCCACCTGCGCGGGTTCGGGGTCGACGTCGAGGCCGTGGTTTTGCCGGACCATCATGTCTTTACGCGAGGCGATTTCGCCTTTCCCCCGCGATCGGTCATCCTGATGACCGAGAAAGACGCCGTCAAATGCCGCGACCTCGCGGATCCCAGGATCTGGTCCGTGCCCGTGACGGCCTGGCTCGATCCGCGGTTTGAGCCCTGTTTACTGAAACGCCTAGAGGAGGCTGGCAATGGACAAACGATTGCTCGACATTCTGGTGTGTCCGATTTGTAAGGGTGACCTGATCTATCGCCGCGAACAGCAGGAACTCGTTTGCTTGTTCGACCGGCTGGCCTATCCGATCCGGGACGACATTCCGGTCATGCTGGAAGAGGAAGCGCGGAAACTAAGCCTGGAGGAGTACGACGCCTTGCATGAGCGTCGCCCGCAGGCGAGCCCCGAGGCGTGACGGCGTACCCGTCCCATGATCATGTCCGATAGCGGTTTTCACATCGTGATCCCGGCCCGTTACGGCTCGACTCGGCTGCCCGGCAAGCCTCTGCTCGATCTGTGCGGAAAGCCGATGATCCACCACGTCTGTGCGCGGGCATTGGAGGCCGGCGCGGATCAGGTCGTGGTAGCCACGGACGACGAGCGGATCGCGGCGGCCGTCGCGGACCTGCCGGTGCTCGCGGTCATGACCCGGCCGGATCATGCCAGTGGCACGGAGCGATTGGCCGAGGTCGTCGACCGGCTGCAGTGGGAAGAGGGAACCATCGTCGTCAATCTGCAAGGCGATGAGCCTTTCATGGAAGGACGGCTGATCCACCAACTCGCCCGCGCGTTGCAGCACCGGCCGGATTGCCAGGTAGCGACTCTGGCGACTCCGATCGTCGAGGCGGAGGCGGCGTTCGATCCGAACATCGTCAAAGTGGTCACCGACGGGGAAAGCCGGGCACTTTACTTCAGCCGAGCGACCATACCCTGGGATCGTGACGCGTTCGCGGGGGGAATCCCCGTGGCGGGGTTGCGGGAGGCGGCCCCCTACCATCGGCACATCGGGATTTATGCCTATACCGTGTCTTACCTCAGGCGTTACGTGGGCTTGTCCCTTTCCCCATTGGAACGGGTCGAACACTTGGAACAGCTGCGGATCTTGTGGCATGGGGATCGGATTCTGGTGGTTCTCGTCACCTCTGTGCCCGCTCCGGGAATCGATACCGAGCTCGATCTCGAACGGGCGGAACGCTATCTGAAATCCCTACGGGAGTGATCGTGAACGAGTTCGGCGCGCAAGCGGGATTGTGGGGGCTTTTTCTCAGCGCCTTCGTCTCCGCGACGCTTGCACCCGGCGGGTCGGAGGCGGTTCTGGCATACCTGGTGCACGAGCGTCATGCTCCGGCCGTGGATCTGGTCGCGGTGGCGAGCGTCGGCAATACCCTGGGTGCGATGACGACCTGGGCGGCGGGTTGGTTCCTGGCACGCTGGCGAGGCTTGCCGCTGGAGGTGCCCGGCGACGCGAGGCGGCGACGGGCGGTGGAGGAGATGCGGCGCTGGGGATGCGCCTTGTTGTTGCTGTCGTGGCTCCCGCTGGTCGGGGACGGATTCTGTTTCGCTGCCGGCTGGCTGCGCTCCTCCCTGACGATGTCGCTCCTTTACATTGCCCTCGGCAAGACCCTGCGCTATGCGGTGATCGCCTGGCTCGCCGTCTGATCCGACGTTACCTCGGGGTCGCTAGGGGAGAGGCACGGTCGCTGCTGGAAACCCGGAGCGGTCGGGAAACGGCCAGGATCTCGTCGGTGATCATGGCGTACAGCTCGCGTGTCCACTCGGGTTGACCCGCAGCAGTGGGTTCCAAAGGCCAGACTCTCGGGTCGTGCGGGGCGATCACGACCTTGACGTTTTCCTTGCCGACCTGGGCCGTGAGCACGAACAATTGCTCGATCGCCTCGTCCCCCATCGCCAGACAGCCTGCCGACACCGCCCGACCATGGATGAAAATGTCCGAGCCGGGATCCCAGCGTCCTTCCCGCTCGGCGTGATAAAGGTCGTAGGCGTTCGGATAATTCAACTTCATGGACAAGTGGAAGTTGCTGTTCGGATTCAAGCCGGCGATCTGATAGATCCCTTCGGGAACTTGGCGGTCGCCCTGGCGCAACTTGGGTCCGGCCGACCCGCTCGCCGCCAGGATGTCGTAGGTGCGGACCAACCGGTATTCCGCGGCGTCACGGGCCCACAGTTCCAGCTTCTTTTCCTGCTTGAACGCCACCAGCGTGACCTCGCGGGGAGGATAGCCGACGCCGGCGCTCGCGAAGTAAGGCTTGAGTTGCCGCTCGGCGTAAGGGCCGAAGTCGCGTAACACATCCGCGACGCTGCGCCGACCGTATTCGCCGAAGGTCTGTGGCAGCGGGATGCTTCGGGCCAGGGGCTTGGGGGTGGGTCTGACCGTC
This sequence comes from Methylococcus sp., assembly GCA_035559395.1. Taxonomy (GTDB): domain Bacteria; phylum Pseudomonadota; class Gammaproteobacteria; order Methylococcales; family Methylococcaceae; genus Methylococcus. Next base: position 28,580 of record DATMAX010000007.1, on the reverse strand, counting down.
GCCGCAGTCTGCCGGTCGACGTACCCTTTGTGACTGGCGCAAGCGGCCAGCAAGGCGGGAAGGAGCAGGCAAGGGACCTTGTAGTTTTTTATCGTCATGACCGTCACCTCGACACGACAGATGGCGACGGTATTATGATCGAGCCGACCGAGCTTGCGCTAGTCGGGGATCGCCAGGCATCGGTCTGGCCGGTGAACCAGACCGATGCTAGGGATCACCGGTGCAGCCGGATTTCTTCTGCCGTGGAGAAGTGCCAATGCAGCCGCAAGAGATATCCCAAGCAGTCTTGCTGGAAAAATACGCCAAGTTCGGCGAAACCGGGCGTGGCGAGATCTTTGCCAGGGTGGCGCGGGCACTCGCTGCAGCCGAAGCCGAGCCGTCGCAGTGGGAACCGCGCTTTCGCGAAGCCCTCGACTCGGGCTTCATCCCGGCGGGCAGGATTCTCTCGGCTGCGGGGACGGCAATACGGGCGACGCTGATCAACTGTTTCGTCCAGCCGGTGGGCGATTCGATCAGCGAATGCGTGGACGGGAAGCCCGGGATTTACACGGCCTTGGCGGAAGCCGCCGAGACCATGCGCCGGGGCGGTGGGGTGGGCTATGATTTTTCGGCCATCCGCCCGCGGGGCGCCTGGGTCCACGGTACCGCGTCGCGGGCTTCCGGACCGGTATCTTACATGCGCGTGTTCGATCGCTCCTGTGAGACGGTGGAGTCGGCGGGAGCGCGGCGCGGCGCGCAGATGGGCGTGCTGCGGTGTGATCACCCGGATGTGTTCGATTTCGTACAGGCCAAGGAACGCCCGGGCGAGTTGAGCAACTTCAATCTTTCCGTTGCCCTGACGGAACCATTCCTGCGCGCGGTCGAGAGCGACGGTCCCTGGGATCTGGTCCATCGCGCCGAGCCGTCGCCGGAACAACAATGCGACGGGGCGCATCGGCGTGCGGACGGCCTGTGGGTATATCGCACCGTGCGGGCGCGTGAGCTGTGGGAGTTGATCATGCGCTCCACCTACGATCACGCCGAACCCGGTGTATTGTTCCTCGACCGGATCCAGGCCGAGAACAACCTGTATTACTGCGAGACCATCGAGGCGACCAACCCGTGCGCCGAACAACCGCTTCCGGCCTACGGTTGCTGTTGTCTTGGGAGCATCGATCTCACCCGGTTCGTGGACCGACCCTTCCGGGAGGACGCACGGTTCGATTTCGACCGGTTTCGTGCCTTGATCCCCCTTGCCGTCCGCATGCTGGACAACGTGCTCGAGGTCACCTACTGGCCGCTTCCGCAACAATGGGAAGAGGCCCTGGCGAAACGCCGCATCGGGCTCGGTTTTACCGGACTCGGCGATACCCTGGTGATGCTGGGGTTGCGCTACGATACCCAAGAAGCGAGGGAACAGGCGGCGGCCATCGCCCGCGTTCTCCGCGATGCCGCCTATCAGTCTTCCGTCGAGTTGGCGCGCGAGAAAGGTCCTTTTCCCCGCTTCGATGCCGAGCCCTATTTGCGCGCGCCGTTCGTCGCGCGTTTACCGGCCGAGCTGCACTCCGCCATCCGCAGTGTCGGCATCCGCAACAGTCACTTGTTGAGCATCGCGCCAACCGGAACCATCTCCCTCGCCTTTGCCGACAACGTGAGCAACGGAATCGAACCGCCTTATGCCTGGACCTATGTGCGAAAGAAACGCCAAACGGACGGTACCACCCGCGAATATCTGGTGGAGGACCACGCCTACCGTCTCTATCTCGAGACGGTGGGGGAGGGGGCGAAGCTTCCTCCCGCGTTTGTCACGGCGCTCGAAATTTCCGCCTTGGACCAGATGCGGATGCTCGGGGCCGTACAGCCGTATATCGATTCCTCGATCTCCAAAACCGTAAACGTCCCGGCCGATTATCCTTATGCCGAATTTCAGAACCTCTATCTGGAAGCCTGGAAAGCAGGACTCAAGGGACTCGCAACCTATCGTCCGAATCCCGTAACCGGAGCCGTGCTGGCGGCGCCGGAGCCGGTTCCAACGGGTGTACGGCCCGATTTCGACGAATCCGATCCCAACCGCCGTCTCCGTCTGGAAGAGGTGCCCAGGCCACCGCTCGCCTCGCTGCGTTGGCGGCGACGACCACGACCGGCGGGCGGCAACCCGGCCTGGAGCTATCTGGTCGACCATCCCCTGGGTTCCTTCGCCGTCTTCATCGGCCATATCGAGGAGGAAAGCGGCAAACATCCGTTTGAAGTATGGGTGAACGGAGCCGAGCAGCCGCGCGGTCTGGGAGCGCTCGCCAAGTCTTTGTCGATGGATATGCGCTCGAATGACCGGGGTTGGCTCAAGGCCAAATTGGAAAGTCTCATGCGGGCGCGGGGGGACGACGCTTTCGACCTTCCCATGCCACCCGATGGTCGGCTCGTTCACGTGCCGAGCCTCGTCGCCGGGTTCGCGCGGCTGGTGTATTACCGCTGTGCCGAATTGGGTGCTTTCGAGTCGATCGGGGCGACCCCGGTGCTGGATGCGCTGATGTCGCCCAAGGAGCCCAAGACTGGGCCGAATGGTACCCTATCCTGGACGGTCGATGTGTTCAATCCGGCCACGGAGGATGATTTCGTCATGGGCCTCAAGGAACTCGTCTTGCCGCAGGGGCAGCGGCGCCCGTACTCGGTCTGGCTGTCGGGGGATTACCCACGTACACTGGACGGATTGTGCAAGTGTCTCTCGTTCGACATGCGGGTGATCGATCCGGCCTGGATCGGCGCGAAGCTCCGGCAACTCCAGGATTTCCCCGAGCCGCGCGGAGATTTTCTCGCCCGGGTGCCGGGGACCGGACGGCAACGGAATTTCCCTTCCACCATCGCCTACATGGTCCGGTTGATGATCCACCGTTATGCCATGCTCGGGCTCTTGGACGAAGAGGGCCAACCGGTCGCCGAGATGGGCATCATGGCCTATGAAGACGAAGATGCGGGAAAGGTGGGCGCAACGACGACGCAGCGCGGCATGCTGCGGATTGCGGCTGGCCAACGCTGCCCGGAATGTGGTGCGTACGCGCTGATTCGTCGCGATGGATGCGACTTCTGCACCGCCTGCGGTTTCCTTGGCGCATGCGGTTGAGTGCATGCACGCGACCGCATGGGGCCGGCCACTCTGCGGGTTCCTTCAGGTCCCCGATTCAACGACGTTGTGTCGCGACGGCGCCGACCTAGGCCGTCATTGCCGAGACCTTGAGATGTTCATCGCCCCAAAGCTTCTCGAGTTGGTAGAACTCGCGCGTATGGGGTTTCATGACATGCACGATGGCGTCACCGAGATCCACTAACACCCACTCACCCGTGTTTTCCCCTTCCAGCCCGAGTGGTTGAACCGCGTTTTCCTTGACTTTCGCGATTACGTTGCCCGCCAACGACCGGACATGGCGGTCCGACGTTCCACTCGCGATCACCATGAAATCGGTGATCGCCGTCTTCCCGCGCACGTCGATGACTTTGATGTCGTGTCCCTTGCTTTCGTCGAGGGCTTTCAGAACGATTTTGAGCAGTGATTCAATTTGCATTTGCATAAGGGATAGAGTTGCAAGGCATTGATTCAAATGGTGCGATATGCATTATTGGCCGGGGAATGCCGCGGCCTGGCCGCGAACCACCGAATCCTTGGCGTCCGCCACCGCAAGTCCGAGACTTCGAGAAACAAACCAATGCGAAGGGCACCGGCAGGATGCCGGGTCAGGATTTGACCCAAGGAGACCGGGAAAACGCAGTCGAATCGTCGCAGAAAGGATTCCGGTCACGAGCGGACTAACAAGCGCTCGGGCCGCAGGTAGAGGACCCCGGGCAGGCGAGGGAAACGAGGTGAAGCTGGAAGCCGGTATGTACAGCCAAATGGAACGACCGTTGCCCGCTAACGCTAAAAATGATAGCAACGCACGCCTGCCGGTAGCAAGTGAAATGGGCTACCCGCCATGCTTGAAATCGGGGCGGAAGGATGCCTCATCCCCTGCCGCGAGGCTGCGATCTTTCCCCGTATTGAGCCCCCATCAGTCCTTTCCGGATGAAACTTGGATATTCCTGCCGGCCTCGACTTTGTCTTCCTTGATGCCATTCCACTTGCGAAGATCGGCGACGCTGACGCCGAAGCGCTGCGAGATTCGGAACAGGGTCTCCCCTTGTTTGACCGTGTAACGGATGGACTGGGATGCTTTGATGCCAGCAGCAGGACCGCGCGAAGGGGCCGATTTCGCCGCACTCGACCCGGATTTAAGGGCACTCCTCGACTCGACGAGAGAACCATTCGACAGAAGGGCAATTTTCGTCCGGGAAGTGGTCTTGTCTGGCCTTTCCTTGGTTGGTTCGCCTTTCTTGGTCGGGAGACGATTTTCCGGCCCGCGACCCAAAGCGCCACCCCGTCTTTCCTTGCGGTGCTCGGATTTCAAGACCCGTGGAGCCTCGCTTTTCTCACGTACATAAGCCACGATCCGTCCCTCGCCGGATCCCGTCGTAGCCATGTCCGTTTCCCAAGCTTCCAGCGGCTTCTCCGCGGCCGGCGAATCGTCCCACCGGTAGCCCTCGTCCCGAGGCGAGCGGTCCGAAGTGGCGGTTTCATAAGAGTCACGGGTATCGAATTGCCGTTCCATGGCAAGCCGACTCAATTCTTTCTTGAAGCTGCGCGATTTCTCCGCGGGCACGAACAGGCGGTAGGAACCTTCGACATCTGTGAACTGGCGCTTGAATCCGGGGTTCAACTCGAAGAGTTGATCCAAACTGATGTCCGCGGCATCCGCGGCGAGCGCCAAGTCCAATTGGGAATCGACCTTGACGGGTTTGAAAATGGCCTTGTTGGGGATGGGATGCAGATTGATGGCGTATTTTTCGGAGTCCTCGAAGACCCGGGATACCGCCAGCAGCCTTGGGACATAGGCTTTGGTTTCCTCCGGCAAGTCCAAAGACCAGAAATCGGTCGGAAGGTTCCTGGCCTCGTTGCGTTGTATGGCCTTGGCTACGGCGCCTTCTCCGCAGTTGTAGGCCGCGATGGCGAGTAGCCAATCGCCGTGGAAATCGTTGTGGAGTTTCTTCAGGTACTTGATCGCGGCTCGGGTCGACGCATAGACGTCGCGACGTCCGTCATAGGAACGGCTCCGCTTCAGACCATAGCGGCGACCGGTTTCGGGAATGAACTGCCAAATTCCGGCGGCATTGGCGGGGGAAACCGCATGGGGCTGGAAAGCACTTTCCACCACCGGCAGCAATGCCAACTCGCCTGGCAGGTTTTGTTTCTCGAGCTGGCGAACGATGGTATACAGGAACGGCTCCGCTCGTTTTTGCGCGCGCTCCAGATAGTCGGGATGGTTTACGAACCACGCGATTTCACGATCGATCGCACGATGTTCGACCTTGGGCAGAGCATAGAGCGCGAACAATCGCTCCCAGAGCGTGTCGTACCGGGAGCCGGGTGAATCTTTGCTCCGTTTGGAAGAAGATCCAAGGCCGGAGTTCGATAGACGAAGTCGCTGCCGACGATCCTCTTCGGCGTCCCAAACTTTCAAAGACCGGTCGAGGGATGCTACTTTTAGGTTCCCTGATTTGTGGGAACAGGCCGGCAACAATAGCGTCGCCACCGATAAGGCGACAAGCAATCGTGGGCGGTATGTGAACCGTTTCATGGAATCCTCCCTCAGTTAGGCAGCTGGCTGAGACTAGCAATGAAGGGCCGCTCAACTCTATGGGTATGCAGAAAAAAGCCGATCAACACCCTCGCCAGATCTTCTCTGAGTGGTATAGGGCCACGCCTCTGGGGCAGGCACTCAAGCGCTTGGAATCCTGTTATGTGCTGAGTGAATCGAAGCTTACTTACAATCAGATTGCATTACAAGTCGGATACTTGGATGAGGGATTCAATTCGGCACCGTTCCACAGCCCGTTGTTGTGCGTATTGACATCGCATCAGACGGCGCCGCTGCATGGCTCCGTGGTGCCCATGGTCGCGCATCCCGAGGAGTTACCAATCGCGACGCAGAGCGTGGAAAGCCTGTATCTCTTGCATGTACTCGAATTTTCGAGCGAGCCCCATCAGGTCTTGCGGGAATGCGAACGAGTCCTCAAACCGGAAGGGGAAGTGCACATCTTGGCCCTGAACCCTTGGAACCCGAAAGGATTTTTGCACTGCGTCTCGACACTGCGCGAAAATAAGCAAGTTCGCCTGATCAGCGCGGCGCGCTTGATCGATTGGCTTCGGTTATTGAACTTGGACGCTCAGTTGGTGGCTGGCTTCAGCCTGAAGCCCGAGCGCTGCATCGCGAACAGGGGCTCGATCTGGACACGGTCGCGGGTGCGGTGGGCCACGGCGTTCGCCGTCCGCGCCAAAAAAAGACGGCTGTGCCGGATCCCGCCTGCGCCCGCCTGGCGTCCGGTTCCGGAACTTATCGGCTGAGCGCCGGGGTTCCCTCGAATTCGTCTTCCACGATCTGCGACCGATCCCGTGAGCGATCCCGTATTTGCGTATACCGACGGCGCGTGTCGCGGAAATCCTGGGCCCGGAGGCTGGGGGGTGGTCCTGCGCTATCGAGGACGAACCCGAGAATTGCTGGGTTACGAGCCGGCCACGACCAACAACCGTATGGAACTCATGGCGGCCATCCGCGCCCTCGAAGCCTTGACGCGTCCATGCAAGGTGCGGGTCATCACGGATTCCCGGTACTTGCAAAAAGGGATTTCGGAGTGGATTTCGCAGTGGCAACGGCGCGGCTGGAAGACGGCGAGCGGGACGCCGGTCAAAAACATCGACCTGTGGCAACGGCTGATCGAGGCCGAACGGCGACATCAAGTCACTTGGGAGTGGATCCGGGGGCATGCGGGACATCCGGAAAACGAACAGGCAGACCGCCTAGCCAATCGGGCCATAGACGAAGGGCTGGGAATCGCGCAGCCATCCGGTGCACAGAGATCATAGCAATTCAAAGGTAGGGAATATGCGACAGATCGTGCTCGACACGGAAACCACCGGTCTCGATCCGCAAGCCGGGCACCGCATCATCGAGATCGGTTGTATCGAATTGCTGAACCGGAAAATGACCCAAAACCGTTTCCACGTGTATCTCAATCCCGAACGGGAAATCGATGCCGGGGCGGCCGAAGTCCACGGCTTGAATTACGAGTTTCTTATCGATAAACCGCGCTTCGCCGATATCGTGGATGACTTCCTGGCGTTCATTCGGGGCACCGAACTGATCATTCACAACGCAGCCTTCGATGTCGCTTTCCTCGATCGGGAACTGGCCCTCCTAGCGGACGGGCGGGGGACGATCAGTGACTACTGTGCCATTTGTGACACCCTGGCGATCGCGCGGAAAAACCATCCGGGTCAGCGGAACAGTCTGGACGCGCTGTGTCGGCGTTACGGCATTGATAACAGCCGTCGTGAATTGCATGGGGCGCTCTTGGACGCGGAGATTCTCGCCGAGGTTTACCTGGCAATGACCGGCGGACAGATGGCGATGTCGTTGGATGCGGATAGTGAGCTGGCGACCGTCTACACTGGGCTCGAATCGGCTCGACCCAATGGCGCACGGCGCCGCGATCGTCCCCGACTTCGCGTGATCCGTTGTTCCGAAGAAGAATTGCGGGTGCACGAGGCACGGCTCGAATCGATCGCCGAGGCGAGCTTCGGCAACTGCGTCTGGAAACAGCCGAGCTAGTTCACGCAAGGCGTATCGGTTATGCTAGATCTTGATCTTGGGAGAGGTGGCTGAGTGGTTGAAAGCGGCGGTCTTGAAAACCGTTGACGGTTGATCCCGTCCGGGGGTTCGAATCCCTCCCTCTCCGCCAGTCTGCGAGCGGAGACATCCGGGCGATGTCCGGGTTCGGTCGGGAGTCATCGGAAGAAGTAAGCCGGTCTTCGCGACACCCCCACCAGGCACTACCCGGGAACCATTCCGCAAGGTGCCTTCATTCCCGAAAGCCCGCTTCGGGGGTCACTTCGCCTCGGTGGTGGAACAGGTAGACACAAGAGACTTAAAATCTCTCGGCTCACAAGCCGTGCCGGTTCGAGTCCGGCCCGAGGCACCATGAAATCAGGTAGTTGGGAAACCGCGGCAAACCCATCGCTTGCCCGTTTCGGCAGTTGATTTTTCGACTGTGGAGCCGGTTCACGTGGACCTTTGTCGATCCCGGTGATCCCGCAACCACCCAGTTTCCGGGACCGCAACCTGAAAAAAACTTCATGCTCTATCTTCCGATCAATGAACAGGGTTGGGGTCTGATTGTCGACCTCATCCGGAATTTTGCGCGATCGGAGGTCGGAACCAGGGCCATCGGGTTGGCTGCCCTCCTGATCTTCTTTCTGTTCGGCATCAATGGCCTCAACATCGTAAACAGTTACGTCGGTCGCGACTTCATGACCGCCATCGCCGATCGGAACATGGCGATGTACCTCAAGCAGGCGGTGATCTATGTCGGGGTGTTCGCCGCTTCCACCGTCGTTTCAGTGTTGCAACGGTATGCAGAAGAACGCCTCGGTCTGCTGTGGCGAGGTTGGATGACAAGGCGATTCGTCGAGCTTTACCTCCAGTATCCCACTTACTTCCGCCTGAACGACGCCCTTCTGAAACAGAGCGGGATCGAAAATTTCGACCAGCGCATCGCCGATGACGTGCGGGTCTTCACGAGCACAACGCTGTCGTTCACTTTGATACTGCTCAATGGCGTCTTCACGGTGGTGGCATTCTCGGGCGTGCTGTGGACGATCAGCCCGCACCTGTTCGGCATTGCCGTTCTTTATGCGGTGGCCGGTTCCTGCATCGCGATCGTTCTCGGACGTCCCCTGGTCGATTTGAACTATGGCCAGCTGGACAAAGAGGCCAGCTTTCGCTCCAGCCTGATCCATGTTCGCGAACGAGCCGAATCCGTAGCCCTGCTGCACCGCGAAGAACGGCTGTTAGCCCGTCTTCTCCGCCAGTTCGATGAGGTGGTCGCGAACTCTTGGAGAATCATCGCCGTGAACCGGAACTTGGGTTTTTTCACCACCGGCTATAGTTACCTGGTCCAAATCATCCCCATTCTGGTCGTCGCTCCTCTTTTCATTGCAGGGAGCGTCGAATTCGGCGTCGTAACCCAATCCGCGATGGCCTTTGCGATGCTCGTCGGGGCGTTCTCGTTCGTGATCACGCAATTTCAATCGCTGTCGTCGTACGCTGCCGTGGTCGAGCGCCTGGTCAATCTCTGGTACGTCATCCAGTTGGCGCAAACCAAGACGGTCTCGGGAATCGATGTCAGTGAAGACGATAGTCGCGTGGCCTATGAGGAGCTGACCCTGTTTTCCCCGGCCGACGGGAGCGTGCTCGTCAAGGACCTTTCCATTTCCATTCCCCAAGGAACGCGGGTTCTGGTCACGGGACCCGAAGATACGACGGAGGCGAAAGAGGCATTGTTCAAGGCCACGGCCGGTCTTCTGGATACCGGTACGGGGCGCGTCATCCGACCGCATTTGGATCAAATCCTGTTTCTGCCGGAACGTCCCTACATGCCGCCCGGAAGCCTGCGTGAAGCCCTCATCCCGGACCAGGCGGAGACGGCCATTGCCGATGAGACGATCACGGCGACGTTGCGCTCCCTGGGCATCGAAAACGTGCTGAGCCGCGCTGGAGGTCTGGATGCCGAGCAGGACTGGGACGACAGTCTGTCCCTCGCCGAACAACAGTTCATCTCTTTCGCCCGCATGTTGCTGATCGCGCCCCGCTTCGCTTTTCTCGATCGCCCAAGCACTCACCTCGATCCCCAAGAGATCCGCCAGTTGTTGAGAATGCTTTCGGATCGGAACATCACCTACCTGGTCATCGGCCGGCAGGAAAAACAGGATGGCGAGGACTGGAGCGGTAGCTACGACGCCATCCTCGAGCTCTATCCGCAGGGCAGATGGAAATGGAGCAAAATGTCGTGAAGCTATACCCGCGCGAAGAGACCGAAATCGTGTCGGTCTTCTCTTGCGAGCGCCACTACGATAAACCGATGCGAGACCGTGTGCGCCGGTACATGGCGGCCGCCGTCGGGTCAACGAACCGGTAGTTGGTAGCGCGCTTCTTCTTCGTAATAGGCGGGGAAGCCCACCGCGGCCTTGAGGTCTTCGAAACTCATCACGTCGGCCGGTTCGCCGGCCCGGATGTGCGCGAGAGCTTCGCGCATGGCGCGGATTGAGACATTCAACAAGGTCAGGGGGTACACCGCGATCTTGTACCCCATGGCCTCCAATTCTCCCGGCGGAAGCACCGGTGTCTGGCCCGATTCGATCATGTTGGCCATTTTCGGCCCTTCCACCTCAACGCAATACCGCCGCATTTCTTCCACGTTCAACGGCGCTTCTAGGAAGGTAATGTCGGCACCGATTTCGCGAAAGGTCTTGCAGCGAGCGATCGCCTCCTCCAGTCCTTCGGGTCCGCGAGCGTCGGTGCGCGCCATAATCAGGATGTCGGCGCCGGCGTCTCGTGCATCGACTGCGGCCCGGATGCGCATGAAAGCTTCGTCGCGGCTGACCACGGCCTTGCCCTGGGTATGACCGCAGCGCTTCGGGGCCACTTGATCTTCGATCATGATGCAGGCGAAACCGGCCCGGGCGTAGCCTTGTACCGTGCGTTTGACGTTGAGGGCGTTGCCGAAGCCGGTATCGCCGTCCCCGCACATGGGGATGGAAACTGCGGCACAGATGGCGCGTCCCTGGTCGACCATTTCTCCGTAGGAGAGGAGACCCGTGTCCGGAAGAGCGGCGCGGGCGGCCGAGACGGCGAAACCGCTCATGAATCCGATCTCGAATCCGGCCTCCTCGATCAGCCGGGCGGACATGGCATCGTGGCAGCCCGGCATGATGCGGATGCCGGGGCGGGCGAGGATTTCGCGCAAGCGTTCGGCGGGTGATGAGGGCATGGGAATCCGGTGGTCAGAAAAGGGTGTTATGGTTTTTTATAACCCATCCCGGTTGTCGTCCGGGTACGGCGCCGAGGAAGGGTTTAGCGCGATTGAACACCTTGGGTAGCAAGAGAGTCAAGCTTCCGCCCGGTGCAGGTCCACGGACTCGCTTCACCCGATTCGGGCGGGAACAGCGAGGATTTCCTCGACCCATGGTCCCGGCCATCTGTTCCGACCACTGCGCGGAACCTTCCTGGGCTCATGCAGGTGGCTGCAGGTCACGATGGGAAGGCTGCTTGTGTGGGGAGGGTATTTGCTCTAGATTACATCCCTCCAAAAGAAATGCTTTGTTTCGAGAGAGGCTCTCTATGGCGGTGAGGAATGCTTTTTATGCACAATCCGGCGGGGTCACGGCAGTGATCAACGCGTCGGCCTGCGGTGTGCTGGAGACGGCTAGGCGCCATCCGGAGCGGATCGGGAAAGTATTCGCCGGGAGGAACGGAATCGTCGGTGCGTTGATGGAAGACCTGATCGACACCAGCCAGGAAAGCGAGCAGGCCATTGCCGCGCTGCGCTATACGCCGGGAGGCGCGTTCGGTTCTTGTCGTTACAAGCTCAAGGGGTTGGAGGAGAACCGGGTGCAGTACGAGCGATTGATCGAGGTGTTTCGAGCCCACGACATCGGGTATTTCTTTTACAACGGTGGCGGCGATTCGGCCGATACCTGTCTCAAGGTGTCGCAGCTCTCCGAGAAACTCGGTTATCCCCTGCAGGCGATCCACATCCCCAAGACGGTGGACAATGACTTGCCCATCACGGACTGCTGTCCGGGCTTTGGCTCGGTCGCCAAATACATCGCCATCGCGGTGCGCGAAGCGAGCTTCGACGTTCGTTCCATGGCGGCGACCTCGACCAAGGTGTTCGTATTGGAAGTGATGGGCCGGCATGCCGGCTGGATCGCCGCGGCGGGGGGGTTGGCGAGTGACGAAAAACACGATCTGGCGTTGGTCATCCTCTTTCCCGAGGTCCCCTTCGACGCGGAGCACTTTCTGCGCACCGTGGAGGAAAAGGTACGCACGTATGGCTATTGTTCCGTGGTGGTCTCCGAAGGGATCCGGAATGCCGAGGGCAAATTCGTCGCCGACGCAGGCATCAAAGACGTATTCGGTCACACGCAATTGGGAGGGGTAGCCCCGGTGGTCGCCAATCTGGTCAAGGAGCGTCTCAAATTCCGCTGCCACTGGGGGGTCGCGAATCTGTTGCAACGGTCGGCCCGTCACATTGCTTCCCGGACCGACGTCGAGCAGGCCTACGCGCTCGGCAAGGCCGCCGTAGAACTGGCGCTGCAAGGTCACAATTCCATCATGCCCACGATCGTGCGACGGTCCGACGCTCCCTATCGTTGGGAGATTGGCTCGGCGAATTTGGCGGACGTCGCGAATCGGGAGAAGAAAATGCCGATGGAATTCATTTCCGCCGACGGGTTCGGCATCACCGATGCCTGCCGGACCTACCTCCGACCGTTGATCGAGGGACAGGAGGACCCGCCATATTGTGATGGGTTGCCGGATTACGCCACCTTGAAGAACGCGTCGGTACCGAAGAGGCTTGCGACCAGCTTTACCCTTTGAGCGAGCCCGTTTCGCAATTCCAATGAAAACAAAGAAATAACTACGAAACGAAGGAGTATCGCATGACCGGTTCGGTTCTTGCCTGTATCCGTGATGGGGTGCGCGTTCTCACCACCAACCCGAGTACCAAGTTCATCACCTATCTCGGACTCGTCGAGTTCGTGTTGATCGGCTTCCTGATCAACTGGGGAACAGGGTTTGCCTTCACGGCCGCCGTTGCCGCGCTCGTCTATGGGATTCTTTCCATCGCCTGGGTGAATGCCCAGTCGCCCGGCAACGCGCGCATGGTGGAAATCGCTTCCGCCATCCAGCAAGGGGCCCAAGCCTATCTCAACCGTCAATACAAGACCATTTCCCTGGTTGGGATCGTATTGTTCTTCCTCATCGGGTATACCCTCGGATGGTCGATCGCGTGGGGGTTTGCGATCGGTGCCGTGTTCTCGGGCGCGGCCGGTTACATCGGCATGAACATCTCGGTACGTTCCAATTCGCGCACCGCCCAGGCAGCGATGAGCGGGATGGATGCCGCTTTCACCACGGCGTTCCGGGGTGGGGCGATCACCGGCATGCTCGTGGTCGGCCTCGGACTGCTCGGGGTCGCGGGATATTACACGCTGCTCAAGGCGATCGGCGCGTCGGACCCACTCCATGCCTTGGTGGGCCTCGCCTTCGGTGGTTCCCTCATTTCCATCTTCGCGCGTCTCGGCGGCGGAATTTTCACCAAAGGAGCCGACGTCGGCGCCGATCTGGTCGGCAAGGTCGAGGCTGGAATCCCGGAGGACGATCCGCGCAACCCGGCGGTGATCGCCGACAATGTGGGCGACAACGTCGGTGACTGCGCCGGTATGGCGGCGGACCTGTTCGAGACGTATGCGGTCACGATCGTCGCGACCATGCTGCTCGGTGGTTTGCTGACCGGCGGAAACGAATCCGCCATCATCTATCCTTTGGTTCTCGGCGGCATCTCCATCCTGGCTTCGATCGTCGGGACCTTTTACGTGCGAATCGCGCCGGGAAAGAAAATCATGAGCGGTCTCTACAAGGGAGTGATCATTTCGGGCGGGTTGTCCGCGGGCCTTTTTCTACCGGTCACGGCGCTCCTGTTCGCAGGGGGCATCTCATACGGCGACGTGCAGATCACCTGGTTCAACTTGTTTTTGGCTTCCTTGATCGGGCTCGGACTCACCGGCCTCATGGTGGCGATCACGGAATACTACACCGCAACCGAGTTCAACCCCGTGCGGCACATCGCGGAGGCCTCCACGACCGGGCATGCCACCAACATCATCGCCGGCCTCGGGGTTTCCATGAAAGCGACGGCGGCGCCGGTGCTGGCAGTGTGCGCCAGCATCTGGGGTGCGTATGAACTGGCCGGGCTTTATGGCATCGCCGTGGCGGCGACTTCGATGCTGTCGATGACAGGAATGATCGTCGCCTTGGACGCCTATGGGCCGATCACCGACAACGCGGGCGGAATCGCCGAGATGGCGGAACTTCCGGAGTCGGTGCGGGCCATCACCGATCCGCTGGATGCCGTGGGCAATACCACGAAGGCCGTGACCAAAGGTTATGCGATCGGCTCTGCGGGGTTGGCGGCGCTGGTTTTGTTCGCCGACTACACCCACAACCTGGGAGGAAACATCAGCTTCGACCTTTCCAACCACATGATCATCATCGGTCTCTTCATCGGTGGTTTGGTGCCGTACCTGTTCGGCGCGCTGGCGATGGAAGCAGTGGGAAGGGCTGCCGGCGGCATCGTCAACGAAGTCCGCAGACAGTTCCGGGAAATTCCGGGGATCATGGAATACAAGGCGAAGCCCGATTATTCCCGGGCCGTCGACATGCTCACCAAGGCGGCGATTCGTGAGATGGTCGTGCCGTCCTTGCTGCCCGTCGTCGTTCCCATCGTGGTCGGGCTGCTGTTGGGGAAGGAGGCACTCGGTGGTCTGCTGATTGGTACCATCGTCACCGGCCTGTTTGTTGCCATCTCGATGACGACCGGCGGCGGTGCCTGGGACAACGCCAAGAAATACATCGAAGACGGAAATTACGGTGGCAAGGGCTCCGAAGCCCACAAAGCGGCGGTGACCGGCGACACCGTGGGCGATCCTTACAAGGACACGGCGGGGCCTGCAGTCAATCCAATGATCAAGATCATCAACATCGTGGCCTTGCTGATCATCCCATTGCTCTGATCCTGATCTGCCGGTCGACGGGCGGAGTCCACCATCCGCTCGTCGAGTTCACCATTGAAAGTTCACCATTGAAATCGTCTCCCCAGTTATTACAGACCTGCCTCGATGCCGAACACATCCGTCTCGGTGGGCGGATGGTGGAGTTCGCCGGCTGGAAGCTGCCCCTACACTATGGCTCGCAGCTTGCCGAACACCATGCGGTCCGGCGGCATGCGGGCGTCTTCGACGTTTCGCACATGAGTCGGATCGACGTCGTCGGGCCGGGAGCCGCCGCCTTCCTGGCGACCTTGCTGGTCACCGATGTCAGTGCCCTGGTGCCGGGTCATGCGGTCTACACCTGTATGTTGAATCCTCGGGGCGGAGTCATCGACGATCTCATCGTCGCCCGCATCGACTCCGAGCGTTTCCGGATCGTGGGCAATGCTGCCAATCGAACCAAAGACCTGCAATGGTTCGCGAGCATGGTCGGGAGTTCCGAGGTGCACATTGCGCTGCGGGACGACTTGGCCATGATCGCCGTCCAGGGCCCGGATGCCCGGTCTCTGGCCGCCAAGGTGTTGCCGCCTCACTTGGCCGAGCCGTCCGGGACACTCCACCGTTTTCAGGTGGCCGAAGCGGACGACTGGCAGGTTTCCCGGACCGGTTACACCGGGGAGGATGGGTTTGAAATCACCCTCCCGGTCGGGGAGGCAGTGAAGTTCTGGCGCGATCTGCTGCAAGTCGGCGTCGTTCCTTGTGGGCTGGGCGCCCGCGATACCTTGCGATTGGAAGCGGGATATCCACTCTATGGCGCGGAGTTGGACGAAGCCCATAGTCCTCTGGCGAGCGGCCTCGGCCGACTGATTTCCTGGGTTCCAGTAAGCCGTTCCTTCATTGGGCGAGAGGCGCTCGATCAGGAACGGGCGCGGGGGGATCTCCCGCGTTTCGTGGGGCTGTTGCTGGAAGCCGAAGGCATCATGCGCGGCGGTGCGACGGTGATCCTGGCGGATGGCAGAAGAGGGAAGATCACCAGCGGCGGATTTTCACCGACCTTGCGGCGATCCATCGCACTGGCGAGAATTCCGTCCGGGAATGATACCGGCTGCCAAGTCGAGATCCGTGGTCAGCCCATGCCAGCCAAGATCGTCAAGCCTCGTTTCGTAAGACATGGGCGAGTGCTGCTGAAAGCGGAACGACTCACAGGGGATGCGACTTGAGGATCGCTAGTTTCGATGCCGGTTCACCCGGAATGTTTTGTGATGCTGCACAGAGCGCAGGTAGTTCCATGACGAATCCTTTACTTGAGACCCACGAATTGCCTTGCTTCTCCCGCATACGGCCCAGCCATGTGTTGCCGGCGATCCAGAGCATCCTGGCGGAAAACCGGGCCACGATCCGGCAGTTGGTGGAGAGGGGCGCGCCGTTCACTTGGGCAAACCTGGTAGAGCCGCTGGATGATCTGGATGACCGTCTCGAGAGAGCCTGGTCGCCGGTACGTCATCTCAATGCCGTGATGAATTCCGAGGAGTTGCGCGAGGCGTATAACAACTCTCTGCCCTTGCTGAGCGAATACGCGACGGAAATGGGGCAGAACGAGGCTTTGTACGAGGCATTTCTTGCCATCCGGACCGGCGTGGAATATGCACGGCTGGACACCGCCCAACGTAAGATCATCGACAACGCGCTGCGCGATTTCCGGTTGTCCGGTGTCGCCCTGCCAAGTGAGCAGAAGGCCCGGTTCCGCGAAATCGCCCAGACTCTGTCGCGACTGGGCAGCCGCTTCTCCGACAATGTCCTGGATGCGACCCATGCCTGGAATCGGCACGTTGAGGACGAAGAATTGCTGGCGGGTATTCCGGAGACGGCGCGCGCCGTGGCGCGGCAGAAGGCGGAAGGGCAGGGCAAATCGGGCTGGATCTTCGGTCTGGATTTCCCTTCCTACATCGCCGTCATGACTTATGCCGACGACCGTGCGTTGCGACGCGAATTCTACGAGGCTTACGTGACGCGGGCGTCGGAGCGGGGTCCACACGCGGGACGGTGGGACAATGGCGAAGTGATGGAGCAAATCCTCGCCCTGCGCCACGAAGAGGCGAGACTTTTGGGTTTCGCCAATTACGCCGAACTTTCCCTGGCGACCAAGATGGCGGAAAGCCCCGAGGAGGTTTCCCGATTCTTGCTGGATCTCGCCGACCGGGCGCTGCCGGTGGCCAAGTGCGAGCTCGTGGAGCTGCAAGCCTTCGCGCGGGAACGGTACGGTCTGGAAGATCTCGAAGTCTGGGACCTCGCCTATTATTCGGAAAAGTTACGGCAGCACCGGTATGCGTTCTCGGAGGAAGAGGTGCGCGCCTATTTCCCCGCCGACCGCGTGGTAGCGGGGATGTTCCAGGTCGTGGAACACCTGTATGGATTGCAGGTTGCCGAGAGACAAGGCGTGGACGTGTGGCATCCGGAAGTCCGCTATTTCGAGATCCGAGACCGGGATGGCGAATTGCGCGGCGGCTTCTTCCTGGATTTGTACGCGCGACCGAACAAGCGCAGCGGGGCTTGGATGGATGAATGTGTCACGCGGCGGCGCGTGGGGGATCGGATCCAACATCCGGTCGCTTATCTCACCTGTAACTTCACGCCGTCCACGGGCTCTGATCCAGTACTCTTGCGACATGAAGAAGTCGTTACGCTGTTTCATGAATTCGGCCACGGCTTGCACCACCTCTTGACCCGGGTCGATTACCTGGGGGTATCGGGGATTCGCGGTGTGGAGTGGGATGCCGTCGAGTTGCCGAGTCAATTCATGGAGAACTTCTGCTGGGAACGGCAGGCTTTGGCGTTGATTTCCGGGCATCATCGAACCGGACAGCCTTTGCCCGATGAATTATTGGCCAAGATGCTCGCAGCGCGGAACTTTCAGGCCGGCATGCAGACCCTGCGGCAGATCGAATTCGCCCTGTTCGATCTGTGGATCCACCTCCACTATGATCCCGCCAAGGGGGGGCGGATCCATGAAACGCTCGATTCTGTGAGGTGCCGGGTCGCGGTAGTCCAACCGCCTGAATTCAACCGCTTTCCCCACAGTTTCCAGCACATCTTCGGCGGTGGTTATGCGGCCGGCTATTACAGTTACAAATGGGCGGAGGTGTTGGCGAGCGATGCATTCGCTCTGTTCGAGGAGCGGGGCATCTTCGATCCGGAGACCGGTCACTCCTTCCTGACCAACATCCTCGAGCAGGGAGGACGTCGCACGGCGATGGAATCGTTCATCGCTTTCCGCGGGCGCGAGCCGAGCATCGAGGCCTTGCTTCGCCATAGCGGGATCGCGGCGGGCGCTCGAACGGGGTAAAAGGCGAGTCCAGGCAAACGTCTTACAATGGCGGTACCCGGCTCGCCATTTGGAACCGAGGTATGCGAAAACAAGGGGAGAGGCTGTATGTTGGAATACTGCAGATATCTTTGCTCGGCGTGTGGTTATATCTATGACGAATCGCTCGGAGATCCGGATTCGGGAGTCGCTCCGGGGACCCGCTTCGAGGACATCCCGGACGATTGGGTGTGCCCCCAATGCGGGGTCGACAAGAGCTTCTTCGACCTGTTGGATTGAATGTCGCGACCTTCAAAAGCGTAAAGCTGCGGTCAGGTCGCCGACGTTCGGCCGGATACCCGGCAACGGTTCGAGTCCGAAGCGCCGGGTGATGAATTTCAGGATCGAAGTTGTATCGTACAGGGTGTGATCGACGTGCCCCCGTTTGGCGAACGGGGACACGATGATGGCAGGTACCCGCACGCCGGGTCCCCAGCGGTCGCCTTTCGGGGGAGCGACGTGATCCCAGAATCCCCCATTCTCGTCGTAGGTCACGATGATCACGGTCGAGCCCCACAGGGTGCTGGCGCGGATTTTTTGGATGATTTCGAAGACATGGCGGTCGCCGGAAAGTACGTCGGTGTATCCGGCGTGCTCGTTGAGGTTGCCTGCAGGCTTATAGAATGCCACCGCCGGTAGTTTGCCGGCATCGATCGCCGCCAGAAATTCGGCACCATCGCGAAGGTGTTCCGCCCGATCGGGGGTGCCGGGTGCGAAGCGCGCGAAGTAATTGAAGGGTTGATGGTGGGCCTGAAAGTTCGGGGCACCGGGCTCCCGGTTGTAGATGACTTTGCGGGGAGCCGTGGGGGATTGCATGCCATCGCGCAGTGCCGCCTCCCAAGCTCCGGCATACCAAGCCCAGGAAACGCCTTTTGCGCTCAGGGTGTCGCCGATGGTCCGGAACGTTTGCGGCGGGAGCGGGTGTTGCGACGGGTCCGCGAAACGCGGGTCGCCGCCCGTGGGCGGAGGGATGCGGCTCGGTTGATAGGGGGGTTGTTCCAGTTGGATCGGATGACGATCGGGGGTTACCGCCGCGGGCAGGTATCGCGGAGGTCCCTGTAACGCACTCGGCGGGGAGTCTGCAGTTCGGCGGAGATGGCCATCGGCGTCGAGTTCGGCAATCGGTTTCGTCGAGACTTCCGGGAACACGGGTGTGCAGGCGCAGACCAGCCAGAAATGATTCAGGAACGAACCGCCGAAAGCCGCTGCGAAAAAGTTGTCCGCCAGCGTGAATTCCCGGGCGACCGACCAGAGGGGCAATTTCGATCCATCGTAATAGCCCATGGCGAGCCCTCCGGCGTCGGAGACGGCGGCGAAGCGGTTCATGCGGCCGCCGTTGATTTGTTCCTGCGTCTGGTAGAAGGCATGGACGAGGTCGCGCGTCGGATGGGCCAAGGAAAGGTGAATGGGCGGCGCGTCGAGGCGAAAAGGCCCGTTCGGGAGTCTCGCCGGAAAGCTTGGATCGAGCTCGCCCGTTTGCGGAAGGCGCACGGGGGGAAGATAGGGTAGAACGCTGCCGTCGTGGTCGGCCTGGGTCTTCGACTCCTCGCTCGCGTTCGCGATTCCGTTCGCTCCCGGGAAGAGTCCATACAAATGATCGAAACTCCGGTTTTCGGCATAGATCACGACGATGTGCTCGATTCTGTCGAGGGCGGAGTCGGGCGTAGCCGCTTCCGCCGGTGCATGCAGAGCCACGCTGCCGCAAAACAGCAAGAGCGCGCAACAGGAAACGAAGCGAAAGGGGTGTATCGGGCCGGACGTCGCCGCCCGTCTTGAGCGCATCGCGGTCAACACGTTTTTCAGAAGGTGGTGATTCTTGGGTGATCCATGGCGAACCATTCCGCGGCTATCCGGACGGTTCCGGGTCGGCTCCATTCTATTATTCCGGCCCGAAAATACCCTCCTGGTATTTCGGGCCATCGCCAAGGCCGGTACACGCCCGGCCTTGGCTCACGCGGCTTGGCGCCGCGCCGGGGCCATCCCTGCCCCGGATTAACCCGGCCTATTTAAGGGCCGGGTTAATAGCCGCATCCGAGGAAGGTCGGCGTGGGCGTGGTTGCGGTGCCGAGACGCGAGGACCACGACGGATCCGAGAGTCCCGCCCCACCAAATCCCCTTGCCGACCGAGGACCAGTCAGGCCCCGGTCCTCGGTCTGAAGACGATCACCGGAGACAGTTGATCTTCAGTGAGTTGATGTTGTGGTGGAACTTCAATTCACCGAGATGATGTTTCTTCTGTCCGGGTCCGATGGTAATCTCGTTCGGCGTATAGTCCTCGTCCTTTCCCCAGGCCCGGATCGCCTCCGGATGGTACACCTGGCCGGCGGAATCCAGCCGAAAATCCTCGAACCGATAGGCATGGACCTCAGCCTTCGGGCCGGTGATGATGCTGTCGATCCGATCGCTCCAGTTCTGACCCTGCACATTGCTCAGCTTGGGATATTCGGCGGGTCCGGTGAGCCTGAGTTTGGTTCCCTTGAACTCGGTTTGGTCGTAAATCTCCACCCAGCAATCCTCCCCGGCATGGGCGGCTCCAGCCATCCCCAGGATGGCGATCAACAAGGCTCGATGTTTCATGGCATTCGTTCCCCTTTCGGTGAATTTGGGCTCGCCAGTCCTTTGGACAGGCGATTCGTTCGGAGTTTCGTCAAGATGTGTAGTCAAGGAGTAGAGCGTATTCCCCAGGATAATTCAACCCGGATTCTCCGTGAGTCGCGCTGCAGCCATTCCCTGGGATGAGGGAGTGAGAGCCGAAGGCGGGCGGGAGTGATTTTTTGGTGATAGATTGTTCCCTTCATCCCTCATCGAAGTATGCGCCATGAGCAAGACGCTTCTCGAACAACTGCGCGAGATGTCCGTGGTGGTTGCCGACACGGGCGATTTTCACGCCATCCGGAAGTTCATGCCTCGCGATGCCACCACCAACCCGGCGCTGATCGCCGCTGCTGCGCAAATGCCGGAATACCGAAGCGTGGTGGACGAAACCCTGCTTCAGGCCAAGGCGGATGCCGGCGCTGGCGCTGCGCGGGCGGAAATCGTGGCGCTGGCTTTCGATCGCCTGGCGATCGCCTTCGGTCTGCGGATCCTTCAGATCGTGCCCGGACGCGTTTCCACCGAGGTCGACGCGCGACTCTCCTACGATACCGAAGGGACGGTGAACAAGGCGCGGCATCTGATCGCGCTGTATGAAGCCGCCGGCATCGATCGCTCACGGGTACTCGTCAAGATCGCCTCGACCTGGGAGGGGATCCGCGCCGCAGAGCGTCTGGAAAAAGAAGGCATACACTGCAACATGACGCTGCTGTTCGGCCTGCACCAGGCCATCGCCTGTGCCGAGGCGGGTGTCACCTTGATCTCGCCCTTCGTGGGGCGAATCCTCGACTGGTACAAGAAGGAAACGGGGCGGGATTATGCGCCGGCGGAGGACCCCGGCGTCCGTTCGGTCACCACGACTTACAACTATTACAAGAAATTCGGCTACCCGACGGAGATCATGGCGGCCAGTTTCCGCAACATGGGAGAGATCATCGAACTGGCCGGTTGTGATCTCCTGACGATCTCACCGGCGCTGCTCAAGGAGCTGGAGTCGGCCACGGGACAGCTGACTCGCAAGCTCGACCCGACCAAGGCGGCCACTATGGACATCGCCAAGGCCGATCGCATCGACCAGGCTACTTTCGAACGAATGCATGCCGCCGACCGCATGGCCACGGACAAGCTGAGCGAGGGGATCCAAGGGTTTAGCAAAGCGCTCGAGAACACCGAGGCGATGCTGGCGGCCCGCCTCGCCCAACTCGATGAAGGGACGGCCCTCACCCCTTTGTCCGAGCAGATGTTCAAGATCTACGACCTGGATGGAGATGGCTTCATTACCCGCGAGGAATGGCTGGGGGCCGATGCCGTATTCGATGCCATGGACACCGACCATGACGGCAAGATCACCTGGCAGGAAATGGGCGTCTCCCTCGGCGCGATCCTGCACTTGGCACAGAGCCAGCAGCCCGGTCCAGTGCCTTGAGCGGCGCTGCCGATTCCATCCCCGGCTGGCCTTGCGCCGAAGTCCTTGCCAAGCCCGGCGGGGTCTTTCTACGGGGCCAGGGGATTGTCCGGTGTGGGTGAGTTGCCGCGGGATGCGCCACGATGCGCCGTGACATCCCGGTTTCCCGTTTGAGAAGCCTTCCCACCGGGCGAGGCAGGGGTTTGTCCGCCGAAGAGGTCGCGGAACGGCGCAAACGTTACGGCCGCAACGACATCGTCGAAGCCGCGGTCAACCCGTGGCTGGGTCTGGCGCGCGATACGCTGGAAGACCCGATGATCTGGTTCCTGGTCACAACCGGTGTGGTCTATGCCGTCCTGGGCAGTTACACCGAGGCCGCCACCCTCGCGGTCGCCGTTCTGCCGCTGATCGGAATGGATGCTTTCCTGCATCGTAGGGTGCAGGCATCGACCGAGGGGCTCGGCCGGCAACTCGCCCAGAAGGCCCGGGTCGTTCGCGATGGCAAGAAGGTCGAGATCCCCGCTTGGGAACTGGTTCCGGGCGATCTGGTGCACGTTTCGATCGGTGAACCGTTTCCGGCCGATGGACTGATCATCGCCGGCGAAAACCTCCAGGCGGACGAATCGTCATTGACGGGGGAAGCCTATCCCGCCGCAAAGCGGCCGTTGACCACACTGCCAGCCCCTACACCCGATTCCGGGGATGCCATCTGGATCGACGGCGACCACTGGGGGTTTGCCGGCACCCGACTTCTGACCGGCGAAGCGGAGATGCGAGTGGTGTTCACCGGCGGGCACACCCTTTACGGCGAGATCGTTCGTGCCGCTACACGAACGGACCGGGAGCGCACCCCACTGCAGAGCGCCATTGCCAATCTGGTGACGCTTCTGATCGTCAGCGCGGGCGTCCTGTGCCTCATCCTCGCCGCTGTCCGCTTGCGTCAGGGCCATGGCTGGGTCGACGCCATGGTCAGTGCGGCGACCCTGGCGGTGGCGGCGTTGCCGGAGGAATTCCCGGTAGTGTTCACGGTATTCCTGGGCGTCGGCGTGTATCGCCTGGCCCGGCAGAAAGCCTTGGTCCGGCGCAGCGTCTCGGTCGAAAACATCGGACGGGTCACCTGTGTCTGTGCGGACAAGACCGGCACGATCACCGAGGGCCGTTTACGCTTGGAACATCGGGTTCCGGCCGAGGATACCTCCGAGGACGATCTGCTGTTCTGGGCCTCCCTGGCGTCCCGCCGGGAAACCGGCGACCCCATGGATACGGCGATCATCGATTCTTGGGCCCAGCGTCCGATCCGGCCGAGGCCGCAGCCGGTGCTGGCCATCTATCCGTACACGGAACAGCGCCGGCGCGAAACGTCCGTGGTGCGAACCGGAGGACGGATCGTCGCGGTGAGCAAAGGTTCTCCGGAACTCCTGCTGGCCATGTCGAATCTTGATTCCGTCCAGCGCGCACGCTGGTCCGACCGGATCGATCACCTGGCTGCCGCGGGGCACAAGGTGCTGGCCTGTCTGCATTGGGACCTGGGGGATACCTGGACCGGCGGTGAGCCCGACCGGGGTGGCCGGTTCACGGGATTGCTGGCTTTCGAAGACCCGGTGCGGAAAGGCGTGATCGAGGCGGTGCGCCAATGTCGGCAGGCGGGTATCCGCCTCATCATGCTCACCGGCGACCATCCCGCGACGGCGGCGTGTGTGGCCGCGGCATTGGGGCTGGGCAACCGGTCCATGGGTGTCGTGCTGGGAGAAGAGCTCGCGAGCCGCCTCGACGACGGTTCCGAAGCATCCCTCGACGATTTCACGGTGGTGGCCCGCGCCCTGCCGATGCAAAAGCTGGCGCTGGTGCGGGCCTTGAAGGCTCGTGGGGAGATCGTCGCGGTCACGGGCGACGGGGTAAACGACGTTCCCGCACTGCAATGCGCCGACATCGGCATCGCCATGGGCAAGCGTGGTACGCGGAGCGCCCGCGAGGTCGCCTCGATCGTACTGCTCGACGACGACTTCAGCACCATCGTGCGGGCGATCGCAGAGGGGCGGCAGCTGTTCCGTAACCTGCAACTCAGTTTCCAATACCTGCTGATGATCCACATCCCCCTGGTCATCACGGCCACCTTTATTCCGCTCACGGGACATCCGATTCTGTACCTGCCTATCCACATCGTCTGGCTCGAGACCCTCATCCATCCCACGGCGCTGCTCGTCTTCCAGGAATTGCCGGCCCGTGGGCCGCTGCAACCGACGCCCAAGCGACAGGCCGCGCGCTTCTTCACGGCCGGGGAATGGTGCCTGATCGCCCTGATCGGGGCTTTGATCACGGCGCTGATCCTGTGGAGCTACGACCGCAGCCTGCTGCCTGGGCGCAACGTCGAGCATGCGCGGGCCATGGCCATGGTGGTGCTGAGCTGCGCCAGCGCGGTCGCCACGGCCTTGTTGAGCCGGCTACGGACCAAGAGCGCATGGCTGATGACCGTCGCGACGCTCGTGCTGGCCGGGCTCCTGGTTCAGACTCCGTGGCTTGCAGCCCGTCTGAACCTGCAACCACTGCATGGCGACGATTGGCTCATCGCGACGGTCGGCGGTTTTTCGTCCGTTGCCTTTCCGATCGTGTTCTTCGCCTTGGGCCGCCAAGGCGCATGCGCCTGGCGGAAAAGGAAATCTGGATCGGGAAGAACGGGAGAACGCAGGCTGTCGGAGACCCGAACGTAGCCCGCACGAGGTCGAAGGATCACCCTGTTCGGCAGCGCGAGTCCCTTGCCAGGGCGAGACGAGACAGAGCTCCTAGCAGGTCGGCCTGCGTCACCAGGCCGATCAATTTGCCTTGCTGGTCGACGATCGGAACTTGACGGACGCCCTTTTCGATCAGGATACCGGCAAGGGTGGCGATGTGTTGGTCCTCGCGGGCGGTGACCACCGGCGCGCTCATGATCTGTCCGGCGACCTCCGGTTTGTCGGAGGTGACCTTGGGACTGGCGCGAAGAAGCCGGCGGATTCTGCTTCCCAGGCTCGCGAATCGCTCGGAGTCCGCATGCCGCACGAAATCGCCGAGCGTGATGATGCCGATGACGTGGCGAGCCCGGTCCACCACGGGAATCGCCCCGACTCCTTCCCGTCGCATGAGTTCCCAAGTAGCCTCCAACGGTTCACCGAATTCGACCGTGACGAGATCCCGGCTCATGATGTGGGCACAGGTGACCTCGCCGAATTCGCGCCGCAGCACCCGATCGGCCGCACGTTCGTAGATCGCGTTGAGTTCGTCTTCGCTGACATCGACGAAAGTGTCCATGTCGCGGAGCGCGGCTCGCAGGTCGGCGGTCCGGATCCCCAGCCTTTCCAGCGGGGTCGGGTCCTCGTGGCTCCGGGGTTGGGGAGGCGCGGCGAGCTTCTGCGACTGCTGCGGCAGACGGAAGAGGCCGGCCAAGGAAATGAGCGTCAGCACATTCAGCGCCACCGGGGTCAAAAGGAACTGAAAACCCATGGCATGCACGCTTTCGCCACCCAAAGCCGCGACCAGGGCCGTGGCACCACCGGGAGGGTGCAGACAGCGGGTCACGTACATGAGGAAAACCGACAGACCCACTGCCAAGCCGCCGGCCGCCCAGGCATCGTGTACCAGTCTGGCACAGACTATGCCAATCAGGGCGGAAAGCAAATGTCCTCCGGCTACCGCCCAGGAACGCGCCATGGGACTGTGGGGTACGGCGAACAGAATGACGGAAGAAGCCCCCATGGAAGCCAGCAGGGTGTTGAGTCCTTGTCCTTCGAGGAACCGTCCGGCGATCCATCCGGTGCCGAGGATCGCGAGCCCGGCGCCCAAGCCGGCGCGGATTTTCTCCCGCGTTCGGACGGGTGCGGGCTCGGGGATCAGCTTGCCGAGAAAGTGAAGCCGGTTCATGCGGATTCGGGGAGGGAAGCGGGATGCGAAACCCGCGAGGGATCCCTCAGGCCGACCGATCGAGGCGGAATGGGTCGGCGTGAACCCGGTGGAGGGGAGCACCGCTCGGGAAGGCCCATTTTTGCGCCGCGAGCTTTTTCTCCGACATGTCCCCTCCAATTCAAGATGAGAAAAACGAGCACGAGATACGACATTCTCGGCCATTTTAGAACATACATTATGAATAAATGTTATGAGTCGCTACGGGAACTGTCAAGGCAAACACGGGGTGCTATGCTATCGACCGGATACCTCCCGAATGGTGTGGTGAATGCAGCTCACGCAATTCACGGATTATTCTCTGCGCGTTCTCATCTATTTGGCGCGGATGCCGAAGGATGGTCTGGCGACGGTTCCCGAAATCGCCGAGTATTATCGGATTTCCCGTAACCATCTGGTGAAGGTGGTTCACAATCTTTCCAGCCAAGGCTTCGTGACGACCACCCGCGGCAAGGGAGGAGGGATCCGGTTGGCGCGGTCGCCGGATCGCATCGGCATCGGCGAGGTGGTGCGCCGCACCGAGCCGCATATGAATCTGGTGGAATGCTTCGACGTCAAGGCCAACCGCTGTGGGATCATCCGTGGTTGTTTCCTCAAGGCCATCCTGTATGAGGCGCGGAGAGAGTTCTTGGTGACGCTCGACCGGTATACGCTCGCCGATGCCGCACGCATCGTAGGTGAAGCCGAATCGATCGAACGGCGATCGGCCGGGCCTTGAAGAAGGGTGGCACGGGAATGCAGTTCCAGGGCCACTTGGTGTCTCCTCAAGGAGACAATAGGACCTGGGCGGACCTTGGAAATCGATCGGAGGGCCGATTGCGCTGGGACGGGAGCGTCAGGACCATGGATCCTGAGTCTGCCCGAAGTCATCGCGGCGCTCCCCGATCTCACCTCGCCCTGGACCCAGCGCACGCTCCTCCAAGCGGATCAGGCCGCGCGCGGCCAATGGTACCGATGTGAATTGGAGGAATGGGAATGCCTGCATCGGATCGTGTTGCCAGTTCATTGCCACGGCAAACTGCAGCTCGTCCCGCCGGAAGGGAGTACCGCGGCAGAGGCAGCGGCATTCCTGTTGCGGCACCAAGCGGAGTACCTCCGCCGGAGTCCTTCCTGTTACCGACAGATTGACCGGGTGGATCGGCAGGATAACGCCCCGATCGTCCTCATGAACCGGGGGGTAGCGGAAGTCATGAAGAGGCAGGAATGGTGCTACGAACGGCTCGTCTGCAAACCGGGCCGGGTGGTGCATCTCGACGGTTTGCACCGCCTGGTGGCGCGGGCAATTTGGAATGCCAAGGAAAGCGGTTTGGGTCTGCGCAAAGTGACCGCTTACATCGCCGGTTTGCCACCCTTCGAATGGCTGCCGGCGGCACCCATCCGGTCTGCTGGCGATGGGCCGTAGAAGCCTTCAATAGGGGTGGGCCGATCTCTTTTTGCTCACCCCCTCCCTGGGGTTCGCCCTGCGGGCCGCACTTCGTGCGTCCAAATTCGCTCCCGGCGAATTTGTGCTTGCCCCGACGGTCTTGGCGACGCGCTGATCCGCAGGGTATCGCACCGGGACCGTGCCGGGCGGGGGTTTCCTGGCCAGAGTCCGGCCGACCGGCCGATTCGTGGCGACCATCGGCGGTCGGGTCGGACTGAACGTCGCGGGTCCCGAACGGGAGGTTTTCACCGCTTTCGACTTCGGCGCGTGAGCTGCGAGGTGAACTGGCGGGAGTGGCTTCGGAGTGCTTGCCGCGTGTCTTTCCATAAGGTCAACACCTGTGTCGGGCTCGAAGCGTATTCCTTCCGCGAAAAAAAGCTCGGGTTGAAGGGCGATCTCGCAGGCGGCGAGAAACTCCGCATAGTAGTTGCGGGATGCGAATCCGAACTGCGGATGATCGTAGTCCTTGACGATCTGCATGAAATCATGGCCATACCGATCCTTCGCTCTTTTCATGCCGCCGATCCCGTGGTTGTAAGAAGTGATCGCCAAAGGCCAGCTTCCCAACCGGTCGTAAGCGTGGCGCAGATAGCGCGCGGCACCGTGGGCGGACGCCACCGGATCGAGCCGGGCTGCCAGGCTGTCGTCGCCGATGAACGCCTTGGCAGCCGCTGGGGTGAACTGCCAGAGGCCCACGGCGCCGGCGGAGGAGCGAGCATTTCCCTGGAAGGAGGATTCGACGTGCGGTAGAAACGCCAGCTCCTCGGGCAGCCCGTAGCGGCGAAAGATGTCCCGGAACAGACGGTCGTAGCGGCCGCTGATCTGCAAGCCTCTCAGGAAACGATCGCGCAGGCCGCGTTGATACCGTACCCGTTCGCTGGCGCCGCGGATGGCCGTTCGCAAATCGGCGTGCCGGGCGATCCGGTCCGCGAGTTGTCGCTCATCACCGTTCAACGGGAGGCCGAACGTAAGCTTGTACTCCAATCCGCGGAGACGATCGCGCCATTCGTCGAGCCGTTCCTGGAGCAGTTCTTTTTGGGCCGGCGTATAGCCTTCCCCGACCTCGCCCGGCAATTGCACGATCTCGTAAACGAGATCCATGTACCGATTGTCGTGCACCGCCACCTCGGAACGGCCCCACACCGCGTAAACGTTGCGCCAAAAAGCGACCTGCGGTTCCAGATCGGCGGGTTTC
>DATMAX010000006.1:0-7384 GCA_035559395.1 Methylococcus sp. | reverse complement strand
GGCGAGACCCGCACGGTGGACGTCACCGCCTCCGACGCGGCCTGGGAAGTGTACCGACTGTCCGACATCATCTACGACCCGGACAGCCGGTTTGCCGGACTGCTGTTCTTCTTTGACGCCCAAGGCGGACGTCAAGTGGTGTAGATCGACGCGCCGCTGATCCCGTCCTTCATGTAATCGCGGAGGGGTCGGTCGGCGGACCGGCCCCGAAGTGATGGTGGCCAACGAACCCCCCTGCTGGAAACCCGGTCGGGGGGTTTGTCTTTCTGGGAATCCCTCCCCCACCCAGGGGGGCGAGTGCCGTCCCTGGGGTTCCGACCCTAAACCCCCTCCATTCGCCTACCTCCCCGCGGGCGCCCCTGTTCGGGGATGGGGGCCTGGTTTCCGGGGTCGAGATCTGCTCGCGGCGATCAGGTACGGGAATTCGTAGTTTCGCCAGCGCGGCTCAGCTGTTCGGGTCAGAAAGCCGGCTCCGACTAACTAGTCGCGGGCGAATGCAAGGCGATTCTTTGCTCGTTGCGGAATCTTCCCGCCAGAAGTTGGATGTGGCGAGCTTCGGCGCACCTTGCAACGGCATCGGGCAACGGGGAGCCAAGCGAGCGAAGGGCGCCAAAGGACTGGTCGACCGCTTGGGGTCGCGTGGGTAGACGGCCAATGCTGGCAGTTAGACCTTCGATCGGTACGACCAGGGGACGAGATTGCTCGCATTAAAAAAATTAGACCCCGTCCCGACGCCGGTCTTGGATTTGCTTGTCCGGTCCTAGACCTCGAAATGGTAGCGTCAGGCGCTGAGTTTTCGATACTTGAGCCGGTGGGGGATATTGGCTTCGTCACCGAGGCGTTTGCGGCGGTCCGCTTCGTAATCGGCATAATTGCCTTCGAACCAGATCACCGAGCTGTCACCTTCGAAGGCAAGGATGTGCGTTGCGATGCGGTCGAGAAACCAGCGGTCGTGTGAAATCACTACGGCGCAGCCCGGAAAGTCCAGGAGTGCTTCTTCCAAGGCGCGCAAAGTTTCCACATCGAGATCATTAGTAGGCTCGTCGAGAAGCAATAAGTTGCCACCACTCCGTAATAATTTCGCCAAATGGACACGGTTGCGTTCGCCGCCAGATAGTTCGCCAATACGCTTCTGTTGGTCCGGACCTTTGAAGTTGAAACGGCCTACATAGGCGCGGGAGGGTGTTTGATAAGCCCCCACGGTAATGACGTCGAGATCGTCGGAGATCTCTTCCCAGACCGTCTTGTTATCACTCATGGTGTCCCGGAACTGTTCCACGTAGGCGAGCTTGACCGTAGAGCCGATGCGGATGGTGCCTTCATCCGGAGTTTCAAGACCGGCGATCATTCGGAACAGCGTGGTTTTGCCAGCTCCGTTCGGTCCGATTATCCCGACAATGCCCCCCGGCGGAAGGCGAAAACTCAGCTTGTCGATCAGGAGACGATCATTGAAGCCCTTACTGACGCCGTCAAATTCGACCACCAATTCACCGAGGCGCGGTCCTGGCGGGATATAGATTTCTTTGGTTTCGTTACGCTTTTGCACCTCGGCTTGTGCAAGTTCCTCGAAACGGGTCAGGCGGGCTTTGCTTTTTGCGTGACGTCCTTTCGGATTCGAGCGTACCCATTCCAGCTCTCGCTTCATCGCCCGCATCCGTGCGGTTTCCTGTTTCTCTTCCTGTTCCAGCCTGGCTTCTTTCTGTTCCAGCCAGGAAGAGTAGTTCCCTTGCCATGGAATACCGCGGCCGCGATCGAGTTCCAAAATCCATCCGGCGACGTTGTCGAGGAAATAGCGATCGTGGGTGATGGCTACGACCGTCCCCGGATATTCCTGCAGGTAGCGCTCCAGCCAAGCGACCGATTCAGCATCGAGGTGGTTGGTTGGCTCATCGAGCAACAGCATGTCCGGGTTGGAAAGCAAGAGGCGACACAAGGCGACGCGGCGGCGCTCGCCCCCCGAAAGCTTGGTGACATCGGCATCCCAGTCAGGCAGGCGCAGTGCATCGGCAGCAATCTCGAGTTTACGATCGAGTTCCCAGGCACCGGCCGACTCGATTTTTTCCTGCAATTCGGCCTGTTGCGCTAGCAATGCGTCGAAATCGGCATCCGGGTCGCCGAAGGCATTGCTGATCTCGGTGAACCGATCCAACAACGCCTTGGTCTCCGCCACTCCATCTTCGACATTACCGCGAACGGATTTGGAAGGGTCGAGTCGGGGTTCCTGTGGGAGATAGCCGATTCGAATACCGGGCTGGGGACGTGCTTCCCCTTCAAAATCACGGTCGACACCTGCCATGATGCGGAGCAAAGTCGATTTTCCGGAGCCGTTGAGGCCGATCACACCAATTTTGGCCCCCGGAAAAAAGGATAGCGATATGTCTTCCAAGATCTTCCGCTTGGGGGGAACGATCTTGGACACGCGGCTCATAGTGAAAATGTATTGTGCCATCGTAACGAGCGTTTCGAATGAGAAATAATGATATTATTTCACGTTGATGGCGGTTCGGCACAGTTTTACGACTATGTAGTCGATCCGCTGGACCAGCGATCCGCTCTTCCGCAAGGCCATTGCCAGCTCCATGTAAGAGGGACGGCGTAACATACAAGAACACATGTGCTCGCTCGAAGTGTCTTTGCCTTTCCGCAACCCAATGGATGCTGACCGTTCTCGATCCGTCGGATGACACCCAACCCTTCCCGCCCGTGGAAAACGCATTGACGGATCCAAACGGTCTGCTCGCGGTCGGGGGGAGGTTGTCCGTGGAACGGCTCAAGAATGCTTACCACGCCGGGATTTTTCCATGGTACGGCGAAGGGGACCCGGTGTTGTGGTGGTCTCCCGATCCCCGTCTGGTACTGTGGCCGGAACGCCTCCATGTCTCAAGGAGCTTGCGTAAGGTCCTCCATCGCAAGATGTTCTCATTCAGCTTCGATAGAGCATTCGAGTCGGTGATTGCAGGTTGCGCAGAGCCGCGCGGGAATGCACGCGGAACCTGGCTGACGCAGGAAATGCGCATGGCCTATATTGAGCTCCATCGCGGCGGGTACGCTCATTCGTTCGAAGCATGGCGCCACGGGATATTGGTAGGCGGCTTGTACGGCGTCGCCTTGGGAAGTATGTTCTATGGGGAATCCATGTTTCACCGAACCACCGATGCTTCCAAAGCCGCTTTCGTGTATGCGGTGACGTGTCTATCTTCCTGGGGATACCGTTTGATTGATTGTCAGGTATATACGGATCACCTAGTCAGCCTCGGTGCGGAATCCATGCCCCGAGCCGAGTTCGTCCGTTTGGTTTCGTTGTATTCCCGTGAGGCCGCGGATCCGAAGGCTTGGCTGCGGGCACCCGTACCGCATTGGTCATGACGACGCGAAAAATCCCGCTTTGGGTCTCACCCGAACATGCCTGTGGATATTTGCCAGGGTCTGTGGCCCGTTTCGGTTGCGTCGCCTCCCAATGCGATCTGTCAGCGGATCGTTATCAGATCCTCCTGGCCAACGGATTCCGACGCAGCGGAAACTGGGTCTATCGTCCTTTATGCCGATCCTGTGCGGCATGTATCCCGGTTCGGATACCGGTGACCGAATTCCGCGAAACGCGGGCGCAGCGAAGGATCTTGAAGAAGAATGCCGATCTTGAGGTAACCGCCGTACCGGTGACGTTTCGTGAGGAACACTTGCGACTCTATCGGCGGTATTTGTCCGCGCGCCATCCAGATGCTGCGATGTGTTCGACGAATCGGGATGATTACCGGGCGTTCATCGGCAGCCAGTGGGCGCATACCTACCTTTTCGAGTTCCGGACGAACATAGACCTTGTCGGCGTCGCCGTAGTCGATCAGGTACCGGAAGCATTATCGGCGGTATATACATTTTTTGATCCCGCAGCGGCAACGCGAAGCCCCGGTGTTCTCGCAGTGTTATGGCAAATCCGGGAGGCTCGTCGTTTGGGATTGAAATGGGTTTATCTCGGGTATTGGATCGAGAACTGCCGGAAGATGGTTTACAAAAACCAGTACCGTCCTCTGGAAGCACTGGTGGGAGGTGTCTGGCGGCGATTTGCGAAGGGTGAGACGTTGGTAGGAGGCGTGCTATAATTTATCTTATTTGGTTTCCCATCGCTTCGAGAAAGAATGCCGAAAGAAGATCACATTGAAATGGAAGGCAAGGTCATAGAAACCTTACCCAATACCACCTTCCGCGTCCAATTGGATAATGGGCATATCATCATCGCTCACATTTCGGGCAAGATGCGGAAAAATTACATACGGATCTTGACCGGCGATCGCGTCAAGGTCGAACTCACCCCATACGATTTGACGAAAGGTCGGATCATCTTCCGTCATCGCTGAAGATTCAAGCCATCTCCGCCGTCCGTTCCGGGACTTCGTAAGCAAATCGCAGCCTTCCCCCTTCCTCGCTGATTCGAACCGTTCCCCCATTGGAGAGACGGCCGAACAGAATCTCTTCGGCGAGCGGCCTCTTGATGTTTTCCTGGATTACGCGGGTCATGGGTCTCGCCCCCATCTTCGGGTCAAACCCATGTTCGGCCAACCAATGGCGGGCCCCCGGTTCCACGATCAGGGTGACGTGCTTTTCGGCCAATTGGTCCTCGAGTTCGAAAATGAACTTGCCCACGACCTGGCCGATCGTTTCCGGGGTCAAGGGGTTGAACTGGATGATCGCATCGAGCCGATTTCTGAACTCGGGCGAGAAGAGACGTTCAATGGCCTGCATGCTGTCCGTGGAATGGTCCTGCTGGGTGAAACCGATGGAAGGACGCGAACCCTCGAATGCACCTGCATTCGTAGTCATCACCAGGATGATGTTGCGGAAATCGGCCTTGCGACCATTGTTGTCCGTCAAAGTGCCGTGATCCATCACTTGCAACAGCAGGTTGAACACATCCGTGTGCGCCTTCTCGATCTCGTCCAACAACAGGACGGCGTGGGGATGTTTGTTCACCGCTTCGGTGAGGAGCCCTCCCTGGTCGAAACCGACGTATCCCGGCGGGGCACCGATCAGGCGGGAGACGGTATGACGTTCCATGTATTCCGACATGTCGAAGCGGATCAGTTCCACACCCAGTACCTTGGCGAGTTGTCGCGTGACTTCGGTCTTGCCGACGCCCGTGGGCCCGGCGAACAGGAAAGAGCCGATCGGTTTCTGCCCATCCCGTAGCCCGGCGCGCGACAACTTGATCGCCGAACCGAGGGCGGAAATCGCTTCGTCCTGGCCAAACACGAGCATTTTCAGATTGGTCTCGAGACTACGGAGCTTTTCCTTGTCGTCCAGCGATATGGTCTTTGGCGGGATGCGCGCGATCTGGGAAACCACGTATTCGATGTCGACGACGCCGATCGTTTTCTTGCGGCGCGATGGTGGCAAAAGGCGCTGACTCGCACCGGCTTCGTCGATGACATCGATCGCCTTGTCGGGGAGATGGCGGTCGTTGATGTAGCGGTTCGACAACTCGGCGGCAGCGCGCAACGCGGCAAGCGAGTATTTGACACCATGGTGTTGTTCGAAGCGCGTCTTCAGTCCCCGCAGAATCTGGTAGGTGTCCTCCACCGAGGGTTCCTGAATGTCGATCTTCTGGAAGCGCCGAGCCAAAGCCCGATCCTTTTCAAAAATTCCCCGGTACTCCTGGTACGTGGTGGAACCGATGCAGCGCAACTCCCCTGAGGCCAGCATGGGCTTGATCAGATTCGATGCATCCATGACTCCTCCGGAGGCGGAGCCGGCGCCAATGATGGTATGGATTTCGTCAATGAAGAGGATCGAATCCGGCTCTTTCTTGAGCTGGGCCAGGAGAGACTTGAGTCGCTTCTCGAAATCGCCCCGATACTTCGTGCCCGCAACCAGTGCGCCCAGATCCAGGGCATAGATGGTGCTGTTCTTCAGGATGGTCGGGACGTCCTGTTCGACGATCTTCTTGGCCAGCCCCTCGGCGATCGCGGTCTTACCGACCCCGGCTTCCCCGACGAACAGCGGATTGTTCTTGCGCCGTCGGCAGAGAACCTGAACCGTGCGCTCCAGTTCTTCCTTGCGTCCGATCAGGGGATCGATCTTGCCGCGCCGTGCCGCTTCATTCAGGTTGGTCGCGAATTTCTCCAGGGGATTGGGGCCGCCCATGGCGTCCCCGTCGTCGGACTCCGAGGCAGCCCCGCGCGACGGGTGGTCGGTTTCGTCCCTCACCTTGGAAATGCCATGCGAAATGAAATTCACCACGTCGAGCCGGGTGATGTCCTGCTTGTGGAGCAGATACACGGCATGTGAGTCCTGTTCACTGAAGATCGCCACCAGCACGTTCGCTCCGGTCACTTCTTTCTTGCCGGAAGATTGCACGTGGAACGCCGCGCGTTGCAACACGCGTTGGAACCCGAGCGTCGGTTGGGTATCACGCTTGACGCCCGGAGGAATCAGCGGGGTCGTTTCATCGAGGAACTCGGTGAGTTCGTTGCGTAAGGTGTCAAGGTTACCACCGCAGGCCCGAAGAACCTCGACGGCCGTGCCATTATCCAGCATGGCAAGCAGCAGATGTTCCACCGTGATGAACTCATGCCGCTTCTCGTACGCGGTACGGAACGCCACATTCAATGATTGCTCGAGTTCTTTACTTAACATGGTCGGGACCTGCCTGAGGGCTCAAGGTCGAAATTACGCCTCTTCCATGGTACAAAGCAAGGGATGCTGATGCTGGCGTGCATATCCGTTCACCTGCTTTACCTTGGTTTCTGCGATGTCTCTCGAGAACACACCGCACACCCCGACGCCGCGTGTGTGGACATGCAACATTACCTGAGTGGCCTTCTCTTCGCTCATGCCGAAGAACTGCATCAGGACCTGCACCACGAAGTCCATTGGAGTGAAATCATCGTTCAATAATATGACTTTGTACAGTGGCGGTCGCTTGAGTTTCGGCTTGGCCTTCTGAAGGGCAAGCCCTTCACCGGACCGGCTATCCGACTCCAGAGACATACACGTTTCAATCTCTCAACTAGGATCTCGATGCGCTGTAGAATCAAGATTATGGGGATCCGTTTTCCCGGTCAACACCGGCTACGGGTCTTTCCCCACAAGGAAAGGCGATGCCATTCGCAGCACCGTGTCAAGGCATGTCGCCGATCGAAATCGGGCAGGCGTCTTGGCAAGATCCACATTTCATACATCGAGACGGCCCACATGAACACGAACGCCAACGTCAGGCCACTACCCCCGAGGAGCATAAGCAAGGCAAACCGTGATCTTGCTACGCTTCGATGGACACCCCATTAATGAGGGCAAGGTCCTTGGAGGTGTTCAGTGAGTTCGAAAGAAAAGCAGAGCCGCCGGCGGTATACGGCGGAATTCAAGGAACAAGCGGTCAAGCGAGTGCTATCCG
>DATMAX010000005.1:0-28194 GCA_035559395.1 Methylococcus sp. | reverse complement strand
GGGTTGGCGGACCGGCGGAGCGTTTTTATCAGCCCGCCGATCTTTGCGACTTGGTTGGGTTTCTCAGCCGGCTCCCGGAATGGGAACCGTTGTTTTGGCTGGGATTGGGCAGCAATGTTCTGATCCGGGATGGGGGGATCCGCGGCACCGTCGTTTGTACCAAGAACCGGCTGCGCGTCATTCGTACCGAAGACTCGACGCGCGTCTATGCAGAAGTCGGGGTTGCCTGTGCCCAAGTGGCGCGTTTCTGTGCCGATCGCGGTTTGGTCGGGGCGGAGTTCCTGGCCGGCATCCCGGGTACGCTGGGCGGGGCTCTGGCGATGAATGCGGGTGCGTTCGGAGGGGAAACGTGGAATCTCGTCCGGCGGGTACTTACTACCGATCGCTGTGGCAGGGTGGTCTGGCGCATGCCGCATGAATTCGAAGTCGGGTACCGTCATGTGCATGGACCGAAAGGCGAATGGTTTCTGGCCGCCGAACTGTCGCTCGTTCCCGGCGATGGCAGGGCGGCACGGGAGCGAATCAAGGCTCTGCTCGCCAGGCGTGCCGCCACCCAGCCGACCCATCAGCCCAGCTGTGGATCGGTCTTTCGCAATCCCCCCGGGGATTATGCGGCACGTCTCATCGAGTCCTGCGGGTTGAAAGGACGGCGGATCGGTGGGGCGAGTGTTTCGGAAAAACATGCGAACTTCATCGTCAATCTGGGATACGCCAGCGCCAAAGACATCGAAGATTTGATCCAACACGTCAGGGATCAGGTTGCGTTGCGCTTCGGCGTATGGCTGGAACCCGAGGTAAGGATTGTCGGCGAGCATGACGGCGGTCACGAGGAGGATTGAATGAAAAAAAGGATTCGCTCGCCCGAGGAATTCGGTCGGGTTGCGGTGTTGATGGGTGGCGCTGCCGCCGAGCGGGAGATTTCGCTGAAAAGCGGACGTGCCGTGGTGGCGGCATTGACGGACGGTGGCATCGCGGCGGAAGGCTTCGAGGTCGGCAGTAATTTGATCGCCCCTCTCCACAAGGAGCGATTCGACCGCGTCTTCAACATCATCCATGGACGGGGTGGCGAGGATGGGGTGCTGCAGGGTGCCTTGGAATGTTTGGGAATCCCGTATACGGGCAGTGGGGTGCTGGCATCTGCCCTCAGCATGGACAAGCTGCGCACCAAACTGTGTTGGTTGGGAGCGGGACTGCCCACCCCTGCCTGGGTCCGTTTGGAATGCGCCGCAGACTTGGATCGCTGCCGGAACGAGCTGGGTTTTCCGGTCATTGTCAAGCCTTCTGCGGAAGGGTCGAGTATTGGCATGAGTCGTGCCGATAACGAACGCGAGTTGCGAGAGGCGTGGCAGCGAGCATCCAATTACGGCTGCCCGGTTTTCGCGGAACGATGGATCGAGGGAGCCGAGTATACCGGTGGGATCCTGAAGCGGACGCCTTTGCCTCTGATCCGTCTGGAAACCCCCCATGTGTTCTACGATTTCGACGCCAAGTACCTGGCGGATACGACCCGCTACCACTGTCCCTGCGGCTTGCCCGAGGAACAGGAACGATCATTGCAAGCGCTCGTCCGGGAGGCCTGCGACGTCATCGGGGTGCGTGGCTGGGCGCGCGTGGACTTCCTGTTGGACCGAGACGAAAAACCTTGGCTGATCGAGGTCAACACGGTGCCGGGGATGACCGATCACAGTCTCGTGCCGATGGCCGCTCAGGCTGCGGGTATCAGTTTTCAGGAACTGGTTTGGCACATTTTGGAAACCAGTTTTGGGTGAAAAGGTGGTGCGACGAAGCGCGAAGGGGGCCGCCGCTGGCACCGGCGGTTACCGGAAATTCGGGGAAGTCCTCTTGTCTTTGCTCCTCCTCACCTCACTGGGCATGGCAGCATGGTCCGGTGTGGCGATGGTGGCGCAGCAGTCGTTTGATACTGTGCGCGTTCTGGGTTCCTTCCAGCGTTTGGATCCGGATTTGGTGCGGGCTGCCATTCGTGAAAAACTGGCGCGGAATTATTTCGCTGCGAACATGGAGGAACTCGAGGCGGCGGTGGCCGCGGTTCCATGGGTCGCGAGGGTGCGATTGGTACGGCGCTGGCCGGATGGGATCGAGGTATATGTAGAGGAGCATCGGCCGGTGGCGCGGTGGGGCGACCGCGAGTTCATCGACGATCAACGACGACGTTTCTTCGTCGGTGGCGAACAGGAGGGCTTACACCACCTGCCGCTCTTGGCCGGGCCGAACGGGCAGGAGTACCGCATGATCGAAGTCTGGTCCGGGTTGGATCGCAGCTTCCGTGCATGGGGGACGAGCGTTGCCGAGCTTCGGTTGAGCGATCGATGGTCGTGGTCTATCCTTTTGAAGAATGGTGTCCGTATCGAATGCGGACGCCAAGACCCGCTCGATGCGGTCTCCAAATTGCTCGCCTGGTTCCCGCTATTGGGCAAAGATCGAGTGGCGCTGCTCCAGCGTGTGGATTTGAGGTATGCTAATGGTTTCGCCATCATGTGGAGGCCGCTCGTGCAGGAAGGCGAAGATTCACCGACGAAGCCAGCCGTAACGGCCGAGCCGGTATGATTTTGAAAACTGTGTGCCCGCATCGTGACCCGGGCAAAAGGACTTGCCGATCGTTCGGCTGCGGGTCGCACGAGCGCCGTGTTTCGCCGTGCGTGAATCTGCCGCGCGGCAGATCTGCTCCATCATCCTCTGCTTTCGTCCGGTGTATGTGTCGGCGAATTCTTTTTTGAAATTTCCATGGGCAAAAAGTCTGACAAGAGCACGATCGTAGCACTGGATATTGGAACCTCCAAGGTTGCCTGCCTCGTCGGGGAGCTCAATGAGGATGGGCAGATCGAGGTAGTCGGCCTGGGTACACATCCGTCCCGTGGCCTCAAGAAAGGAGTAGTGGTCAACGTGGAAACGACCGTGCACTCCATCCAGAGGGCGGTGGAGGAAGCCGAGCTGATGGCTGGTTGCCGGATCCATTCGGTGTATGCCGGGATTTCCGGAAGTCATATCAGCAGCATGAACTCCCACGGGATCGTGGCGATCCGTGACAAGGAAGTCAGCCAGGGAGACGTCGATCGGGTGATCGATTCGGCGCGCGCGGTAGCCATTCCGGCGGATCAGAAGATTCTCCACATCCTGCCACAGGAGTTCGTGATCGATCGTCAGGAGGGGATCAAGGAACCGATCGGCATGTCCGGTATCCGCCTCGAGGCGCGGGTACATATCGTCACCGGTGCCGTGAGCGCGGCGCAGAACATCCAGAAATGTATCCAACGATGCGGCTTGGAGGTCGACGACATCGTCCTCGAGCAACTGGCTTCCAGCCAGGCGGTTCTGACCGAGGACGAGAAAGACCTGGGCGTCTGTCTGGTGGACATCGGGGGTGGTACCACCGATATCGCAGTGTTCACCGATGGTGCCATTCGCCATACCGCAGTGATCCCAATCGCTGGCGATCAGGTCACCAACGATATTGCGGTGGCGCTCCGCACGCCCACGCCGCATGCCGAGGAAATCAAACTCAAGTATGCGTGTGCGCTGACGCAATTGGCCCGGATCGAGGACACCATCGAGGTTCCGAGCATCGGAGATCGGCCGCCGCGGCAGATCTCGCGGCTCAACCTGGCGGAGATCATTGAGCCGCGCTACGAGGAATTGCTGCTGTTGGTGCAATCGGAGTTGCGCCGTGCCGGCTTCGAAGACCTGATCGCGGCGGGTCTGGTCCTGAGCGGCGGCAGTTCACGGGTCGAGGGCCTGGTGGATTTGGCCGAGGAAATCTTCCACATGCCGGTGCGTCTGGGCTTTCCGCAAGCTGTCACTGGACTCAACGAGGTGGTCCGCAATCCGGCCTATGCAACCGGAGTGGGGCTTCTGTTACACGGACGTCAGCACGTCTTGTCCGGGGAGCGTCCGATCCTCAGGGGTGGAGGGTTCAGGAGCATTTGGCTGCGCATGAAGAGTTGGTTTCAAGGGAATTTCTGAAAGGTTTTTCCGCATCATTCGAATTCGAAGGTAGGGGGTTGGGATTATGAAATTTGAACTGGTCGATTCATTCAGTCCGAACGCGGTGATCAAGGTGATCGGCGTCGGCGGCGGTGGCGGCAATGCCGTCAATCACATGGTCAGCAGCCAGATCGAAGGCGTCGATTTCATCTGCGCCAATACCGACGCGCAGGCATTGCGCAGTTTGAATGCGCGTACCGTCATTCAACTGGGCAGCAATCTGACCAAGGGGCTGGGCGCCGGTGCCAATCCGGAAA
Organism: Methylococcus sp.; assembly: GCA_035559395.1. Classification (GTDB taxonomy): domain Bacteria; phylum Pseudomonadota; class Gammaproteobacteria; order Methylococcales; family Methylococcaceae; genus Methylococcus. The sequence continues at coordinate 23,938 of DATMAX010000005.1, read as the reverse complement.
TTGGCCGGCAAGCGGCACTCGATGACCGTGAGCGGATCCTCGAAGTGCTCGACGGTGCCGACATGGTGTTCATCACCGCTGGCATGGGGGGAGGGACCGGCACCGGGGCGGCGCCGGTGATCGCGGAAATCGCCAAGGAAGCCGGTGTCCTGACGGTGGCCGTGGTTACCAAGCCGTTTCCGTTCGAGGGGCGCAAGCGGCGGATCGTGGCGGAAAAAGGGATCCAGGAACTCAGCCAGTTCGTGGACTCCCTGATCACCATTCCGAACGAGAAACTCTTGCCCGTTCTCGGCAAGGAAGTCAGTCTGATGGCGGCTTTCGCCGCCGCGAACGATGTGCTCTTGGGAGCGGTGCAAGGAATCGCGGAATTGATCACCCGACCCGGATTGATCAATGTCGACTTTGCCGATGTGCGCACCGTGATGTCGGAGATGGGGGTGGCGATGATGGGCACCGGTATCGGCACCGGTCCGACCCGGGCGCGTGATGCCGCGGAGCGAGCGATCGCGAGCCCGCTGCTGGAAGACATCAATCTATCCGGGGCGAAAGGGATTCTGATCAACATCACCGGTGGCTTGGATCTCGCCATCGGCGAATTCGACGAAGTGGGCAACGCGGTCAAGGAATACGCCTCCGACGAGGCGATGGTCGTCATCGGGACGGTCATCGATCCCGAGATGCAGGATGAGGTAAGGGTGACAGTGGTCGCGACCGGCCTGTCTACTTCGGCGCAACAAGTTCAGGACGCACCCCTGAAACTCGTTCACAAGCAGACCGGCGAAATCGACTACGAACAGATGCAGCGTCCCACGGTACTGCGGAAGCAACCGAAACACGAGACCCGCGGGGAGCCGAGCAAAGAGATGGATTTGGAGTATCTCGACATCCCCGCGTTCCTGCGTCGTCAGGCCGATTGACCGACGCGGCCCGCGATGACACCAGCGTCCCATCCCCGGAGTGCGGCCCGCCCGCCGGCAGGGAATGGCGGCGAGCCCGGTAACCGGCTGGCGCGTAAACAGCCGCTCGACATAAGGGGGAACGTGAATGATCCGACAAAGAACCTTGAAAAACATGATTCGGGCCACGGGCGTGGGTCTGCACACCGGGGAGAAGGTATACCTGACGCTGAGGCCCGCCGCTCCGAATTCCGGTATCAAGTTCCGCCGGGTTGATTTGCCCGAGCCAGTCGTGATCGAAGCACGGCCTCACAACGTCGGGGATACCACATTGTCCACCACCTTGGTCAAGGGCGATGTGCGGATCTCGACCGTCGAGCATCTGCTGTCGGCATTCGCTGGTCTCGGGATCGACAATGCTTACGTCGATGTCAGCGCGCCGGAAGTCCCCATCATGGATGGAAGCGCCGGCCCCTTCGTGTTTCTGATCCAGTCCGCCGGGGTGGGGGAACAAGATGCACCGAAACGCTTCATTCGCATCAAGCGGGTGATCGAGGTCACCGACGGGGACAAGTGGGCGCGTTTCGAGCCTTACGATGGCTTCAAGGTCACCTTCACGATCGATTTCGATCACCCCGTCTTCGACAAGCATTCGCAAACCGCCAGCATTGATTTTTCGTCGACTTCCTTTGTCAAGGAAGTCGCCCGCGCCAGAACGTTCGGATTCATGCGCGATATCGAGATGTTGCGGAAGAACCGGTTGGCATTGGGCGGATCGATGGACAATGCCATTGTCGTCGACAAGTATCGTATCCTCAACGAAGATGGGTTGCGCACCGCCGACGAGTTCGTCAAGCACAAGATCCTCGATGCCATCGGGGATCTCTATCTGTTGGGGCATAGCCTGATCGGCTCTTTTACCGGATACAAATCCGGCCACGGACTGAACAACCATTTGCTGCGTGAGTTATTGAAGGCCGAAGATGCCTGGGAAACGGTCACCTTCCGCGATGAAGGGTATGCGCCGATATCCTATATGAAGACGGTTCCGAGCGCCGGTTGATCCGGGCTCAAAGGGAAGCCTTGCGCAAGGTTCGGGTCAGCCGAAGCAGCGCCGATTTGATTTCCTCGTCGGCAGCGGCGGCGCTGTCCTCGACCATGTCGATCACCGTGGCGCTCGGTAGAGGTGTCCGGCGACGATCGGGTGGGGAAGGTTTGGGGAGAGGCGGCAGTATTCTCACCTTGGCGCGCCGAAATTGCGCCACTCCGCACGCGGATAATTCGCAAACGATCTTCGGTAGATAGAACCGCAGTTGTGCCGCCCAGGAAGCGGACTCCGCGTAAAGAATCAGGATATGCTCGTCGGCTACGCAATCGCTGCAGTGGACGCCCAGGGAAGCGGGCAGGATTTCGCGAATCGCCGCCAGCAGGTGGCGGTGCCGGTCGATCCGAGCGAGGCAATTGCGCAGGGATTCCAGCCGAAAAAGTTCGTCGATTCGGCGGCTTCGATTTCGTCCAGGTGAGCGGTCAGCGGTCTCCATGACGGTGATTGCTGGCACCGGCCACGGCTATCGGCCGCGACCGAAACGAGTGAACGGATACGGTTTTGTCATCGCCCGGGTCCGCGGTCTGCGTTATCGACCCACTGCCCGAGAGAGAACTACGCCAGCGACGACCAGTCCGACCGTGATCCAACCCAGGCGGTCGATGTGCCGTCGGAGGCTGGATTCGAGTCGGACGCCACCCCATCGGAGGATCGCGGCGACCAGGAAGAAACGCCCGCCGCGGCCGATGAACGAGGCCAGCGCGAAGGGCGGTAGCGCCATCGCCAGCGCGCCGGCGGTGATCGTGAACACCTTGTAAGGGATCGGTGAGAACCCGGCGACGAAGACTGCCCAGAAGCCCCATTGATCGAACCACTGCCGGGCGACGACATACGACTCCCAATAACCGAATTGGTGCAGCCAGGGCTCGATCGTTTCGAAGGCGAAATAGCCGATCCCGTAACCGAAGATACCGCCGCATACCGAGCTCACCGTGGTGACGAGCGCAAGAAACGCGGCCCGTTCGGGGCGGGCCAGGACCATGGGGGCGAGCATGACGTCGGGAGGGACCGGGAAAAAGGACGACTCCGCGAAACTCACCAGTGTGAGGAACCAGAGCGCGTGGCGGTGGCGCGCGTAGTCCAGCGTGAGTCGGTAGATTCGGGAGAACATTTACGTGGTTCCGGGAACGAGGGGCACGAACAGCGCCGGCTCGATCGATTGGCTTTCATAGCCCGATTCGCGGCGGACGATCCGATGCAACATCTGCTTGCGGCCCTGGCCGATGGGGGAAACGAGCATACCCCCCAACGCCAACTGCTCCAGCAGGTCAGTGGGAGGTGCAGGGGAGGCAGCGGTCACGAGAATCGCATCGAAAGGGGCGTGGGCTTTCCATCCCAGAGTCCCATCCCCGTGTCGCAATCGTACGTTGTAGAGACCCAGGTCACGCAGGCAGCGCCGTGCGCGTTCCTGCAAGGCATGGATCCGTTCGATGGAAAACACGCTCCCCACCAGTCGAGCCAGCACTGCCGTCTGGTAGCCGGAACCGGTACCGATTTCCAGAACCTTGTGACGAGAACCCCCTTCCAGGAGTAGTTCGGTCATGCGCGCCACCATATAGGGTTGCGAGATGGTCTGGCCGAATCCGATCGGTAAGGCCGTGTCTTCATAAGCCCGACTGGCGAATGCCTCCTCCACGAAAATGTGCCGCGGGATCTGGAGCATGGCGTCCAGCACGGTTTCATCGCGAACCCCGAGCTCCCACATGCGGTTGACCATACGCTCGCGGGTGCGTGGCGAGGTCATACCGATGCCTCGCAGACGCATGTTCATTCCTCTCTCCCCCGGGGCAACCACTCCGCCAGCTGGCTGAGGCGTTCATAACGGGTGAGATCGATCTGCAAGGGTGTGACGGATACGTAGTGCTGGCGGATGGCATCGAAATCGGTCCCAGGCCCGGCGTCGGCTTCCGGGCCGGCACAGCCGATCCAGTAGATTTCCCGTCCGCGGGGGTCGCGCGAGCGGATCGCCGGCTCTGCCTTGTGGCGAGCTCCGAGGCGTGTGGCCCGATAACCGCGAAGCTCGGCCACCGGAATGTCCGGCACGTTGACATTGAGAATGGTGTCGGGCGAAAGCGGTTTTTCGCGGATACGAGTGAGGAGGTCCACGGCCACCTTCACGGCGGTTTCGAAATGCTCCGGGGCATGGGAGGTGAGGGAAATCGCGACTGCCGGCAGGCCAAGAAAGCGCCCCTCCGTGGCCGCGGCGACGGTTCCGGAGTAAATGACATCGTCGCCGAGATTTGCGCCGTGATTGATTCCGGCGAACACCATGTCAGGCTCGCTGTCGAGGAGCCCCGTGATGGCCAGGTGGACGCAATCCGTCGGTGTGCCGTCGACCTTGATGAAACCGTTCTCTGCCGTCGTCACCCGGAGAGGGCGTTCCAACGTCAAGGAATTGCTTGCCCCGCTGCGGTTGCGTTCCGGGGCGACTACGGTGATCCGGGCCAGCGGCGCGAGCGCGTCGGCGAGGGCGCGCAGACCGGCCGCAGCGTACCCGTCGTCGTTGCTGAGCAGGATGTGCATGCAGAAGAGATGTGGAAGACAAGGAATGGTCGCAGGGTTTTCATTCTACACAGAAACCACCGGGCCCGCATGGGGCGGGCTTGAGTGTGTAAAGAGCAAATAAACTGTTCGGTTTTGCAGCACGTGATGTGTCTGACTGCAGTACCGAGGAGGTACCGGATGAGATGGACCGAACTGCTGTAGGAGATTCGGACGATGCGATTTGAAGAAGCCTATGGGGGGTTGGCAGGCGAAGCGGCTGATCCAGGAGGAGGCGCGGCTGCTTGGGGTGTGCGAGCGGACGTTCCGGCACTATGTGGATCGATATGTCGAAGAAGGCTTTCAGGGGCTGATCGACAAGCAGCTCTCGCAGGTCTCCCACCGGCGCGAAGCGCCGCCTTTCCCTCGTTTGAACATCACCGCGCCCCTCGGTCGCGGCTTCCCCCTTCGTTGGAACACACGAGCGTCAACGATTCCCGAATCTGCGCCCTTGCCAATTCCGAGAACCGATGGTACATCCACCTCCCAAGCACTCGTGGTTCCAAGTCGGGGGTGACGCTCAACCCGCACCCCTTCAGGCCACTCCATTGTGAGGTAATGTATGCCAAACCAACTTGATTACCAGGCGATGCTCGAGGTGGCCATTGAAGAGGCAAGACTCGGTTTGAGTGAAGGCGGGATTCCGATCGGGGCGGCGATCTTCGAGCGGAATGGATCTCTACTCGGACGCGGCCACAACCGCCGCGTTCAAGAGAACGACCCGTCTATCCACGCGGAAACGGATGCGTTTCGAAAGGCGGGACGTCAACGCGGCTACCGTGACAAGATCATGGTCACTACCTTGGCACCGTGCTGGTATTGCAGCGGGCTTATCGTCCAGTTTCACATCGGTACGGTCGTCATCGGGGAGTCGCAGACTTTCCAAGGCGGCGTGGATTGGCTTCGCGAGCGAGGTGTGGAAGTTATCGAGATGAACTCGGGTGAATGCGTTCGAATGCTCACTGCGTTCATCAAGGCGCATCCCGATGTTTGGTCCGAGGACATCGGTGAGGGCTGAACGCAAACTGCAGCTATCTGATATTGGGGGTAGTCTGTGCCGTCACGGCCCAACCAGCGATTGCACCGGACGCCGCAAACAGAACCGGCTGGTTTCATCAACGGGCTCATGGTGCCGGTGAGCCTCGTCCTTAGCTACTACGACTGGTGTCCACACGTGGCAGGTAACACGTTCGATCCGATGCAGGAACGATATTTATGATGATTTCCCGATTCGAGGAATGGAGAGGCAAGATCCAGACATGGCCACTGTACCAACGCTACGCCGCGCTCCCTCCGTTGGTACAGCGATGGATCCTGGTGGCGGCGATCGTGGTGATCCTCACCGTGCTGCTCACTTTGATCTACTACTTCGTCAGCCCGGTGATTGCGGGCGGAATCCTGGCCAGCATCCTGGCGGGTTCGGCGACCGGCATCGGCGCCCTGCCTGCCCTGTTCGTTCGCGAAGTGTCCTCGCGGATCTTGTATGTCATGCTGGGAGGGGCTGCGGGGGTCATGCTCGCGGCGACGGCATTTTCTCTGATCGTGCCGGGCACGCAATACGGGAACGAGCAATGGGGCGGCAAGGGGATCTATGTGGTGGCGGCGGGTATGATGCTCGGGGCGCTGTTTTTGGAGCTGGTCGACCGCTTTCTTCCCTATAACCGCTTTCTGGTCGATCAGACGGAATTGACTGGTTCCCTGCGAAAGATCTGGTTGTTCATCGCCGCGATCACGCTGCACAATTTTCCCGAAGGCATGGCCGTGGGAGTGAGCTTCGGGGGCGCCAATTGGCACAACGGCATTGCCCTGGCCATCGCCGTCGGTCTCCAAAACATTCCCGAGGGGCTGGCGGTGGCAATGCCGCTCGTGGGTTTGGGCTACGCGCGCAGGCAGGCGGTGGTCATCGCTGCGCTGACCGGTTTGGTGGAGCCGGTCGGGGGCGTGTTGGGCGTGGGCGCGGTGTCGGTGTTTTACGGACTTCTGCCGATTGGCATGGGCTTCGCGGCCGGAGCCATGCTGTTCGTCATCAGCGAAGACATACTTCCGGAGACGCAATCGCAAGGAAAGGCTCGCGCTGCCACCTTCGCCGTCCTGTTTGGTTTCATCGTCATGATGATCCTTGAAAATCTGTTCAGTTGAGCCGATGTCCTACGACGGTTTCCGGGAGGTGCCCGACTGGTGGTTTGCGCTGTCGGCGCGCTCGCAATGGATGGATTGGGCGACTGCGGCGATTACCACGTTCGCACTCATCGCGGCGGCGGAGATCGGCGACAAGAGTCAACTGGTCTGCATGACGCTGGCGACCCGCCACCGCGCCGCGCCAGTCTTACTGGGGGCGGCGTGCGCATTCGCTTTGCTCAACCTGGCGGCGGTTCTGTTCGGAGCGGTACTGGTGCAATGGATTCCGCGCCCGTGGACGGCGGGATTGGTGGCATTGCTGTTTGCCGTGTTCGGCCTGAAGGCGCTGGTCACGCGCCCCGAGGGGATGGATGAGCCCATTCGCGAGAAGCCCGGTCATGGTATCTTCGCTACGACGTTCCTGATGATCGTCTTCGCCGAGTTCGGTGACAAGACCCAGCTCGCCGTGGCTGGACTGGGCACCTCGATTGCCCCGGCCCCAGTCTGGCTGGGGGCAACCGTTGCCTTGGTCCTGATTTCCGGATTGGGAATCTGGGCCGGTCGTACCGTGTTGCAGAGGTTGCCCTTGGTATGGCTGCATCGTGTGAGTGGCCTGTTGTTCCTGGCCATGGCCGGATATGCCGGAAACGAGGCCTTGCCTTCGCAGTGGCGCGAAGCTCTGAGCGGGCTTTTGTCCGGATGGGGGACGTCTCCTGGGCTTTTGCCATCGGGCTTTCCGGGTCAGGAAAACCTCCGTAGTTCAGGAGTGAAGATCGAGCGAGAGCTGCCATGGCGATGAAGAAAAAGGGGATCGACCAGGCAAGATTGGACCGAGTCGTGGCGGAGGCGCGGCGAGCCCGTGAAGAACGCGAGCGCGGCTACCGGGAACAGGCGCTGCGAATCTATCCTTGGATTTGTGCTCGCTGCGGACGTGAATTCGACCGCGGTAATCTGCGCGAGCTGACGGTGCATCACCGGGACCACAACCACGACAACAATCCGCCGGACGGTAGCAACTGGGAATTGCTGTGCCTCTACTGCCACGACGAGGAACATTCCCGCTACCTGCACGCCGATGTCTATCCTGATGAGGCGCCGGAGGGGCAAGGAAAATCGGCGATCACCCAACGGCCGTTCGCCGATCTCGCTGCTTTGCTGAAGCGAGAGAAGTGATCCGGTAGGGTCACACGGGGAATTTCCGGTCGATGGAGGTGGGACGGATTACCTCCCGTTGGCTCCGGGCACGCTCTTCAACTCGACGGTGATGTTGTCATCCCCGGCCGCGGCGACGAAGTCGTGGATGGTTTCCAGGATGTCGTGGTCGATGAACGAGGCGCGTGATCCGTCGATGAGGACGCAACTGTTTTCCTCGATTCGGGACAAGTAGTCCCGCAACAATGGTTTGTTCAGAAAAGAAACGCTCTGGTGCAGGCGTACCAGATAGTTGTTGCCATCGCGGGTCATGGAAATGGCGGCCTGGAAGTTGCTGCGGATGACGAAATACAGGCCGCAGGCGATCCCGACGGCTATGCCTTTGAGCAAGTCGCTCACCAGGATGGCGCCGATGGTCACCAGAAAGGGCGCGAGTTGATGGAATCCTCTTCGGTACATGTCCCGAAACAGCGCCGGATTCGCCAGTCGGTAACCGGTCAGCAGCAGGATGGCCGCCAGCGCGGAAAGCGGGATGAGGTTGAGGTGTTCGTGAAGAAACATCACGCTGAGCAGGAGGAGGACGCCATGGATGAAGCAAGCCATCTTGGTGCGGGCGCCGGCCGCGACATTGGCCGAACCCCGGACGATCACCGCCGTCATCGGCAGGCCACCGATGAGACCGCAAAGCAGGTTCCCGAATCCTTGCGCCTTCAGCTCCCGACCGGTCGGCGCGACGCGCTTCCAAGGATCGATCTTGTCGATGGCTTCCAGGCTCAACAGGGTTTCGATGCTGGCGACGAGCGCCAGTGTCAGCGCCACGGAATAGATTTCGAGGTTTCGGTACAGGGTGAAGTCCGGAAAAGTGATCTGGTGGAGCAGGTCCTCGGGCCCGCGAATGGCTGGGAGTTGGACCCAGTGGTCCGGCGCAATGGCGAAAGCGGGTGCAAACCGAGCGCTGAACAGATTGAAAGCGATTCCCCAGAGAACCGCGACCAGCGGGCCCGGAACCAGGGAAAGGACGGGGTTCCCTTGCAGCCAGCGGGTTTCCCAAAGCAACAGAATGGCGATGGCGACGAGGCTGACCGTGATGGCGCCGGGCGAGATCGACTGTAAGGCATAGCCGATCTCGGTAAAGGTCGTGTGAGTGTCCGCCTGCAGATAACTTTCGTCCCCCTCGAAGTCGGCGTCGTAGCCGGCTGCATGCGGAATCTGCTTCATGATGAGGATCAGGCCAATCGCAGCCAGCATGCCCTTGATCACGGCGGACGGAAAATACACAGCGATCGTACCGGCTCCGAGGAAACCAAGGACCATTTGCAGGATTCCGGCCACGGCCACGCTGAAGAGGACTCCCTCGAAGCTGCCGAGCTTTTCCAGGGCATGGATGACGATCACGCTCAGCCCAGCAGCCGGACCGCTGATGCTCAATTGTGACCCGCTCGCCCAGGCTACCACCAAACCGCTGATGATCCCGGTGACGAGCCCGGACACGAGCGGTGCGCCGGAGGCCAGAGCAATCCCGAGGTTCAAGGGCAAAGCGACCAGGAACACGACGGTGCCGGCCGGTACGTCGTGATGCAAGTAGCGGAAATAATATTCGAGATGCTTGCGCACCATTGCCGAAACGCTCCTGGATCGATACAGAGGGGCTGTGGTTGGATTTGGAACGACGAAGCCACCCGGATCTCGGAAGGGAAACCGCATCGGTCGAGCGGCATCCGACCGATGCCGGTGCCAAGGATAACGAAAGCGCGAATCGATCACACGCTCCCGCTGTGATTCCCGGTGGCCCCCTCGAGAGTGATCGCGATGCGCGTTCCCCCGCTGGGATTGGGCCGTTCCAAGAGGATCCGGGCGCGGTGCAGGTCGGCGATTTCCTTGACGATCGCAAGACCCAGGCCGCAGCCGTCTCCCGGACTTCCCGGAATGCGGTAGAAGCGTTCGAATACCCGATCCCGTTCGCCGTCGGGAATCCCCGGGCCGTCGTCTTCCACGGTGAGGCACGGAGCGGGTTCGGCACCAAGGCCGACGCTGATCCGACCGTTGCTGCGGCCATACCGGATGGCATTGTCCAGTAAGTTATGCAACAGCTCGCGGAGCAGGACCCCATCCCCGGTCACTTGGACCGGCGCTTGCGGGCCGTCGAAACTCAAATCGATTCCACGTTCCAAGGCTTTTGGCACCCAGTCGATACAGACGTCGCGGGCGAGTTCACCGAGGTCCAGCGAGGCGAATTGACGGTTGGCCTCCAGTATCGCCCCGGAGCGGGCCGCCGCTAGCAACTGGTTGTTCAAGTGCGCCACCCGATCGGCACAGTTGCGGATTTGCACCAACGCCGGCTGCATGGCGGCCAGGTCATCGATGCGCAAGGCGCGCTCGGCTTGGATTTTGAGACCCGCCAGCGGCGTTCGCAGCTGGTGAGCTGCATTCTCGATGAAGCGTCGTTGCGTCTTCATGGCCGCCGAAAGCCGTTCCAGCAGTTCGTTGATGGTGCGGGTGAGAGTGCGCAACTCGAGCGGGACACGCGAGTCCGGGATGGGTACCAAGTCCGTAGCGGAGCGTTGGGCGAGTTCACGCGTCAGCACATGCAACGGTTGCAGGCCGCGGTTGACCCCGGTCCAGATGTGGAATCCGGCGACGAGGATGAGCAGGAGTTGCGGTAGGATCACCGCCAACAGGATGTCCTGCGTCATCGCCTGCCGCTTGCGAGTGGTCTCGGCCACCTCCACCAGGACTTCTTCGGAAATGTCCGGCGTCGCCATCCACATGGCCACTGCGCGTACCCGCTTGCCCTGGATCTCGCCGTCGAAGTAATGCGGTTTGCCGAGCACCGCGTCTGCCAGCGGTGGGGTCGGAACCGCCTTGTCTCCGGCCAAAAAACCGGCACGGCGCGATTCGATCTTGAAATAAGTCTGATCTACTTCGTCCCAACGGAACAGCTCCAAGGCGGTAGGGGACAGTTCAAAAGTCGCCCGTCCTTGCCTGCCCTTGATTTCCTGCGCCAGGGAAAGCGCGGAGTCGAGCAGCCAGCGGTCGTAGGCGACGTGCGCGTAATGCAGCGCAATGAAATACGATACGGCGCCGTCTAGAAGGACCAATAACGCCAGCCGCAAAATCAGGCGGGAGACGATCTGTGCGCGGAGGCTCCGGGTTTCATCCATGGCCGTCTTTCTCCAGCAGATAACCGAGCCCCCGTATGGTGCGGATCTTGATCCCGAGCGTTTCGATCCGTTTGCGCAGCCGGTGGATGTAAACCTCGATGGCATTGTCGCCGAGTTCCTCATTGCGTGCCGATAACCGTTGTGCGATGCGGTCCTTGCTCACCACCCGACCGGCATTGAGCAGCAGGGACTCGAGTACACCGTATTCGCGGGGGGTGAGCGGGAGGGGTTCGCCATCCACCAGAACCCGGTGGTTCAAACTGTCGAGCGTCAGTCTCCCAATCACGATGTCGTTGCTGAAACCGCCGCGACTGCGCCGGAGCAAGGCTTTCACACGCACTTCCAACTCCTGCAGTGCGAAAGGCTTGGTCAGGTAATCGTCGGCACCACGCTCGAATCCTCGAATACGGTCGTGCAAGCCGTCACGGGCAGTCAGGATCAGCACCGGTACCGGATTTTTCCGTGCCCGTAGACGCCGGAGAATCTCAACGCCGTCCAGCCCGGGCAACCCCAGGTCGAGGATGACGAGGTCGAAATCCTGGGTTGCCAACAGATGATCGGCATAAGAGCCGTTCATGGCGGAGGTGACTTCGTAGCCCGATTGACCGAGCGTATGGGTCAGGCCATCGGCGAGGATCGCATCATCCTCGATCAGCAGGATTTTCATGGCAGCAATCGGTCTTGAAAGCTTAATGAAAGGTTCATCGGCTATAAGCCGAGCGTTTTGACGAATGCGGGAGAAACCAGAACCCGACGGTACGACCGAGGCTCAGCCGGGACGGGTCTTCCGGATTTCTCGGGAACACGAGCTTTGCGAAGTATGAAAACGTGGCACAAGCAACGTAGGATTCTTTCGGCGTCCCTTTGGGCAGGAGGGACCACGGTAACGTCAGATCAACCCAAAAATCCGGGTCATTGTGCATGAACGCGGCAAACTACAACACCAATCAGCGGCTCATCTCGCTCGATCTGTTTCGCGGAGTCGCGTTGCTCGTCATTTTCATCAATCATATCCCGTTCAACGAGTGGTCCGCCTTCACACCGTCTCGCTTCGGGTGGAGCGATGCCGCCGATATTTTCGTGTTTCTTTCCGGTTTTGCGGCAGCGCTCGCTTATGGCCGCAGCTTCCGAGATGGTGGTCTTTGGTTGGGCAGTTTGCGTGTCTTTTCCCGTTGCGGCCAAATCTATGGAGCCCATCTCGGCCTGTTTTTCCTGTTGGCGATGGTTTGCGCCCTCGGCAATACCTTATTCGCAGAGCCCGATTACATCCACCGATTGAATATCCAGTATTTCTTCGATCATACCCACGAAGCGCTGCCGGCTTTGTTCACTCTGCACTATGTGCCGAATTACTTCGATATCCTGCCCATGTATTTGGTGGTCATGCTCTGGGTCCCGGTGGTATGCGCCTTGTCGCGTCTCCACGTCGCTCTCGCGTTGGCATTCCCGCTCAGCCTTTATCTCGCGACGTGGATCTTCGACCTGGATCTCCCCGCTCATCCCCGCAACGATCTTACCTGGTTTTTCAACCCCTTCGGCTGGCAACTTCTTTTCTTCTCGGGATTCGCTTTCGGTTCCGGGTGGGTTCGCCCGCCGGAACCCGGCAGGGGATGGATTCGGCTCTGCATGGTCTTCCTCGTCCTGACCATCCCGCTGGCGCACGAACCGACCTATCGCAGCATCCCTTGGTTGGAAGAATGGCGCGGGCAGTTGCAGCCTTGGTTAGACAAAAGCCGCTACGGGCCTCTCCGGTGGTTCCATTTCATGGCCTTGGCGTATCTGATGACTAGCCTGTGCAAAACGCGGCAAGCGTGGTTAACGACACGACTCGCCGGTCTCGTTGCGGGAGTGGGACGGCAATCCCTGCCGATGTTTCTCTTGGGTATGACCTTGTCCTACGTTGCCGGCATGGCACTCGACCAACTCGGCCACGGAATCGTGATTCTTATGACCGTGAACCTCGGAGGGATCGTGCTGATGATTCTGGCGGCACGAACGTATGCTTGGTTGGATTCGAAACCCTGGAAAGCACCGCTCGAACAGGGCAGGGCGGCGACCCGCGCGGTCGCCGCGGCGCTTCCCTGGGGGTGGTTGCAGAAGGCCTCCGTGCTTGTTTTCCTCACGCCACTTGCCATCTCACCCTTGGCATTCACCACCAAGAAACCCATCGAAGAGCATTCGGCCCCCGGCCTACGGGAGGACGACTGGCGGGGCGTGGAAGCTTTTCGGACCCGAGGTTTCGACATCCGCGCGTATCCCGCGATCGATCCCTGATCCGAAACCCGGATGAACCGGCCCAATCCCGCCTTTCGGGACCTTGGCCGGGATTCTCTTCGGCGAGATCGAAGTGTTACGATCGAACCGAGTCGCCGTTCATGGGCGGTTTTCCCGCGAACGGTTTCGGCCCGGCGGCGAGTTCCGAACGAACCAGGTGGGAGGAGTGGTGCTGCGAAAGGCGCGTAGAGGCAAATCGTGAAGTCAGATGCGATGAAGGCACGCGCACGATTTGCAGTTCCCACGTCGAAACGGGTCGTGTTGTTCGGAGAATTGTTGGCCGATTGTTTTCCCGATCACGAAGCGATCGGTGGAGCGCCATTCAACGTCGCCCGGCATTTGCAGGCATTCGGGGCACGGCCGCGGTTGATCAGTCGGATTGGCAAGGATGCTCTGGGTGAGCGGTTGTTGGAGCTGTTGCAGCGCATGGGATTGGATGTTTCGGGCATCCAACACGATGATTCGCGGCCGACCGGAAGGGTGCGCGTACATATCGATCGACATGGCCATTCTTTCGAGATTCTGCCGAACCAGGCCTATGACTACATCGATGCGGATGCGGCCCGGACGGCAACGGTGGGATTCCGACCCCGGCTGGTCTATTTCGGGACGTTGGTGCAGAGACACCCGGTATCGAGGAATGCACTGCGTGCAGTGCTGGCATCGACTGCGGCACCGCGAATCCTGGACTTGAATCTGCGCCCCCCGTGGTGTGACGCAGACATCGTGCGCGCATCCCTGCGGCAAGCAGACATCGTCAAATCGAACGCCGAGGAACTGGGTCAGGTGGCAAGATTGCTGGACTTGCCCGAGGGAAATGAACGCTGGACTGTGCAGGCCCTACTCGATAGGGTTTCGCTTCGCTTCGCCCTGGTCACGGCAGCGGAGGCGGGAGCCTGGCTGCAGGGTTCCGACGGAACCGAGTTCCGTCTGGCGGGGAGGACTGGGGTCAAGGTGGTCGACACCGTCGGTGCCGGTGACGCCTTCACGGCGGTTTTTCTTCTCGGACTGTTGCGGCATTGGCCGCCGCCGCTCTTTTTGGAGCGCGCTGACGCCTTCGCCCGTGCGATCTGCGGCATACGCGGCGCGGTACCGCTCGGCGACGATTTCTACGTTCCTTTCCGGACCGCATGGGGCTTGTCGTCCGAGTAAGGCTTCCAGTTCCGGGAGCCCGTGGATTGCCAGGAAGGGAGAAATCTTTGCAAAGCCGATCCTTTTCATCACAGTGAAAAAGCCTCTTGGTTCGTCGTAACATGCGTGACATGGGCGGAGCGACTCCGAAGAGCCAGGCGGAGCCCGCGCGGCAGGAACGGTCGCCGCTTTTCACGGCGCGATGGGTGCTGGTCTCCGATATCGACAATACCTTGTTGGGAGATCACGGCGCCTTGGGAGACCTCCTGGGATGGATCCAACACCGAACCGGCAAGGTGGCTTTCGGAGTTGCGACGGGACGGACCCTGGCCAGTACCCTCCGCGTGCTGCGGGAATGGAAGGTGCCGGTGCCGGATTTCTTGATCACGGCGGTGGGGTCGGAAATCCATTACGGCCCGAAGCTGAGGCGGGACGAGAAATGGCGCGAATGTCTTCGTCGGGGTTGGCGGCGGGAGTCGCTGGCGCGGGCGCTGCGGGGAGTTCCGGGATTGAGACTGCAGGAGCGCGCCCACCAGCGGGAGTTCAAACTCAGCTATCTCTGCGATCCCGCACGGATGCCGCCACTTTCCGAGATTCAGGGAAAACTCGACCGGTTGGGTTTGTCATTCAATCTCATTCATTCCCACGGCGAGTTTCTCGACGTATTACCGGCGCGTGCTTCCAAAGGGCACGCGATCCGGTATCTGGCCACCCAATGGGATCTGTCTCTTAAGCAGTTTCTGGTGGCTGGGGATTCCGGCAACGACGCGGAAATGATGGTGGGAGATACCCTCGGCGTGGTGGTCGGCAATTTCAGTGAGGAACTCGCCGCCTCGCGGGGGGGCGCACCGGGTGTATTTTGCATCCCGTTGCCACGCTGGCGGAGTGCTGGAGGGCATCGCGCACTACGGTTTTGGCAACGCTTGGCAGGATGCAACAGAAACCGAGAAAGAACCAACGGCGGGGTGGCGAACAACGCGGCCGCGCTGAAAAGGACGATGTGCGATCCGCTTTTCGCCAGCCATGGTTCGGAGCTCGGGGAGGGTGACCAGCCGGCATTCGCTTCATATGTATTATCATTCGCCTTCCCACCCTTCGACCAAGGCTGCGGCGCCGGAAAAAAAATGGCCTTTGGCTGCGCACAGCCCCCCGCAAGAAGGGTGGCCGCATCCCGTTGGATTCACAAGGAAATCATCCCAATGACTCGCTGTCTCTCCGTCCTGGCGATACTTGCGCTCGGTTTGTCGCCATCGCTTGTCTCGGCTTCTCCGGTGATTGCCGAACAACTCGATCTCAGTCGGCATATCGTAGGTTACTTGGCCCTCGGGTTGTTCGCCGTCGCCTATTTCCTCGTGGTACTGGAGGAAACCATCGATCTGCGCAAGTCCAAGCCGATCATGTGCGCGGCCGCGCTGATCTGGGTCGCCATCGCCATCATCTATAAACAGCACGGTTTGTCCCAGGTTGCGAGCGAGGCTCTGCGGCAGGACGTGCTCGCCTACGGCGAATTGCTCCTGTTTCTGATCGTCTCCATTGCTTACGTCAACGTCATGGAGGAGCGGGGCTTGTTCGACAGCCTGCGTGCTTGGCTCGTCAATCAGGGCTTCGATTATCGCAAGCTGTTCTGGATCACGGGATTCCTGGCGTTCTTCATCTCCTCCATCTCGAACAATATGACGACCGCGATGCTGATGTGCGCGGTGGTCATGGCGGTGGGCAAGGACAGTCCGCGGTTCGTCGGGGTATCCTGCGTCAACACGGTAGTGGCTGCCAATGCGGGAGGCACCTTCTGTCCTTTTGGCGACATCACGACCCTGATGGTCTGGCAACGGGGGATCGTCGAGTTCTGGACCTTTTTGAAGCTGTTCGTGCCGGCGCTCGTCAACTTCGTCATCCCCGCCGCCATCATGCATTTCGCCGTTCCGAAAAAAAAGCCCAAGCCGCTCCATGCGGCGGTCACCATGAAGCGGGGTGCCAAGCGCGTCGTGCTGTTGTTCCTCCTGGCGATCTTGACGGCCGTGGGTTTCCAGAATCTTCTCGAATTGCCGGCGGCGGTCGGCATGATGGCGGGGCTTACCTACCTGCAATTGTTCAGTTACTTCCTACACGTGACCCACCGCGAGGAGCCCGTATTCGAAGTCGACGTCGCCGCTACCGAGGTGACGGACGGCGGGGATCTCCATATCGAAGACCACCGGTTCGACATATTCCACCAGCTCGCGCGCATGGAATGGGATACGCTCCTGTTTTTCTATGGTGTGGTTCTCTGTGTCGGCGGTCTCGGTTTCATCGGCTACCTGGGTCACCTGTCCGATTTCCTTTACGGTGATCTCGGGCCGACGCCGGCCAATGTCCTGGTCGGCCTGATTTCGTCCTTGATCGACAATGGTACCGTCATGTTCGCCATCCTCTCGATGAAACCAGACATGTCGGTCGGCCAATGGTTGCTCGTGACGCTGACCGCCGGGGTCGGAGGCAGTCTCCTGTCGGTTGGTTCTGCCGCCGGCGTCGCGCTGATGGGGCAGGCGAAAGGCATCTATACCTTCATGACGCATCTGAAATGGCTGCCGGCGATCCTGCTCGGCTATCTCGCCAGCATCGGCACCCATTTCCTGCTCAACCGCGCGCTGTTCTGAGTATGGATCGGCGGCCAACGAGTCCTCGCCGGATCGTTTTGTTCGTCCCGAGTTTCGGTGAGGGGGGGGTGGCGCGAGATGTCGTCAACCTAGCGAATGGCTTTGCCAGAAATGGCCTGGAAGTCAGCCTGTTGTTGAGAGGTCGGGATGAGTTGTTCCTCGATCAACTCCAATCGGCAGTTCGGATCGTGGTACTACCGGGCGGGACCGATCGGACCCTGGCACGCGATCTCCTCGCTTTCTTGGTGACTTGCCGACCCGACGTCGTGCTGTCGACCGAAGAAAGGGACGACGCCATCGCTGTCACGGTGCGGCGACGGCTGCAGGATCCTCGTGTGCGTTTTTTTCTGCGGGTGGTAACCACCCTCTCGGTGCGCTCTGCGCATCAGCAGCGTTTTCCTTGGACGCGACATTGGTTTCGACTGCGTTGGCGACGGGTCTATGCGGGCTGCGACGGAGTCCTCTGCAACTCCCAAGGGGTCGCAGATGACCTCGCGGTGTTTCTGGGTCTGCCGCGCAAGCAGATCCGCGTAGTGCCGAATCCGACCGTGACGCCCGAACTGCTGCGGCGAGCCGCGGAGCCACTCGATCATCCCTGGTTCCGGAGCGGAGAGCCGCCGGTGATTCTGGGCGTCGGGCGTCTCGGTCGTGCCAAGGATTTCGGTAGCTTGCTCCAGGCATTCGCCCGGTTACGACAGCAGCGAGCCTGCCGGTTGATGATCCTCGGGCAGGGCCGGCAGCGGGATCGCTTGCGACATCTGGCGGACAGGCTCGGTGTTGCGGCGGATGTCGAGCTTCCTGGTTTCGTGCCCAATCCCTATGCCTACATGGCGCGTGCGGGTTTGTTCGTGCTGTCCTCGTTGTGGGAAGGTTGCCCGAATGCGCTCATCGAAGCCATGGCGACCGGGACCCCGGTAGTGGCCACCGATTGTCCGAGCGGGCCGCGTGAGGTCCTCGCCGGCGGACGCTATGGTCCCTTGGTGCCGGTGCGGGATGCAGAGGCCCTCGCCGCGGCGATGGCGCAAACCCTGGATCATCCCTTGCCTCCGGAAGTATTGCGAGAGGCCGTGCAGCGGTACACGCTGGAGAACAGCGTTCGCGCCTTCCTCGACGCGTTCCGGCTGGGGCGCGGGAGTGGCGAAGCGGCGCGATAAGATTCATTTCCAGCCGCAGGCTCGGGCGATGCGTTCGGCGCGCTTTTCCCAAGTGAATTCCCGCGCCGATTCACGCGCGGCCCGCGCCAGTCGGCAGGCGAGTTCCGGGTCGGTCTGCAGTCGGCGCACCGCGCCGATCCAGGCTTCGGGATCCTCGGGATCGACCAGCAGAGCATTTTTCCCCTGCTCTAGGAGTTCTCGCAATACCGGCAGATCACTAGCGATGATCGGCCGCCCGGCCGCCAGGGCTTCGAACAGTTTCATCGGGCTCATGGAATCGGCCGTGGCGAGGCGCGGCGAATAGGGTAGCAGGGTGATGTCGGAACGCCCGTACCAGGACGGAACCTCGTGATGGGGCACGAAGGGGAGAGTCTCCACCTGTCGCGGCGGGATAAAGCCGGGTTCCGCTTCGCCGATCAGGATGGCTTTGCCCAGCCCCCGCCGCTGCAGGATTTCAAAGACGCGCAAACCCCGCTCCGGCGCGAGCGTCCCGAGGTACACGAAGGTCGGGAAGGAAAGGCGGCCGGGATCGAATTCCGGCAGAGCGGCGTAGGCCCGCGCGTCGACGCCATTGGGCGCGACCAGGAGGCGCGCCGGATCGGCGCCGCCCTCCAGCAGCACGTGGGCAGCCGCCCGGCTTACCGGAACCAGCCATTCGATGAGACGCTCCCGATGACAGCGGATCACGTGCTCGAGCCAACCGCCCTGGATCAGATCACGGTCCGCATCATGAATTTCCAACACATGCGGCAACCCGAAGCGGGCCAGCCAACGGCTCAGGATCAACGAATGGGTGAAGATTCCCCGAGCCCGGCGCAACTCCCGTCGATAGCGGAGGAAAAACGGCCACAGACCGAAGCGGGTGTGCAGCCATTGCGTCAGCCGGATGTCGAGTTTGTCATCGAAGCCGAAATCGCGCAGGCGCTCCCCAATGCGAACCCGTTTCGCCGGCGGGAGATACATGCGGGTGGGGGTCCCCACCCGCTCGAACCCCGCGATCACGTGCAGGGCTTGAATGAGGTTGGCGCCGTTGCGATGCAGCCGGCAACGGGCGAGATAGACCAGGGGATCGTTCATGCGCGCGCGAGTTTCCGTTGTCGGCGTTGCGTCCGGAGACGATAGAGCGGAGCCGTGAGCGATGGTTGCCGGGTGAGCCAGTAAACCAGGGTGCGCCAGTAGAGGTCGATGCGCTTGGCGAGACGCTGCAACTCGGAACGCCGCGGCAACACCAGGGCGCCGGTGGCGTCGGGCGTGACGCCTTCCATTTCCTCGAGCCAGGCCCGATCCGGTTCATAGCCGAGTTCCACCAGGAGCTCGGAAAGATCCCCGTATTGAGCCATCTGCGCGGCGAGATGCGGTTTGTGCATGCGCCAATTCCCGATGCTGCTGCGGTCGATCGGGCGCAGACTGCCCAAGGCATCGAGCGAATCCCGCGAGGGACGGGCGTGGAGGTGGAATGCGGAAAACGGGTGACGCAGGCGCAGGAACGGCATGCGCCGCATCAACTCCCGCTGGATGGCATCCGGATCCGAGACCAGCTCCTCGTAGCGCACGGTGACGAAGCGTGGATGCCCCATCAGCCGGGTGGCGGCTTGATGCAACTCGTGCCACAGGCCGAGATTGCTCCAGTAGCGGCGGGTATCCTTGCGGTGGCTGCGGCTGGAAACCGCGTCGCGCGGGTCGCGGAGCAGGTAGATCACCCAGAGGTTGGGATCCACCCGCAGCAAGGGGGCCATCAAGGGGGTCTGCAGGGGATATTTGGTCAGCAAGATCTCGTGGCGGTAGTCGTAAGGGAGGAAGATGCTCTGCTCGTGCTCGCAGTAACCGTCGATCTCGAAACAGGTGACCATGAGTTCGTGGAGCAGGGTGGTTCCGCTGCGGGGTGAGCAGCCCACGATATGGATGCGTTGGGTCATAACAAAATGATTTTTCTAAAGGGAGGCTTGGCCGCTGCACGAGGAAGCGAAATTTTGGGTTCGCTCTCGTCTTCGGCGCTCGAAATCAATGTCGAATCCCCGACGAATGATGGGGACCCGTCGTTGCGAGCCAGCGGGACTGCAGTCCGCTGGCGCCTTGCTGGCGCCAGCGGAAAGCCAGCCTTACCGGAGGGCGCTTGCCGCGATCTTTAGGCGTGTCCCGGCCTTGGCCATTGGTAGCCCTTGATCAGGCCATGCCAATAGATTACCGGAAGGACGTAGCGCTTCAAGAGATACATGCTGTAGCGTTCCTTGCCCTGGTCGAAGGGGAAGGTCTCCCGGGGTTTGAGATCATAGTCGAACTCCGCCAGGATCAGCTTGCCGTAGCCGGTGATCAGCGGGCACGAGGTATAGCCATCATATTTTCCGAGCGGCTGGCCGGTTTTCATCACGGCCAGGAGATTCGCGGCCAGGATCGGGCACTGGGCCCGCACCGCCGCCGCGGTCTTGGAAGTGGGCAGACTGCTCACGTCGCCCAGGCTGAACACGTTGGGATAGCGGACGTGCTGCAGGGTTTCCTTGTCCACGTCGACCCAGCCGGCTTCGTTGGCGAGCAGGCTTCTCTTGATGGCGTCCGGTGCGCTCATGGGCGGTACTGCATGGATCATGTCGTAGGGCTGCACCATGGTCTCGCCGGTGTCGAGGTTGCGGAATACCGCCTCCTTGGTTTCGGGGCGGATCTCTTCCAGATTGTGCTTGAAATGAACCTCGATCTGGCGCGGCTTGACCACCTGCTCCATGAGGGCGGCGGCGTATTTCGGCGCGCTGAAGATGGTGGGAGTGGCGCAGTAATAAATCACCCGCGATTTGTCGCGGATTCCCTGCTTGCGAAAATAATGCTCCGCGAGGTACATGATCTTCTGCGGCGCTCCCGCGCATTTGATGGGCGGCACCGGGAAAGTGAACACGGCGTTGCCGCCCTTGAAGTTGCGGATATTCTCCCAGGTGCTGTTGACGGTGTCGTAGCTGTAATTGCTGCACACCCCGTTTTTGCCGAGGCTTTCGGGAAGCCCCTTGATCTTGTCCCAATCGATCTGCAGGCCCATGGCCACGATCAGGTAGTCGTAGCCGACTTCCTTGCCGTCGCGGGTCTTGATGCGGTTGTTGGCCGGATCGAACTCGACGGCCGCATCCTGGATCCACACGGCCCCGGTCGGAATCAGTTCCGCCATCGGTCGTACCGACTGCTCCCTTTGGCACACGCCGCCCCCGACCAGGGTCCAAAGGGGCTGGTAATAATGCTTGTCGGACGGCTCAA
This sequence comes from Methylococcus sp., assembly GCA_035559395.1. GTDB lineage: Bacteria > Pseudomonadota > Gammaproteobacteria > Methylococcales > Methylococcaceae > Methylococcus. Next base: position 2,536 of record DATMAX010000005.1, on the reverse strand, counting down.
TGATCGCCACGTCCTTCACTCCGGCATGCAGCATGCGCGCCGCCATGCTGAGTCCGCCGGCACCGCCGCCGACTACTACGAGTTGGTGATGAATCTTGTTGGTGTTGTTCATTTTGGAGTCTCCCGAGTCATGTCAATCGAAGAACCTGTATCCGTGCTCGCCGGGGAACCACCGGTTGGGTCGCACGTTGCTCCCGCTTTCACGGGTCTTCGCCCCGCAGCACGCGCTTGTACCAACCGGGATGGTGCTTGGCAGCCCAGGCGCGGGTGACGGTGCCACGGATCATCGCTGCGATGGTACCCCGAATCCAGATTGCGGCGTAAATGTGGACGATGATGCCGACGATGATGACAAAAGCCAAGAAAGCGTGCAGCAAAAGCGCGAGACGCACGGTATCGATCGTGAAATAGGGGGCGAACCAGGGGCGCCAGATGACGACGCCGGTCACGAGGAGTCCCAGGATCGTCACCACCATGGTCCAGAACAGAACTTTTTGTCCGGCGTTGTAGCGATCGACCTCGGGCAACCGCTCTTCCCGGTTGTGCAGGACGTCACCGATCTGGCGCAGCCATCGCAGATCGTTCCGCGTCAAGAGATTGTGGCGCCAAAACCGGAGAGCGAGCCCGGCGAAGGACACGAACAGGACGAGACCGAAGTAGGGATGCAGGATCCGGGTCCAGGTGCCGCCGCCGAAGAACTGGCTGAACCAGAACAGCGACGGGTGGAACAGCGCCAGCCCGGAAAACGCCAGCAGGAGGAAGGTGATCGCGGTGATCCAATGATTGACGCGGTCGCCCGGGCCGTAGCGCTGGATGAGACGCTGGGATTTCGCGGCGCTCATGGAGTGTGCTCCTCTTCATCCTCGCGGGTTTCGCTGGGACCTACGGTGAGGTAGTGGAAAAAGCCGGCCAGCGCGGTGAGGACCATGGCGGCGGTGGCGATGGGCTTGGCGACACCCTTCCAGAAACTTACCAATGGGCTGATTTTCGGGTCTTTCGGCAGGCCGTCATAGAGTTCCGGCCGATCGGCGTGATGCAGCACGTACATCACGTGGGTGCCACCGACCCCGGAGGGATCGTAGAGCCCGGCATTCTCGAAGCCCCGTTCCCTGAGATCGGCGATGCGTCCTTCAGCGTATTCGATCATGTCTTCCTTGCTTCCGAACACCAATGCCTGCGTCGGGCAGGCCTTGATGCAGGCCGGTTCCAGCCCTACCGCGACGCGGTCGGAGCAGAGGGTGCACTTGTAGACCTTGCCGTCCTTTTTCGACAGGCGCGGGATGTCGAAGGGGCAACCGGCGATGCAATAGCCGCACCCGATGCAGTGTTCCTGGTGGAAATCGACGATGCCGTTCGCGTACTGGACGATAGCGCCCGGCGCAGGACAGGCCTTGAGACAACCGGGATCGGCGCAATGCATGCAGCCGTCTTTGCGGATCAGCCACTCGAGCCGGCCGTTCTCCTCGGTTTCGGTAAAGCGCATCAGGGTCCAACTGTCGGCGGTGAGGTCGTGCGGGTTCTGATAGGAACCCTGGTTGACTCCCACCTCCTCGCGCACGTCGTTCCATTCCTGGCAGGCCGACTGGCAAGCCTTGCAGCCGATGCACTGGGTGACGTCGATGAGCTTGGCGATCGGCGTGGTCTGGCGTTGGCTCGGGCTGGGGGTGGTGGTGGCGGAGCGGCGGACGATGTCCGAGGATTCGAGCGCCATGGCTATCCCTCCGTGCGGCCCTTCAGCACCCGCCACAGCAGCGAGGCCGATTGCCTTGGCTCTCCCGATCCTGATCCTTGGGGTTCGCCCCTGCGGGGCCCGCTGCGCACCCCCGGTCCATTTCCGGCGAACTGGTTCCTCGCGGGAACAGCAGTCGGCCTTCCTTGCGCGTGCTCCTCACCGGGTTTGTGGGTGTGCGGCAGCAGTTCACTCCAGTCCTTTTCCAGGTTGACCAGAAAGGCCTTGAATTCCGGTGTCTGGGTATTGGCATCGCCGAGGAATGGGGTAAGGGTATTGGTCAGGAATCCCTTGCGGGTCAGACCGGTGAACCCCCAGGGCATGGGAATGCCGATCTGATGGACTGTCTTCCCGGCCACCCGCAGGGGGCGGATGCGTTTGGTTACCAGCGCCACGGCCTTGATATGACCACGCCTGGAGCGAACCACGACTTTCTCACCGTTGACGATCCCGAGTTCTCGTGCCAACTCCTCGCCGATCTCGACGAACTGCTGCGGTTGCAGCGAGGCGGCGATGCGTGAATGGGTGGTCCAGCACATGAAATGCTCGGTGAGGCGGTAGGTGGTGGCGACATACGGGAATTCCCCGGCGTCGCCGAGCATGGCCCGGTCGCCGGCGAACACGCGCGCCGCCGGGTTGTTGACCACCTTGGGATGGAGCGGATTGGTGCCGAGCGGGGTTTCGAAGGGTTCGTAGTGTTCCGGGAACGGGCCGTCGGCGAGCCGATCGGTGGCGAACAACCGGCCCGTCCCTTCGGGATTCATGAGAAAGGCGCTCATGCCGCTCTGCGGGGGCATCATGGCGGGG
>DATMAX010000004.1:0-30030 GCA_035559395.1 Methylococcus sp. | reverse complement strand
ATACGCCTTGAATTCCCCTCCATACTTCGCCGCCATGCACTTGGTCAGCGCCGCCGTCAGCGTCGTCTTCCCATGATCCACGTGACCAATCGTGCCCACATTCACATGCGGCTTCGTGCGCGTAAACTTTTCTTTGGACATTGGCTAGCCTCCCAAACTCCAGATTTTCCCGTCTAACGAGTTACGACGCCGCTTTTCTGATAATGGCTTCCGCCACATGCGTCGGCGCTTCGACGTATTTCTCAAACTGCATGGTGTAAGTAGCGCGACCTTGCGTCGCTGACCGAAGGTCGGTGGCGTAACCGAACATTTCCGACAGCGGAACTTCGCAACGGACAACCTTTCCGGCTGGCGCATCGTCCATACCTTGGATCATACCCCGCCTGCGATTGATGTCTCCTACCACATCCCCCATATACTCCTCGGGTGTCACCACCTCGACTTTCATGATGGGTTCGAGCAAAACTGGGGATGCTTTCCGCGCGCCTTCTTTAAAAGCCATGGAACCGGCGATCTTGAACGCCATTTCGCTGGAGTCCACCTCGTGGTAGGAACCATCGAACAGCGTGACCCGAACATCGACCACGGGGAAGCCGGCCAAAACACCGTTCTGCAATTGCTCTTGCACACCCTTGTCGACGGCGGGGATGTACTCCTTCGGCACCACACCACCCACGATCGCATTGACGAACTCGTAACCCGATCCCGGCTCCAGCGGCTCCAACCGTAACCATACGTGTCCATATTGCCCCCGCCCGCCGGTCTGACGCACATATCTACCTTCCTGCTCCACCGACTTGCGAATGGTCTCGCGGTAAGCGACCTGTGGCGCGCCCACGTTGGCCTCGACCCCAAATTCCCGCTTCATGCGATCGACGATGATCTCCAGATGCAGCTCTCCCATACCGGAAATGATCGTCTGCCCCGATTCTTCATCGGTGCGCACCCGAAAAGAGGGATCCTCCTGCGCGAGCTTGTTCAGCGCTATACCCATCTTTTCTTGGTCGGCCTTCGTTTTTGGCTCGACGGCGACCGAAATTACCGGCTCAGGGAATTCCATACGCTCCAGCGTGATGACCGCCTTCGGATCACACAAGGTATCGCCCGTAGTCACGTCCTTCAACCCGATAGCCGCCGCGATGTCACCGGCACGAACCTCTTTGATCTCGTCCCGATGATTGGCATGCATCTGCACTAGGCGCCCGATCCGTTCCCGCCGCCCCTTCACAGGGTTGTAGACGGTATCCCCGGACGAAAGCACCCCGGAGTAGACCCGAATGAAAGTGAGAACACCTACATAGGGGTCGCTTGCGATCTTGAACGCCAACGCCGAGAATGGCTCCTCATCGGAGGATTTTCTGCTCGCCTCGGTCCCGTCCTCCAAAACCCCGACCACCGGAGGCGTGTCGACCGGCGAAGGCAGATACTCGACAACCGCGTCCAACATTGCCTGCACGCCTTTGTTTTTGAAGGCCGAACCGCAGAGTGCCGGCACGATTTCGTTGGCCAGGGTGCGGGCACGAAGACCTCGCTTGATTTCGGCTTCGGAAAGCTCCCCTTCTTCGAGATACTTTTCCATCAATTCCTCGGACGACTCGGCAGCCGCCTCGACCATCTTCTCCCGCCAGAATTCACAGTCCGCAACCATCTCTTCGGGAATCTCGCCGAGTTCGAACCGCGCGCCCTGCGTGGCGTCATCCCACCAGATCGCCTTCATGCGAACCAAATCCACCACGCCCTTGAAACGTTCTTCGGACCCGATTGGCAATTGAATCGGGACTGGATTTGCCCCCAAGCGCTTGCGAATCTGATCCACCACCCGCAGAAAGTCTGCGCCGGCACGATCCATCTTATTCACGAACGCAATGCGCGGGACTCCATATTTGTCTGCCTGCCGCCATACGGTTTCCGATTGCGGCTCGACCCCCCCAACCGCACAGAAAACCGCACAGGCACCATCCAGCACCCGCAACGAGCGCTCCACTTCGATCGTGAAGTCCACATGCCCCGGGGTGTCGATGATATTAATACGGTGCTGCGGGAACGACCCATCCATCCCGCGCCAAAAGCAAGTCGTGGCCGCAGAAGTGATGGTGATACCGCGCTCCTGCTCTTGCTCCATCCAATCCATCGTGGCGGCACCCTCATGAACCTCACCGATCTTGTGCGATACCCCCGTGTAAAACAGGATCCGCTCGGTAGTGGTGGTCTTTCCGGCGTCAATGTGCGCCATGATTCCGATATTACGGTAGCGTTCGATTGGGGTCGTGCGTGCCACAGCCAATAACCTGCGTTCTAACTAACAAAACGTTGCGTTGAAATTACCAACGATAATGGGAAAAGGCCTTGTTCGCTTCTGCCATGCGATGGGTATCTTCCCGCTTCTTCACGGCGGAACCCCGACCGTCTTTCGCCTCGAGCACTTCTGCAGCCAGCCTCATGACCATACCCTTCTCACCACGCTTGCGCGCCGCATCGATGAGCCAGCGCATGGCCAGCGTCATGCGGCGCGCCGGGCGCACCTCGATCGGCACTTGATAGGTGGCACCGCCCACGCGGCGTGACTTGACCTCGACTACAGGCTGAACATTTTCCAAAGCCTTGGTCAAAACCTCGATCGAATCCTGCGAGGTCTTCGCCTGGATATGATCCAAGGCTCCGTAGACAATCTTCTCTGCAACCGATTTCTTGCCACTGACCATGATCATGTTGATGAATCGCGTGAGCGTTTCACTCCCAAAACGCGGATCGGGATTGACAGGCCTACGCTCGGACCTTCTTCTTCTCGACATAGCAACTCAGCCTCTCGTTAACTCTTCGGGCGCTTAGCACCATACTTCGAGCGACCCTGACGACGCTTTTGGACCCCTGCCGCATCCAGACTTCCACGCACCACGTGGTAACGCACCCCGGGGAGGTCCTTTACACGACCGCCACGAATCAGGATCACCGAATGCTCCTGAAGATTGTGCCCTTCGCCGCCGATATAGGACGTGACCTCCGCACCATTGGTCAACCGGACGCGGGCAACCTTACGCAACGCCGAGTTCGGCTTCTTTGGCGTCGTGGTATAGACGCGCGTACACACCCCTCGCCGCTGAGGACAACCCTCGAGCGCGGGAACGTTACTCTTTTCTTTCTTGCTTACCCGCGGCTTTCTAACCAATTGGTTGATCGTGGTCATAATCGAACTCCAAAAACTGTTCAACCTGCAATGGCAGCGACAGGACAATCCATTGCAAGAAAATCCGCCAGCAAAGGGGATAGCTAAAGCTATCTAAGATACTTATCAATCGATAAGATGTCAACAAAAACGGCGCTGAAACCCAAAACAAAAAGGCTTACATTGCTGTAATGCAAGCCTTTTCGCTCTGGAATTGGCTCCCCCGGACGGGCTCGAACCGCCGACCCGCTGGTTAACAGCCAGCTGCTCTACCGACTGAGCTACAGGGGAGTGACAGAGGCATCGTTCGTGTGCTGTTGCCGTGCAAACCTATTTATGGCGCGCCTGGAGAGATTCGAACTCCCGACCACCTAGTTCGTAGCCAGGTACTCTATCCAACTGAGCTACAGGCGCGCAGCAGAGAGCGTATTTTGCAGAAAGCATGTGCCCTCGTCAACCCGAAGTTTCTTCCAAAATTAGGACACAGGTCTGGCACGCTGGAACCGGGTCGATCCTCTGGAAACTCATCCGCAACCTCAGGATGCCGAAACCAGCATCGCGCTCCGGAAGTGCCTCAAACCCTCGATTTGGACCACCCCGCCGACTGACTGATTCACTCTTAGTACAATCGGGCTTTGCCGGAGGAAGGAGTGCCCCAGGGTTCGTAGATGCGCGGGGTCATGCTGTTTGAAGACGTACGTAACGGAATGACTCGCCAACGCCGTATCCATCTGCTACGTAGCCCCGATGTCGAAGAGGCGAAACTCCTCTCCCATTGCTCGCTCGTGCAGCCCCATGCGCCATCGGATTCGACCTCGAAGATCCGTCGGCTCCGAACCGAAACATATTACTTATAATGTAGTTTTTCCAATCTTGTGAGAGCCATGTCCCAACAAACCGTCAAGAAAGTCGCGCTGGCCTATTCCGGTGGCCTCGACACCTCCGTCATCCTGCGATGGCTGCAAGAAACCTATGGTTGCGAAGTCGTCACCTTCACCGCCGACATCGGCCAGGGAGAGGAATTGGAGCCTGCCCGTGCCAAAGCCAAAGTCATGGGCATTCGGGAAATCTACATCGACGATTTACGAGAGGAATTCGTTCGTGACTTCGTGTTCCCGATGTTCCGTGCCAACGCGGTCTACGAGGGCGAATACCTGCTCGGGACGTCCATCGCGCGACCTTTGATCGCCAAGCGATTGATCGAGATCGCCAACGAGACCGGAGCCGATGCCATCGCGCATGGCGCCACCGGGAAGGGCAATGACCAGGTGCGCTTCGAACTGGGCGCCTATGCCCTCCGCCCCGATATCCGCATCATCGCACCCTGGCGCGAATGGAATCTGAGTTCGCGCGAGACCCTTCTGGCTTATGCCGAAAAGCAAGGCATCCCGATCGAAATGAAACGGGGTAAGGCATCCCCCTATTCGATGGATGCGAATCTCCTTCACATTTCCTACGAAGGAGGCCCCTTGGAAGACCCTTGGGTGGAGCCGGAGGAAGAGATGTGGCGCTGGACCGTCGCCCCCGAAAAAGCCCCGGACCGTCCGACTTACGTGGAACTGCGCTATGAGCGCGGCGACATCGTTGCCATCGATGGCGAACCCATGAGCCCCGCTGCAATTCTAACCAAGTTGAACCAGCTCGGCGGCGCCAACGGCATCGGTCGACTCGATCTCGTCGAAAACCGCTATGTCGGAATGAAATCACGCGGCTGCTACGAGACTCCAGGCGGTACCATCATGCTGAAAGCGCACCGCGCCATCGAGTCCGTCACACTGGATCGCGAAGTGGCCCACCTCAAGGATGAGCTGATGCCGCGCTATGCCAGTCTGATTTATAACGGCTACTGGTGGAGCCCGGAGCGACAGATGTTGCAACGCCTGATCGATGCATCCCAGGCCCCAGTGAACGGCGAGGTTCGCGTGAAACTTTACAAGGGCAGTGTCAGCATTGTCGGACGGAAATCGGACACCGATAGTTTGTTCGACATGAGCATTGCCACCTTTGAGGATGACCAAGGGACCTATAACCAAAAAGACGCGGAAGGTTTCATCAAGCTCAATGCGCTACGCCTACGGATTGCCGCCAGAAAAGGTCGCTCCTTGCGCTGACCGGACCGGCTGAGATCTCCCATACCTATCCCAGCAAATGTGATATATTCAAAATCATTATCATTTGCAGGGGGCGTCCAATGGAATCCAATTTGAACCACCTCAAAGAGGGTGAATCGGCGATCATCCGCTCTATCGGAGCGGATGACGCCCTCTATCACCGCCTCATAGCCCTGGGGTTTCGGGAAGGGAAAGCCGTGTCCGTGGTGCGGCATGGTCGTTTCCGGGGCCCCGTGCAGGTACGCGTGGGAACGACGGACGTCATTCTCCGCCGCACCGATGCGGAAAAGATTCGGGTGATTGCCACACCGGCACCATGAAAAGAATCGTCATCCTGGGAATGCCGAACACCGGCAAGTCGACGTTTTTCAATCGCTTCACCGGTGCCTCGGCACGCGTCGGCAACTGGCCCGGAATCACCGTGGATCTGCTCAGCGCCAGGATTCTCCTCGGTAATGTCATCGCCCAGGTCGTGGACCTGCCAGGCATCTACAGTTTCCATGGCTTTTCCGAGGACGAGAAGCTCGTGCGAGACTTTCTCGAGAACAACCGAGTCGATCTCGTCGCCATCATTCTCAACGCCACCCAGATCGATCGGCAGCTTCCCCTGGCGTTGCAGGTCGCCAGACTCGGGTTGCCCGCCGTATTGATACTCAACATGGCAGACGAGGCGAGACACCTCGGCATCACCATTGATGCGGGCAAGATGGCGGAGATTTTGCGGATGCCGGTCGCCCTGGTCAGCGCCAAGTACGGTTTCGGGTTCCAGTCCGCAACGCAAGCGATCTCCGCCGCGCTGGGCTCGGCTCACGGCGAAAAGCCACGGAAGTTGGGCACCAGCTTTAGCGAAGAACATGAAATCGAGGCCGCAGCCAGCGCGATCCTGGATTCCACCGTGCAGGTTCCGGCGCAATTGCCCGAAAACTATACGGCCAAGATCGATCGCGTGCTATTGCATCCCTGGTTTGGCCTTCCCTCGTTCTTCTTGTTCATGTTTCTGCTGTTCCAGTTCATTTTCACCCTGGGCAAACCGATGCAGGACGGGGTGGCTTGGCTTCTTACCGAATTGCGTGGAAGCGCACTGGAGCCATTGCTCACCGATTGGCCACCGTTGCTCCAGGGTCTTCTGCTGGATGGCATCTACAACGGCGTCGGCACCGTGGCGGCATTCCTGCCCATCATCCTGTTGTTCTTTCTCGTGATGACCTTGGTCGAGGACAGCGGATATCTTTCCCGCGTCGCTTTTCTAATGGACGCGCTGATGGCCCGTCTCGGGCTCGACGGCCGTAGTTTCGTGATGTTGTTGATGGGATTCGGCTGCAATGTCCCCGCGTTGATGGGAACGCGGGTGATGCGCTCACGGCCATTACGCTTGTTGACCATGTTGGTGGTCCCGTTTTCCCTTTGCTCCGCCAGGCTTCAAGTATTCCTGTTCATCACTGCGGCCCTGTTTACCACTCGGGCGGCGCCTGCCGTCCTGTTCAGCCTCTATCTGCTGAGTTTCGCCACGGCGCTGCTGACGGCCGTCCTGTTCAAACGTCGGCTCGTGAGCAACGAGCCGTTCGTGATCGAACTCCCGCCCTATCGTCTGCCGACCTGGCGTCAAATCGTCCTGCGCGGATGGCACGAGGTGCGACACTTTCTTCGACGCGCCACCAAGTTCATCACCGCGGGCGTCGTCGCGGTCTGGCTGCTGACCCATCTGCCCCCTGGCGTCCCGCCCGGCAGCACCGACACGATCGCCGGCCAGATCGCCATTTTCCTCTCTCCCGTACTCTCCCCCATCGGCATCGATGCGCAATTGAGCCTCGCCTTGATTTTCGGATTCGTCGCCAAAGAAATCGTGGTCGGATCCTTGGCGGCCATCTATGGCCTGGAAGGCAATGCTCTGATGGGACTCATGGCGCAAAAACTGGATTGGGTACAGGCTTACAGCTTCATGCTGTTCACGCTGATTTACATGCCTTGCCTTTCCACCGTGGCGACACTTCGCAGCGAATCGAAAAGTGCGGGCTTCATGCTCATGTCCGTCGGCTGGTCGCTGCTGTTGGCCTGGATCATTTGTCTGGTCTTTTACCAGGGTGCGCGAATGCTGGGGTTCTGAAGCCCCGGGCTCACGCTGGCGAGAGTGCGGATACGAAAAAGGCCCTCGCGGTATGGGCCTTTTTCATCGTCGCATCACGTGATTACGTGAGTCCGTATTTCTGCATCCGATACAGCAAAGTATCGCGCGAGATGCCCAGCAAACGGGCAGATCGGCTGCGATTGCCATTGGTACGGTTCAACGCCTGACGAATCAGATCCATCTCTACTTGTTCCAGCTCGATACCCACTTCCGGAAGGGCAAACAGCCCCTTGGTGACGGGAGCCTGGCGGGTGATTTCCGCCGGTAGGTTGCTTTCTTCCACCACACGCCCAGCCAGAAGGATCGACAAGCGTTCGCACACGTTGCGCAGTTCGCGGACGTTACCGGGCCAACCGTAGTTGCAAAGGCGGTTGAGCGCCGATTTGCTGAACGTGGCCGGCGGCAGGTTGTGCTCGCGCGCAAAGCGCTCCATGTAATGTTGCAACAGGAGCACGATGTCTCCCATCCGCTCCCGCAGCGGCGGGATTTCCAGGGGCACGACGTTCAGACGGTAATAGAGATCCTTGCGGAACTCACCGCGCTCGATCTTGGCGTGAAGATTCGCGTTGGTGGCCGCGATGATGCGGACGTCCACGTTCTGGGTATGGGTCTCGCCCACCGGCTGGATCTCGCCGGTTTCCAGGAAGCGCAGCAGCTTGGCCTGCAGGGGTAAGGACAACGAATCGATTTCGTCGAGGAACAGAGTGCCGCCTTCGGCGGCATGCAGCCGGCCGATTTGATTGGATACCGCTCCGGTAAAAGCGCCCTTGCGGTGTCCGAACAGCTCAGACTCCGCGATCGCTTCGGGCAGCGCGGCACAATTCAAGGTGATGAACGGCTTAGCCGCACGGGGACTATGAGCCTGCAAGGCATTAGCGAGAACTTCCTTACCGGTCCCCGTTTCGCCGATGATCAAGACGGTGACGTCCGTGGCGGCGACTACCTTCGCGCTTCTTTTGAGCGCTTCGAAGCTCGGTGACTGTCCTATCAGGTTCTCAAACATAACCATCACCCAACCATCAGTAATCGAGACCGTGCAACACGAGAGGATTGAGGCCCGGGAAAGCGGCCAAAATCGCCAGTATGATGAGGGTGATCCCGGCCAGTTGCCGAAACTTGCGCATCCGGGACAACCGCACCATCAAGCTGGTCATTATACCGACGCCCACCGTGGCCGGCAAAGTACCGACCCCGAAGGCGAACATGGTAAACGTACTGCGGATCACGTCGCCCGTCGTCGCGGCCAGGGAAAAAGCCGTGTAGACCAGACCACAAGGCAACCAACCCCAGACCATGCCGAAGAAAAATGCCTGGGGCAGGGTTTCGACCGGAATCAAGCGCCGTCCGTAAGGCTCCAGCCAGCGCCAGACCACGACCCCGCCTTTCTCGATATACGCGAATCGAGGAAACCAACCCCCGATATGGAGCCCTGCCCCGAGCATGACGATCGCCGACAAGATTTGCAGCACACGGTGCCCATGCCCTTCGCCGAACGGCAGGGACAAAACGCGTTCCAGCAAACCGGCAATCAGCCCGCCCAGCGTATAGCTGGTGATCCGTCCGAAGTTGTAACTCAATACGAAAGGCAAAAGCAGCGCCTTGTTGTCGCGGATCTCCTGCCTGAGACTCAAGGTGAGCGACCCGATGATCGAGCCACACATGCTCAAGCAATGTAACGCGCTGAACAACCCCATCAACAATGCGACGAGGTACGAAGCGCTAAACGCTTGCTGCAAATGATGCATGGGGCGGGAACGATATCAAAAAAGCACGATCGCCGACAGGCGAAGCCACCTGGATACCGGGAAAATCCGGTCTATGGCTGCAGGATCGGGCCTAACCGTCCCCAAAGATCCGACGAATCTGCACCTGGATCTTCTCGGCGGCGGCGCGGGGATCGTCGGCATCGCGGATCGGCCGTCCCACGACGATATAATCGGCCCCGTTGCGAAAGGCCTGATCCACGGTCACGACACGCTTTTGATCGTCATACGAGCGATTCTCCACCGGACGGACACCGGGACAGACGATCAGCAATTTCTGATCGACCTCGTCCCGCAGCAAAGGTACTTCCAGTCCGGAAGACACCACGCCGTCACATCCCAGCGCCAGCGCCCGCCGGGCACGCGATAAGACAAGTTGCTGCACATCGCACTGGAAACCGAGATCGCGGAGATCACCCTGGTCCAGACTGGTCAGCACGGTTACGGCAAGGATCCGGAGTGCTCCTTTATTCCGGCCCGCCGCCTCCATGATGGCATCGTTTCCGTGGACGGTCGCAAAATCCACCCCATGAGCGCTCAGCGCCCGAACCGCGCGCCCCACGGTTTCCGGAACGTCGAAGAATTTCAGGTCTACGAAGACTTTCTTACCGCGGGCCTGGAGCCATTCGATCAGGCAAAAGCCTTCTCCGGTCATGAACAGTTCGAGTCCCACTTTATAAAACCGTACCGCGTCGCCGAGCCGTTCGACCAGCGCTTCCGCTTCGGCGGCGCTGGGTAGATCGAGAGCCATGATCAGGCGTTCATAGACGGGGATGGGTTTGGCTGAAATGTGTTCTGCCATGTCCTGTGGTCGGCAAAAGGCCGCGGAGAAGCTTCGAGGAGGCGAGATTATGGGCCCTGGGCGGCCTCCTGCAAAGTCCCAGTTTGCGGACGCACTGCTGTCGATCCTGCCTTACAATACGCGTCCCTCGAACGACTCGGATCACGCGATGGCGGGCGTACTCGTCCAAATGTGCGTCCTGATCTTCTGCGGCATGTTGTGGCGTCACCTCCGACCCTTCGGCGTGGATGCCGAAGCGGTGCAACGATTGATTACCGGTTTGGTCTTCAACGCCCTCCTGCCCGCCCTGGTGCTGTCGGCGATGTGGGGAACCGGCTTTCATCCCGAAGGGTGGAAGATCTCCATCTTCGGCATGGGCATCGTCACGTTCGGTATCGTCGCAACCTTGCTTTGCCAGCGTTTGGCACGCATGGAGCAGCCGCAAATCGGAGCGGCGATGCTGGGAATTTCTTTTCCCAACGTGACCTTTCTCGGGCTACCAGTGCTCGAGCAGCTGTTCGATCCTGCGAGCGCGCGAGTCATCGTGATCCAGCTCGACCTGTTCGCAACCGGCCCTTTGGTATATACCTTGGGTCTCTTCATCGCCGCCCACTACGGCGAGCCTCTTGACGGCACCGCTCACCCTCTGCGGCCACTCGTGATCAATCCGCCACTGTGGGCAGCCCTGATGGCCATGGGTCTCACCGAAGCGGGAATCGATCAGCCCCTCGTGGTACACACGGTACTCGATGCGGCCGCGCGCCCCGTGGCCCCGCTGATGCTCTTGGCCCTGGGATTGGGTCTGCGGAGTGGTATCTGGCAGTCGCGATCCGTCCGATTGGCGGGGATTGCAGCGGTGGTCAAGCTCGTCGGCACGCCTTGGTTCGGTCTCGGCCTTGCCGATCTTCTCGCCATCGAAGGGGATGTCCGGATTGCGCTGGTGCTCGAAGCAGCCATGCCGAGCATGCTGTTGGGTATCGTATACTGCGACCGCTATCGTTTGGACACGGGGCTTTACGCCATGCTGGCTACGTTGACCACGCTGTTATCACTGACAACCCTCCCCCTGTGGTATTTCGCTCTTACCGGGCTCAGCCGATGAATCGGCCCCTTCCTCCGCGGGCAGAAATCCTTTCTCAAGGGGACGAGATCTTGACCGGAGAGATTGTTGACAGCAATGCGAGCTATCTTTCGCAAAGACTGTCCGAACTCGGATTTCACGTCTTTCGCCACACTGCAGTGGGTGATGATCTCGGGGATCTGACCGCGGTCCTACGCGAAATCGCCGGGCGTGCGCAACTTTGCCTCAGCACCGGTGGACTCGGCCCCACTGTGGACGATCTCACCGCCGAAGCCGTGGCTTGCGCGTTTGGCCGTCCGCTCCGGGAAGATCCCGAGGCACTGCGCCAAATCGAAGCCTGGTTCGCCAACCACGGTCACTCCATGCCCGCGGTCAACCGCAAGCAAGCGCTGCTGCCGGCAGGTGCCGTCCGCATCGACAACCATTGGGGGACCGCCCCTGGCTTCACCCTGGATCAGGACGGCTGCCGGTTCGTGTTCCTGCCCGGTGTTCCCGCCGAGATGAGAGCGATGTTCGACCATTGGGTCGCACCCGAACTCCGGCAGCGCTTTCGACCCCGGCCACCAGCACACGTCACGCTGCGGGTGGTGGGCATGGGCGAATCCCTGCTCCAACAACGACTCACCGGGATCGCCCTACCCCCTGGCGCAAGATTGGGATTTCGCGTGACCCCGACGGAAAACCATGTCAAGCTCGTGTTCCCGCATGATTTCTCCAAGACTGAACGCGACAAGCTGGTGGCGGCGATACGGCAGGCACTCGGGCCTCCGGTTTTCAACATCGAGGATGGCAACAGTGCAGACGGCGACCTCGTCGAGGTGGTCGATCGTCTGATGCACCGCGCCGGCGCCAGTCTCGCGGTCCTGGAAACGGTAAGTTGCGGACATCTGGCTCAATGGTGTTCGGACCGGGACTGGTGGCACTGTGGCATGGTGATCCCCCACTGGCGGCGGGCCATCGCCCATTTCGGAATTCCGACGGGGGAGGATCTACCCGACATCTCGCGGATTGCCGTTGCCATCGCAAACCTCCTGCGACAGAACACCACCCATGCCCTCGCCGCCCTCGGCTTCGACAGCCCCGTGGAAATCACCTTCCCTTCCTTGCCGATAGCCATCGCCCTCGCCACGCCCGAAGGCATCGTCAGTGAGTGCCGCAGCCTTTCCGGTGCTTCCGAACGCCGCCGGACCCTGGCTGCCGTCTGGGCTCTCGACCTGCTTCGCCGCACCTTGTCGACAACGTCGGGCAACTGATCGAAAGCGATCTTTGGACGGACGCTATCCGGCCCTGGGAATCAGGTGTACCGACGTAGCCTTGAAGGAAGCGAAAATCTTTTTCCCGATCCCGAGCCGGAGCGCGGCAAACGACTCCGGAGTCACATACGAAACCAGCCGGAAGCCGCAATCCAGGTTCAGCTTCAGAAACGGGCCGGACGAGGTGATCCCGACGATTGTCGCCGGAAATACATTCCGTGCGCTGGTCTCGCCGGTAGGGTTGGCGGCTGCTAGGGTTACGCTCTCGGGGCGGATGCCGCAATAGACCTTCTGCCCTTTCGCTGTATCCCCAACCGCATGGATCTCTCGACCTGCGACCGAAGCGGTAATGTAGCCTCCCACGTTCCGCTGAACCACGGCCTCGAGCAGGGTTTCCATGCCGACGAAACTGGCGACGAACTCGTTGACGGGATTGCTCGTGACTTCCGCCGGCGTGCCGCTCTGCACGATCCTGCCCTCCTGCATCACTACGATTCGGTGTGACAACCGCAGCGCCTCCGAGGGATCATGGGTCACCAGGACACCCGACACCCCGGTTTCACGGATGACTTTCTCCAAATCCTCGGACAGCACCTGCCGGGTCGGTGTATCCAAATTCGCGAACGGCTCGTCACAGAAAATCACGTCTGGCTCGATCGCGAACGCCCGCGCCAGGCTCACCCGCCTCGCCTCCCCCCCGGAGAGCTTGCCAGCCTGTCGATCCGCAAGGTGCGCCAGACCGAATCGTTCGAGCGCGGCCATGGTGCGGGATTTCACGATCTTCGGCGGCAGGCCACGAATCTTCAGGCCCGAGGCCACGTTCTGGAACACCGAGGTATCGAACAATAGCGGCTCCTGAAAAACCATTGCGATCCTGCGCCGGTATTCCAGGACTTTCAGCGCCGAACCGACCTCCCTCCCCCGGTAGACGATGCGGCCGGAGACTCGCTCGATGAGCCCCATGGCCGATAAAAGCAGGCTCGACTTACCGCATCCATTCGGTCCGATCAGCGACACCAACTCCCCTTCGTCCAGGAAAAACTCCGCGAGATCCAATACTCCTACTCCGACCCCACCCCGAGCAACCTTGAGATCCCGGATGTCGAGGACGCGCGCCCTTCCGCTCATTGGGGCCGTTGGCGCTGTTGCACCAGCGTCAGCAGATAGTTAACGACAAAGGCGAGCACCAGCAGGATCACGGAAAGCGCGATCGCCATATCGAAGTTTCCCCGGCTGGTTTCCATGACCGTCGCCGTAGTCAGTACCCGGGAGTAGCCTTTGATGTTGCCGCCGACCATGATCGAAGCACCGACCTCGGAGATGACCCCGCCGAACCCCGCCATGACCCCGGCCATCAACGGCAACCTCGCCTCCCGGAGCAGCATCCATACCATCTGCAACCGCGTTGCGCCCAAGGCGAGGATTTGCAGCCGGAGGGCCTGGGGGAGATGTTGCATGGCGCTGAGGGTGATCCCCGTTACGATTGGGGTGGCGATGATCGCCTGCGCGATGATCATGGCAGTAGGTGTGTAAAGCAAACCCAGAAAGCCCAGAGGGCCATTCCGCCAGAGGAAGATGGAGACGAATAGCCCGACGACCACGGGAGGCAATCCCATCCCGGTGTTAACGAGACTGATGACGAACCGCTTGCCCGGAAAGCCGGTCAACGCGATCCCAGTCCCGACCGTGATCCCGATCAGCAGACTGATCAAGGTGGCAAGCCCGGAAACCTTCAGGGAAAGAAGCGCCACCTCGCGAACCTCCGGATCCAGGGTCACGAGGAGGTGCCAAGCTTTGGCAAACCCGTCGTAGATCAGATCCATTTCACGGCCGCAGTTTCATCGAATGCTTGCCCGCATCCGGAAAGAACAGGGGGGATCCATAGCGGTCCACACCGAAGTTCCCGATGAGGTCCTGCGCCTTTCGGGACACCAGGAAATCGGCGAACGCACGCGCACCGCGCAGATTGACCTTGGGCCAGCGTTCCGGATTCACCGTCATGACGTGGTAGACATTGAGCAGGAAGGGCTCGCCCTGGACGAGGACTTCCAAGCCGAGACGTCTCCTCGCATCCGACGCCAGGTAGGTTCCGCGATCCGTCAAGGTATAAGCCTTCTTCTCCGCGGCCACGTTCAGCGTCTCTCCCATGCCAAGACCGGTCTGCTGGTACCACCTCCGTCCTTCGGGTTCAATATCAGCCATTTTCCAGATCTTCAACTCACGGGCATGGGTACCCGACCTGTCTCCCCGGGACAGAAACAGAGACTCGGATTGCGCGATGCGCCGGAACGCCTCTGCCGACGTTCTCGCCTGCCGGATCCCGGCGGGATCACTGGCCGGTCCAACGATGACGAAATCGTTGTGCATGACCGGCCTGCGATCGATGGCATAGCCTTCGGTTACGAGTTGTTCTTCGTCATCGGGTGAATGCACCAGCAGCACATCCGCTTCACCCCTTCTTGCCATCGCCATTGCCTGTCCAGATCCCACCGCGACGGTCTTCACGAAGTATCCAGTCTCCTTCTGGAAGACCGGCAACAATACGTCCAGCAGTCCGGAATCTTGCGTGCTGGTAGTAGTCGCGAGAACGATGGCCTTGTCTCCCGCAGGAACATCGGCCAGGGAGTCCAATGGGAAACCGATGACGGCGAACAGTACCCAAAGAAGAACTGCACGATACGACGCCATTTGCACGAGAACGCCTCCACCATGTCAATTTTTGTTCAATGTAGCATATTCATGCTTCAATTTTTTGATCTTACGCATTGATGCAACGATTCGGCAGATCGTTGTTTGAACGGCCAGAGTTGGAACCATGCCTTGTTCTACACCGCGATGTTTGGAGCCCGATCCTGTTTGCCCAGGGATAAAGGAACCGTCGGCAGTGGGCACCCGTTCCCAAAGGTGAGCCACGCGATCACCCCCAGACAAAAAAAAAAGCCTTACGGAGTTCGTAAGGCTTTCGTTCGGGAGTGGGCCCTGTAGGACTTGAACCTACGACCTGGCGATTATGAGTCGCTCGCTCTGACCGACTGAGCTAAGGGCCCGGGCATTTCCATCCGCCATCAATCGATGTCCAGGAAGCTGCGTAACTGCTCGGACCGGGACGGGTGCCGCAGCTTGCGCAGCGCCTTGGCTTCGATTTGCCGGATCCGTTCGCGGGTGACATCGAACTGCTTGCCTACTTCTTCGAGAGTGTGGTCAGTGTTCATGTCGATGCCGAAGCGCATCCGAAGGACCTTGGCCTCCCGCGCGGTCAGCCCGGCCAGCACCTGTTGGGTCGTCTCGCGCAGACTGGCCACGGTGGCGTGTTCGATCGGCGAGAGTACGCGCGAGTCCTCGATGAAATCGCCCAGATGGGAATCCTCGTCGTCACCGATCGGGGTCTCCATGGAAATAGGTTCTTTGGCGATTTTCAACACCTTGCGCACCTTGTCCTCGGGCATGTCCATGCGTGCCGCGAGTTCCTCCGGGGTCGGCTCACGCCCCATTTCCTGGAGCATCTGCCGCGAGATGCGATTCAGTTTGTTGATCGTCTCGATCATGTGGACCGGGATCCGGATCGTACGCGCCTGGTCGGCGATGGAGCGGGTGATCGCCTGACGAATCCACCACGTCGCATAAGTGGAGAACTTGTAACCGCGCCGGTATTCGAACTTGTCGACGGCTTTCATCAGGCCGATGTTGCCCTCCTGAATCAGGTCGAGGAATTGCAAACCACGGTTGGTGTATTTCTTCGCGATCGAGATGACGAGCCGAAGATTCGCTTCGATCATCTCCCGCTTGGCCGCACGTGCCTGGTTCTCGCCGGCGGAAACGCGACGATTGATCTCCTTGATATGGGCAATGGTCAGCCGATGCTCTTTTTCGATCTGGGCAAGCTTGGACTGGATGCGCCGAATCTCCTCGCCGTGGCTCCGGATCGTCTCGCCGATCCGATCCTCCGAAGCACGCAGATTCTGCAGCCAGCCCGGATCGGTTTCCCTCCCGAGATAGCTGGCAAGGAAATCTTGCTTCGACATTCCCACCCGGCCGACACAGATGTCCATGAGTTCCCGCTCGAGGTCACGGATCCTGTTCACGGTTTCCCGCAGCACGTCGGTGAGTTCCTTAAAGAACTGCGGAGTCTTCTTGAACTCCATGAACGCAGCGGCGAGATTGTCGAATGCCTTCTGCGTCTTCTCGTGATGAAAACCGTACTTGTGATGGGCATTGACGGCCGTCTTGTGCAGCTTCTTGAAGGCTACCAGCTTCGCCTGGACCAATTCGGGATCCGGGCCGTTTTCGCTTTCATCCAGGATTTCCGTCTCGGCCTCATCGTCTACCTCGACCGGCTCTTCCGCAACCGGATCAAAGAAGTCGGAAATCAGATCCGACAGCCTTATCTCACCGCGATCGACCCGATCGAAGGCTTTCAGGAAGTGCTCCATGGCTGCCGGGAAGCGAACCAATTCATTGGCAGCGATGTTCAGCCCTTCTTCGATTCGTTTCGCGATGCTCAGCTCGCCCTCCCGCGTCAACAGTTCCACCGTACCCATCTCGCGCATATACATACGCACCGGATCGGTGGTTCGCCCGAGTTCCGAATCGACCGAGGAAGCCAACGCTGCCGCCACTTCCGCAGCCTCATCCTCATCGGACTCCACGACTACGGCGGTATCCTGGATCAAGTCCTCGTCGACGGGAGCATCTTCATGCACTTCGATCCCCATGTCGTTGATCATGCAAATGATGTCTTCCATTTGCTCGGGATCGACGATGTCGCTGGGAAGATGGTCATTCACTTCGGAAAAAGTGAGATAACCTTGCATCTTGCCCTTGGCAATGAGTTCCTTGAGCTGGTGTTGCTGCTGTTCTGGAGTCATCGACGAACTCGCGATTGCGGGATTGAAGCGAAAAACATGGAATCAAACATTATAGAAAATGGTATGCGGTGAGTCGAATTTCAAGACCTGGCACGGGTCAATGTCCGCAGTTCCTCGCGCTCCTCTTCGGTCAACGGCGCGATTTTCGACTTTTGGATCAACGCATCCAACCGCTCTTCGCGTGAACGCGCGACAATGCGCACCAATGCGTCCTGAAGTTCTCTTTCCATACCTTTTTCTGGCACCATCGGTAAGCTCCGGGCGAGAAATTTTTCCGCCAACTCGCCTTCCGGTGTACCGCGGAGATATTCGATCAACCTCCCCGTGGTTGGTTCCGCATGTCGATCGGCGTATTCGCACAGTCGACGCATCAAGCTCCCGACATAGGGGTTCCGGACCAGGACCTCGCGTTGGTCGGCTTGAATCCGACCGGCCCACTTCGGGTAGAGCAACAGTCGAATCACCAACTCCCGCCATAGGGAGGGCAGACCCTGCCGCGGCGCTTTGCCAAGTGATGGCTTCGTGGCATGCGTCCGCTGCCGGGACCTGGTAGCAAGACCCGTCACGGCCTCCAGTCGTTGCATCATCAGATCCCGGAAAATTCCGACGGGGAGGCGTTCCAACACGGCTTGCGCTTGTTTTTGCAGGGATGCCAGGCCCTCGACGCTCTGCAAGTTCAGATCGGCGCTCAATCTTTGGAAGAGGTAATCGGAAAACGGCTTGGCTCGTTCGATGCGTTTCTCGAAATCCGCGCGACCTTCGGAACGGATGAGTGAATCCGGATCCTCTCCTTCGGGGAGTTCGAGAAACCGAACCTGCCGTCCTTCCCGCAACGCCGGAAGACTGGCTTCGAGGGCACGCCACGCCGCTTTACTTCCAGCGACATCGCCGTCGAAACAAAAGATGAGTTCCGGGGTAAACCGGAAGAGGAGATGAATATGGTCGCTGGAGATGGAGGTACCGAGCGTCGCGACGACCTCCGGGATCCCGTGCTGGGCCAGCGCGATGACATCCAGATAGCCTTCGACCACGACGATGCGCTGCGGCCTCGATTCTCTCTGGAGAACTTCATAGAGGCCGTAGACCTCTTTACTTTTCTTGAATGAATCGGTTTCCGGAGAATTGAGATATTTCGGGTTGTCATCCCCCAGCGTCCGGCCACCGAATCCCACGACGCGGCCGCGCCGATCCCGGATCGGGAAGAGAATGCGATTGCGGAACCGATCATAGGCCAATCCATCCCTTTCGGTCATCAGGCCGCTTCGGATCAGCAGTTCTTGCGACCAATCCGCAGGCAGATTCCGCCAGCCAGGGGGCGCATATCCGATCTGATAACGACGCGCCATCTCCTCAGTGACCCCGCGCGCCTTGAGGTAGGAGACGGCCGCGGCGGCATTCGGGTGCTCTACGAGCTGTCGTGCGTAGAACGCTGCGGCACGCCCCTGGATTTCATAGATCGCTTCGAGGGACGGCGTGGACCGCCTTGAGGTTTCCGAACCGACCCGCGGTGTTTCCAGACCGACTGAAGCCGCCAAGGTTTCGACCGCTTCGGGAAAGGCCAGGTGCTGGTAATCCATCAGAAAACGGATGGCATTCCCGTGCGCCCCACAACCGAAGCAGTGGTAAAACTGCTTCTCCCGGCTTACGGAGAAACTCGGGGTCTTTTCCGAGTGGAAAGGGCAGCGGGCGACAAAATTGGCACCCGTTTTTTTGAGCGTGACGAACGCGCCGATCAGATCGACGAGATCGACGCGCGCCAGAAGATCATCGATGAATTCATGAGGAATTCGGCCGGCCATGCGAGGCTGACGCTCGTCCCGCCGATCCGCTCAACTGGAATCGGGGATGGACATCGGATCAACCCAACAAGGATTTCACCAGCGCACTCACTTCGGACAGATCCGCACGCCCCTGAAGTTTGCCTTTGATCCGAGCCATGACCTTTCCCATGTCGCCCATACCGCGGGCGCCGATCTCCTCGATGACGGCGTGCACGATCGCCTCGATTTCGCCGGCGCTCAAACGCTGCGGCAGATATTCCAGAATCACCGCGAGCTCGGAGTGTTCGACCGCAGCCAGATCGGCGCGACCGGCTGACTCATACTGTGCGATCGCCTCGCGTCGCTGCTTTGCCATTTTGTCGAGCACGGCGATGATCTGTGCATCATCGAGCTGGATACGCTCATCCACTTCTCGCTGCTTCACCGCCGCCAGGATCAAACGGATCGCCCGTAACCGGTCCTTTTCCCCCGCCTTGAGCGCGGCTTTCATGTCGTTCTGCAGCCGTTCCTTCAAGATCGGAACTGAGTCGGTCATCGTCGTTGCCGGAGAGGATGGAAAGCTGCCGTTACTGCTGGGGACGCCCCTTGCGCAGGTTCTGTAATGCGAAACGTTCCCGAGAGAGTTTTTTCAGATGCCTTTTGATGGCTGCGGCCGCCTTGCGTTTGCGCTCTTCCGTGGGCTTCTCGTAATATTCGCGGCGCCGCACTTCCGACAATACGCCGGCCTTCTCGCAGGCACGTTTGAAACGGCGGATGGCAATCTCGAACGGTTCATTCTCTCGGATTTTGATCGAAGGCATGTAACTCCCCAACGGTTCGGATGAAATTCAACGATGGCCGCAAGCGACCACTCCTCGCGTAAATTGTGCATTATACCCAGCCGCACACGGGAGACAAAAGCGTCATGATCGTTCTCGGCATCGAGACCTCCTGTGACGAAACCGGTGTGGCCTTGTTTCACGCCCGCGACGGACTGTTGGGGCACAAGCTCCACAGTCAGGTCGCGCTTCATGCCGAGTTCGGGGGTGTGGTTCCAGAACTCGCATCGCGCGACCACGTCCGCAGGCTCCTGCCACTGATCCAAGCCTTGCTCCAAGAAACCGGCCTCGCGCGGAATGCCATCGATGGCATCGCCTATACCGCAGGCCCGGGATTGATCGGCGCTCTCCTCACGGGCGCCGCGATCGCCCGCAGCATGGCCTGGGCCTGGCAGATTCCCTGCGTCGCCATCCATCACATGGAGGGCCACCTGCTCGCGCCCCTGCTGGAACCGGAGCCTCCGGAATTTCCGTTCGTCGCCCTGTTGGTTTCCGGAGGCCATACCCAACTCATCGAGGTACGCGGGATCGGTCGCTATCGTCTCTTGGGCGAGTCGCTGGACGATGCAGCCGGCGAAGCATTCGACAAGACCGCCAAATTACTCGGCCTCGGGTACCCGGGTGGCCCCGCGCTCGCGCGTCTGGCCGAAAGCGGCAGACCGGGGAGGTTCCAGTTTCCGCGCCCGATGACCGATCGACCCGGACTCGATTTCAGTTTCAGCGGCTTGAAAACCCACGCCATTCAAGCCTTGGCGCAAACCACGGGAACCCCTGAGGACAAAGCCGATCTCGCCTACGCATTTCAGGAAGCGGTAGTCGATACGCTGGTCTTGAAATGCCGCCGGGCGATGCACCAAACCCGACTGACCCGACTGGTGGTGGCGGGAGGCGTGAGCGCCAATCGGTCCATGCGCGACAAACTGGCCAGGATGGCACGAGAAAACCAGTGGCGGGTCTACTTCCCGCGCCTCGAATTCTGCACCGACAACGGCGCCATGATCGCCTTTGCCGGTTGCTGGCGGCTTCAGGCCGGGCAGACCGAACCCCCGGTCATCGAGGCCCGCGCCCGCTGGCCTCTGGAGACGCTGCCGGCCGTCTAGCCACCGATGCGAAGCTCTTCACCCTTCAGCAATCGCTCGATATTGCTTTTGTGTCGATAGAACAGCAGAAACGACATCACCGTCGTCGCTGCCACCAACTCCGCCGAACCCAGCGAGATCCAGACGAAAACCGGGGCGAGGCCGGCCGCTACCAGTGCCGACAGCGAGGAAATCCGGGATATCGTGGCGACCGCGATCCACGTCGCCAGCGCCAGGATCCCCACAGTCCAGGAATACCCCAAAAGGACACCGAGAGCCGTGGCCACTCCCTTGCCCCCCCGGAATCGGAAAAATATCGGATACAAGTGCCCGAGGAAGGCAGCGAGGCCCACACTCCCCAAGACCGCAGACGTGGCGCCCAGTTCCCGCGCGACCAGGACCGGGATCAAGCCCTTGGCCGCGTCCCCCAGCAGCGTCCCCAGCGCGGCCCCCTTGCCGCCGAGGCGCAGCACGTTGGTAGCGCCTGGATTCTGGGATCCCGCCTCCCGTGGGTCCGGCAAGCCCAAGCCACGACTGAGGATCACGGCGGTCGACAAGGACCCCAGCAAATAGGCAAGGGGAACGAGCAGCCATGCCATGGTTTTGAACGCTCCGCAGTTGTCACGAAATCGGCTTTTATGGTACCAATGGCCGCCTGCTCAATGACCGACGACGACTGGCATGGACATTATATTTCTGCGGGGTCTCGAGATCGAGACGGTGATCGGGATCTACGATTGGGAGCGCAAGATCAAGCAGACCGTAGTGCTGGATCTCGAGATGGTAGCCGACATTCGCAAAGCGGCAGAGAGCGATCGCATTGAAGACACCCTCGACTACAAAGCGGTTGCGAAGCGCATCATCGAATTCGTGGAGGCCAGCGATTTTTTCCTCGTGGAAACCCTTGCCGAAAGAGTCGCTGGCATCATCCTGCAGGAATTCTCGGTACCCTGGGTGCGCCTGATGCTCAACAAGCGCGGCGCGATCCGTGGCGCCAGCGATGTCGGCATCTTGATCGAACGAGGAGAGAAGCCGCGTCATGCCTGACATCTTCGTCAGTATCGGCAGCAACGTCGAACGTGACAAACACATTCCCTCAGCCTTGGCGTCGCTCCGGGAACGTTTCGGCACCTTGACCGTGTCCAGCGTCTATGAGACGGCTCCGGTGGGATTCGAGGGCGATCCGTTTTACAACTTGGTGGTCGGGTTCCACTCCGAGCTTCCGGTCACCGAGATCGCGCGCATTTTGACGGAGATCGAACAGGAACATGGCCGTACCCGCGAATCGCGCAAATTCAGCCCGCGAACACTGGACTTGGATCTGCTGCTATATGGAGACGGGGTCATTCGGGAAGGCAAGCTGGAAATCCCGCGCCCGGAACTGATCCAATACGCGTTCATGCTCGAACCGCTTGCGGAAATCGCCGCGGACCGGATTCACCCGACCTTGGGTGTGACCTACCGGGAACTGTGGGATCATTACGACAAGACGGCACTGCAACAAGTTCGCGTGTCTCCCACCTGGCACATTCAAACGGAGAGGCTACGCCCACCGTCCACGGCAAGTACCTGACCGGTCACATACGCTGCCTCGTCGGCCAGGAAACGAACGGCGCGAGCCACTTCCTCGGCCATACCGAGTCGCGCCAGAGGGATCCGATCCAGGATCTTTTTTTGCACCGCCGCATCGGGTGCCGGCACCGGCCACAGGATGGCACCCGGGGCAATCGCGTTGACGCGGACCTCCGGCGCCAGTTCTTTCGCCATGGCTTTGGTCAGGGCGATGAGTCCCGCCTTGGCGATGCTGAACACGGGATATCCCTGCAAAGGTCGCTCGCCGTAAATGTCGGCGAGATTGACGACACAGCCGGCCGCCTCTCGTAACCAGGGCAGCGCTGCTTGGATCAGAAAGAAAGGCGCTTTGAGGTTGCTGCCGATCAATTCCTCCCATTGGCATTCGCTGACCGTCCCAACCGGCGTTGGATAAAACGCCGAGGCATTGTTCACCAACACATCCAATCGCCCCCACCGGCTCGCGCCGTTTTCGACCAGGCGAGAAAGCGAAGCGATGTCGAGCAGATCACCCTGCAACGGCCAGGCCGAATCGGGTCGCTTCCGATTCAAAGCCTCACATAGGCCCTGGGCATCCGTTTCCGAATGCCGGTAGTGGACGATGACCCGGTAACCGTGGTCGTGGAGTTCCGTCGCGATGACCGCACCGAGCCGCTTGGCCGCCCCCGTGATCAATGCCGTCCTGATCTTTCGCACGCCTCGCCCCCTTTCCCAATTCGTTCGTCACGGAATCGTCACCGAAATGAATGCAAGCTGTCATCCCTTCCGTCTAGCATAGCGTGGAAGCGCCACTTCGGAGCGTCCCGATGAAGTTGATCGACACGATCCAAGAATATGACGCGTTCATGTTCTTCTGGTTCATGAACCGCAAACATTTGGAACGCTGCGTTCAGATCAGCCGATGGATCTCGCGCAGCGGCGATGGATACCTGTACCTCCTGCTCGGTGTTTATTGCCTGGTCAGCGGGACGGCCCATGACCGCTTGTTACTTCGATCCACCCTCCTGGCATTTTTGATCGAACGCCCCCTGTACTTCGCTCTCAAAAACGGTTTGCGACGGAATCGCCCGGCCGTGGCATTGAAAAACTTCCGCAGTTTCATCGTCCCGGCCGACCGCTTCAGTTTCCCGTCCGGGCACACTTCCGCCGCCTTCCTGGTGGCAACCCTGATCGGCGCCTTTCACCCGCCACTCCAGCCTTTGTTGTACGGTTGGGCCGCTCTGGTGGGGTTGTCGCGCATTTTCCTCGGCGTGCATTTCCCAGGCGACGTGCTGATGGGGATGACCATGGGATCAAGCATCGCCGTGCTGAGTCTCGGGGTTCTCTCGGCGTGAGAATCTTTTACGGAGTGCAGGCCACCGGCAATGGGCATATCACCCGTGCCCGGGTCCTGGCTCCCAGGCTCAAAGCAGCCGGATTCGACGTGACCTACCTGTTTTCCGGTCGTCCTTGGGATCAACTGTTCGAAATGGAGGTTTTCGGCGACTATCTCTGGCGCAAGGGATTGACCTTCGCCGCCCATGCCGGGCGGGTCTCCTATCTGAAAACCGCGGTCAGCAACGACATCGTTGGTTTCTTGCGGGATGTCAAGACCCTGGACCTATCGCAATACGACTTGATCGTCACCGACTTCGAGCCGATCACCGCATGGGCTGGCCGGCTCCAACGCTGCGGGGTCATTGGCATCGGGCATCAATATGCGTTTCAGCATCCCATCCCGAAAACCGGGGACGATATCCTCGCCCGTATGGCACTTCGGTATTTCGCTCCCGCCCAGATCGGAATCGGCCTGCATTGGCACCACTTTGACCAACCCATCCTGCCCCCGATCATCGAGACCCCGCCCGAACTCGAGGCGATCCTTCACCATAAGATCGTCGTTTACCTGCCTTTCGAAGACATCCGGAAAACCGTACGCGTACTCGCGCCGCTGCGTGATCACGATTTCCATATTTACAGCCCCGCGGTCACACAAGACAAACCCGATCACATCCACATCAAACCACCGTCCCGCAGTGGCTTTCAGCATGACTTGCGCGACTGCGGCGGGATCATCTGTAACGCGGGCTTTGAACTCGCCAGCGAAGCCCTGCAGATGGGCAAGAAGCTGTTGGTCAAACCGCTGCGAGCGCAGATGGAACAGCTTTCCAACGCCTTGGCCCTGGAAGAGACCCGACTTGGGGCCGTGATTCCGGAATTGGACACCGCCTCGATCGCCTATTGGCTGCGCCATGGGCGTGCGGTCCGGGTGGTCTATCCGGACGTCGCCTCACAACTCGTCGATTGGCTGAAACGGGGTGAGCGACGGATAGACCATACCTGGGTCCGAAGGATTTGGGATCGAGTTCGGTTCGATTCGACTCCCGAGCTCCCGGCCCGAGGGCTACACCCTATGGCAGACTGATTCAACGATCCGCCAGCAGTGAAGCAGGGTCACCGATACCCTCGGCGTAAGCGAGCCAGGGCTTGGTCTTGTCGCCGAAAACCAGGAAATAAGGGTTCAGCAAGGAATCCTTCAGGTTGTACTGCAACGGTTTGCCTTCGAGATCGACGACACTTCCCCCCGCCTCCGATACCACGCATTGCGCTGCCGCGGTATCCCACTCCGAGGTCCGGCCGAGCCGGGGATAGAGGTCCGCTTCCCCTTCCGCCACCAGACAAAATTTCAGAGAACTCCCCATCGGGCGCAATTCATGATCGCCCAACCTCGCGAGATACTTCTCCATCCCCTTGTCGGAATGCGAGCGACTTCCCACCACCACCGGTCGGACCGATGCCTCGGGACGCACATGGATCCGCTCCGGCGGCTGCTCGCCCCGCTGGCGAAAAGCACCGCAACATTCGGCGGCAAAATAGGTCAAGCCCAGTACCGGCGCGTGCACGACCCCGAGTACCGGCTGATGGCCGTGAATCAGGGCGATGTTGACCGTGAACTCGCCGTTGCGCTTGACGAACTCCTTGGTGCCATCGAGAGGATCGACCAGCCAATACCATTCCCAATTCGCCCGTTGTGTGAACGGCACGGCACCCGACTCTTCCGAAAGGACCGGGTACTTCGGTTCGATCTCGCGCAAACCACGCAAGATACGCTCATGCGAAGCGAGATCCGCCGCGGTCAACGGCGATTGGTCGGCTTTGCGCTGAACCGTGAACGCGGAATCGTAGATCGCGAGAATAGCTTCGCCGGCCTGTTTGGCCAACCGTACCACGGCTTCCAGGAATCTGGACGGTTCCTTCATGATGGGCATCGACTGGGTCCCCTGACTGCTCACGGCTCGTAGCCTTGGCGCGAAATTTTTTATTGTATCCCATGAGCACAGCGAATCTCTTTTGCAGCATATCCCGGAAGGACCATTCCTCAATCTCCTTTTTGATAGGCTCGAATTTCATTCCGGTAAACCGGTCCGCCGGCGAAGAGAGCCCGGTCAGCTTCCGGCAAAGTTCCGTCAGCCGATGATCTCGAAGGTGTTGTCGTCCGGATCCCGGCAAAACAGGGCGCGGCGTCCCGAC
Organism: Methylococcus sp.; assembly: GCA_035559395.1. Lineage (GTDB taxonomy): Bacteria > Pseudomonadota > Gammaproteobacteria > Methylococcales > Methylococcaceae > Methylococcus. The sequence goes on along the minus strand of DATMAX010000004.1, from coordinate 4,128 downwards.
TGACTCATGGTGTAGGGAATCCCCGCCCGTTCGAGACGAGCCCTGAGTTCGTCGAACCCCTCTACCATCAGTGCGACATGGCGGTCGCGCCCTCCATGCGCGGGACGCTCGTGACCGACATCCGGATTGGGGCACACCAGGAGGTGGATTTGCTGCTCGCCGATTTCGTACCAAACCCCGTCGAAACTCATCGGTGGCCGTTTCGGGCTGGGTGTAAGCCCCAGGATCCCCTCGTAAAATGCCCTGGAAGCATTGAGGTCACTGACCAGAAGAGAAGCGTGATGCAGTCGCGTCACCTTGAACACGGGAAACCTCCAGGGACTCGCCACCGATTCTTCGTCATTAAAGATACAGCCTTGGATCATCATCTCCATGCCGGGGCCGCAAGCAGATACGAGCCGAGCCCCACCATGACCATCCCGCTGATCAATTTGAGCCAGCGCCCTTCCTTCTCCTGGAGCCGTCGCTGGCTGAGGGTAAGGACCCCGACGGCGAGAACGACGAGGTCGTCGAACAAATAGGCCAGGTTGTAAAGCAATAGGTAAGCGTAATAGCCGATCCCGCTCTCCTGGTGGAGCGTCAGGATTCGCGTATACAAGGCCGGAAAACCCGAGGTGCAGAGGAATTCCACGATCTGCACCAAAACGGCCAAGAACACGGCGCCGATGAGCGCACCCCAGAGATTTTCGGCCTGGAGGATACGGCGAATACGCGCATAGATGCTCGATTTGGCCGCTCCGGGAATCGACAACGAAAATCCCGACTGCAAGGAGTAAAAATCCTTCAAATGAATCATGCCGGCGCCCAAGGCAACCACCGCCACGACCACCTCCGAGACACGCGAAACCCCGACCAGTAGAAACAGTTCGAGCCAGGCCGCCATGAAAAGAAAGTAGGCGATCCCCTCGACCGCCACGAATACGCCGGCCACTGCCAGCATCCGTAAGCGATCCCGCATCGGGGCCAGTAACGAGATCACCAGCAGCAGAACCCACATCGAGCAGGGATTGAACCCGTCCAGAAGCCCCATCGCCACAGTGAACAAGGGGAGCCCCAGTTCCTCCAAAGTGAAGCGCCGACCGAACCACGTGACCTGGAAAATTTCCGGCTGAATCTCCGGCCCGCAACTCAGGAACTCCTGTTCCGGACAGCTCTCGGCGGCCGATTCCCCCTCCTGCTGGCTCCTTCCGATCCTCGCAAGCGCATCGCGGAGACGGAGGCCCGTGGTCGCTTCCGAATCGTAACCGAGCCATAACTTGCCGCCGATGAGGAAGGCCGGTACCCCGGCTCGCTGACCCTCACGAGAGGCAAGCTCCTGCAACCGGCGCAAAGCGGCCGGATCGCGTTGCACGTCATGGATTCGGATCGTGAGCGCCGGCTGCTCTTGCCGCAGGCGATCGAGAAACCGCTCGGCCTCGACACAGCGCGGGCAGCCTTCCCAGACGAACACCTCGATCGCCACCGCTTCCGGCCCTGTCCCTTCCGGTTCCGACGGGTTCGCGGCGAAAGCCGGAAGCAAATTCATCAGGGCCAGCAGCACGGCCCAAACGATCATCGAGGCGCTCCCCGAAAGAACGGGCGATCGCTGGGCATCGCCGACCTAACCGATCCGAAGGACGATCTTGCCCGTCGTATGTCCGCTTTCCACCGCGGCATGAGCCGTCGCCGCCTGTTCCAACGGTAGCACCCGGCTCACATGAAGGCTGAGCTTTCCCGCGTCGATCCACTCGCCGCATGTTTCCAGGATTTCCACGTGGTGATCGCGCGCCCGATCCAGGTTCCGCAGCATCGGGGTCAACATCAGTTCGAAACCGATGCGCAGGTTCCGCATCCTCGCTTCATTCAGCGGAACGGCACCGGGATCCAGTAAGGTCACCAGGTCACCGAAATAGGCGGTACACGGGATGCTGCGCTCAAATACTTCCGGCCCGACCGTATCCAGAACCAGATCCGCCCCCTTGCCTTGCGTCAGGTCGTGGACCGCCGTCACGAAGTCTTGGTGCCGGTAATCGATGACCCCGTCGGCCCCCCATTGCCTACACAGCACGGCTTTCTCTTCCGATCCGACGGTGGTCAGGACGCGCGCCCCGCGTAGTTTGGCCAACTGAACCGCGACATGCCCCACCCCTCCTCCACCGGCGTGGATCAGGACGGTCTGGCCGGCCTGGAGTCGGCCGCGATCGTACAGAGCTCCCCATGCGGTGATCAACACCAAGGGTCCGGCCGCCGCGGTCTCGAAATCGAGGGTGACCGGCATCCGCGCCGCCCAACGTTGGTCGAGCACCGTGTACTCCGCGTAATTGCCCGGCTCGGCGCCGAGTCCGCCGTGGCAGAACCAGACCCGATCTCCGACCCGAAACCTACTCACCGCCTGGCCGACTTCCACCACTTCTCCGGCGCCATCGCAGCCGAGCACGGCTGGCAAGGCATTGTCGTAAAAAAGCCCGCGACGCCGCAACTTGGTATCGATGGGATTGACACCGGCCGCCCGCAAACGCACTTTGATCTGGGTCGGTTCGGTCACGACGGGTTCGTCCATTTCCCAAAGGCTCAACGTCTCTTCCGGTTCCCCCGTCCGCGTCATTACCATGGCTTTCATCGGTATTCTCCTCGTTTCCTCGGAACAAAATCGGCGTTGGCCACTGCGCCTACGGGTTGCGACCGCTCCACCCAAGCTCTTCTCACGGCCAGGAAACGTTGCCACCAATAGGGCTGTCGCAGGTTGGACACCATGACCCTGCCGCTGCGTCGACTCGGCGCATGGACGAACGACTCTCCTCCCACGTAAATCCCGACGTGCGATGGAAATCGGCCCTCGGTGCGGAAGAACAACAAATCCCCCGGGCGCCGCTGATCCTTCGGAACTTCGGCAAGCTCGGCGGCCATCCCCCGAACGGTACGCGGCAGTCTCACACCGTGTTTTTCATAGACATGTTTCACGAAACCGCTGCAATCGAAACCTTCTTGCGGAGAGTCCTTGCCCCAGACATAGGGCACACCTTGCAAGCTCAAGGCATAGCGAACCACGGCGTTGGAACCGGCCCAAGCCGGCGCCGGAACTTTCGTGGTAGTGGCACAACCGGCCAGGCCCGATAAGAAGGAGATCAAGATCGAAAATCGAAAGAGCGCGCAAATCCGGCTTGGCATGCGAAACCCTCGCCCATCGCGTTGGTTCCATTATGCGCCGAGAGGTCGATCCGCGAAAAGCCTGACTCTTGGGGGGCCTTTCCTGCTTTTCGGGCTGACTCCGACTTGAGCGCAGGACTCCCATGGCCCCGCTCATGCTAAAATTTTTGGTAATTCCTAACGAATCTGGACCAATTTATGGTTGATATCTTGCGTACTCGTTGCCTTGAGAAGCTTGACCAGCAAGGGTTTCAGATCCTGATCCCGATGGTTGAAGCGGAAACAAACTTCCCCCAGGGAAAGGTGGAAGTATTTGCTGGGCACGCCACGGTAAGGATACAACCAATTTTTTCGCATCGCTCCAGAAGCCCTCGATACCGTTGAGATGGTCCCGTCCCACCGGCTTGCCCTTCTCCTTGCGGATCCCCACCTGTTCGCCACGCATCCTCAGCGTGGCATAGGCTTGCCACTCGTCGGTGTAGTACAGCGCGCCCTCGCGGGCAGGAGCCTGGATATGGCGCATCACCTCCGCCCGGCGATGCGCGGCGATCGGCAAAGCCTTGACTTGGCCGTTGCGCTTGATCATGCCGAACACGATCCCCTTGCCGTAGGCACCCCAGCCCCGCTTCCCGTGCCGAGCCCCGCCAAACGTGGTTTCCTCGCATTCAAGCGCGCCTTCGAACGGTTCGCGCAGCTCTTCCGCCCACGCCATGCAGGCGCGCACCAGCCGAGAGAAACGCTCGGTCGCAGGGGCGCAGGCGGGGCTGCCAAAGCGCTGCCGATAGACCGGAACGCCCCACACGAATCGACGCAGCAGTTCGTGTTTGGTCGCATCGCTCAGGCGGCTGGCAGACCAGGCGCTGCGCCACCGATAACGCTGGCCACAGCGCTTGCATTTGCTGCGGCCGTCCGACAGTTCATACGCTCGCGTGTAACCACAACCCGGACATTTTTTCATGGCCAAATCTTTCCAGATTTGGTCCAGTTTGGTTAGGTATTACC
>DATMAX010000003.1:0-2974 GCA_035559395.1 Methylococcus sp. | reverse complement strand
GAATGCCGGATAGTCCGTGTCATTCGCACAACCCAGCTGGAAAAGCCAATCCAATGAGTCATCTTCGGTGGCAATGAAGCCATCGAGACTCGTCGCCGTATAAAACTGCGTCTTCATGGAGTCGAGTTCTCCTACATTGTGTCTGTGCCGCCTAACGCCCAGGATCACCCGCGGCCGAAGGCCGTGGGTGATCCCGTAGTTAGACCGTCAATGTGCCGCGGCACGCTATACGGGCACGGCTTCGATCACGTAGACGGAAGCACGAGTGGGAATCACAGCCGTCCGGCGGAAGCCGGCCGCGCCGAGGAGGGCCTCGAACTCCGATCGGGTCCTGACATGGCCGCTTCCACTGCCGAACGCAGCGAGCATGATGAGATCCATGGTGACGGTATCCCAGAAGCGAAAACCGTCCTTGGGCTCCTTCCCTGTCGGCATGATCCACTCGACGAGAAGCAGTTTGCCGTTAGCTGCTACCGCATTGCGGCAGTTGCGGAGCAGGACGAGCGCTTCATCGTCCCCCCAGCCGATGAGGAAATTGGAAAGGAGATATGCGTCGCAATTCGCGGGCACAGACTCGAAGGCATCGCCTCCGACAAACGTGCACCGAGCCTTCAGGTCGGCTGCCTCGATCGTCCGCCGCGCGGCTTCCCCGAGCCGGGGCACGTCGAAGACCGTGCCGGTCGGGCGAGGATACCGCTTCAGAAGCTCAACCAGAAACGTGCCGTTGCCGCCTCCAACGTCCACGATCGTCGCGAACTGCCCGAAATCGTAGGCGTCGATAGCCGGGTGAAACCGGTATCTGACCCACCCGCCGCCCGTCATCGCCCGATCGAACAGCGCGCCAGCCGCCGTGTTTCGCGCGAGATAGTCATAGAACGATGTCCCGAACACACGCTGACTGGCGGACTCCCCGGTTCGCACGGTCGCAAGCAGGTCAGCCCACAAGACCCCGTGGACTTCACCGTTCAGTAGCACGCGGGACTGGACCGAATCCGGGTGGTCCGCCCGAAGATATTGACCAAGGGCTGTCAGGCCGAACTGATCGCCGTCGATCTCCGTACAGACGCCGAGGCTGACCAGGCCGCGCAGCACCCGCCGAAGGCTATGCACGTCAACCCCGAGCGTTTGACTAAGCTCCGATGTCGTCCGCTGACCATCCCCGAGCTCGTGGGCGAGGCCGAGCTTCACGGCGACGTAGAGAACCTGCGCGGTGAGAGCACCGAACGCGAGGTGGAGTAGGGGCGCGATCGGTTCCTGGGGATGCTCCGATTCCGTCACCATGCATCTCCTCACGTCATGGTTACGCCCATCGGGCTAACGGTCGGGTTCAGCCGCTTGCGGAGCGCCAGCGGAGCGAGTCGGCTGCAACCCGTTGTTACTTCCTACAGCTCCTTTCTGCTCTGCTGTAAGGATTTTGCTGATATCATTTTCCCGAGTAATTCGACTCTAGGAAGATGGAGGCTGGGTTGCAGGGCCGCGGCCACGCGGGCGATCTCAAGGTTGAGATACTCGATTTCCGTTGGGCGGCCCATTCGAATGTCTTGGAGGGTCGAAATCAGTTGACCGTCTTGACCCCTGACTGACTCGCATGATTTGTTCCATCAATTCACTTTCGCTTAACCCCAGATTGAGCCGGTTGGTTAGCGTGACACACTCCTGGACGACCTCTCTCGCCAGGTTGGCCGTATCTTCATCCCGAACGAAGGCCCCGTTGTCCACCTCCAGCAGAGGACAGATGGAATTGAAGACGGTGTTGACGATCCTTCTTCCAGATTTCTCTTTGGATATTGGCTTCTGAACGAAACGGTAATCCGTCGGTGCTCAACGCTTCAACGCACTTCCTAAGCCCTGACTCGTTACCGTTGACGATGCCGATCCGGCGAAGCGCGGATCGGGCGAACGGTAAAGACGTATTCCGAGGTCGCCTGACTGGTGATATACAGAACACCTCGATAGATGGAGGAGAAAGGGGCCTCGAGAAACGGCTGTTCAACCCCTACCCCATTTTGCAGGATGACGACGCGACCAGTGGCGGCTTTGTCTGTGAGCTCTCGGGCAATCGCTTGGTTGGCATATGCCTTGGCGGTTACGACGATCATTCCGTCGAGACGAGTCAGCTTGGATAGGGAGATTGTTTCAACCGGCTGGCTGATACGGTTTGAACCGTTCTGCACGGTAATCGTGATGGCGCCTTTCGGCACATCTTTCCTGCTCGTTCGAACAGCAAGCACAGTCCTTCCCGCATTGGCGAGGTAGGCCGCCAACGGGAAGCCTATGGCTCCGGCACCGAGGATGTAGATTGTTTCCATTGAACCGATGTGCACCTCTCAAAGCTGCGTAGGAACATAGCGCTCCGGTTCAGCGGCGGGCCGCGCAGCGGACTGTCTGCTGAAACCGATGGTCAGCATGCACTCACGAGCGTTCTTCACTCCGTTCGCTCGCCAGCAGCCCAAAGAAAGACATTGTCATACCGGACACTCCCGTCGGGGCGCATGTGGGCGCGGTCGGCATTCGCATAGGCGGCGCGAACCGCGGCCTCCCCACTGTGAGCAATCGCCGCTTGGTTGACCCCAGCGCTCGAGCTTCCGCGCCACGAGGCCTCGGTGCTGGGGAAGACAAAGGGACAGGCAACCTCGCCCTCCTCCACGACGCGCAAGCCCGCCGCCTTGAGAACGCCCGCCAGCGCTCCCGGTTCGGACAACGCCCCTGGACGCGGCGGGGTAGCGCCGGGCGGCGGGGGCGGCATCAGCGGCCCGAGCGCAGACATCACGTCCCTCAAGAATTCGCATTTCTCGGGCGGCCCCCAGGCGGTGACGACCACCCGCCCGCCACGCCGGGCGACGCGGACGAGCTCGCGCATGGCAGCGGCCATGTCCCCCGCGTAGAAGACGCTGTTCACGGCCACGACCGCGTCGAAACTGGCCTCGGCGAAGGGCAGCGCCTCCAGATCACCTTCCCGCACGTCGGCCCCGGG
>DATMAX010000002.1:0-41603 GCA_035559395.1 Methylococcus sp. | reverse complement strand
CGCACCCGCGAGCACCATCTCCGCCAGTACCACGCCCGCCAGCAGCCAACCGACGCCGGCCGGCGGTACCAGCGCCAGCAGCGCCACCGCTCCCGGCGCCCATGCCGGTAGCCATAGGTGAACGCGTGGAGTGGTCCCTGGCGCCGTGGCGATCAGCCAGAAAACCACAATCTGTACACCGAGCCCGGCGGTGAACAGGCGCATGCGACGCGGCCGCCGCAGCCAGGCGTCGGCACCAACGGCGGCGAGTACTGCCAGGGCAAAGGCAAGCAGGAACGCGCCACGTGCCCATACCATCCAGGACAACGGCGGCAGGCGGCCGAACAGATGGGCCACTCCCGGCACTTGCCACAGCAGCAGAGCGGCGCCGCTGCCACAAACCGCCACGGCGAGCGCGAGGCGGCGGTGACGGCGGCGCGGAACGGCCGCGAGCAGCACCGCGAGCGGCGCGGCGCCGACACCGACTGCGACAGCGGAGGACACGAATGGCCTTCGCCAGGAACCATCCGCCGGGTGTCCTTCCCGCCACGGCACGAGAAGCAGCGCCGCCAGGCGCGCACGCAGCGGGTTGTCCACCCATGGCATCGGATAGAGTGGATGCGAGCGGGCGGCGGCAAGCTTGGCCGACTCGCCGATCGAAAGAAGCGTAGGCACGGCGCCAACGCCGGCCACTGCGACCGCCAAGACGATGGAGGCCGCCAGGCGGGCCAGGCGGCGCGGCCTTCGCCACGCCAGGACGAGCCCCGCGACCGCGAGCGCGAGGAAAAGAAATGCGGCGCTTTCCGGATGCACCGACCACCCCGCCAGGGCGCCCATCAGCACCGCGAGCAGCGCTCCCTCGATGCGCCTCCCCCAGAGTGTCCCGATGAGTGCCCGGAACGCCCACGGTGTGGCCGCCACCAACCATGCGAGCGGCACCACAAGCCACGACAGCAAATAGAAGCCGCACGAATAGGCAAGCGCCCCCATGGCCGCTGCCGCTGCGTGCACGCCCACGCGGCGTAACAACAGGAAGCAGCCAAGCGCGGCAAGTTCGAGCTTCCACACCGCCATGACGTCGCTGCCCCGTTCCGGGCCAAGAACCCACACCGGGAGATTAAGCGGGAACGGCAGCCCGGTCTGGCCATTCGTATAGAGCGGCGTGCCGGCGCCGAGACGATCGCTCACCCACGGCGGCTCGCCCGCCGCCGCCAGGCGGCGGATTTCCTCCCACCACACGTAGAACTCCAGAGGAAGGTCGGTCTGCTCGGGCGAGCCGACGATGGTTACTGGCGCTCCCCATCCCTGTGCATCAGCCACGCCTGGCCCGAGGTGCGCGCCCATCATGAGCGGACGCAGCGGTAACGCCAACAGCGCCAGGTCGAGCAGGAGCTGAAAAGCAAGAGCGGAGCGCGAGCGCGCCACCGCTGCATGGAGCGCCGCGAGTGGCACGAGGATCCAGAGCACCGTCGCGCTGTCCATCGCCTACGATAGCGTCTAGACGTGGGACGTGCGAACCGGCGCCGATTCCCCGCGGGTCAAGATGACCTCACCCGCGCGGAGGGGGTCCTGCACCAGCAGGATGCGTATGGAGTGGCCGATTCCCGCGTCGGCCCCGGTGATGGCCTTTCGCGCTCCGGGAATGAAGCCCGCCGGCGGGATCTCACCCTTGTTCATTCAATTCTCTCCGCGGATGGAATGCGAACTCCTTCGCGTCAAGAGCATTCTACCTCATGCTGTTATGTGAAGACGGCACTGCACTGCCCCGAGTGCTGTCGAGGCTGACGGGCTCCCCCGGCTGCCGATACAATAGGGAATCTTGACGATGACCGCCCTCCGTTCGTCCCTCGTTTTCGGGAATGACGGTTTTGGGAGGACCCCGTATCGTTTTTTTTCAGCACACGTCCGGAATCGCCCACCATGCGCACTTCCCAGTTTCCGCTGTATACGCTCAAAGAGACCCCGGCCGACGCCGAGATCGTCAGCCATCAATTGATGCTGCGCGCCGGTCTGATCCGCAAACTGGCTGCGGGTCTCTATACTTGGCTGCCGGCCGGGCTTCGGGTTCTGCACAAGGTGGAACGCATCGTGCGCGAGGAGATGGACCGCATCGGGGCCCTGGAGGTCCTCATGCCGGCGGTGCAACCGGCGGAACTGTGGCAGGAGTCGGGGCGCTGGGAGCAGTATGGCCCGGAGCTGGCGCGACTCAAGGACCGGCATCAGCGCGACTTTTGTCTCGGCCCCACCCACGAGGAAATCATCACCGACCTGGTGCGCAACGAGATCAAGAGTTACAAGCAGTTGCCGGTCTGCTTCTACCAGATCCAGACCAAGTTCCGCGACGAGATCCGGCCCCGTTTCGGCGTCATGCGGGCGCGTGAGTTCATCATGAAGGATGCTTATTCCTTCCATCGCGACCGCGAATCGCTGCAACAGACTTACGATGCCATGTATGGCGCCTATTGCCGCATCTTCGAGCGCCTGGGCCTGCGCTTCCGCGCCGTGCTGGCGGACACCGGTGCGATCGGCGGCAATTTCTCGCACGAATTCCACGTGCTGGCGGATTCGGGCGAGGATGCCATCGCCTTTTCCGATCAGTCGGACTACGCGGCCAACGTCGAGATGGCCGAAGCGGTGGCGCCGACCGAGCCGCGTCCGGCCCCCGCCCTGCCCCTCGAGAAGGTGGCGACGCCCGGCAAGAGGACCATCGAAGAGGTCAGCGCGTTTCTCGGCGTACCCAAGGACCGGATCGTCAAGACCATCGCGGTGATCCTGGATGGGCGATTGGTGTTGCTGTTGCTGCGCGGGGATCATGAGTTGAACGAGGTCAAGGTGCGGAAGCTGCCGGGATTCCGCGACTTCCGCCTGGCCACCGACGAGGAGATCGAACACCATCTGCACTGCCGCTCCGGCTACATCGGTCCGGTCGGACTCCCCGCCGACGTCGAAGTGGTCGCCGACCGTGCCGTACTCCGGCTCGGGGACTTCGTATGCGGGGCCAACGAAGCGGGTTTCCACCTCACCGGGGTGAGCTTCGGGCGCGATCTGCCGGAACCGGAACAAGTTTACGATCTCCGCAAGGTGGTCGAGGGCGATCCCAGCCCGGACGGTCGCGGCAGCCTGAGGATCGCCCGCGGGATCGAAGTCGGTCACATCTTCCAACTGGGGACGAAATACACCGAGGCGATGGGGGCGGAAGTCCTCAATGAGCATGGTCAGCAGGAAACGTTGATCATGGGTTGTTACGGCATCGGTGTATCCCGTGTGGTGGCGGCCGCCATCGAGCAAAACCACGACGAGCGCGGCATCGTTTGGCCACAGGCGATCGCGCCCTTCGCGATCGCCCTCTGCCCCATCAACATGCACACTTCCGAGCGCCTGCGCGAGGCCGCCGATCGGCTCCATGACGAACTCGGCGAGGCCGGTTTCGAGGTGCTGTACGAGGACCGCAAGGTCCGACCCGGGGTCATGTTCGCCGACATGGAACTGCTCGGGATTCCTCATCGGCTCGTTCTCAGCGAACGCGGGCTCGCGGCCGGCGTCGCGGAATACAAGGGGCGCCGGGATGCCGCGAGCCAGGAAATCGCTCTGGCTGAGGTGTTGGATTTTCTCGCCGAGCGACTGGGCCGCCCCTAGAGCATGGCGAATTACTCCAGGAACCGCGGATCCGCCTGTTCCACCGTCCGTGCGCAGAGGCCGTGTCCGCCCTGCGCCGCCGAACGTTCCCGCAAGCCCACGGCCGTCCAAGGCGTGAACCCCTCGGCACCTTCGGATAGAATGTTCTTTTTTCCATTTTCAGGAATGCTAAGTCGCGTGGAAACTTTTCACGGAACCACCATCGTCTCGGTGCGCCGCGGCGATCGTGTCGCCCTCGGCGGTGACGGCCAGGTGACGCTCGGCAACACCGTCATGAAAGCCAATGCCCGCAAGGTGCGCCGACTGTATCACGGGCAAGTGCTGGCAGGGTTCGCCGGTGCCACGGCCGACGCGTTCACCCTGTTCGAGCGCTTCGAAGGCCAACTGGAAAAGCACCGCGGTCACCTGACCAAGGCGGCCGTGGAATTGGTCAAGGATTGGCGTACCGATCGGATCTTGCGACGACTGGAGGCTTTGCTCGCTATCGCCGACGCCCAAGCTTCGCTCATCGTCTCCGGCAACGGTGATGTGATCGAGCCCGAGAACGGTCTGATCGCCATCGGCTCGGGCGGTCCCTTCGCCCAGGCGGCCGCCCGCGCCCTGTTGGAAAACACCGAACTCGGCGCACGCGAAATCGTCGAACGTTCACTCGCGATCGCCGCCGATATCTGCATCTACACCAATCGCAACCTCACCATCGAAGAACTTGATCTCCGGATCGGCTCCACGCATCAGCCATGAGTGAGATGACCCCGCGCGAAATCGTCCATGAACTGGACAAACACATCGTAGGGCAAAACGAGGCCAAGCACGCCGTCGCCATCGCCTTGCGCAACCGCTGGCGCCGGACCCACGTCGCCGCGCCCCTGCGGGAGGAGATCACGCCCAAGAACATCCTGATGATCGGCCCCACCGGGGTCGGCAAGACCGAGATCGCCCGCCGCCTCGCCCGTCTGGCCCATGCCCCGTTCATCAAGGTCGAGGCCACCAAGTTCACCGAAGTCGGCTATGTCGGCCGCGACGTCGAATCGATCGTGCGCGATCTCGTCGATGCCGCAGTCAAGATGACCCGCCAGGAAGAGTTGGCCAAGGTACAGAGCCGGGCCGAACGGGCGGCGGAGGATCGCGTACTGGATGTCCTGGTGCCGATGGCCAGCGGCTGGGGCACGGAAGAAGTGACCGAATCGCCGGCACGGCAGAAGTTCCGCCAGAAACTGCGCAGCGGCGAACTCGCCGACAAGGAGATCGAAATCGACGTCTCGGCCGCCCCGATCGGCGTGGAGATCATGGCACCGCCGGGTCTCGAAGAGATGAGCAGCCAGTTGCAGAACCTGTTCCAGAGCATGCAGTCCGGCCGCATACGGACGCGCAAGCTGCGCATCCGTGACGCCCTCAAGATCCTGCAGGAGGAAGAGGCGGCGAAAATGATCAACGAGGAGGAGATCAAGCTTCGCGCCATCGAAGCGGTGGAGCAGAACGGCATCGTCTTTCTCGATGAAATCGACAAGATCTGCAAGCGCAGCGACTACGGCGGCCCCGACGTCTCGCGCGAAGGGGTGCAGCGGGACCTGCTGCCTCTGGTGGAAGGTTGCACCGTGAGCACCAAGTACGGGATGATCCGCACCGATCACATCCTGTTCATCGCCTCCGGAGCGTTTCATCTGTCCAAGCCGTCCGATCTCATCCCGGAACTGCAGGGGCGGTTCCCGATCCGGGTGGAGCTGAGCCCCCTGAGCGCCGATGATTTCGTCCGCATCCTGACCGAGCCGGATGCCTCGCTCACCACGCAGTACAAGGCCCTGCTCGCCACCGAAGGGGTCAACCTGGAATTCACCGAAGACGGCATCCGGCGCATCGCCCAGATCAGCTGGGAAGTCAACGAGCGCACCGAAAACATCGGTGCCCGGAGGCTGCACACCGTGCTGGAGCGCCTTCTAGAAGAAATCTCCTACGAAGCTCCGGACCGGTCGGGGAGCACGATCACCATCGATGGAGCCTACGTCGACGCCCATCTAGGCGAACTCGCCCGCGACGAGGACCTGAGCCGCTACATCCTGTAGCCATGAGCGCGCCCTTCCCTGTCGCCATCACCCTCCACAAGGACAGCCGGATCCTCGAGGTCGCGTTCGAGGATGGCTCGCGCTTCGAACTCCCCTGCGAATACCTTCGGGTGTACTCGCCCTCGGCCGAGGTACGCGGTCACGGTCCGGGCCAGGAGATCCTGCAGATTGGCAAGGAAGACGTGACCATCACGGCGATCGAGCCGGTCGGGAATTACGCGATCAAGCCGACTTTCAGCGATGGCCACGACACCGGCATCTACACTTGGGAGTTGCTGTATGATCTCGGCAGGCATCAAACGGATTTGTGGGCCGCCTACCTTGCCCGCCTGGAGGCCGCTGGCCACGTCCGCAAGGCGGGCGAACGATCCGGTTCATGACCCCTCCCATTCGGGAAATCAGCAGTACTTTCTCCGCAATCGATCAGGGTCCGCCACGATGAACGATGACTCTACCACTCACTTCGGCTTCCGTCGGGTACCGGCCGGCGAAAAGGCAAGAATGGTCCGCGCCGTGTTCGACTCGGTGGCGGACAAATACGATGTCATGAACGATCTCATGTCCCTCGGGATCCACCGGCTCTGGAAGCGTATCGCAGCGGATTTGGGTCATGTGCGGTATGGAGAGAAGGTCCTGGATCTGGCCGGAGGGACCGGGGACATGACGGCCCTGTTCCGCAAACGCGTGGGCCGCGACGGTTGCGTGGTGCTGTCCGACATCAACGTGGAAATGCTGAAGCGTGGGCGCGACCGCCTGATCGACGAAGGGGCCACGAGCGACGTGGTCTATGCCCAGATCGACGCCGAGAAGCTACCTTTTCCCGACCACGCCTTCGATTGTGTCAGCATTGCCTTCGGCCTGCGCAACGTGACGCACAAGGAGGAGGCTCTCCGCTCGATGTACCGGGTGCTGAAGCCGGGAGGCCGGGCGATCATCCTGGAGTTTTCCGAGGTTCAGGGCGACCTCTTGCGGAAAGCCTACGACCTTTATTCCTTCAAGGTCCTGCCGCTGCTCGGCAAGATGATCGCCAACGATGCCGAAAGCTACCGCTATCTCGCCGAATCGATCCGCATGCACCCCGATCAGGAAAAATTGAAACGGATGATGCAGGAGGCCGGATTCGAGCGTTGCGAGTACTTCAATTTGACGCGCGGAGTAGTGGCCATTCATCGCGGCTACAAGCTCTGAGAGTTCGCCGACCGTCGTCCGCGCTCTCGAACCCGGGCGCAGATTGGCTCACGCCGGAACCAGATTGGCGGCCGATCGCGGCAAGCGGACGGTAAATGTGCTGCCCTGATTGGGGGCGCTTTGTACCTCGATGGTTCCCTTGTGTTCTTTCACGATGGAATAGCAGATCGACAACCCCAACCCGGTTCCGGCCGGTGAGGTGGTGTAGAAAGGATCGAAGATCTTGTCGATGTCCGCTTCCGGTATCCCGCAACCGCTGTCTTCCACGTGGATGCGGACGTCGGACGCATCCTGTTCTACCCGCACCCGCAAAAAGCCGCCGTTCGGCATCGCATCCATGGCGTTGACGAACAGATTCATGAACACCTGTTGCAGTTGATTGGCGATTCCCTCCACGCGCACCGTCCTTTCCGGAACCTCACGGATCAGCTCGATTTTTCGTGTCGCGGCCTGGTTGCCGATCAACTGAATGGTCTCATCCAGGATCTGGACCACGTCCACGGGACTCAGATCGTTGTGGGCGGAAGGCCGCGCGAAGCGCAGGACGTTTTCGATGATCATCGATGCCCGGCTCGTGGCGATCCGAATGTTTTCCACGCATTCCCGGCGAAATTCCTCGGTGATGTCATCCTCGGCCAGGAATTGCGCCGCCGAAAAGCAGATGGCCAACGGGTTGCGGATTTCGTGAGCGATCCCGCCCGCCATCACGCCGAGTGCCGCAAGCTTTTGCGACTGCATCAACTGTCTTTCCAGTTTGCGATATTCGGTCAGATCGCGGCCTACCGCCACGATGCCGGTATTCCGGCCGTTCATCTCGTCGCACATGGGAGAACAGGCCCAGGATACGGGGATGATCTCACCGTTCTTGGAGACAATGTGCCACTCCCCGGCCTGCGGTCCCCCTCTCGCCCGGATATTCTCGAACGCCTGTTCCGCAAGCTCCCGATGCAGTTCGGTGCAGAACTCGAAGAAGCTGCGTTCCTTGATCTCCTCCATCCGGTACCCGGTGAGTCGCTCCGCGGCGCCGTTCCAGGTCAGGATCGTGCCCTGGACGGAGGTAGACAATACGATGTCGTGCGCGCATTCCACGACACTGGCCAAGTGGCGCTCCACCTTGCGCACTTCCTGGCTCAGCAGCACCGGCTCGGTCACATCGTCCATGAGCAACAACACGCTTTCCACCACCCCGTTCCACAGAAAGGGGATCACGCGGTAATAGTAATAACGGATCGGTTGTCCCGGCGTGCGATAGGTCATGCGCTCGCCCGGACTGGGGCGGTTGATGGCGAAGGCCTGGCGGATATGGGAAACGATGTTGGTATGATCCAGGATTCCGGGCGGGAATACCTCGCTCAGCGGAAAACCCAGGGTGCTGGATGGGCTGCTGCGGCTCTTCTCGAAGAAATTCCGATTGGCGGAAAGAACACGCAGCCCCCGATCCAGCACCAGGACCGACGACGGAATGGCGTCGAAAAGCGTGGCATACAGCCGGGCCTTGTGCTCGTTGGATGAATTCTCGACCATTGGACCGACGGCACCTCCTCAGGACGGGGAACGAGCATTCGCCTCCAACGCGGGTCGAAAACTGTAAGGCGGCCAGGGACCACTCCATTGCAGCTCGATGCCGGCCGCTGCATGGGCCGCCGCCTCGACCTCCAGAAACTCTTCGAGCACGGAACCCTGCCGTTGCGACCACAATACCGCCCAGTGGCCCAGAGGCCGGCGTGCCGGGTCTTCCGCCGCTGGCAGAGGGCGCGCCCGAAAGCCACCCGCCTGCCGCGTGAGTTGCTCTGCCAGTCGTTGGCACACGGCCTCCAGCCGTGCCGCCAGGTCACCGCGGCACTCCCGGCGCAGACGCTGTTCCGCGAGATAGCGCCGCCCCGCAGGCAGCGCAGCGAGCATTGCCGCTTCCTGTTGGAGGCGTTCCTCCATCCACCGTTCTTCGGCCCGCTGGGGATCGAAAAAGACTTTGATCCCCCACTCCGCCATGCCGGCGGTGGCATCGAAAAAATCCTCCAGAGCGGATTTGTGCCGGTCGATCAGTTTTTTCAACGAATCGCGCGAAGTGAACAAGGTTCCGAAACCGGCGGGGTAGACCGGTGCCTGGTGCCACATGTGCTCGACGACGCGCGCATGATGAAGGGCTCGAGGCGTGACCCAATCCGGGGAATTGAGGTGGGTGTCGTCGTTCCATTCCGCAAGATCCATCACTGGGCTCACCACCGCACCGAGGCCGCCCAGGATCTCCCCGCACACCGGTCCCAGGAGGGTCGGCAGGTCGCCGCCTGCCCAGGCGCGGTCGATATGGGAAGCCGGGGTCAGGCAGTACAGATAAACGCCCGCTCCATTCATCGAACCGTCGCCTCTTCCGCCAAAGCCGCTTGCAAATCCGAAGCCTCGATCATGACCTTGGCCGATTTTTCCGTCTGCTGTTGCTGTTCAAGTTTGCTCCCGGCAACCTTGTCGAGATTCCGTACCGCCCGCCGTACGGCGCGCAAGGCGGCACGCTGGCAGACCGCCGCGATCCGTGCACCGCTGAACCCGGCGGTCCGACTCGCCAGGGAATCGATGTCGACCCCCTCCGCCAGCGGCTTTCCCGCCAGATGGACACGGAAGATGGCGGCACGATCCGCTTCTCCGGCCGGAGGGATCTCCACGATCTCGTCGAAACGGCCCGGACGCATCACGGCGGGGTCGAGGATATCGGGACGGTTGGTCGCACCCAGGATCAAGACGCCTTTCAATTCCTCGACGCCATCGAACTCGGCGAGAAACTGACTCAGCACCCGTTCGGCCACGTGCGCATCGCTTCCGCCCATGCCACGCGCCGGCAGCAGCGCATCGATTTCATCGAAGAAAACGATGCACGGTGCCGCTTGTTTGGCTTTGCGAAAAACTTCCCGCACCCCTCTCTCCGATTCACCGATGAATTTGGAGAGCAGCTCGGGACCCTTCACGGAAATGAAATTGACCTGACTTTCGTTGGCCAGCGCCTTCGCCAGTAAGGTCTTGCCACAGCCCGGCGGTCCGGCGAGCAAGATCCCTTTGGGCGGACGCGTTCCCGCCTGCTCGAAAATCCCGGCGAACTTCAAAGGCCAGACGACCGCCTCTATCAGCCGTTCCTTGACCGAGTCCAACCCGCCCACATCCTGCCAGCCGACATTGGGGACCTCTACGAACACCTCGCGGACCGCCGAAGGCTCCACTTCCCTGAGCGCCGAGAGAAAGTGTTCCATGCCGATCTCCAGCCGGCTCAACTGTTCGTAGGGAATGGCCGCCAAACCGAAATCGATGTCCTGCATCACACCGCGCAGGCAGATCATGGCCGCCTCGCGGCAAAGAGCTTCCAGGTCCGCTCCGACATAGCCATGCGTGATGTCGGCCAGATGCTGCAAGTCCACGTCTTTGGCCAATGGCATCCCTCGACTGTAGATCTCCAGGATCTCCAGGCGTCCATTCCGGTCGGGAATGGGTATGGCGATCTCGCGATCGAAGCGCCCGGGACGCCGTAAGGCGGGATCGATGGCGTTGGGGAGATTGGTTGCGGCGATGACGATGAGGTTTTGGCGCCGTTTCAAGCCATCCATCAGGGCGAGAAGCTGGGCGACCACCCGTTTTTCCACGTCGCCTACCACCTGCTCCCGCTTGGGCGCGATGGCGTCGATCTCGTCGAGAAAAATGATGCTGGGGCTCTTCTTGGCCGCCTCCTCGAAGATCTTCCGCAAATGCGCTTCACTCTCCCCATAGAATTTGTGGATGATTTCCGGACCGCTGACGGAAAAGAAATTGGCATCCGTCTCCTGCGCGATCGCGCGCGCGATGAGCGTCTTGCCGCAACCCGGAGGGCCATACAGCAACACGCCCTTGGGGGCATCGATGCCGAGCCGCTCGAACACCTCGGGATAGCGCAGGGGCAGCTCGATCATTTCCCGAATCCGCTGCAACTGCGGTTTGAGCCCACCGATGTCCTCATAGGACAGACGCTGGGCCGCCGGTTGCCCGGCCGCAGCCCCCCGACCTTCCAGAAACAGGTGCGTGGGCGGCCCGATCAGTACCGGTCCTTTCGGCTCCGTTTTCAATACCGTGAACTCCGCCGAGCGGCTACCGAACAGGTTGACCCGTATCCGATCTCCTTCCACCACCGGGAGACCATCCAAAAGACCGGCGATGTACTCGAGATCGCCTTCCTTCGGCGTAACGTTGACCGGTGCGACTACCACCCGCCCCGCCAGGGGACAGTCAACCCGCCGCAGCACCACATAGTCATCCAGTCCCGCACCGGCGTTTGCCCGGCTCAAGCCATCCAGTTGCACCCGAGCCTGACCCCGCATCTCCTTGTAGGCGGGCATTACCCGGCATACCGTCGTTCGTTTTCCCAGCACCTCCACGACATCACCGACACTGACGCCGAGTGATTCCAGATCCTCGGGATCGAGTCGTGCGATGGCACGCCCCACGTCCTTCGCCAAAGCCTCCGCTACCTTGAAGCGGGCCGGTGTCGGCTCGGTCTCGCCCATGATTCACCTCAACCGTTCAGACACTTGATCTCCAGGATGCCGTTATTACAGGTCAGTTGCAGCTTCTCCCGCGCATACGCTCGCGGCAGCAGCAGTTCCTTGTGATATTTTTTGTTGCCCCGAGCCGCATCGATGGTGAGGATGTCATCCTTGAGGTCGACCTGGACGTCTTCCAAGCTCACGCCGGGCACCTCCGCTATCACCAGGGTGTGATCCGCCTCTTCGAAAACGTCCACCATCGGTTCCAGCACCTCCGGCGTCACCGTGTAGCCCTGCTCCCGATCCCGGTGCAGATTGCCGAACGGTTCGACGCTGGGCTCTTCGCCTCCGAGAGTCCGCACCCTCACCCCGAACACGCCACGCCACCTTTGGTCACCCTTGCCACCTCCGAACTCGCCGCTTTCCCGCAGCTCTTTGCCTGTTTTGGCCAACTCATTGAGTTTGTCGATCAGACTGGTCAAGCCTGACAGTATACCCTCGACGGGTGCGCTTTCGTCTTTCTTCTTACTCATGACCGATCCTCATCGGGTTGATTGGCTCGTGAACCTCGCGACGTCCATCTCAGTTGTCGATCCCGTATTCCTTGACCTTGGTAAGCAGGGTCTTGTAGTCGATGGATAACATCCGCGCCGCTTGGAGCTTGTTGCCGCCAGTCTTGCGCAACACGGATACCAAGACCTCTTTTTCGATGACGGCGACATTGCGCCGCACCAGTTCGCGCAATGGCATGTTTTCCCATTCGGGATTCGACGCCATTGCCGCTTCCGCGCCCAGCGGCGCGAAAGCGGGATGGATGTGCTTCGTGTCGATCCAGCCTTCGGCAAGCAATACCGCGCGCCGCACGACGTTGCGCAATTGCCGGACGTTTCCCGGCCAGGGATGGCCCATCAAGCTTTCCATGGCCTCCGGCGTCATACCCTGTACCGCCTTGCCGAGCTCGGCGTTCGCCTCTTGGATGAAACGCCGGACGAGGAACGGGATATCTTCGCGTCGTTCGCGTAATGGCGGAACATAGACCGTGAATTCGCTGAGGCGGAAAAAAAGATCACTTCGAAACGCCTCCCGCTCCACTGCTGTCGCCAGCTCCACGTTGCAGGCCGCCACGATGCGAACGTCCACCGGCAGCGCATGGGTACCGCCGACCCGGTACACGACCCGATCCTGGATGGCCCGCAGCAGTTTTGCCTGGGCGGACGTCGACAGATTTGAAATCTCGTCGAGAAACAAGGTACCACTGTTCGCCAGCTCGAATTTACCGGGCTTGCGCGCGAAAGCGCCCGTGAAGGCGCCTTTTTCGTAGCCGAACAGTTCGCTTTCCACCAGATTGTCAGGGATGGCACCGCAGTCCACCGGGACGAAGGGTTCTCCCCGCCGGGCACTGGCGGCATGGATCGCCCGTGACACCAATTCCTTTCCGGTGCCGGTTTCCCCCATGACCAATACATTGAAGTTGGAGAGCGCCACCCGCCTCACGTCGTCCGCAAGCTGCCGAATCACGGCGCTTTTGCCCATGGTTTCTTCGAGCGGTGCGGAAGCCGTTGCGCCGCTCCTCACTGGCACGGCAGCTTGCGGTTTCGACAGATGGGCGCGAATGATGCCCAAGAGTCGCTTGTGGTCGAACGGCTTGGCCAGATAATCCACCGCACCCGCGCGCATGGACGCGACTGCCGTGCCGACATCGGCGTAGGCGGTGATCTCGATGACCGGAAGGTTCGGCAATATCGCCCGCGCTTCTTTCAAGACGTCTTCTCCGGTCATATCCGGCAGCCGGTAATCCAGCAGCAACAGGCCGAGCGGTCTCAGGCGCAGGATCTCCAACGCATCTTTTCCGGTGTGGGCGATCTCCGCCCGCATGCCCTCCTTGGTCACGAGACGGGCCAGCAGGGTACAGATGGCCGGCTCGTCATCCACGATCAGGATCACTCCTTCTGACCTGTTCGGACTCATAGAAAATCCCCCCGCAGAATCGACCCCACTTATCGAGCCGCTCTGTGCGGGAACGCCAGACTGCCTCTTCCCGCCACCTTCGTAAGGCAGTCTTTTCGATCCGTATCGCACATGCAGCTTCGTCGCGCTAACCATGAGCTTGGTCCTTCACTCTCTCCAGGTCCAACAGTGACACGATGGGTGAAACCACGTGAATGTCCGAGGGCAGCAGCTTCTGTACGGAATGCAGCATGCCCAGAAACAGCAGTCCGCATTCTCCCTTTCCCAAGGTGGTATCGATGCGGTCGGCAATGAAAGCATCACGTTGCCGGAGAAGTTCCGCACCTTTACGCTCCATCTCCTGTCGATCGACCCCCTCCCCGTTCGCCAAGTAGTCCTTGAGCAGGCGGTATTCCTCGAGCAGAAGCTGCAACGACTCGGTACCCATAAGCGTAGCTCCTTTTTCGGCGAGTGCTAGCAGCAATCGATGATTCCGGCTGCCGGAACGTGCCAGGTCGCTGACGATCTTGAGTTCTTCCCCGCACACGGGCAGACCGTCCTGATAGATGCGGCAGCGCTCGTAAGGCAGCTTCAAATTCTCGATGATTTCCTCGATCCTGCTCCAACCCTGTTCGATGGAACGGCATTGCGCCTCCCACTGCTCCCGCCCCATCTTCTCGATGGCGCGCACCGCCACTTTTTCCTCCAGTCCGCCCAGATCGGCACGGCTGTGCAGGATGGGAAAGAAATACAAGGTCCTGAGTGGCTCCGTTCGTGCGGTCTCGTTCGTTTCCATCGACAAAGGCCCTCGCGATTCTCGACTTCCCTACGGATGGGATTGCCGCTTCCTCCAAGGCGGAACAAGAGCCTGGAAACCCGGTTTCCATCTCCCCAAGGTGTCGCTCCACGCCGATGAGCGCTTCGAGTGCCGGCGGCTGGTCTCGCTCTTGCTCGGATCACCGGAAAGCGGGGGAGAAGCACCCGGCAAGCGTGTTTCCATCTCCATGAGGCGCCGTTCCAGGCCGGTGATCGCTTCGAGTAGCGGTTGTTGCTGCTCCTGTCCGGATCGCTGAAATGCGGGATGGCCGTTCCACCAGTCCAGGCCGATTTCCTTGGCCTTGTCTACCGAACACACCACGAGCCGCAATTGAATGGTGAGCAATTCGACCTGAACCAGGTTGACCCGAATGTCGCCGGCGATGACGATCCCTTTGTCCAGAATACGCTCCAGCAGATCGGCGAGCGTCGCGCTGTCGGTGGCGTGTTGCAACGTGCGGGGCTGGATGGACATGGTTCGATTCTCCTAGTCGAAAAGACGGCCCAGAGGCCCCAAATCGAGATTCAGATCTTCCGGTCGCAGATCCAACAGCTCGCATAGCCGTTCGATTTCCGCCGCCTGCCGCATCAATGTCTGGCCCAGGCGCTCGATCTCCTCTTCGCTCAACCCGCCCGCTTCCATGCGCCGCAATGCCTGACGTTGCAACAGTTCGTGCAACAGTTTGATCAGGATCAGTACCAACTGGGCCAATCCGTTGGCCGCCCTTTCCCCACTCAGCTGAATCGCCGGCAGTCCAGTCTCGGACGCTCCATCGACCGTGTTCTCGTCGACACCGGCCGCAGCCGGTGCCGACAGCGTGATCCGCAAACCGTGGCTCATGCCGATTCCGCGGGCGCTACCGCGGAACTCAGTACCACTTGGAACTGCAGGCGCAACAAATCGATGTCGGCCACGGTCAGGGTCGCGTCACCCACCACGACGACCCCGGTGGTCAAAAGACGGTCGAGCGCCTCGCACAGCGAGGCCCGTTCCACCGCCCCGCGCACTTGCGCGGAAGCAGCGGCCCCGGCGTCGGCCGATACCATGGGTCCTTCATTCGTCGTCCTCGCGCGGCTGGTTGCCGTTGGCTCCATAACCTTGTTCCTCCAGTTCCTCCATCCGATCCAACAGATGCTGCTCCCGGATGGCGAATTCTTCCTCGCCGATTTCCCCGCCTTCCAGCTTCAGGTACAGCCTGCCCAGTTCCGCCGTGATCGATTGGTATTCGTCGCGCAGGACCTGTGCCGCCGCCTTGTGTACTTCCCGGAACACCCATACCAGACCGCGAAACGGACCCGTTATCAAATCATCGACCAGCAACATGACCGCAGGTCCTCCGCTATAGTTCCACGTCGATCTTCACGAAATTGTGGGGTGGCCAAGGGCCGCTGTAGCGAAACACGTGATCGTCGTCGAAGCGTTTGGCCACTTCGTCGATCGCGCCCTCGAAATCACCCAACCGGTCGCGGGCCACCAGACAGGCGAGGTTGGCGATTTCTTTTTCTTCCTTGACGGGATTGCGATGGATCTCAAAACAGACCGGCGCAAGAACTTCCTCGATCTTTTCGAAAGCCTCCTCCCGCGCCCCATCCAACATCTGCCCAAACTGGCGCCCCAGCTCGATCTTGTCTTCCCGGCTCCCCCCGCCCTGCAACATCCGATCGCGCAACACCTGAAGTTCCGGAAATCGCTGCACGTAGGACTCGAACACATTGGGGGTGTCGAGGGTCACCCGCAATCCCATTTCCACCTTGCCTGCCAAGCGGCGCAACTGCTCGGCAAAGGAGCGACGATAGGTTTTCAGCATCCGCAGCACGGCCGCCGGACTGTCGGCGATGATGCCGAAGGCCATGGGAAGGATGCCACCCCGTTCCAGAAGGTGACGCAATACTTGATGATGGGCGGCGATATGCCGGCGTTCGGGACGAATCCGAGACTCCCCGATGTCGCTGAGGACGACTGCCACCTCACCCTCGGCCAGGGAATAAACCGGCGCCCCGCCGATGCCCGTGATGGCCTCTCCGCGGGACAGCGCGGGTGCTTCCGCCAGGGCATACAGATAGCAACCCGGACCTTTTTTCGTTCCGGCGCGGGCCATTCTTGCTACCCTTCGGAAGCCGTTGTCGCCGGGGAGCCTTTTTTCGCCGCCGGGCGCTCGGCGCGACCGGGCGGGCGTTTCCTCTCCGCCCCTTTCGCGGGTTCTTCCTTGGTCGTCTCCCGGGGAAGAGACCCGCCCACCCGCAGACGGCGGATATGGCCTTCTTCGGTCTTGATGTCCAAGAGTGTGCCGCAAACCCAGCAACGCACCGGTCCTTCGTAGTCGTCGTAGGCCTCGTCCACATCGAAGTTGTGGCCACAGGCGATGCAATTGATTTTCATGGAGATATCCTCGCTCGATTCGGCAACTGGCGACGATGCCGCGCCCAGCAAAGCGCCAGCCACCGCCGGCGCAATTCCCGCTCCGAAAGGCGCGCGGTTTCCCAGGCTCGTCGACACTCATCCACGTCTGCGAAATGGAAACCGGTCGAAGTCGTATGCGCGCGAAAACTCTTCAAGTGCCGGGAAGTCCGGATGTGAGCGGCGGTCTTGATCGTCAACATGGTGGCGCCCTCAGTACTTCAACCTGAAACCCACTCGGTTTGGCGATTCGGCAGCGTGCGCTTCCCGCGATCGGCTTTTTCCTTCCGCGCCGGCCTCGCGCGCCGTGACCGCCGTTTCCGCCCCTGCCTTCCGCAATGCCTGTTGCAAGTTTTGTTTCTCCGCCTCGATTTCCCGCAGGCGGGCATGGATCCCGGCGATACGTGCCTCCGCGCTTTTTTGTTCCTGGAGACGCCGGCTCTTTTCCATTTCCAGGCAGGTGATCTGCATGTAGGCACGGTAGGGTGTAAAGGTCTGGTTGACCCGTCCGGACAAGGTACGCAGGCTGTTCAGCCCCTTGCGCTGTGTGGACATAGTGGCTTCTCCTCGGAAATTTGTCAGACATGCGGTTCGATTTTTCTGGCCGCCCTTCTCGCCGTTTTGACTGCTGCCTTGTCGCCGGCGGCCACTCCCCCGTCTCTCCCTGCTGCGACTCCCTGACCGAGTTCCGATCGGGCGACCCAATCCCCCAAGCTTCCATTTTCGCCAAGATCCGCCAGAATCGGGCGGACCCCCGGGCGAGAGTCGATTCCCAACACGTCACGGCAAACCCAATCGAAGACCGGATCGTCTGGTTGTGCCCTGGCTTGACGGTGCACCAGCACCCGGGCGATGGCGATGCAGGCGCGGATGGTGGGCCGATGGCCTTTCTCCCCCCGCAGGCGACGCACCAAATCGACAATGGTTTCCGCGTCCGTCAGGGCAATGCCGGACTTCGCCCGCGTGATCTGGATCTCGGTCTCGCGATCGTGATGGCCCACGTCGATGGTGATCATGCGATCCATGAGCGCATCGGGCGTCTTGTGTACTCCTACATACTCGTCCGGATTCGAGGTGAAAATGGCACGGAATTTCGGGTGGACCTCGATGAATCCGCTGCCGCCATGATGGCGTCGGTTTGGCAGATTCAGGATGCCCTCGGCCAATACGCTGAGCAGGGTATTGTTCGCTTCCGCCTTGGACCGGTTGAATTCGTCGTAAATCAGTGTGTAACCTCGTTCACATGCGGTGGTGAGACGGTTATCCACCCAGAAGGTGGTCATTTGTTCTTCGGTCTTCAATACGGAATGGATGAAATTGTCCACCACGCGAGACTTGCGATAACCGGAACCCCGGCCCACCAAGTCTCCACTGGTGAATTCGTCATCCCCGTGCAGCAGCATGATCGGGCGTCCCAGTTGAGCCGCCACGTGCAAAGCCAAGGTGGTCTTGCCGGTGCCGGCAGGACCGGCCAAATGCACGGCATATCCGACCGAAAGGTAGGTGAGCGCCCGTTCGGTCAGTTCTTGGACATAGGGAGTGTTGACGAATTGCTCGCTGGCCTCGAGCAAAATGTTTTCGCTGTCGGCAGACACCTGCACGACATCTTCGGCCACCATCAGTCCCGGATTTTCTTCGGTCGGCGTATTCATCTTGGGTGATTCCTTCTGCTCTTCTGGATGCTTTTATGCCTTTGTGGCCTTGCGGCCTCGAAGCCCTGTCGGTGTGGCGGAGGCGCCGCGGGCACGCGCCCCGTGCCCCTGCAGGCAAGGCAGTCCAGAGACCCGGCGGAGCGATCGTCCCCGCTGCCCCCGCATTCCGGACATGGCTCAGTGGCCTCCGGCCATGCCGGCACTGCGCCCTTGCCACCGCAGACCGTGCAGGTGAAGGTCTTGACTGCCCCGCTGCCCTGACAGTGGGCGCAGACGAGATGGGGCGCGGCCACCCACACATGGCCCCGACCGCCGCAGACGCAGCAGGTGGAAAATTCGGACGGGATGCCAAACGGGTCATGGCCCCGACCGCTGCAAAATGCACAGGGAATTTCTTCGGCTTTCACGACACCCCCTCTCCAAGAACCGAGTAACGATCCCTCCACCAAGGCGGGTCCGGCTGCTCGCCACCCGCGACTCCGGACAATGGCCGTCCCTGGCAACTCGTTTCCCCTCCCTCAGCCCCTCCATGCTTGGCGGGCGCCTTTCAGATCGTCCGCGACCACGCGAAGCAGATCGGCGACCTGGCGACTCAAGTCCGTCACGAACGCCACGCGCTTCTTGCGGCTCATTTTCGCCATGTCCGCATGGGCCCGACGGAAAGCTGCCTGAGCGTTGGCCACATCCCGCTTCAAGGTGGCTATGGTCTGGGCCAATTCCCGCTGCATCGCATGCCTTCCCTCGCGCATGGCGTTGATCTCGCCACGCAGGCGGGTCATATCGTCAGTTAGAGTTCCCATAACGCTCTCCCTCAGAAAACAAAGCGGTGGGCTTGCCCGCAAAACACCGCTTACCGGGCAAGCCACCAAGGGGGTTTAGATACGGACCATGGGACGATCAGGCTGGTGCCGCGGCACTGGCGGTCAGACCGATGGCCTCTGCGTACTTCAGATAGGTCTCGACCGAAGCGACGACCACACGGGCTTCCACGGACAGCAGTTCGATACCGACCAAGGAAACCTTCGCCTAGACGTCGACCACGATGCCTTTGTCGAGGATGCGATCCACAACTTCGGCCAGGCTCGAGGAATCGGTGGATTTTTGGATCTTAGCCATGGGAATTACTCCTCATTGGGTGTTGAACAAGACAAGCGTCTCTGTAATCCGTGTAGCGATCGGATCACGGCCTACATGCCGACCTCGACTTGTGACATCTCGATGGCTGGCCGTGATCCTCGTCGCGACCGGATCGCTTGTTACATGTGCATCCCCCGTGCCACCCCTCGGCATCCCGACAAGCTCTTGATTCCAAGCGCATCCGGCCTCGGGATTCCAGGCACCGACTGCTCCGAAAGGAAATCGCTTCCATACCACTGTGGAATTTCCTCCATAACGTTGTGGCCATGATGGTCTTTGCCGTAACGCGGTAGGGCGAGGCGAAGGGATCGATCACCCGCGACGCCTGATTTCCGCCACCGCACGCGTGAATTGCCGTGAACAGGTGCATTCATTGCTTTGAGTTCTTTTTGGAGTGTCGGCAATTTGGTTTAAAAATGATCCCGACTTTTCGCCGCGACAGCATCCGCACGCCTTGCAGTGCGATCCGGGTATTCGTTGCAACCAAGGGTCGGAACGGAGTGGAGTCAGGGACGAATGCGCCACCGTAAACACGGTGTGTTCAACGCAGATTGTCCATGAGCGCTCTTTGGACCATCCCCGCCCCTTCGGGAACAGGAGGGGAGCGAAAATCCCTTCCTTCAAGGTGAAAGGGCAATCCAAGTCATTGAGGGTAAGAATCATTGAATGGCCCTATTTTGACGGGTGCGCTACCGTCCGATGTCGGCGCCGAAGACGCCCGGGTTTCAGGTGCAATGTTACGCAGTGCGCTCGTTTCCACCATCGAAGCTCTGGCGGCCATGCTGGAAAAGCGCGATCCATATACTGCGTGGCACCAGCAGCGGGTCGCCGACCTCGCCGTGGCCATTGCCCGAAAGATTTCGCTACCGGACGATCATGTCGAGGGGATCCGGCTTGGTGCCATCATTCACGATATCGGCAAGATCTATGTTCCGGCCGAGATCCTGAACCGGCCCGGTACGCTTTCGGACATCGAGTTCGCGTTCCTCAAGAGCCACGCGAGTGTCGGCTACGAAATCGTGCGCGGCATTGCTTTTCCTTGGCCGATCGCGGGGATGGTTCGCTGGCATCACGAACGGCTGGACGGTTCCGGATATCCGGATGGACTCAAAGGCGATGCGATCGCGCTCGAAGCGCGCATCCTCGCCGTTGCGGACGTGGTCGAGGCCATGGTTTCACACCGCCCCTATCGGGCTGGACTCGGAATCGAGGCGGTCCTCGCCGAGATCGCGCACCATAGTGGCCGCTGGTACGATCCCGATGTGATGGATGCCTGTACCAAACTGTTCCGGGAAGGCGGGTATTCAATAGCTCCGGGCTGACCAGGAGCCGATGTTCCGTGTCCGCGACGTTCCGGGTGTGCCGGCTCAGCCTGCCGGACCCACCTGCTGCTGTCTCGACGAATCCCGACGGTGGTGGTCCAAAGAGCGTTGATGGACCATCTGGGATGAACAGAAGTTATGCAATCGGTTAAAATCACGGCGGTCGAGACATCGGAATGTCGATAAGGCATCGAACGCCGCGGTACCGCGAGGTATCGATTCCCGGGCCCGGGCAGTACATGACTGTTGCTCGGTTCTCATCATTCGCGTCATGGCATCCCATGAAAAAGCGTCCGGTAACGCGCCCGAAACATTCCCAAACACATTCTTAGCAGACCGTTCGTGAATTCCGGAAAAGGCGATTGCCGATACCATCATCAAGCATCGCGACGGGGACCGATGTACCGACTGTCTGCCGCGGCGATCGAGGGATCCCTGACATGACCAGTGAATTGAACCTTCTTGCCGGGATGGCCTGCAGGACGGTATTGGAGAAAGTGCTTTCGCGTTATGTGACCCTTGGCGCGAACGGCAGTGAACTCCTCCGCCAGATCGCAGGTAAGACCGTCACCCTGAACCTCGCCCCGCCCGGCGTAACGATCGTTTTCTGTTTCACGCCCGAAGGCGTACAGTTGCAACGAGAGGGCGGCGTCGCCTCAGACCTCTGTATTTCCGGCTCACCATTGCATCTGCTCGAAGCGGCGGCAGGCAGCGAAAACCAAAAGGGTCTATTCGAAGGAAGCCTCGACGTGCAAGGGGACATGGAAACCGCCCGGAAGATCCAGAGTCTGCTCGCGAGCACACGCGCTTCCGGCGGGGCTCGGATCGTCCATGATTTCGGCCTGTCCCTCGCGCGAAAGCTGTCCGCCGCCGATCAGCCGGTCCGCCGGTGGGGTGCCGAAGTCCGGGAGAATCTACGCCAGGATGTCAGCGAATTCCTCCAAGAGGAAATCCGCATCGTACCCGCGAAGAACGAAGCCGAAGCCCAATTCGCCGCGATCAATGGGCTGCGCGATGCGGTCGCCCGTCTCGAGGCGCGCATCGAGCGGATGGAACGCTCCCTGCGTGAAGCTACCTGAGTCGAATTCCGCGTGATCCCACCGCGCCTCGTTCGCCGTTTGTTCCATATCCAGCGAGTTCTGGTTCATCGTGGACTGGACGATCTGGTGGAGCCAACGCATCTGTTCCGTCCCCTGCGCTATGTCGCCCGGCTCACGCCGGGTTTTCGCGACCGGGAACTCGATTCTTCCCGCGGGGTGCGCATTCGGCGGGCGTTGGAAGACCTCGGACCGATCTTCGTCAAGTTCGGCCAAGCCTTGTCCACGCGACGGGACCTGTTGCCCGAGGACATCGCCGAGGAACTGGTGAAACTGCAGGACCGGGTTCCGCCCTTTCCGGGAGCCGAAGCGCGGCGGACGGTCGAAACGGCGTTGGGGCGTTCGGTCGAGGAACTGTTCCTGTCCTTCGACGAACACCCGCTTGCCTCGGCTTCGGTGGCCCAGGTCCACGGCGCGCGCCTCAAAGACGGTCAGGAAGTGGTAATCAAAGTCCTGCGTCCCGGAGTACAGGAGCGCATACGGGCCGACATCGAGCTGCTCTATGCCCTTGCCGGCATGGCGCAGCGGTTCTGGCCGGATGCCCGGCGCCTGCGCCCGACCGAGGTGGTGGCGGAATTCGAGAAAACCATCCTCGACGAACTGGACCTGGTTCGGGAAGCCGCCAATGCGGCCGAGATCCGGCGCCGCTTCGAAAACTCCGATCTGCTTTACGTGCCCAAGGTCCATTGGGATTACACGCGCCGGGAGGTAATGGTGATGGAGCGTATCTCCGGCATACCGATCGGCGACGTCGACCGCCTCAAGCGGGAACGCGTGGATCTCAAGACGCTGGCCGAACGAGGGGTGGAGATCTTTTTCACGCAGGTGTTCCGGGACAGCTTCTTCCACGCCGACATGCACCCCGGCAATATCTTTGCGACCCCAGACGCCCGCTACATCGCCGTCGATTTCGGTATCGTCGGCAGCATCTCCAAGGCCGACCAGTATTACGTCGCGGAAAACCTCCTGGCTTTCTTCAACCGGGATTACCGCCGGGTTGCCGTGGCGCACGTGGACTCCGGCTGGGTGCCGCGCACCACCCGGATCGAGGAATTCGAATCGGCGGTCCGTAGCGTGTGCGAGCCGATCTTCGAGAAGCCGCTCAAGGAAATCTCCTACGGGCATCTGCTGTTACGCCTGTTCCAAGTGGCCCGTCGCTTCGACATGGAAGTGCAGCCGCAGTTGGTGCTGCTGCAAAAGACCCTGCTCAACATCGAAGGGCTGGGGCGCGAACTCTATCCCGATCTCGACCTCTGGCAAACGGCGAAACCGTTTCTGGAACGCTGGTTCAAGGAGGAAATGGGGCCACGAGGGGCGATGCGGAAGCTCCGAACGCAGATCCCCGGCTGGACCAGGCAATGGCCGGAAGTGCCCGATCTGACCTACCGGCTGCTGGAGCAAGCGGCCAAGGGCAAGCTGGAACTGGGGATCCGCTCGACCGATCTGCACCACCTGCGGCAGGAACTGCGGCGGGAGAGCCGCCGCCTGCTCGGCGGCGTGACCGCGAGTGCATTCCTAGTCAGCGCTGCGGTGCTGGTGACCACTTCCATCTCGCCGTTCCTGACCGGACTGGTCGTAGGGTGCAGCTTGGCATCGTTCCTTTATGCCTGGGTCTGGATACGTTGAGGGGAAACCGATTCCTTCCTTCCGATCGGACGCCGCGCCAGGGATGGAAGCGAAGGTCGCCGCCGGTTTGTCTGCTATGATTTTGCCGTTTCCAGCAGCCCCGAGGTAGATCGTCATGGTGCGCACCGAAACCCCTGTTTGCGAGTTCGGCCGCAAGGCCGTCGACTTCGCTTTGCCCGGCGTGGATGGCAAGGTTTGGACTCTGGAACAATGCCGGGGGCCGAAGGGCCTCTTGGTGATGTTCATCTGCAACCACTGCCCTTACGTGAAAGCGATCCAGCAACGCCTGATCCGTGACGCGCGCGATCTGAAAGCACTCGGCATCGGCGTGGTGGCCATCAACCCCAACGATCCGACCGAGTATCCGGAAGACTCGTTCGAAAACATGAAGAAGGTGGTGCAAGAGCTGGGTTACCCCTTCCCCTATCTGTTCGACGAAACCCAGGAAGTCGCCAGGGCTTACGGCGCCGTGTGCACGCCCGACTTCTTCGGCTACAACGCCGACCTGGAATTACAGTATCGCGGACGACTGGACGCGAGCCGCAAGGAAACGGCGCCCCCGGATGCGCGCCGCGAACTCTTCGAGGCGATGAAACAGATCGCCGAAACCGGCAAGGGACCCACGGAGCAGATTCCCAGCATGGGCTGCTCGATCAAATGGCGTAAAGCGTAAGTCCAGGATGTTTTTGAAAACGGAGATCGATCGATGTCTTTCCTACGCATGAGCGACCTCGACCTCGAGGGCAAACGCGTCTTGATCCGCGAGGATCTGAACGTGCCGGTCCAAGACGGCAAGGTGACGAGCGATGCGCGCATCCGCGCGTGCCTGCCAACCATCCGTCACGCCCTGGAAGCCGGCGCCCGGGTGATGCTGATGTCGCATCTCGGGCGACCCAAGGAGGGCGAGTATGCGGAAGAGTTTTCCTTGCGACCCGTGGCCGAACGCTTGTCCAAGCTTCTGGGCAAACCCGTACCGCTGGTGAAAGACTACCTCGACGGGATTGAGGTCGCCCCCGGCGAGGCTGTCTTGTTCGAGAACGTTCGCTTCAATCCGGGCGAGAAAAAGAACGACGAGACTCTCGCCAGGAAACTCGCCGCCCTTTGCGACGTGTACGTCATGGACGCTTTCGGCACGGCCCACCGCGCCGAGGCTTCGACCCACGGCGTGGGTCTCTATGCGCCGGTGGCCTGCGCCGGTCTCCTGCTCGCCGCAGAACTCGATGCCCTGGAAAAGGCCCTGCGGAACCCGGCCCGCCCTTTGGTGGCCATCGTCGGCGGAGCGAAAGTCTCGACCAAGCTGACCGTGCTCGATTCCCTGTCGCAAGTCGTCGACCGGCTCATCGTCGGAGGCGGCATCGCCAATACTTTCATCCGGGCGGCCGGTTACAACGTGGGCAAGTCTCTCTATGAGGAAGGACTGGTCGCCGAAGCCAGGCGCTTGATGGAAGCCGCCAAGGCCAAAGGAGCCGAGATCCCCGTTCCGGTCGATGTGGTGGTCGGAAAACGCTTCGACGCCGCCGAGCCTGCCGTCGTGAAAAAGGTTTCCGAGATTGCGGACGACGACATGATCTTCGACATCGGACCGGAAACGGCGCGGCGCTATGCCGATTCCCTGAAAAGCGCCGGCACCATCGTCTGGAACGGACCGGTCGGCGTGTTCGAATTCGATCAGTTCGGCGAGGGAACCCGAGCCATCGGCCACGCCATCGCCGAGAGCCCGGCTTTCTCCATCGCCGGCGGCGGCGACACCTTGGCGGCAATCGACAAGTACGGGCTCGCCGACCGGATCTCTTACATTTCTACCGGCGGGGGTGCGTTCCTGGAGTTCCTGGAAGGCAAGAAGCTCCCTGCGGTGGCAATGCTGGAGGCGCGCGCCACCTGACAAATTCGTCGGAAACGAATTTGGACGTCCGGAGGACGCCCGAAGGGCGCGCATCAGTTTCCACCCTCCCCCTGACGAACTCCCGGAGTGAAGCCGAGAGCCGTGCAACGGAAGTCTCTGCTTCCTGTCAAAATATATATACAGAATCGAAAACTTACGGTACATAGTATTCCTTTGATTTTCAAAACTTCCGATCGAGGACCCTGGCGATGGCACGTGTAACCGTCGAAGACTGTTTGGACAAAGTCGACAACCGCTTTCAACTCGTCTTGCTCGCCGCCAAGCGCGCCCGGGTGTTGTCCCGCCATGCCGATGAAGCCAAGGTTCCCTGGAACAACGACAAACCGACGGTAGTGGCTCTGCGGGAAATCGCGGATGGACTGATCAACCCGTCCTACATGCACGAGAAGGTCCGCACCGAGCGGTTCCCGATCGAACGGCCGATGCCGGCGCCGATCAAGGACGATCTCGACTTGGACGAAGAACTCTAGGCGAACGCATGCAGCCCTCGGTACGATCCTCCCGGCGTGGTGAGCCCGTGGAATTGGCCGTCATAGATCGCTCCGTCACGGTCAACGATCTCCATGATCTCCCTCCGCCGGAGGAGAGCACCGAGCTGCCCCAGGAAAAACTCGCCCGGCGGCTTTACGCACTGGCCTCGAATTATCTCGAGCCGGCCCAGGTCGACGACATCCGCCGCGCCTATGAAACGGCCGCGAAGGCGCACCAGGGCCAACTGCGACTGAGCGGTGAACCCTACGTCTGTCATCCCCTTGCGGTCGCCATCATCCTCGCGGAAATGCGCATGGACGCCAAGGGGCTCATGGCCGCGGTGCTGCATGACGTGATCGAGGACACCCCCTTGACCAAGGAGGACCTGACCGTCCAGTTCGGCGAAGAGGTGGCGGAACTGGTGGATGGCGTCAGCAAGCTCACCCAACTGGACAGCAAATCCCGCGCCGAAGCGCAGGCACAGAACGTGCGCAAGATGGTGCTGGCCATGGTCAACGATCTCCGCGTCATCATGGTCAAGCTGGCCGACCGCCTGCACAACATGCGCACCTCGGAGGTGATGAATGCCGAGCGGCGCCGCCGCATGGCCCGCGAGACCCTGGACATCTATGCCCCGATCGCCAACCGTCTGGGCATGAACGAGCTGCGCATCGAGTTGGAGGATCTGGGTTTCGCCGCCATGCATCCGATGCGTTACCGGATCCTCGATCAATGCGTGAAAAAAGCGCGGGGCAATCGCAAGGAAGTGCTGGCCACGATCGAATCGGCTCTGCGCAAACGATTACACGATTGCGGTCTTCCGAACGTGCGCGTCGTCGGTCGGGAGAAGCACCTGTACAGCCTCTACCAGAAGATGCGCTCCAAGCATCTCCCCTTTTCCGAGGTTTACGACGTCTATGCGTTCCGCATCCTGGTCGATACGCCCGACGAGTGTTACCGCGCGCTCGGCGTGGTGCACAATCTATACAAACCGATCCCTGGCCGCTTCAAGGACTACATCGCCTTACCCAAGGCCAACGGTTACCAGTCCCTCCACACGGTGCTGGTCGGGCCGTTCGGCTTGCCCTTGGAAATCCAGATCCGCACCCACGCCATGCACCACATGGCCGAATCCGGCATCGCCGCCCACTGGCTGTACAAATCCGAACACGAACAGGCGACCAGCAGCCAGGCCCGTGCCCGCGAATGGCTGCGGGACTTGCTGGAAATCCAGAAAAGCGCGGGCGATTCCATGGAGTTTCTGGACAACCTCAAAGTCGACCTGTTCCATCACGAGTGCTATGTATTCACTCCCAAAGGACGCATCATCAAACTGCCGCGCGGTGCCACCATCGTCGATTTTGCCTATGCCGTGCACACCGACATCGGTAATACCTGTGTATCGGCCCGCGTCAATCGCATCCTGGCGCCGCTCCATACGGTCCTGGAAAACGGCCAGACGGTAGAGATCATCACGGCACCGTGGGCGCGTCCCAACCCCTTGTGGTTGAACTACGTGGTCACCGCCAAGGCCCGCGCGGCCATTCGCAGCTATTTGCGCAACTTCAAGAAACAGGAGGCGATCCAGCTCGGCCGGCGTCTCCTGGAGAAGGAACTCTCCAATTACGGGCTGAGTCTCTCCGGCATTGCCGGTGCAAGAATGGAAAGCCTCCTCAAGACCCTGGATCTGCCATCGTTCGACGCCTTGTTGGAGGACCTCGGCCTGGGTAACCGCCTGCCTTTCCTGGTGGTCCAGCAGATGCAGCAATCGCAGCCCGAAGGCACGGTTGAGGGGGCAGCGCCCGTCGAAGGAACCCGGCGCACCCCGCTCGTCATCAAAGGCACCGAGGGCATCGTCGTCACTTTCGCCAAATGTTGCCGGCCGATTCCGGGCGATGCCATCGTGGGTTTCTTCAACCCGGGCAAGGGCATCGTCGTGCATCTCAGTGACTGCAACAATGTCGCCGAGTTTCGCCGCAAGCAGGTTCACGGTCTCGAACTGGAATGGGATCGCGAGGCCGTCGGCGAATTTCCGGTCACCATCCGGCTGGAATTGATGAACCGCCTTGGAACCTTGGCCCAGGTCGCCTCGGCCATCTCCCGCCGAAACGCCAACATCGAGAACATCCAGATCACCAACCAGGACGACCAGATCTCCACCGACCTCATCACCGTGAGCGTCAAGGATCGCGTACACTTGGCGAAAGTGATGCGGGAATTGCGGAAACTGAATGTGGTATTGAAAATATCGCGCGTCAAATCCGAAAGCAAAAGAAAGGAAACATGACCCGAGATGTCGTTTGCACGGACCGTGCACCCAAGGCCATCGGCACCTATTCCCAGGCAGTGAGGACAGGTCATACCGTTTATCTTTCCGGCCAGATTCCGCTCGATCCCGCGACCATGGAACTGGTTCCGGGCGGAGTCGAAGCGCGGATCCGGCGTGTGTTCGAAAACCTCCGGGCGGTCGCCGAGGCGGCCGGCGGTAGCCTCGACGATATCGTCAAACTCAACGTCTTCCTGACCGATCTGTCGCACTTTCCGCTCGTCAACGAAATCATGGCGCACTATTTCCGCGAACCGTATCCGGCCCGCGCGGCGATCGGCGTGGCTTCCCTGCCACGGGGAGCGGAAGTGGAGATGGATGCCGTTCTGGTACTGGGGGGGTAATTCCCCGCCCGTGTTCCCCTTCCCCGGCGATGGACTTGGACCGCGCACCGCTGGACATCCTGCGCGGCGCGGGTGAGAAGACCATCCGCCGGCTCCGCAAACTCGGCATCCAGAAGGTAGCAGACCTCCTCCTGCACTTGCCGCAACGATACGAAGACCGCACCTGTCTGACTCCGCTGGGTGCTTTGCGCATCGGGCAGACCGCGCTGGTGGAAGGGGTGATCGAGCTTGCCGAGATCGCCGGCAAGAACCGGCCCATCCTGTTGTGTCGAATCAGCGACGGCACCGGCTTTCTGCAACTTCGTTTCTTCCACTTCAGCTCTGAGCAGCGTCGCCAGATGGATCGCGACCGTCGGATCCGCTGTTTCGGCGAGGTGCGCGCGGGACTCTGGGGGCGTGAGATGATCCATCCCGAGTACCGTCTGCTCGACGAAGGCAGCGTCGTGCCTCTGGAAACCACGCTCACCCCCGTCTATCCGTCGACCGAAGGCGTTTCTCAGCCCACCCTGCGGCGCCTGATACAACAAGCCCTCGATCTCGCCGTCATGGGCGAGCAAAGCGAGCCGGAACTGCCCGCCGGGTTGTCCCTGTATCTCGACGGCATGTCGCGCCGGGAAGCCTTGTCCATGCTCCACCGCCCCAGCCCGGAATGCCCTCCCGCCCGCTTGGAAATGGCGCGCCGGCGCCTGGCTTTCGAGGAACTGTTGGCCCACCAGATCAGCGTCGCCCGCTCACGCCAGGAAAACCGCGCCTTCGCGGCGCCCAGGCTGGAACCGGACGAAGCTCTGATCGGGGCCTTCCGCAAGGCTCTCCCCTTCTCTCTCACCGCGGCCCAGCTCCGGGTCGTCGACGAGATCGCGGCGGATCTCGCGCGTGGCTTTCCCATGATGCGGCTCTTGCAGGGGGACGTCGGTTCGGGCAAAACCGTGGTCGCCGCCCACGCCCTTCTCACCGCCGCGGCGAACGGCTGGCAAACCGCCCTGATGACGCCCACCGAGATTCTCGCCGAACAACACTTCCGCACCTTCTCGACCTGGCTGGAGCCCTTGGGCCTACGCGTCACCCTGTTGACCGGCAGGCTCAAAGGGCAAACGCGCCAGGGCCTTCTCGACGAGGTCACCGGCGGCGAATCCGTACTGGTCGTCGGCACCCACGCCCTGTTCCAGGATGGGGTCACTTTCCACCGCCTCGGTCTCGTCGTCATCGACGAACAGCACCGTTTCGGCGTCCATCAACGCCTCAAGCTCCGCGACAAGGCGCTACAGGAAGGGTGGAAACCCCACCAACTGGTCATGACCGCCACCCCGATTCCGAGGACGCTGGCCATGCTGAGCTATGCCGATCTCGATCTTTCCGTGCTCGACGAGATTCCGCCTGGCAGGACTCCCATTGAGACCCGGATCATTCCCGCGCCGCGCCGGCACGAAATCATCGCTCGCATCGCCGATTGGATCACCCGGGGCAGACAGGCGTATTGGGTGTGCACCTTGATCGAGGAATCCGAACGGCTCCAATGCGAAGCTGCGGAGACCACGGCGGCCAGTCTTGCCGCGTCGCTGCCCGGAATCCGCGTCGGCTTGATCCATGGCCGCATGAGTTCCGCCGAGAAAGACTCGCGTATGCAGGCGTTCAAGGCCGGCGCGATCGATCTCCTAGTGGCCACCACCGTCGTCGAAGTCGGCGTCGACGTCCCCAACGCTGCACTGATGGTGATCGAAAACGCCGAACGGCTCGGACTCGCCCAATTGCACCAGTTACGGGGACGAGTCGGCCGCGGTCCAGGGGAAGCCTACTGCCTCCTGCTCTATCAGCCTCCTTTGAACGAGATTGCCAGGAAACGCTTGGACATCCTGAAAAAATCCAACGACGGGTTCGCCATCGCCGAATGCGATCTGAAACTCCGCGGGCCAGGAGAATTCCTTGGCGTGCGCCAGGCGGGAATGCCGCAATTCCGGGTCGCCGATCTCGGTCGTGACGGGGATCTGATCGAACAAGTCGCCCCCGTCGCAGAAATCCTCTTGCGGGACCATGCGAGCGTGATCGAACCGATCGTCCGACGCTGGATCGGCGAAGCATCCCGATTGGCCCACGCCTGAGCCAATCTCCGGGCGTTTGCGCCGGCTCGGCCGGTGCTTCCCTGAAAACCATCGATAGAAGCGAGTTCGCGCCGAAGGTAGAATGACGATCAGGACCGCATCGTTACGGGATCCTTCCCCCCAACCCAAAGAAGACGGAGGTCGTAATGTCGAAACGGTTAGTCTCCGGGGTTTTGCTCGCACTCTGCATCTCCATGGTGGACGCCGCCACGGAAGACAATTTCCATGTCCGCAATGGTCGAGACCTGATCGCGCTGTGTGATGCGAAACCAAGCGACGGGGATCACCACTTGGCGGTATCGTTTTGCTACGGTTTCGTATCCGGCGCTTACCATTATCACCGAAGCGCGTCGGCCATACCGGAGTTTCCGCGTCTGGCTTGCCTACCGGAAAAGAATCCTCCGAGCCGGGCGGAATTCGCCCGCATGCTTGTCGCTTGGGCACGGAGACACCCGGAATATCAGACCGAGCCCGCCATCGACATGATGTTTCGTTTCCTGGACGAAACCTGGCCTTGTCCCGAATCTACGGAAAGAGGAAGCACGAAATGATCGCCTTGCATACCAAGTCCCTGACCGTTCCTCCCCGTCGCGCCTTACTGCCTCCTGCCTGTGCGTGTCCGCACGCAGACAGGCGGAGCCGACGCCTCATCCTCCTTGCGGCGCTTGTGCTCGGCCTCGCGGGCTGCGCCGACATGTCGCCCACGCAGCAGCGCATGGCCTCCGGAACCCTGATCGGAGCCGGCGGGGGCGCCCTGATCGGAGCCATGGCTGGAAACGCCGCTCTCGGCGCCGGCATCGGCGCGGCCGCCGGGCTCGCCGGTAGCTATCTCTACGAAAAGTACAAGGAAAGCCAGCAAAAAGCCTATGCCGAAGGCTACCAGCAGGGACGCTCCGCCGAGCGATCGAAACAAAAGAAAAAGGACCAACCCTGAGCCGGAGCGGCGGTCAGCCTCACTGACCCGCCTCGAATTGATGGAAGGCCGCCGCCGGTTTGCCGCCCACCAGGAAAACGCCATCCGGAAGGATCTGACGGCCCAGGGTTACTCGTTCCATGTGTTCCGACAGCGGATACAGGCGCACGTCGTCTTCCCGAGGGTCGATGTATTTGCTCAAGGCTTGCAACAAGCGCGGCCGTCGGCGGGGCGACAGCAGCACGGTAAACACCGAATACTGCACCGGCATCCCCAAGCGCCGCAGGTAGCGGTGGACCCGGCTGAGTCGCTTGGGATCGGCGATGTCGTAGCAAACCAGATACAGCCGCGGTGCATCAATCGGCATCTTTCACCACTTCGATGAGCCAATGGTGGAAACGCCGGGTCAGACCGCGCAGCAAGTACTCCAGCCGCGGCCGCCGCCGTTCGAAAAAGGTGACGATTTCCCGCCGCGCGGGGACTTCGGTGGCCCGGCCTTCGGCCAGCCGTTCCTCCAACCAGGCCGCTCGCGGCAACTCCAGATCCCAGAATAGGATCGCCGTGCAATCGCCCACCAGATCCACTCCGTGGGCGGTGCAGTCCTCCGCATCCACGCCCAGATCCGTCCAGTGCTGCCCTACCAGGCTGGACAGGGCGGAACGCGCCAAGGCACCGATACACCGGTAGCTTTCCGACTGCCCCGCTTCCCGAGCTGCACGGAAGAAGCACTGGCGCAGGTCGCGCGGTCGGGGCGACAGTCCGGGCGCCAGGCCTGCCCGTCGCAGCACACTGCGCACGGCCATCCGTTCCGTGGCCCGTCGCCAATCCCCGTAGCGAGATATCCCGTCCTCACGCTGCCAAAGCCGTTCCAATCGGCTTCCGATCGCGCCAGGGTCTACCGGATACGGACCCAGACAGCGCGCAACCAGGGTTCCATCGCTGTCTACGAATTGCACCGTGATGCCCGCTTCCGCACAGGCCAAAAGCGCGTCCAGCGCCCAATCCACCTGCCGCGCGGAAACCACGCGGCTCACCCGGCGCAGCGGAAACCAACCGGCCGCGCGGGCGGGGGCCAGCACCTTGAGGGCCGGACCATCGAGGCGCACCTTCGTATCGCCGCCTTCCAGATACAAAGGCTTGGCGTTCATGGGCCGGTGTCCGTCGCGAGAGCGCGAACCAAGATGCTCGCATAGCGTCGCAACCGGTTTCGAATCGGTCGGCAGAATCCCTCAAAGCTTCCGTAGAACACTTCGCGCCCCCGTTTGTTCAACAGACAAGCCTCGCCCTCGCGGACAAAATACTTCTCGTGCAACCGGCGCTCGGCGAACAGACGCCAAATCCACTCATCTGCATGCGAGCGCATCAGTTCCACCAAGTCCGCCGCGAGGGACTCACGGTTGTAGGCGAGATCGTGATAAACCCCCACGAACGGATCGAGGCCTGCCATATGGCAGGCCAGCACCGCCTCGAAATGCAGCAACGTATAAGCCAACGAAAGCGCTGCATTCACCGGGTCCCGCGGCGGGCGGCGGTTGCGCCCCGTAAAACCCAAGGATGGCGCGAACAACGCCGTGAATCCGGCGAAATATGCCGCTGCCGCCGCGCCTTCCATACCCCGCAAGGAGGAGAGAGAGATCTGACCGGGATCGGCCCCGCGTAGCCGCTGCCGCACCCCTTCCACTTGGGCGAGGGCGTCGAACAAAGGCTTGCGGCAATCGGGACGCTTCTCCATCGCCCGGCGCAGCAACTGACACTGCCCGCGCAGCTTGCCCAAAACCACCAAACGCGCCAGCGGCAACCGGCGCCCGGTGTCGGCGTGCCAACAGTACTGCGCCACCCGCCGCGCCACGTCCCCGTGAGGTCGGCCGAGCAGCATGGCCACGCGCCGTCCATGGCGACCGCTCAGCACCAAGAGACCGACACCCCGTTCCGCCAACAGACCCAACGCTCCGGTGGACACGGTGGCGCGGCCCCGGATCACCACCCGGTCCACCACGGTCAGCGGTACCGTACCCCGGCGTTCGCCGCCTTCATACAAACACAAGTAGTCGCTCTCCTGGCACAGTTCGATGTCCTGGCGATCCAGATACAAGGTTCCCATGGCACTCAGCCCACGTAGTAGAAGTCGGGATCGACCGGCTTCAACGCGATGCCGAGCGTCTCCACCGGCACGCGCGGATCCAGCCTGACCAACAGGAAGCGATCCTCCGAGAGATCGATCACCTCCTGAACCTCGGCCAATAACGACGCCTTTTCCGTCGCGGTCAGGAAACATTCGAACACCGATTTTTGCCCACCCGTGGCGTAATGACGCAACACCCGCAAGGCGGCCCGCAACCGGGGCGGATCAGTGACATCGTAAGCGGCAATGAACAAGGCACGCTGGCTCATGGGCCCAAACGATAAACCCTTCCCGAATGCCCGGTCAGAAATGGCAAGCTTGCTGGGTCTGGGGGGCGTAGGACCCGCCCGATGATCGAGGTCACCACACGATCGACCGCCATTGTGTCAGTTTCCCGACGTCGGCTCGAAAATATCTGCGGCCGAACTGGAGAAGCTGGCTTGCCGCCGATACCTACGCGCCAGAACCACTCGGCGGTCAGCGCTCGACGATCCAGCGTTTGAGATGGGCCAGCAAGTCCTTCAGTTTTTCCCCATCATAGATCTCCACCCGATGTTGGCGGGCGCGCTGGCGGTCGGTTTCGTTCAACGTCCGGTAACTCACCAAGAGCGCTTTGGCCTTGAGACCGCCGAACAGGTCGGCTAAAGCATCGAGTTTGTATAGCGCTTCCGCGCCTCGGCTGGCGCCGTCGGGTGGATCGTCGAAGCGACGGGTTTTGCACTCGATCACGTGCAGACGGTTGTTGCGGAGAAAGACGATGTCGAGTTCGTTACCGGGCTTTTTGTTGCCCTGGGTGTTACGCTTGACTTTTACCCCGCGAGCGATGTCCTGGATGCCGGTTTCCTTTTTCAGTTGGAGACAGATGCCCCATACGTGGCTTTCCAGCCAGCCGCCATTGGCATAAAAGCGGCTGTCTTCGTCGGGGAAACGCAGCCGTTGCTCTTCCACATGGAGGATGCCGGCATGGATGAACCGGTCGAGCAGGGTTTGAAAAGCCGGGTCTCGCCAGACATCGGCTTTGATGGGATCAGACAACAGGCGTCCTTCGGCGCTTTGCGCATACCAGTTGAGGGTGGCAAGCGCTTTTTGATAGTCGGCGATGCCGCGGATCAGCTCCGCGGTGAGGGCGCGCAGGTGTTCAGGCACGCCGAGCGCCGAGCCTTTGCCCGTGACGGACGCGCCGTGGGCGAGCAGGAAGCGGTCGAGCTTGACGCGGTCGGCCAAATCCCGGCTGGGCGGTTGGTCCGGATGATGCAGCCAGACGAGGTGATCCGTCTCCGGATGGACGTAGAAGATGGGGGCGTGATCGCGAAAGACTTCGTAAGCGGCGATCGCCATGGGTTTGGTGCCGCCGGTGACATTGAGGGCCATAGACTGTCCGTCGAGGTGGATGACGAGGTCGAGCAGGCGGTCGCGGATGTGTTCGATGTTCCAGGCATCGTCGATGGGCCATTCCTCGACTGCCACGCCGGTGTCACGCAAGGCTTCGGCCAGCCAGCGGGCCTGGGTGCGTTTGTCCGGGCTGACCACCAGCATCAGCGCCCTGGGGCGGAAGGCCGGGTCCAGAACCGGGGTGAGATTGGGGGTGGGTTGGTCCGAGACCAAGGCGACCTGGATGGCGGCGTGCATGGGTCACTCCGGTTTGGAAATGCAGTGGATTTTGGCCGTGCGCATGTCGGGCCTGCGC
This sequence comes from Methylococcus sp., assembly GCA_035559395.1. GTDB lineage: Bacteria > Pseudomonadota > Gammaproteobacteria > Methylococcales > Methylococcaceae > Methylococcus. The sequence continues at coordinate 6,387 of DATMAX010000002.1, read as the reverse complement.
AGCGCCGCGTCGTAGTCGGACGTGACGTAAAGCGAACTCACCCCCAATTCCTCCGCGGCCATGAAAGCTCCCAGGCTCATGGGCGTCTTGCCACCGGTGATGTCGACGGCGATACGTTCGGCGCCGGCTTCGCGCAGACGAGTGAGGATCAGGCGGGTTTGCGCCCGGGCCTCGGCGGGATCATCGGGGTCGGCGAGATGGGCGGTCAGCACATCGATGCCCCGTTGTCTGGCGTAGGTGTCGATTTCCCGTGCCGTGTCGCGCGAGGCCTCGGTGGCGATGAGGCCGATATGGGTGGGTTTCAAGGTGCCGATCACCCAGAGCGGCAACTCCTTGTGGCTGACCGTGAAGGCAAGCGCGTCCCAGCGGAGCGCATTTTCCAGCTCCGCGCCGACGTTGGGAAATCGGTTGCGAGTGAACCAGCGGCGGATGTCTTCACGCTTCAAGAGCGCCAGCGGCAGGCCCACGATCCAGCTGACGCCCATGAGCAGGCCCAGCAGGATGCCGATCTGATCGATGAGGTGCCAGGTGGCTTCGCTCCAGCCAAACAGTTCGTTCATCATTCATCATTCATCGGTCTCAAAGATCTCCGTGCCCGCACCGTGATTCTCGTCTACGAGTGGGCGCATGTCTGCGTGCGGACACGCACCGGCAGGTCTGGAGACCTCGAATTCCTCCATGCGCGCACCGAAACGGCGCATGTCTTGCGGGGTCAACTCCCGCCCGCGGACCTCGAAAGGCAATTCCAAGGTCAGATGAACATAGCGCCCTCCCCTCACGCATACCTCGGCGGCCAGATGCACGGGCAAAGTGCCGATGACCACGTCGCCGGGTTGGATTTGCTCGACATCGAGGTGATCGAGCAAGGCATCGACCATTATGCCTTCCTCCTCCGCCCACTGCCTGGTCCCCGGATGCCGGGTGATGAGGTAGGTGGTCATGGGATTTCCACCCGTACTACGGTTTTGTCACACACATAAGCCGTGATTTTTGACGAATTGATTGGCCAATATTTTTTTTGGATTTCCGGTGGCAAGGTTTCCAGGAGTTCTTTTCCTTTCGGCGCGAGGGCTGTTGCATTCCTTCCATCCTTCTCGACTGTGAGCGCTCCGTTGTTTCGATTGAATTTGACGCGCGCGCCGGGCCATGGAACGGCCTGTTGGGCTTGCTGTTCTTCCCTCTGTCGTTTGGCGATTTGCTTCCGTTGTTCCGCACGCTCCGCAGCGGCGGCTTGTTGCGCCCGGCGCTTTGGGTCCGAAAGCATCGCCCCATAGCCCACCGCCGTCTTGACGCCAAAGCCCAGCCACTCGAAGGCGTGCTCGAAGACCACCGTGAGGAGGGTTTTCCAGCGGTCGTTTCGGCCAGATCCAGTGCCAGGCGGCGCAGGAAAGCGAGGTCGTAGGTCACAGCACGTGTTCGGTGTCGCCATCTTCCGACTCGAGGCCGAAGAGCGCGTCGATAGTGGAAAGCGGGACGCGCGTATCACCTGTCTGAAGAACATAGGTTTTCCCCTCGCTCCACCCATGGCTCCCCCCAGGTACCGCTGGCAAGCTCCCGGGCCGCTTGACGCAATATGCCTTTGACGCCACTGCCCGGTAGATATGGCAGACCGTAAGGGTTCAAAAAGGCAAAGCCGTTTTCCAGCGGGTGCTCGTTGCCGAGACCGGTGGTGAACGGCGCAACGCCGGTAGCTTCGAGCTTCAGGAGCGCCTCGGCGGGCACGGTGGCGGCGAGGGCGGTTTGGCGATCGGCCAAGGCTTTCATTCGATCCCGATCGTTTGTTGTGAGCATTCTGATGTCTTCCAAGCCTGCTTTGCCGCAAAGTCGTTTTTCTCCCACAGCCCAGCAAGGCGGTTTCGGTCGCGCATGCATAGTTGCCTTATCGTCGCATCCATGCCTTGACGCTGAAGCAGGTCGGCCACTTCTTGACCTTCGCGACTTTCGGCTTGCGCGCGTTTTCTTATCGCCTCCTCCTGATCTTGGTGTGTCGTCCATATTGGCAAAAGGAGGCTGAAGTGCAAGCCGGGCGAGGCCTCGTGGAAATCTTGACCAAAATATCGCGGTACGGCAGCAATGGGCATGATCAGTTCCCTTCCATACGAGCTGAAGCCATCTGCCTAAGCCACTTAAGCCATGCGAACACCTCGGCGGTGATGGCCTGGAGGCGGCGGGCATCCCCCAGGGTGTAGATGTGCTGCATGAAGTCCTGGAAGTCGCGAGGTGTCCGGCATTGCTCATGCAGCCAATCGCGTATGAGGCCAAGGCACACTTGTCCGAGTACCTCGCCCAGGTGGAAGCTGGTGAGACGTTGATCATCGCGCGGTGCAACAAGCCCGTGGCCAAGCTGGTGCCGGTGGCGCCAGAGCAGGCAGAGCAGCCGAGGCAGAGGCCGATCGGGCTCGCCAAGGGCATGGGACATGTCGGGCCAGAGTTCTTCGAACCGCTGAGCGAAGAGGATCTCGCAGAGTGGTACGAAGTCAAACCGACGGACCCGCTGCATCCGGACTGGAAGCCCGAACGCAAGTAAGCTCCGTGAAACTTCTGCTCGATACCTGCGTTTTTCTGTGGCTGATCTGGGATGAACCCGAGCTCACGCCCGCCATGCGCGCGTTGCTGGCCGATCCCGAGCATGAGGTTTTCCTGAGCGCGGTATCGGTGTGGGAGGCAACGCATAAGCATGCGCTTGGCAAACTGACCGTGTTTGCACCCGAAGGGGCGTGGGCTCACTTCGTGCGCCAGCGTGCGGTACATGAGATTCGGCCGCTTTCGTTCGACGAAGCGGACGCCCGGCATTTGCCGGCATTGCCGCCGATCCATCGCGATTCCTTCGACCGCCTGCTGATCTGTCAGGCGATCGAGCAGGGTATGGCACTGATCACGCCGGATGCGATGATTCAACGTTATCCGATCAGGACCTTGTGGGACTGAGCGCATCGGTCACACCCAGGAAGCTACTACCAGACGGTTGAAGCCCTCGGCGCGGCGCATGTCGGTGTTGTACTGCGCCTCGGTCCAAAGACCAAGCTCGGCAAGCTTGCGCAGCGCCTGGGGCGTGGCCTAGCGGTGGTCCCTCTCCTTCCCTGCCAAGTCCTGCCCAACGAACATTCGTCTCGCAATCAGTCGACGTCGTGCGCGGTCAGAAACATGGATTTCTGCAGGGCGGCGAAGAACTGTTGATAGGGTTCGGGATCGGTCACCGGAGTGATGTTGTACTGGGCATTGGCGCGTACAAGCATCTGCCTGTCGCCACGCGGATGTACGGTGACGGTCATCTTGAGTTGATAACCGGAAAGTTTGGTGCCGCTGACGACACCCACGGCAAGGTCGGCCTTGTCGATCACGAACTGGAGGTCCTGTAGAGTGGCGATGACGCTGCGCAAGGTTTTCTCCTTGTCGGTGGTATCGAACGCCTTGGTCTGGATCTGTCGCAGCGCGAGCTGGCTCTGTTCACTGTCGAGAAGGTGTTCGCGGGTGCTTTTACAACCGCCGAGAGCGAGGGCGGCGAGAACCGTGGCAATGATAGTGATAGATGTCTTCATGGATGGACTTCAGATCTGGTGGGCTTCGAGAAAAAGGGACTTGGAAAGCTTGGCGAAGAACTCTTGATAAATTTCAGGCTCGAGGATCGGCTCCGCCTTGGTAATCCGCTCTTCGGTGTTGTACACGATGCGCTGGAACGTGATCCGCACCGCGGTTTCCTTGCCGCTCGGTAGCGGGCGAGTGACGAGTGAGGCGCGCATGGTTTGGTGGCTGTCGACCGGGACGGGATAACGGGTAAACAAAGTAAGTAGAATCGCGCCGATGACTTCGCCAGCGCGTACCGCATCGCGGTGCTTTTGCCCGACCAGGACACCGAGCGGTGCGTTTACCTCCTCGAGCGTAAAGCCCATGTCTTGCAGCAAGGCAGCCGAAGCAGTGAGGATCTGCTGTTCGTCCTTCGTGGCGAAACGGCGGGTTTCGAGCTGGCGGACCTGCAGGCTTTCCGGAGACAGGGTGAGCGCATCACGGGGGATCCGGCTGGCGCAGCCGGCGAGTACGGCGAAACTCCCAAGAACCAAAGGAATGACGATACGTGTACTCATACCCGGTTCTCAGAAGCTGGATTGGTGATAGGAAAAATCACGCACCCTGTGCTGCTCGTCGAACTTGATGGCGATCGTCAGGGTGCGCTGGTTGGTGGAACGGGCGGCGGCCTCCCCCGTTCCTCCCAACAGAAGCAGGGTGCTGTAACCAGAACTGGAGGAATAGGCGACGTCGGTGGCGATCTTGTCGTAGACCCAGACTTCGCGACGCTGGTCGTCGGTACTGACAATATTCGGCGCCCCCAGGATGCTGATCACCTCGGCGGAAGTCATGCCGACCCGGATGCTGCGCTGCACCGTGCCGGCCGTGAGTCTGCCGGTGCCGCCCGTGGCGTCCTGGACGTCGCGGGCGTGCCAGCCCGCCGAGCATGCAGATAAGAGGACGCCAGCCGCGGGTAGGAAATATCTTTTCATCGGTTTTAATCCTTCGACAGAGACCAAGGGATGGGATGCTAGGAAAGCCACCGTCACGATGCGGCGGCCCGAAACGACGATGAAGTTTAGGGAGTGGGTCTTGCTTTGTCAGAGGCAGCAAGCTTGCTGTCTGGCTCGTTTCAAAGTGGCCGCAAGTTTTGCCGGCGCCGCCTTTGCCCGCGGCGGAAGGCCGGTCACTCGTCCTCCACCGGACCGAACCGGATGACTTCGGGCGGAAGGATCAGGCCGAAACGCTTCGGACGAACACCGTCATGGGTGATCAGATAGTGACTGGCGGCATGACCGAGCATTTCGGCAAGACGCCGGTGCAGCTTGGACTTGGTCTGCTCAAAAAAAGACTTGTCCATACCCAGCCGCAGACGTTGCTGCGTGCGATCGCCATCACCCATGGCGCCGATGATCTTGTGGTATTCCGCGAGGAAATCTGCGGCATACTCCGGTTCCGGTACGCCATCGACTGGGCAACCCAGGGCGGGAAGCCGCGCCAACCGCCGGCGGGCAAACCAGGCCAGGAAAGCCAACTGGGCGGGGGCGACTGGGATCATGATGCCACCGGCGGCGATGCGCCGGCCAGACAAGTCGATCACCAACCCCGGCTGAATCAGGGACGACTGCGCGGCTGCCACGACGTGGGAAAACCGTGCGCGGACATTCAGCAGCGCCCTAGGAAGATGGGAACGAAGCCTAACGAACGGAATGTCGGCGAGGGTGACGGTCGCCGCTTTGGTATCCAGTGGCCGACTATCGGTGCCGGCAGTAAAGATGATGCGACTGCATGGCGTCGGATAAAAAAAATCCGGATGGGACTCATAAGGAGACCCCACCAGTACATGGGACAGCCGGTCCTGTGGACGACCATACAACGATAGCGCGTAACCGGCATAGAAACCCATGGTCTTACGGCCTCCCGCCAGGGACACATGCAACTGGGAAGCATCGTCTTCGGTGAGGCGGCGTATCCAGTCGGTGATGGTATCCGCCGCCGCCATGTTGTCGCACTCGGTGCGAATATCCGCCAATGGTGAACCTTCGGTGTCCTCCAAGACATGGAGATGGCTCCCGTCGAATTGCATATCCGGCAGTCCATAATCCCGGCACAGGCGGTGATACCAGCCCGGCTCCTCACTCAAAAGAGTCAGGCGGGCACGCTCGACGCCCTCGGACGTGGAAAGCAAATGGATTTCCGTCGGGAGGGCGTCTTTTCCCTCACGATACAAGGCATACAGTGTCTCGGTTACGACTTGCGGTGTCAGACCGGTGACGGCGAGCAGAATCTTTTTCTTATAGGGGACAGTGGATGCTTCCATAACGACGACCCGTAACTTCGATGCGCTCGCGCCTGCTTACCGGCAGGCAGTTCCATCTTCTCGTCCGACCTGCCCGACCCGCCTGCCCTGTCTACCGAGTCTGCCGACAGGCAGGGGCAAGCGAATCCCGAATAAGCGAAGATGTTCCCGAAAAGTATGGATGATACTTCATCGTTTCGTCAGGATCGGCAAGCTTGCTGCTCGTTCGAGAAGTCTTAATCCCTTCTTTATCAGGTCTGCTTTCAAACGTGTCGCGCGGGATAATAGGGTTATCGATTCGGACGTCTTAATCCCTTCTTTATCAGGTCTGCTTTCAAACAATGGATACCACAAAGCATTCCATTCGTAGCACGTCTTAATCCCTTCTTTATCAGGTCTGCTTTCAAACTTGCGATGGAGGAAAAAACCATGTTCGAGTCGATGTCTTAATCCCTTCTTTATCAGGTCTGCTTTCAAACCGAGATAGAGATTGGCGTGTCCCGCGCTCTCCTCGTCTTAATCCCTTCTTTATCAGGTCTGCTTTCAAACGCCGCAAACGCGCAAAAGATGGAATGATGATAAAG
>DATMAX010000001.1:0-10034 GCA_035559395.1 Methylococcus sp. | reverse complement strand
CCCGACCGTCGCCGGCGCGGCCCGGCTCCGCAACGTCCGGGTCAACCCGTGGCTCGCGCTGTCCGTCGTCGAGGGAGAGCATGCCACCCACGCCGCGGTCCTCGCCGAGGGCCCGGCCGAGGTGCTGGAGACCGTTCCGGCGCACCTGCGCGACACCACACAGGTGCGCAACGAGGGCGGCAGCCTGGATTGGGCCGCAGCCTGGGTGCGGATGATCCCCGAGCGCCTGTTCAGCTTCGCGGAAACAGGCTGGCAGGGCTGACCCTGCCTCCCGGCTCCCTGCCGGCCGCAATGACTCGCCGGGCTGACAGTCGCGGGCGACCAGCAGGACCCTGTCATGGGCGCGCGTCGTGGGCAGTAGGTCATCCCTGTGGCCAATGGGCGCGCCGAAGTCACCCGACGGCTGGACAATCATTGCTAACATCGCGAGAAAGTTGCCCGCGACGGAGGGGAGGGTGACCGTCCGAGACCGGTCCCTGCAGCGCCGTCCGCCGAGTGAGCTCGGTCAGTTCGGCGTTCCGCGACATCCTAGCTGGCGTCGCGCGAGTCGCCCTATTGACATGCGTCGCGAGGGGCGCCACGTGCAGGGACCGATGCGGCGATGACGGATTGGCGCGCCCTTCGCGCGCAAGCACAAGCGCGGTACCGGCCCGAGACGGTCAAGTTGCTGCTCATCGCTGAAGCGCCACCTTCCGCTCGCCACCGCTACTTCTACTTCACCGACGTGCGCGAGCACGACTCCTTGTTTCGCTATGTCGTTCGGTCCGTGTTGGGCGTCGAACCCGACGCGCTTCAACAAGGCCGAGCTCCTGGCTCAACCTCGCGACGCGGGCGTCTTCCTCATCGACCTCTGCGAAGAGCCAATCCTCGACAAATGCGAGCTTCGTGGCTGCCTTGATGGATTGCTCGAGCGGGTTCGTGCCTTGAACCCACAGCACATCATCCTGATCAAGGCGACGGTGTACGACGCCGCCATGTGGCCTCTACGGCAGGCGGGCCTTCCCGTAGTAGACGAATTCATCCCCTTCCCGGGCTCGGGCCAGCAGCGCCGGTTCGAGTACGGGATGGGGCAGGCATTGAAGCAAATCGGGTGGAAACAACGGAGTTGACGCTGCTACGAGACGACAGTTGGCCGGTCGCGCGACTGATCCCGATCACCTCTTCCACCGGCGTCGAGGCCAAGGAGCGAAACGCCGCATCCGCTCTGCTTGCCGTCCTCTCACATGTGCATGAGTTCGGACGGACGCTGCTGAAGCCACTCGGCGCACCAGCCGGCAAGATCGAGGCGTTCGTCGAGACGCCGTTCAAGATCGGGAATGGCAAGGTCATCCGTCCCGATGGCCTCGTGGGCGTGACACGTGCGGGCCGCACGTGGTGGGCACTCGTTGAGTGCAAGATCGCGGATCAGCCGCTGTCTGGCGACCAGATGGAAGCCTACTTGGACCTCGCTCGCGCCGTCGGCATCGATGCGGTTCTGTCGATCTCGAACCATTACACGACCAGCTCGTCGGACTACCCGATCCCGATTGACCGGAAAAGGCTGCGGAAAGTCTCCATCCACCACTGGTCGTGGGTGCAGGTCCTGACGGAAGCCGAAGTCCAGAAGCAGTACCGCGGCGTCAGGGATCCCGACCAGGCGTACATCCTGGACGAGCTGATCCGGTACCTCTCAGACCCACGGTCCGGAGTCGTCCAATTCGACGACATGGGGCCGAGCTGGACAAAGGTCCGCGAAGGGGCGCGCATCCGGACGCTGCGCAAGAGTGATCCCGACGTTGCGGCCATTGCCAACCGTTGGGACGAGCTCATCCGATTCCTCTGCCTAGACCTAACCAAGGAATTAGGACGGGACGTCAAGCAGCTCGCCCGTCGACAGGAGTCGACCGCAGCCGGCCGCGCCCAGGCATTGCGCCAATCTCTCGCCGATGCCGGTCGGCTCTATGCAGATGTTCAGATTCCAGACACAGCCGGCCCGCTGGAAATCGTCGCCGACCTATCGGCGCGCCAAATCGTCGTAAGCACCGAGCTGGCCGCGCCGCGGGAAGGGAAATCGCGCGGCAGACTGTCTTGGCTATTGCGTCAATTGCAGAAGGCGCCGCCCGATCTTGCCGTCGAGGTCCTGCTGGCCCGAACATCGCTCACGCTGAGCGCGCCACTCGGCCAAGTCCGGAATGACCCTTTGGTGGTTCTCCCGGATCGCACGCGGGAGATCCGTGGCTTCCGACTCTCACTCAGCCGAGATCTCGGGTTGAACCGTCAGGCCGGCCGCGGCTCCTTCATCGACAGCGTCCTGTCCAACACGAAGACCTTCTATGGGGAGGTCCTTCAGCATCTGACTGCCTGGAAGCCGAAGGCTCCTCAGCTTCGTGCCGCCGTTGAAGGGCCGCTAGAACACGAGGAAGTTCCGGCGCCGCAAGCCGTCGAGGTTGCGATCGAGGCTGCGATGAGCGAGGTCGGCTCCGACGAGGACGGCGAGTGAAGCTTTACGCCGGGACGACCGAGCAGTTCCGGACCGATGCGCGGAGGCATCGGATCGCCGAGAAGCTGCGCGCGGAATACACGACCCAGATCGGGCACCGGCCCGCGCCATCGGAGGTGGCGAGCTGGCAGAACAGCCTGATGGCGCTGTCGATGCTCATCGACCAAGCCGAGCTCGACGACCACGGGATCATCCTCGAGTACCAGCTCGGCAACACCAGCCGCCGGCTTGATGCGATGCTGACAGGCCACGCTTCCACCAGCGCCGAGAACGCGGTCGTCGTCGAGCTCAAGTCGACCGCCGACAACTGCGTCGAGCTGCGCATCGGCCCCAACCGGGTGCGCCGCGTCCTCCAGGATCGGTCCAGATCGGTGGCTACCAACAATGGCTGCTCGACAACCACTCGGTCTTCTACGAGACCGATGCCCTCGCCACCACCGCCGTCAGCTTCCTCAACGATGAGCCCGATGGCGAGCTCTGGGCCGATCGCCACCCGGAGGCCATCGCTCACGACAGGAGGTCTGCGACGCGCGAGGTGTCAACGAGTCTGGGTACGCTTCCGACATGACCGGTAATCGTCCCCTTCGTCCCTTGTTCCGATGGCCAGGCGGGAAGCGATGGCTCGTGCCGAAGCTCCTTGAGATTGTCCCGGATTCATTTGGGCGGTACTTCGAGCCATTCCTAGGGGCCGGCGCTTTGTTCTTCGCCCTAAGACCGCACGATGCCGTGATCTCGGACGCCAACACTGACCTGATGCGCTGCTACGAGGCCATTCGGGACTGTCCCGATGAAGTGATGTGGGAATTGCGGAAGATGCCTACAGATGCAGCCTCATACTACAGAATTCGGGGGCAGGAGCCGACCACGCGAGCCGAGTCCGCGGCGCGCTTCATCTATCTCACTGCCCACGCTTTCAACGGAATATATCGAGTAAACCACGTAGGCAAGTTCAACGTCCCATTTGGAGGCCGAGATTACGGCGACCTGGCCGACGAGGACCGGTTGAGCCCATACAGCGAAGCGCTGAGACCGGCAGCGATCCGAATGGGCGATTTCGAGGCTGCGCTAGAGGGGGCGGCGTCTGGAGACGTCGTGTACCTCGATCCTCCGTACACAGTGAAGCACTCCAACAACGGTTTCGTGAAATACAACCAGCGCTTGTTCTCGTGGGAGGATCAGAAGCGACTCGCGGCAACGGCAAAGCGACTTGATCGCCAGGGTTGCGTCGTGATTGTGAGCAACGCACATCATGAATCGATCCGCGAGCTGTACAGCGGATTCCGGCACCTGACTATTCCCCGCCACTCGGTTATCGCGGCACATTCGGTTCATCGGAACAAGATCGAGGAGTACCTATTTACGAATGCCGGGTAGTGAACTCCTCGCCAATGTCCTCAATCGTTCGGACCTCGTGGGGCAAGCGCGGCAGAGGTCTAGGGCGGTAGAACGGCGAAGGATCAGGCCGATTGAACTCGAGGAGGCGGTCGCGGCCGGATGGACAGTCAAGGCCGTCCGCAAGCGCTCTGTGACTGTTGAGCGGCCCAAGCCCCACCCCACCCTCTTAGAAGACCGAGTGTGGTCTCTCCTCCACCGGATGGGGTTCTCTGAAATGTCTGGCGAGGGCGGTGCCACCCTCATAATCAATCCTGACTCGGAGCGACGCCTCACCAGCCAAATCGACGTGGTTGCGATCGACGATGAGGTGTGCGTGGCTGTGGAGTGCAAGTCGCTCGCTTCCAGAAGCCGCCGGCCCAACCTGCAGCAGGAACTGGCCAAACATGGCCTCACCCGGGAAGCTCTGGCGCGGGCGATGAAGGAAAAGGGTGGCGCAAAGCGCTCGATCGTGCTGGGCCTGTGGACCCACAACGCAATCCTCTCGGCAACCGACCGAGAGCGGGCCAGAGAGCAAAATGTAGCCCTCCTCGACACGGAGGATCTCGAGTACTACGAGACCCTGACGCGGCACCTCGGCCCTGCCGCAAGACACCAGTTCCTGGCGGACCTGACTCCGGGAAGGCCCATTCCAGGGCTGGCAATCCGAGTGCCGGCACTCGAGTCCCGAATGGGTGGATACCGTAGCTACACGTTCGCGATCTCACCCGAGTACTTGCTGAAGATCGCCTATGTCTCCCATCGCGCGCGTGGAAAGCGGTCGGATATCGCGAGCTACCAGCGAATGGTTTCACGTTCACGATTGCGCCGCATTACGCGCTACATCTCCGAACCTGACTCCATATTTCCCACAAACATAGTGATCAACCTTGATCCAGGTAAGAAGGGTAGCGGTGCCCATTTCGAGAAGGCGAAGCAGGAGGCAGGGCGCGAGGGGGCCACGTATGGTTGGTTAACCCTGCGACCCACCTACAAATCGGCCTGGGTCATTGATGGCCAGCACAGACTGTTCGCATATTCGGGTCATCCGAAAGCCGCCACTAGCCAATTGTCGGTCCTTGCTTTCGAGGGACTTCCGGGGAGCATGCAGCAGCAGCTCTTCATAGACATCAACGCCGAGCAGAAGAGCGTGAAGCGAAGCCTGCTGCAAGAGCTATACGCCGACCTCCACCGAAATTCTGAAGATCCTAGAAAGCTGATCCAAGCGCTCATTTCGGAAGCTGTCCAGGAACTGGGTCGCGATGCAGACTCTCCGCTCTTCGATAGGATCCTATTGGCGGACAGCGTTCGAACCGAAACGAGATGCATCTCTCTGAACAGCCTCTTTTCGGCGTTAGACAAGCCGGGCTTCTACTACGGGTCGGTAAAAAACAATTTGGTGGTGAACCCGGGCCCTTTCTGGTCGGACCGTGCCGACCAAGTCGTGAAGAGAACCAACGCCGTCCTCAACGCTTGGTTCTCCGCTATCGAAGCGCGGGCGGCGGATTGGTGGGCGGCTGGCGCGGGGGAGGGTGGCGGGCTGGCAATGAACGATGGCGTAACCGTTGCGATCATGACGCTTCGAAGCGTCGTGGAACATCTGGACCAAGGCAGAACCCGGCTCGCCGACCTCCCGCCAGCCGAAGTTATTGCACGGCTAGAGCCCTATGCGGAATGCCTCGGCGATTACTTCGGGGCCATGTCCCAAGAACAGCGAGTCGCATTTCGGTCACTACGCGGGGTCCAGGGGCAAACAGCGGGAATGCGCCACGCACAGGCCGCACTCCAGGAGCGCTTCCCCGAATTTAGGCCTGACGGACTCGAGGATTTTCTCGAGCGCGAGAAGGCGCGCACCAACGATCAGGCCATGTCACTGATTGGCGATATCGAGCGCCTCCTCAACAAGATCGTCGTTGGGGTACTCAGGGCTCAATTCGGGGAAGGAGACGATCGGTGGTGGTACGACGGCGTACCGAAGGCGGTCCGGACACCAGTCTCCCAGCGCCAAGAGGAGGACAACAACCAACGCGGAAGCAAGGACGCCTACTTCGACTTGATTCACTATCGGCAGATCGCCATTGCCAACTGGACGCTCTTCTCGGACCTGCTGTCCGACACCAAGACAGGGTCCAAGGAGCGGCGGACTGCTTGGATAGCCAGGATCAACGAAATCCGCAAGGTGGCCGCGCACAGCTCAAGCGGCGCTTCCGTCTCGTTCGAGGAACTTAGTGAACTTCAAAACTACCTTGAATGGATCGAGCAGAGGGCGGAGCAGCCCTTGGCCGAGGATGCAGATCGCTCGTTGGATGATTCCTAGTTTGAGCGCGCAGCTGTTAACGGGAGCCTCCCGCGGCCTGATGGGCTGCCAGTCTGTTTCAGCAAGGCCAACGCATAGGCGTATTCACGAACTGGTCGGACTTTAGGGAGTAGTGATCGGTGGCGCCCTTTGTCCGCGAGTCGGGCCGACCAGTGGCATACCGATGTTCCGGGAGCGCGCTGGCTACGAGCGGATCTACACGTGCATACCCTCGACGACTACCCGGGGAATCGTGTCGCGTGGTCTGGCAGCGGCGGGGTCCCTCCCGATTTGGGTGCGATTGAGCTATATGCGAGAGAGCTGCTGCACACGGCTATCGCGCGCGGCGTGGAGGTAATAGGGCTTACCCCTCATCAGATCTATGTGGGCGACACGACGGAGCTGAGTGCCGTATGGGCCGTGGCGGACATGTGGAACTCAGGCGTTGACGATAGCGGAAGGCCATTTCGAGAACGCATCTATGCGGTCTTCCCCGGTTTCGAGCCTGGCATGGCCGACGGTTCCCGTGGCGTTCACCTTCTGTTTCTCTTTGACCCAGAAATCGGCAGAGAGGAATTCGTCAGAGTTTTTCACGCAGTTATGGGCGGGGTGCGGCCGTGGGAAGGCAGCACGCTCCAACTGTCGGGTCGGACGACCAAGGACGCCTTCGGGACCCTCCTGCGCTGGAGAAGGACGCTGATGGCGCATGGCAGTGGCTGTGTATCGCGCCTCACGCGTTCAATAGCGAGCGGGGTCTGTTCGGTCAGCTGAAGAGCCAAATGCTTGCTCATTTCCCGCACGAGCATCTGGCAGCACTTGAACTCGGGGACTCAATGTTGCCCGAGGACGCCCTTAAGGGTCGCGAGCATTGGCTGCGCGATGCCATGGCTCGCTTCCACCAAGCCTACGTCCACGCTAGTGACGCATACAGATTGAATCCAGATCCCACGTCATGCTTGCTCGGAGAACTCGGATCTCGAACCGTCTTCGTGAAGATGGCGTTCCCGCGGATCGAGGCTCTCCGTCAGGCGTTCCTTGCCTCGGATTCGCGAGTGCGCATTGCGTTCGAGCGCGCGGCAGACGGAAGCCTCACTGTGGGCTCAGTCCCTGCGCCTCTAGCGGAGGACAGACCTTGGATAAGAGGGATTACCGTGTCCGGGGGAAGTTCGTTCTTCGGTGGGCAGGGGGACGGAGGACCGCGGTCGGTCCATTTTGGCTTCAACCCCGATCTCACTTGCGTTATCGCGGGCAGGATGTCGGGAAAGTCGACGCTATTGGATGGCATACGCGTCCACTATGGCTTTCCGGCGCCTGAAGACCCCCAAGTGCGCAGTGACGTCGAATCCCGGGCGAGAAACCGATTCCTTTCAGGCAGTCCTGATGTTGAGGTGGACGTTTGCGGTCCCATGGCACCAACCGACCCTGTCCGAGAGCGCTGGCCTGCGGTGTTCTTCACCCAGCGCGAGCTACAACGTGCGACTCGGGATCAAGTGGGTCTCCGGCGGCTGCTGTACCAGTTGGTTCCCGCTCTGGCAACGCGATTAGAAGGACTCGAGGCGAAAATCAGTTCCCAAAGCGGCGACTTGCGACGGCTCGTGAGGCGAGCTGTGACTGCTCAGCAGGAACTTGCCGAAGCTGAGCAGCGACTCGCCGCTTCATCAGCCGCAAGGGATGCTCTCGAACGCTACGAACAGATCGGAGCAGGGCGCCTCGCTGAGTTCCGGGCCGACATTTCGCGCGTCGAAACGCTGCGACGGGATTTGGAGGCAATCATTGCCGCCATCGCAACCCAACTTGAAGCGTCTAACGCCCTAGAGCTACATGCACCTGCGACCGATGCGATGCGGGGTCTCGTCTCCGAGAATCAGATTGATCGGCTCGCGGCGCGACTCGACGAGGCTCGCGGACTCCTCAGACGCGCTGCTGATGTACTGTCGTCGATCGCGTCGGAGATCCAGAACCTACTGAGTACAGCAGAAGCGGAGAGCGACGCTCTTAGGACACAACTTGAGCAGGCGGTTGTTGAATCGGGCGGGACTACCGAGGAACTGAACCAGTTTGCGGCACTCAACACCAGGGCAGCACCGTATGAGGCTGACGGTTTCCGAGCGCTTTGAACGCATCCGGGTTTGTGTCGTGCCAAACGGCGTCGATACCGGACTTGACGAGTGGATCGGAGGCCTGCGTCAACGGGGCATCACGCGATGGTGGCGAGACAGGGGCAGCCGTAAGTTCGGCCCCGAGGAGATCCTTCAGGCTCTGACGGAGAATCGGCTCGACCGCTTAGGGATGAGCGAGCAAGTGGCGCAAACGGTCCGCGAAGCGTTCACTGACGAGCGGAGGATGGAACTCGCCGCTCTCCACACTCCCGATGAGTACCTGCTGGAGTTGCGTCTCGACAACGGCGAGTACCGCGCGATGGAGTCGCTCTCTGGCGGCCAACAGGTGAGTCTTCTCCTATCACTCCTCCTCCAAACAGGAGACGACCGGCCACTGGTTATTGATCAGCCTGAGGAGGAACTCGATAAGGCGTACCTCTTCAGTACGGTCCTGCCCGCCCTTCGAGCCCTCAAAGGACGGCGGCAGGTCATATTCGCTACTCATGACGCCAACATCGTTGTGAACGGTGACGCAGATCAGGTGATCCACATTCAGGCTGACGCCGAACGGGGATGGGTGGCAGCCCAAGGAGCAATTGAGGACCGCGCCATACGTGACGCAGTCCTGACAGTGCTCGATGGCGGGAAGGACGCATTCGAAATGCGCTTCAGGAAGTACGGCTTCTAACCTGCGGATTAAGGACCCGTCCCCGCCACTTGACACGCCATCGAGTCCATATTCCGCCCACCGCTGGTCCCCGGCTGAAGGGCAGCAAGAGTGAGGCGTCCTTCGACTGAGGGAATGCTGGGCGAGTCTGCAGCCAGTCCGCCGAGCATTGGGCGTAGCGTGTGCCCTGGTACCCGCCTCCCTTATCCTCAGCTGCACCCCGACGTTGCGCCGCAGTTGATGCACTTGTAGCAGGAGCCGTTGCGGACCATGATCGAGCCGCAGTCGGTGCACGCCGGCGAATCGGCCGTGTCGAAGATGACCGGCGCCTGCCCGGCGTTCAGCCGCTCCTCGCGGGACGCATCGGTCTTCAAATAGCCGTTCTGCGCAAGGACCTTGAGTCCATCCAGGAGCCCGGCATTCGCGTCAGTAGTAGCTGCGCCGGATTCGGAGATCTCAAAACCTGACGACGCTGCGTTAGCTCCATCTTCCGGTGCCTGGCGGCCAGGTGCGGAGGCGGCTGCCCCGGATGAGGCGGCATCAGCAGCCGTAGTGGTGGCACCGTCAGAGGTGACAGTGGCTGGCGAGGAGGTAGCGGGTGCGACCGCTGCCCCCGAAGCCGTTGCGCTAGCCGGCGAGGGGGTAGTGGTCGCGGCCGCGCCCTCCCCGGAAATCGGCGTTGCCTCCGACAATGTCAGCTGCCGGTTGATGATCCCCACCTGATCCTGGGCATCCCTGTCCAGGAACTTGGACGCCATGTACCGGAAGATGTAGTCGACCAGGCTCTTGGCCATGGGGATGTCCCGGTTGGTGGTGAACCCTGCCGGCTCGAAGCGCAGGTGGCTGAACTTGTTCACCAGGTCCTTCAACGGCACGCCGTACTGGAGCGCCAGGCTGATGGCGATGGCGAACGAGTCCATCAGGCCGCTGATGGTCGACCCCTCCTTGGCCATGCGCAGGAAGATCTCGCCAGGGGTGCCATCCTCGTAGAGGCCGATGGTCAGGTAGCCCTCGTGGCCGCCCACGTTGAACTTGTGGGTGATGCTGGCCCGCTCATCGGGTAGACGCCGGCGCAGGGGCTTGTAGACCGTCTTGACCTCCGGCTCGGCCGATGCTCGGGCG